>NZ_JBIAWY010000012.1:0-259907 GCF_042896185.1 Amycolatopsis sp. NPDC001319 | reverse complement strand
CGGCTGGTCAACAACCTCGCCCCCGAGGAAGCGCCCGACGCCGCCGTGATCTACGGACCGGAGCGCTACCGACGCCTCGCGGCCGTGAAGTCGAACTACGACCCGGCCAACATGTTCCGGATCAACCACAACGTGGTGCCGGCCGGCTGAACAGCCGATCGGCCGAAAGTCCCCGTGCCCCTTGAGGTGACGGTCACTTCGCCCGGGCCTGTCGCGCCCGACACACTCGGCCCCACTGCGCGGATGTCGTCCTATATTCAAATGTACGTACATTTGAGCGCGCCCCCGGACCGGGACCCGGCGCGCAGCGCAGCCAGGAGGAGCACTATGTCCACTGTGGACTCGACGCACTTCGATCTCGTCGTGATCGGATTCGGCAGAGGGGGCAAGACACTGGCCGCCGCGATGGGGCGGCGCGGCCGCCGCGTCGCCGTGATCGAGCGGTCGGCGCAGATGTACGGCGGTACCTGCCCCAACGTCGGGTGCGTGCCCACCAAATCGCTGATCCACCACGCGGAAACCGGTACCGGGCACGGCGAAGCGGTCGGCAAGACGCGGAACCTGACGACGAGGCTGCGCGGCATCAACTTCTCCACGCTCGACTCGATCGAGTCCGTCACCGTCCTCACCGGACAGGCCGCGTTCGTCGACCCCAAAACGGTGGAGGTCAGCGCCGGCGACGACCGCCTGACCGTGACCGGCGACACCATCGTCATCAACACCGGGGCCGAGCCCGTCCTGCCCGCGATCCCCGGGCTCGCCGGCAGCACCCGCGTCCACACGAGCACCGACCTCATCGGGCGGGACAACCTCCCGCGCCGGCTGGCCGTGCTCGGCGGTGGGCACGTGGGCATCGAGTTCGCGTCGATGTTCGCGCAGTTCGGCAGCGAGGTGACGGTGCTCGACCGCGCGCCGCGCATCCTGGGCCGGGAGGACGACGATGTCGCCGCGGCCGCGGAACAGGTGCTGGCCGACACCGGGGTCCGGTTCGTCCTCGGCGCCGAGGTCACCCGGCTGTCGGAGACGGCCGAAGGCGCCCGCCTCGACTACCGCCAGGGCGACGACGACGGCACGATCGTCGTCGACGCGGTGCTGGTCGCGGCCGGCCGCAAGCCCGCCACCGAAGGCCTCCGCCTGGACCTCGCGGGCGTGGCGACCACGGCCGGCGGCGCGGTCGAAGTGGACGATCGGCTGCGCACCGGCCAGCCCCACATCTTCGCGGTCGGCGACGTCAAGGGCGGGCCGCAGTTCACCTACGTCTCCCTCGACGACAGCCGCATCGTCGCCGACCAGCTCACCGGCCCCGGCACCCGATCCACCGCCGACCGCGCCCACATCCCCTACGCGCTCTTCCTGACGCCCCCTTTGGCCCGGGTGGGACTCACCGAACAGGACGCGCGCGAGCAGGGGTACGCGGTGAAGGTGGCGGAAAAAGCGGTCGCCGACATCGTCGCGATGCCGAAAGCGAAGATCCTCGGCGAGACCCGGGGCCTGATGAAATTCGTCATCGACGCGAAGACCGACCGGATCCTCGGCGCCGCTCTGCTGAGCGTCGACGCCCAAGAGCTGATCAACCTGGTCACCCTGGCCATGCGGCACGGCGTCACCGCCACGGATCTGCGCGACGGGATCTACACGCACCCGTCGTCGACCGAGGCGTTCAACGAAGTGCTGGCCGCCACGCGCAGCTGACGCGGCCGGGCGGAACCCGCCAACCCCGCCCGCCGGCGCGATTCCCGGCGCCGTGATCCCCCGCTCGCTGATCCGGTGGGTCCCGGCGACACACCGGTTGCGGGGCAAGGATCCGCGCTGACCCGTCCCGCTTCGTCCAGGTCAGGTCTGTTGCAGCGCCGAGAGAACAGCGCGCAGGTGGCGGCGCGTCGCGTCGGCGGCCCGGTCCGGGTCGCCGTCGCAGATCGCGGAGATGATGGCGAGGTGCTCGGCAAGGGATTCACGAGCCCGCCCCGGCCGGGTGGTGAGGCGGAACCGGTGCAGCACGGACTGCGCGCGCAGGCGTTCCAGGATGTGCGTCGCCGTGTGGTGGGCGCTGAGCCGGCGCACGAGGGTGTGCAGCTGGTGGTTGAGCTCGGACTGCCGGGCCAGATCCGCGTCGTCGACGGCGTCGCTCATGGCGTCGGCCAGCGCCTGCAGGGCACCTCGCTCGGCAGCGTCGGCCCGCGTCGCGGCGAGCGAGGCACACAACGGTTCGAGCATCAGGCGCACGTCGCAGATCTCGACGGCCTCGTCCAGCGACACCGCGCGGACGCGCGCGCCCCGGTTCCGGACGCGCTCGATCAGCCCTTCGTTCATCAGTTCCAGCAGCGCGAGCCGGACCGCGCTGCGGCTCGCGCCGAACTGGTCGGCCAGGTCGCTTTCGACCAGCCGCTGGTTCGGCACGAACTCGCCCCGCAGGATCGCGTCGCGGATGGCGTCGCTGACCGCGGGGGCCGACGCGGTCGCGGGGTCCGCCGTCTCAGCCCGCACGCGACATCACCGGCCCGCGGGCAGGTCTCGGCAGTTCCCGGATCCGCGCAGCCGCACCGCTGCCGTGTTCACCCAAGCCGATCACCTCGTCGAAACGGAGTTCCACGCGGCCCGGCCGCCCGCGTCACGAAGCCGGCGTGCGACCGAGCGTGGTCCGGGGCAGGCCGCCCAGCTCGCTGAGCTTCTGCAAGGACCCGACCAGGCTCGAGAGGTGAGCCCGCATCGCGGCCTCGGCCCGGTCCCCGTCCCCCGAGGCGACCGCCTCGATGACGCTGACGTGCTCGGCGAGCCCTTCCTCGATCCGCCCCGGCAGCAACGACACCTGGAACTGGTACCGCACGCTGGGGTAGCGCAGCCGTTCCAGCACCTCGGTCGCCGTCCGCTGGTCACCCAGCTCGCGGATCACGTGGTGCGATTCCTGGCTGATGTCGTTGTAGGCGGCGATGTCACCGGCCTTCACCGCCGCGCGCATCGCCTTGGCGAGCTTCTGGAGGCGGCGCCGGTCTTCCGCACCGATCACCGACGCGGCCTTGCGCGCGCACAGCCCCTCGACCACGGCGCGCACCTCGGTGATCTCGATCGCCTCGCGCAGCGAGATCGGCCGCACCGACGCGCCGCGGTTGCGCTCGCGGATCACGAGGCCCTCGTTCTCCAGCATCACCAGGGCCTCGCGCACGCTCCCGCGCGACGATCCGAACGTGGCCGCGAGATCGACCTCGACGAGCCGCTGGCCGGGAAAGAGCTCGCCGTGGACGATGGCGGTCCGCAACCGGTCGACGAGCGTTTCTCGGTTTTCCACAGGCGGCCGCCCTCCTTTCAAGGCCGGCCGTCCAGCCGGATCGTTGCCATTTTACCCTAACAGGATCGTTGGCAATCTGAGTGGACGATCGGGTGTTTCACCGGCCGCTCAGTGCGGTTCGTCCTGCGCGTCGACCACTGACAAAGCCCGCCCGGGCACCGGGACCGACACCTCGTCGCCGGGACGCACGTCCGAGTGCCGGGCCGACCGGCACTCGATGCGCTCGTCGCCGACCGCCACGATGTGCCGGATGCACTCGCCCTCGAACGACTGGGCGACCACGGTGCCGGACAGTTCGTTCGCCCCCGCCGACCCGGGGGCGCCGGCGGTCCGGCGCCGCGGCTCGAGGTCTTCCGGGCGCAGCACCAGGACGACGTCGGTGAGCCCGGCCGGCACCGCTTCGTCGAGCACGAGCGGGCCGACGTCCGTGAGCACCGTCCGACGGCCCGAGCCGTCGTCGATCTTCGCCGGGAGCAGGTTCGGCGACCCGATGAACCGGGCCACGAACAGGTTCTGCGGGTGGTCGTAGATCTCGCGCGGGGTGCCCTGCTGCATGATGCGCCCGCCGCTCATGATGGTGATCACGTCGGAGATCGCCAGCGCCTCGGCCTGGTCGTGGGTGACGTAGAGGGTGGTCAGCCCCAGTTCGCTCTGCAGCCGCTTCAGTTCCAGGCGCATCGACGCGCGAAGCTGCGCGTCGAGGTTGGACAGGGGCTCGTCGAGCAGCAGCAGGCGCGGCCGGCCGACCATGGCGCGGGCGAACGCGAGCCGCTGCTGCTGGCCGCCGGAGAGCTTCGTGGCCGACCGGTCGATGGCCTCGCTCAGCCCGACCGATTCCAGTGCCGCCACCACCAGCTTGTCGACCTCGGCCTTGGGCCGCTTGGCCCGGCCCACCCGCATCGGGAACGCGACGTTCTGGCGCACGGACATGTGCGGCCAGATCGCGTAGGACTGGAACACCATGCCGAGCCGGCGCCGGTCCGGCGAGAGGTCCACGGACCGCTCGGCGGAGAAGAGTGTGTCGCCGCCCAGCTCGATCTCGCCGGAGTCCGGGTGCTCGAGCCCCGCGACCGACCGCAGCAGCGTGGTCTTGCCACACCCCGACGGCCCCAGCAGCGTGTGGAACTGCCCCTCCTCCACGCGCAGGCTCACCCCGCCCAGCGCGGGACGGTGCTTGCCGGCATCGACCCCTCGCCGCCGCAACCGGGCGGATGAGGCGGGGTCGTACTTCTTCACCACGTCGTTGATCTTGAGCATCGGTTCGACCGCCTTGGGTTCGGGCTACTGGTTGCGCACGCCACGGCGCGCCGCGATGAGCTGCGAGATGACGACCAGGACCGTCAGCACGACGACGAGGACCACGCCGATCGCCGACACCAGGGTGGTGTTGCCGTCCTGGTACTCCTGGAAGATCGTCACGGAGAGGACTTCCTTGCCCGGGGTGTAGAGCAGGATGCTGCTCTGCAGCTCCCGGAAGCTGACGATGAGGATGTAGACCCATCCGCCGATCAGGCCCGGCGCGGCCAGCGGGAGCAGGACGCGCCGCATCGTCTCGAACCAGCGGGCCCCGGAGACGTGGGCCGACTCCTCGAGCTCGGCCGACACCGTCGAAAGCGCGGCGCCCGCGTACCGCATGCCGTAGGGGATGAACCGGGTCGTGTAAGCGATGAAGAGGATGACCAGCGTCCCGTAGATCGGCAGCGACGTGCGGAGGTACACCACCGCCAGCGCGACGCCGAACACGAGACCGGGGATCACCAGCGGCGAGAACGCCAGCGCGTCGAGCAGCCGCCGGCCCGACGATCTCGTGCGGACCACGACCCAGGACGCGACCGCGGACAGGACCATCGCCGCGGTGGCCGCGCACACGGCGACGATCACGGTGTGCTCGAACGAGTGGATGATCCCGCTGTCGCCGAACAGCGTGCGGTAGTTGTCCAGGTTCAGGTCGCCCAGGGCCTGGAGACTGGGTTGCTCGTAGTTCTTCAGCAGCGACGAGTAGAGCAGGATCAGCAGCGGCAGCACCACGGCGAGGACGAAGTAACCCAGCACCAGCAGTGCCGCGACCCACCTCCCCCGGCCGAGTTTCTCGCGCCGCGGCCGGAACGCCTTGCCGCTGATCGTCCCGGACTCGCGCAGCGACCCGCCCGCGCGCCCCGCCAGCCAGACGCCGACGCACGCGATCACCAGCAGGCCGATCCCGATCGCCCCGATCGCCTGGTAGTCGGTGGGGTATTCCTGGTACAGGTAGTAGAGCTTGCTGGTGAGCACGTAGTGCCCGCCCGAGAGCCCGAGGAACGTGGGGATTTCGAAGACTTCCAGCGACTGCACGAAGACGATGAGCGCGGCGCCCGCCAGCGCGGGCTTGACCATCGGCAGGGTGATCCGGGTCAGCACCCGCCACCGGCCGAGCCCGGCGACCCGGGCCGCCTCCTCCATCGACGGGTCCGCGGCGCGGAAAGCCGCCGACAGCAACAGGAAGACGATCGGCGCGGAGTGCAGGCTCTGCACCCAGATCATGCCCCACACCGAGTAGACGTCGAACGGCCGGATGCCGAACAGGAACCCGGTGACGTTGTTGAGCAGGCCGATGTTCGAGCTCCCGAGGAAGATCCACGCCGGCGCGTACAGGATCGCAGGGATGATCAGCGGGATCAGGGCCGAGAGGCTCAGCAGCCGCCGGAACGGGACGTCGGTGCGCTCGGCCAGGTAGGCGAACCCGCCGCCGATCACCATCGACACGACCATCGAGCCGAAGGCGAACGCCAGCGTGTTCCCGATCATCGCCCAGGTGTCGGAGTCGTTCGGGAACGCCCGGGCGAAGCCCCCGAGGCCGGCCGAGCCGTCGTCGGCGACGAAGGTCCGCCAGAGCAGGAAACCCAGTGGCACCAGGACGAGGTAGCCGAGCAGCAGCACGACCACCGCCACGACCACGTGCTTGGCCTGGACGCGCGCGAGGACCCGGCGCAGTACCCCGGGGCCCGGCCCGGGGCCGGGACCGGCCGGCGGCCGGTCGAGAAGGGTCTGGGTCATCGCGGAAGCACCGGATCCTTGCCCTTGAGCAGGTTGCTCCACGCCTCTTGCCACGCGTTGCCCCGGTCGGAGGCCAGGGTCCGCCAGTCGTCGTACACGAAATCGGTTCCTTCCGGCAGGCGCGGCCGGTAGCCCGGGATCGCCGCGGGGTTGGTGGGGATGTAGCCGGCGTCGTGCAGGTACTTCTGCGCCTCGGTGAGGTAGAAGTCGCAGAACAGCAGCGCGGCCGCCGGGTGTGCCGCGCCCTTCATCGGGTCGGCCCCCAGGATCTGCAGCGTCACGGGGTCCATGGGCGGGGAGAACGAGAGGTCCTTCGCCCGGCTGGGCACGTACTGGAGGAAGTCCGACAGGAAGACCGGAAAGTCGCCCGCCTGCAGCAGAGTGGTGTTGGAGACGTGGCCGTCGACGACCCGGAAGTTCTTCGCGACGCCCTTCATCATGGCGGCGAAGTCGTTGTCGGACATGCCTTTCTGCTTCGTGTAGTAGTTGTACACGTCCTCGTACCAGTTGAAGTCGCCCTGGTCGACCGCGACCTTGCCCTGCCACTTCGGATCGGCGTAACCCGCGAGGTCGTGCGGGAGCCCGCCGGGCTGGACCAGCCGCACGTTGTGGATCGGCAGGGTGGCGATGTAGTACGCGCCGACCATGTCGTCGGTCTTCGCCTCGGCCGGGATGGTCGACGTGATGTCGCTCTGGTACGGGGCGATCAGGCCCTGCCCGCCGAGGATCGCCATCTCGGAGTCCTTGGTCTCGACCACGTCGTTCAGGACCCGGTGCGCGCCGGCTTCCTGCAGGACGCGCCCACGGACCTGTTCGGTCGTCGCGCGGTAGACCGCGACGTCGATCCCGTATTCCTTCTCGAAAGCGGGGACGATCTTCTTCTCGATCGCGGTGTTGGTGACGTAGATGACCAGCTGGCCCTCGGCCTTGGCGGCCTCGACGAGCTGGTCGTGGCGCGATTTCCCCTTCAGGGCCGCGAATTTCGCGTAGACCGCGACCGCCTCGGTGTTCACAGGGGGAAATCCGCACGCCGCCGTCAGGCCGCCCAGGCAGGCCACAGCGAGCAGGCAGGCAAGGCGCTGCCGCGGCTTCTCGAGCATCGTTGCTCCTCATTCCGGTGACGGCTGCGCTCCGCGCACCCGCGTACAGAGACTACTTGATGTCGAACAATATGACTAGCAATATTGTCGGACAATCAGAGGTCGACGACGAGCTCCGAAGTGGCCGCCCTGCTGCAGCACAACGTGATGACCGAGCCGGACGCCTTCTCCCCCGGAGTCAGCACCACGTCGCGGTGGTCCGGCGTCCCCGAAAGCACCCCCACCACGCAGGTTCCGCACACGCCCTGCTCGCACGCCGTCGGGACGAACACGCCCGCCCGGTCGAGGACCTGGGCCGGGGTCTCGGTCGCGCCGACCTCCACGGTCACCTTGCTGCGGGCCGCGGTCAGCACGAACGGACGTCCTTCGGTGTCGGCCTCGTGCTTGAAGTGCTCGACCCGGAACGCCCCGGCCCCGATCCCCGCGGCGAGGGCGCCCTTGCGCACGAAGTCCATGAACGCCTCGGGCCCGCACACGTAGACCGTCGACTGTGGACCGGCCGCGCGCAGCACCTCCTCCGGGGCGAACGCGCTCCCGTCGGAGTCCGCTCCGACGTGCAGGGCACCGGGCGGGACGAGGGATTCGAGTTCGGCGGTGTAGACCGCCCGGTCGGGCGTGCGCACGCGGTAGTGGAACTCGAAGCCGGCGTTGCGCGCGGCGAGCCGGCGCGCCATCGCCAGCAGCGGGGTCACGCCGATGCCCCCGGCGATCAGCACCGCGTGCTCGTCGTCCTCCCCCAGCTCGAACGTGTTCTTCGGCTCGCTCACGAGGATCCGGTGCCCGGGCCGCAGCCGCTCGTGCACGAACCGCGAACCGCCCCGGGAGTCGGCGGTCTTGAGCACCGCGATCTTCGCGGTTCCGTCCTCTTCGGACGCCGAAAGCAGCGAGTACTGCCGGATCAGGCCGTTGGGCAGGTGCACGTCGACGTGCGCGCCCGGCCCGTGGCCGGGCCACGGGCTGCCGTCGACCGGGCGCAGCTCGACCTCGAGGACACCGTTGCCGACGATCCGCCGGCCGCTGACCTCGACCTCGATCGTTCCCTCCGGCGCGGTCACGAAGCCGTCCCCATGCGGTCGGCGGCCAGCCGCACGACCTGGCGCGACGACAGGGCCAGCAGCGGGTGCGCCCCGGCTTCGACGAGCGCGTCGAAGCCCGGGCGGCGCAACGCGTCCTGGAAGCGGGGGTCGAGGCCGCTGGCGGCGATCACCGCGTCGGCGTCGCGCGCGTAGTCGTCGCGCAGCTGCTCCTCCACGATCAGGCGGTGGAGGAACCGGTTGAGCGGCAACGACTCCGGCTCGGGGAACTTGTAGTAGACGAAGTCCTCGCTGGTGAACTCGTACCCGCCGTACTTCGGCACCGACACCTCGCGGCTCGCCTCGTGCACGGTGTCCTCGGAGGCCTGGGGCAGGAACTGCACGACGCCCTGGCCGTGGTGGGCCAGCTCCTGGTACGAAAGCAGATGCCCGGGCAGCTCGCCGATGATGCCGAGCAGCACGAACCAGGTCAGCAGCTCGCTCTCGCCGACCTCGTCGAGGTTGACGGGGGTGAGGTCGAGCAGGTCCTGGTACCGGCCGGCGGCGGTCTCCTGGACGACCCAGCGGTCGAACTCGTAGTTCGGCGCCATGTACCGGGAGGTGCCCGGGAAGTGGGACATGCCGCCGCTCGCGATGATCGCGATGCGCTCGTCGCGGGTCTCCAGCGCGCGCCCGATGGCGCGGCCCAGCTCGTAGCAGCGGCGCGGGCTCGGGATCGGCGGCAGGTAGGTGTTCACCAGCAGCGGCACCACCGGGGCGTCGGTCTTGCCGAGGATGTACTTGAACGGCGTGAGGAACGCGTGTCCCAGCACGGCTTCCTGGGAGTAGGTGACGTCGAAGCCGTCGGCGATCACCTTCTTCAGCAGGTCGACGGCGACCTCGGTGTGCACCTTCTTGTGCATCTGCTGTTCCATGTAGTGCGCCTCGCACTCCTGCGAGACCACCATCGTGAACGTCGGCACCGCCTCCAGCCAGAAGGTCTCGAGGTGGTCGAGGCCGATGACGAGCACCGCGTCGGGCGCGGCTTCCTCGATGGCCGCGCCGAACGCCACCAGTGCGTCCGTGCTCTTGTCGAGCTTGTCGAGCTCCTCGTGCTGGGGCCGGCTCAGCAGCTGCGGCGCGTGGACCGCGGCCGCCGCCGCGACGATCTCAGCCATGCGTTTCTCCTTCGGGGGATATCGGGGCTCGGTGGCCTAGAGGTCCAGGGTCTGCGGGGCGAAGACTTCGTCGAGCGACACCTTGCGCACGGCGATGCCCTGCTCGGCCACGTACTGGCCGAGCCGGTCGAGCATCGTGCGGTTGGCCGCCATTCCGTACGGCACGGGGTCGGTCGCGGCGAGGCGGCGGGTGGCGTCCGCGGTCGCGGGATCCAGCAGCCGCCACGGTTCGAAGCTCTTCGCGGCCTCGGCCAGCACGGCGGCCTTGGCCTCGGTGAAGGCCGAGTACAGGTTCAGCACCAGCCACGGCAGCTCCTCGGCGAGCTCCCGCCGCACGGCGACGCAGTGCGTGGCGTGCAGACCGGTGCCGCCGGCGAGGTAGCGGGCCCGTTCGGTCTCGGGGTCGAACAGCCGGCGCACCCTCAGGTCGGCTTCGCTGCGTTCGGGCGAGCGGTCGACGAGGTTCTTCTCCGACAGGTACAGCAGGGATCCGGCGAGGTAGTCCTCGGCGAGCAGGGTGCCGATGTTCTCCTCCGGCGACATCACGTCGACGCGCACACCCTCGGGCGGCCGGAAGTCCGTCGCCGCGCCGTGGCTGTGAGCGGCGCCGCGTTCCATGACCCAGTGGACGTCGGCGGGATCGACGCCGAAGTCGTGCTGCAGCACGCCGCGGCTCCACACCGCGGAGGTCTGCTGGTACTCCGGCACGCCGATCTTCCGCCCGCGCAGGTCCGCGGGGCTCTCGATGCCGGAGCGCTCGCCGACGACGATGCCGAGGTGGCACAGCGTGCGGGTGGTGAACACGGGCAGGGCCACGAACCGCCGGTCGTCCAGCGAGGCCAGGCGGAAGCAGGTCGACAGCGACGCCTCGAAGACGTCGAACTCGGCGAAGTGCAGCTGCCGCCAGAACAGCTCCGACGGGTGGTAGGCCAGCATCGTCGGGTCGACGCCGGCGATCCGGGCGCGCCCGTCGAGCAGCGGGCGGGTGAACGTGTTGTCGGTGAGGGCGACGGTGAGCCGGCGCGTCATGCGCTCTCCCCCGCGCGGTTCAGGATGAGCAGCAGGTAGCCCGTGGTCGAGGAGTTGTAGATGATCGGCTGGATCCGGTCGAAGGTCCACCCCTCGGCGACGGCAGTGTTGAGCTCGCGTTCGAGCTCTTCGGACACGGCCTCGGGCGTGAGGCCGGTGGCGCGGATGGTCACGATCTTGTAGGTCATGGGTCGCTTTCGTCGGTTCGGCGTGGGGCTCAGTACCAGGCGGACTGCAGGTCCTTGGCCGCCTCGCGCCAGGCGTCGTCCTCGGCCACGAGCAGGTCGGCGGCGCGGGTGTCGCGGTGGTCTTCGGGAGAGGCCCCGACCATCGGCTCCCCGCGCTCGGCGCGGTCGGTCGCTTCGAGCAGGAGCTTGCGGGCGGTGGAGATCGCCAGGTCGGTGCTGCCGAGCGCTTCCTTGCTGCGGTCCACGATCCGGCCCATGCCGGTCTGGATCGCGAAGTCCTGGGTGTTGACGCCCTCGATGCCGGTGAACGTCCGCGTGCGCTGCACCTCGCGGTCGATCATGAAGTCGTTCTCCGGTTCCCGGACCAGCCAGTACGTCCCGGGTTTGAAGTCCTGCGGGCCGCGGCCCATCTCGTCCTCGTGCTCGGCGAACCACCCCTGCGGCATCGGCTGCTCGGGCCGGGCGGAGTAGGCGAAGTTGTAGATGGCGGTGTTGTGGTCGTCGATCGGCACCCAGATGTGGCCGTGCAGCGCGGGGTACTCGGCGTCCTCACCCTGGCCGTGCCAGCTCAGCAGCACACTGCGGATCTGCATGAACGGCATGGCGAACTGGTACACGCGCAGGTAGCGGCGCCCGCCGCCGACGCGGCGCAGGCTCGCGTAGGTGAACCCGTGCGGCTGCAGCTGTACCTCCAGCTTCGGGTGCCGGTCCAGCGCCCGCAACGACTTGGTGTTGGACAGGTCGTTGTTGTGTGCGAACGACGAGTGGGCGGTGTCGATCCCGCCCTCGATCGCCTGCAGGTAGTTGCACGGCTCGTTGGTCTTCGAGACGCCGCGGTGGGTCTCGGGCGCGCGCAGCCATTCGTAGTCGGGAGGTTCGGGCATCGTGTCGACCGGCCCCATGTAGGTCCAGACGATCCCGCCGGCCTCGTACACCGGGTAGGCCTTGATCCCGGCGCGGAACCGCAGCCGCGCACCGGGTTCCTCCGAGGGCGTGTCGAGGCAGTTGCCGTTCACGTCGAACTTCCAGCCGTGGTACACGCAGCGCAGACCGCATTCCTCGTTGCGGCCGAAGAACAACGGCGCCCGCCGGTGCGAGCAGTAGGCGTCGAGCAGGCCGACCTCGCCGTTGGAGTCCCGGAACGCCACCAGGTCCTCACCGAGCAACCGCACCCGCACGGGCGGGCTGTCGGGCTCGGGGACCTCCTCCGACAGGACGGCCGGGATCCAGTACCGGCGGAAGACCTGTCCCATGGGGGCCTCGCCCTCGACCCGGGTGAGCCGTTCGTTCTGTTCTCGTGTGATGCGCATCTTGCCTCCGAGGGGAACTGTCAGGCTGCGGTGTGCACGGCAGCGCGGGGTGTCACGGCTGCGCGACGGTGACGGTCGCGTGGATGACGTCGGCGACGGGCCCGTCGCCACCGGTGGAGAGGATGGCGTCGGCCACCCGGTCGTACGGCACCGTCATCGTCGCGAGTGGACGGACGAGGTCGAGGTTGTCCTGCAGCATCCCGATGGCCGACTCCACCGCGTCGAAACTGTGCCCGCGCATGCCGACCACGGTGAGGCACTTCCGGGACAGGGCCCCGAGATCGATCCCGTCCTGCGGCTTGCGCTCGCGCACGGGCAGCACCAGCCGGCCCGACTTGCGCAGCACCGCGATCGCGTCGTTGAACACCGCGGCCGTGCCGGACGCGGTGTTGACGACCAGGTCCGCGCCCTCGCCGCCAGTGGCTTCCCGGATCCGCTCCACCAGGTCGGGGCCGCTGGTGAACGTGTGGGTGGCGCCCAGGGACCGGGCCGCGGCGAGCCGCACGCCGTCGCGTTCGAGACCGACCGCGACGATCACCGACGCGCCGGCGATCCGCGAAGCCAGGACGCACCCGAGACCCTGCTGTCCCGGCCCGATCACGACGACCGCGGAGCCGGGGCCGGCTCCGCCGTTGCGGTAGGCCCACTCGTACCCGTTGGCCACCGGCAGCGCGAGGGTCGCGATGTCGGACGGCAGCGAGTCCGGCACGTGGTGCAGCACCGTGCGCGGGTGCAGGTACTGCAGTTCGCTGAACCCGCCCCACAGTCCCGGCGCCACGGTGAGCGCGGTGGTGCCGTACCGCAGCGCGTCGGGGCGCGCCGACGGGTCGGATTCGAGGCACCACCGGAACTCCGACGACCGGCAGAACCGGCAGTGTCCACAAGGGAGGTACTCCTCCAGCAGCACGCGGTCCCCCGGCGCCGCACCCCACCTCGCGACCGCGGACGCCGTCGCGTCCGCGATGACCCCCACGGTCTCGTGGCCCATGACCCGGGCGGGCTCGTCGGCCCGGTCGAAGGAAACCACGTCGGAACCGCAGATCCCCACCGCCTCGACGGCGAGCAGGCCGCCGCCGCCGGTCAGGTCCGGGACGGGGAGCTCGCGGAACTCGACGGTCCGGCGGCCGGTCGTGACCGCGGCCCGGGCCAGACGCTCGTTCGGCACTGAAGGTGTCCTTCCCTCGTCGCTGATCTGGTTGTACTTTATTGTTAACAATCCTGTCGCGCAATCTGCGTGAGGATGTAGTTCGCATAACGAAGGGGCGGGATGAGCACCTACGTACTGGTTCACGGGGCCTGGCACGGCGGCTGGTGCTGGCAGCGGGTGACAGCCGAACTCCAGCGGCTCGGGCACCGGGTCTTCGCGCCGACGCTGACGGGGATCAGCGACCGGCGCCACCTGATCTCCCCGGACGTGGGGCTCGAAACGCACACCGAGGACGTACTCGCCCTGCTTGAGGCGTGGGACCTGACGGACGTGGTCCTGGTGGGACACAGCTACGCCGGGCAGGTCGTCACCGAGGTGGCGGCGAGGAGCCGCGCCCGGATCGGGCATGCGGTGTACCTGGACGCGTTCGTCGCCGACGCCGGCGAGCGCGCGATCGACCTGCTGCCCGACCACGTGGCCGGGCACTACCGGGAATCCGTGGCCGGACCCGGTTTCGGGTGGCTGATCCCGCCGCGCTCGCTGGAAGTCCTCGGAGTGACCGAACAGGACGATCTGGACTGGCTGACCCCGCGGCTGTCACCCCATCCCTGGAAGACCTACCTGGACCCCGTGAGCGCCGCGCTGCCGCGTGACCTGCCGGCGACCTACCTCGACTGCACCGACTGGATGGCCGTGTTCGCGCCCTACGCCAAGCGAGCCGCCGAGCGCGGGTACGACGTCCAGGAGCTGTGCACCGGGCACGAGGCCATGGTCACGGCTCCGGCCGAGCTCGCCGGCGCCTTGCAGCGCGTCACCGTCTGAACCGGCTCACGCCGAGTCCACTCCGAACAGAGAGAGCCTCCATGGAGTTCCTGGTCCGATCGACCACCAGTTTCCCCCCGCACCTGACCGCGGACCACATCGGTGAGCTGCGAGCACAAGAGCGCGCCCTCGCGATGCGGCTGCGCGCCGAGGGCGTCCTGACGAAACTCTGGCGGCTGCCCGGCAAACGCGGCACGCTCGCCCTGTACGAGGCCCGGGACGCCACGCACCTGCACGAGATCCTCACCTCGCTGCCGCTGTTCCCCTACCTCGACGTCGAAGTCGAAGCCCTCGCGACCCATCCGCAGGAGCTGCTGCCCGAGGTCGTGAACCTCGCCGCCGCGGCGGCCGGGACGAACGGCGCAACCCGGGCGTGACCACCGCCGGCGGATGGTGCCGAACGGCCGCGAGCGCATCGTGCCCATCCGCCGGGCGGCGCGAACATCACTTCGATGGATCCGCCGCGGCCGTAGCGTCTTCTCGTTCCGTGACGCAGGATGGGGGGCATGCTTTCGAATCCGATGTGGCGCCGGTGCGGGGAAAACGTCGAGATCCCGGGGGTGCCCGCGTGACCGGAAATCGCCTGCGGGGCTACGTTTCGCACAGCGAAGACTTGCGATCCGGGCGGCTCAGTCCCCGTGCCTACCTCGAAGAAACGCTGACCCGCATCGACGAGCTCGACCCCACGGTGGCCGCGTTCGTCGTCCTCAACCGCGAAGGGGCGCGGCAGGCGGCGGACGAGGCGGCGCGGCGGTGGGCCGCCGGGCAACCGCTGTCGCCGATCGACGGCATGCCCGTGGCGATCAAGGACATCATCGAGACCGCCGACATGCCGACCGGGCAGGGCTCGCCGCTGTGGGAAGGCACCGAAGGCAACCGCGACTCGGCGAGCGTGCACGCGTTGCGCGAGGCGGGCGCGGTGATCGTGGGCAAGACCACCACGACCGAGCTGGCCTCGAAGCACCCGTGGCACGAGACCACGAACCCGCACGACCCGAGCCGCACGCCGGGCGGCTCGTCCAGCGGCACGGCGGCGGCCGTCGGGGCCGGCATGGTCCCGGTGGGCCTGGGCACGCAGCTGCTCGGCTCGATCCTGCGCCCGTCGAGCTTCTGCGGCGCGGTGGGTTTCAAGCCGAGCGTCGGCGCCGTCAACCGGAGTGGTTCGCACGACCACTTCAGCCAGAGCTGCCAGGGCTCGATCGGCGCGACGCTCGCCGACACCTGGGCGGTCCTGCGCGCCATCGCCGACCGCGCCGGCGGCGACCCCGGCTACGGCGGCCTCGCCGGCGACGTGGACTTCACCCGGCGTACCAAGCCGATGAAGCTCGCCGTCCTCGAAACCGGCGGCTGGAGCGCGACCACCGAAGGCGCGCGCCAGGCCTTCGCCGCGGCGAGGCAACGCCTGCAGGAGCACGGCATCGAGGTCCTGGACCGCACGCAGGACGAGCGGATCGAAACGGCCGAAACCGCCGTCGCCGACGCACTGCGGCTCACGCAGGCCATCGTCGCCTGGGAGGGCCGCTGGCCGCTCAACACCTACGCCGACCTGGACGCCACCAAGCTCAGCCTCGACGCGCGTGAACGCCTGAAGATCGCCGAAGCGATGACCCAGCACGAATACCGCGAGCTCCTCGCCCAGCGCGCCGCCGCCCGCGCCACCTACGAGACCACCGCGGCCCACTTCGACGCCACGATCACCCTCGCCGCCTGCGGCGCCGCCCCGACGGGCCTCGACTCGACCGGCAACGTCGCCATGAACGTGACGGCGTCCCTGCTCGGCTGCCCCGCCTTGACCCTCCCGGTCCTGGCGGACGAGGGTCTGCCCCTCGGCCTGCAGATCCTGGGCCGCACCAACCGCGACGCGGAGCTGTTCGAGGTGGCGAACTGGATCGCCGACGAGGGACTGGGCCGCCCGGACCTGGTGGGCAGCGTCTCCCGGTAGTCCGCGCCCTGCCCTGGCCGCACTACGCGGTCGACGGGCCGGGCAACACCCCCGGCCACCTCGCACGGCTCGTCGACCGCGATCTACTTCTTCAGGACGAAAGTCAGAACTCCGATGACCAGCGTGACGAAGACGCCGGTCAAACCGATCATCGCCGAGCGCCAGGCGTGGCTTGCCTCGGTGCGGTGTTTTCGGTAGTCCTCGTTGCTCACTGCGTGCACCGCGGCATAAGACTTGGGGAGCCGCTGGAGCGACCACGTGCCCGACACAACGGCCAGGAACGTCAACCCGCCGCCCAGAAACCAGCCGGCGGCACCCATATCGGAAACAATTCTCAAGGGCGTGATCACAGCCAGCACCGCCGCGAAAAGATAAGGCCATGCCGCCGCCCGGTAGCGGGCGGACGGTCGGGGGCCAGGTCGGTCCTTCGTCTGCCGTGCCCGTGCCCACCGCGTGTAAACGGCTTCGCTCACATGCCGTTCGCCGATCGCGACCGCCTGGGTACTGGCGAGGATCACCTCGGCCTTTGCCGACTTCACGACGATGCGACGAAGCTCTGCATCAGACAGCTTCGGAAGGTCCGACGGCTCCTCGAACGAGCCGCCGTCGAATTCGAACTCGGTGCGAGTCGCCCCGTCGGCGAGACCCTCGTCGAGAAGCTCTCGGAGAGCTTCAAGGTCGTCGATGGTGACATGAACCCGGCCGAGTTGCCGCCGGTGCCGGCCGAGGGCCTGCTGCTGGTCCAGAAGCCCGCGTCGCTTGACCGTCATCGGTGAAGCGTATCGAGCAACGTAGAACGATCTTTGACCTCATGGCCGAATCCGCAGGAAATCGCGAGCACCCGCGGTACCGCCCAGGTGTCGTGCCCACGAGGTTGCCGAACGCGGCGATGAAGTGGCTCGGGTTGGCCCAGCCGCAGGCGTGCGCGACGTGGGTGGTGTCGTGGCCCTCGGACAGGAGGACGAGGGCGTGGTGGATGCGCAGCTGGGTGCGCCACTCGTGGAAGGTCATGCCGAGTTCGTGGTGGAGCAGGCGGCTGAGGGTGCGGGCGCTGGCGCCGGTCGTCCGTCCCAGGTCGGCGAGAGGGGTATTGTCCGCGGGGTTTTCGGAGAGCACACGGGCGACGGCGCGCAGGCGGTCGTCGTAGGGGTCCGGCAGGTGCAGGGGCTGTTCGGGGGCCGCGTGGAGCTCGTCGACGAGGACGCGGCGGAGGCGGGCGCGCGCGGCGGGGGCGAGGGGGCGCGCCGCGGGGTCGTAGTTGCGGGGGCCGGTGAGGGTCAGCAGCACGCTGCGGGCGAGGTCGGACGCGGTGAACACGGCGGGGTGGTCCGGCACGAGCCGGGCCAGCGACGGGGGCAGGAAGACGATCCGCATGTCCGTGTCGCCGTGGGCGCGGTGCTGGTGGCCGGCGCCGGCGGGGGTCCAGGCGACGCGGTTGGCCGGGACGATGGAGGTGCCCTGTCCGGTGTGGACGGACAGGACGCCGCGGGCCGCGTAGACCAGGTGGCCGCGCGAGTGGGACGACACGGGGCTGGTTCCGCCCGACGGCCACCGGTGCGCGCCGCCGGACGGCCAGACGTGCGAGTGGGCAGGTTGGCGGCCGTCGGGCATGGGTTGGCATTTTACCGGTGGCCGGACACGCTGCAGCCGGGTGAGAGTGCACGGCATGACGACGACGATGCGAGCGGCGGTGTGCGTCCGGGCGGGCGGGCCGGAGGTGCTGGAGGTCCGTGAGGTGCCGGTGCCGGCCGTGCGGGAAGGCTGGAGCCTGGTGCGGGTGCGCGGCACGGGCCTGAACCGGTCGGACTGAGGACGCGCCAGGGGCATTCCCCCGACGTGAGGTTCCCGCGGGTGCTGGGCATCGAGTGCGTGGGAACCGTCGCCGCCTCCACCGATCCCCTGCTGCCGGAGGGCACCACCGTCGCGGCCGTGATGGGTGAACTGGGGCGGCAGTTCGACGGCGGCTACGCGGAGTACGCCCTGGTGCCGAACCCGCTGCTGATGCCGGTCACGACGACCTTGCCGTGGGAGGTCCTCGCCGCCCTGCCGGAGACGTACCTGACCGCCCAGGGCGCGCTGGACAACCCTGGCGGCCACGCACGGGCGGCTGCTCATCCGCCGCGGGACGTCGTCGGTGCCGGCCGCCGCGTCGATCGCGGCCGCCCACGGGGTCGAGATCGCGGGGACGACCCGGCAGCCGGCCAAGGCCGACGCCCTGCGCGCCGCCGGTGTCGACCACGTGCTCCTCGACCCCGGCGGCTCGCTCGCCGCGAGCGTCCACGCGCTCTGGCCCGGCGGACCCGACCACGTGCTGGACCTCGTCGGGGCGAGCACCGGTGGTCGACTCGCTGGGCCTGGTCCGCCGCGGCGGGACCGCGTGCGTGGCGGGTTCGCTGAGCGGGTGGGTGATCCCCGACCTCGAACCGATCGCGATGATCCCGTCCGGGACGAAGCTCACGGCGTTCCACAGCGACACCGTCAAGGGCAGCACGGCCGCGCTGCAGCGGGTCGTCCGCGAGGTCGAAGCCGGCGGGTACCGGCCCAACGTCGACCGGGTCTTCGGCCTCGTGGACATCGCCGAGACCCACCGCCACCTGGAAAACGACCGTGCCACCGGGAAACTCGTCGTGCTGCCCTGACCGCGCACCGCCGGGGACCGTCCACTCAGGACGGAAACTCCACGTCGAGTCCCATGATCGTCGTGGTGCGGCTGCGGCGGAACCACCTGCGGGCCGGGACGATGTCGGGCAGCTCGTCGAGCAGGGCCTTGCGCTGCGCCGGGGTCACCGCGCGCCAGCGCAGTTCCAGCACGGGCCGGACCGGAGACACGAAGGCGCGCACCCGCTCGTGGACCTCCGCGACGCGGGTGCGGTACTCCCGGTCCGGCTCGTAGGACAGTTCCAGGTCGATCAGCGGCTCGGCGCCCCCGGCCCGGTGCCGGCACCTCGACAGCATCCGCGCGATCTCGTCCACGGCGAGCTGCACCGTGGTGGTCATCCGGTTCTGCCACGGGCCGGGGTGCAAGGAGTCGACCCCGGCCGGCGCCAGATCCGCCAACGGCACGATCAGGGCGCCGATCGCGGTCCCGGTGAGCTCGACGCGGAGCCGGCGCCCGCCCGCGTCGGCGCTGAAGCGGGGCACCCGGCCGGCCAGTCCGACACCGGACCGCAGCCGCACCCACTCCGAGACGTCGCCGGGCGGGTGGCCCGACAGCACGAACGTGAACTCCAGCTCGTCACCCGCGAGGTTCATCTTCGCCGGGAACGGGGACCCGAGGTCGGTCATGAACGCCGAGCCGATGGTGAGAGCGACGCTGGACCCGCCTCCGGTCATCACCGCCTCCTCGTGTGGGGTCCCGGCTACACCTGCAGGTCCGTTTCGATGCGCTTGAGGTAGTGCCGCGCCAGCGCCAGGTTCGCGCGTTCGCGGTCCAGCACCAGGTAGAGGAACAGCGAGTTCCGGGAACCGACCGAGTTCAGCAGGCGGATCAGGTGGTACTGGCGGTGCAGCGTGATCAGGATGTCCTCGATGCTGTCGTTGAGCGCGAGCGACGCCATCACCCGCAGCTTGGACCGCACCACCTCGGTGTTGCCGGCCGCGGCGACCTCGAGGTCCAGCCAGTCGCCGCCGCCGCTCGTGCCGAGCGACATCCCGCTGTCGTAGTCGACCAGCGCGACGCCGATGGCGCCGGCGATCGACATGGCTTCCTTCAACGCGGTGTCGATGTTCATCATCACTCGAACTCCTCCTGTGAACTGGTGGTGGACGGGGTGCCGGATTCGGCTAGGCGGCCAGGATCGCGCCGAGCCGCTCGATCACGGGGCGGGACTCGAACAGCAGGCGGCCGACATTGAGTCCCTTGTCCCCCATGACGACCAGCACCGCCACGCGGCCGATCGCGTAGACGGCCATGTAGCCGTCACTGCTGAAAACCACGGTCTGCTTCAACGTGCCTTGCCCGCACACCTCCGACGCCTGGCGCGCGATCCCGAGGTCGGCGGCCGCCAGCGCGGACAGCTTCGCGGGATCCAGGTGGTCGGCCGCGTCGGCCATGATCGGTATCCCGTCGACCGCCGCGAGCACCGTGTCGGTGACGCCGGCGACGTTTTCCCGGAGTTTTCTCAGCTCGGCGGCCAGCGCGTCGAAATCCACTATTCTTTCTTCCTGCATCGAAAAGGACGAACGGATCGGATGGAATTCCGAAGACCCGGTGTACCCCGGTGACCGGGTGGGCAAGATCCGCGCACAGCACATTCGGAGTCAGTCCGATGATCACGTTCCAGCAATGACTCCGAGTCAATTCGTGGTGCGAAACCCGGCCGGCCGACTCGATCATCGCCCATCGGGGTCACTCTTGCGAGCGCAGACACTACCCAAACCACCACTCTCGGCCAACCAGCGACACAAGATCACTTGCGGCGCCACACGATCAGCCCAACCGCATCCCGTCACCGCGCACCAGAACCGAGGAAATGGTCTGGTCGACGTCAAAAGATCACCGCATCACGGCCGGGGGCGTTTGCCGTCTTCGATCACCCGCGCGAACTGCTACGACGCGAGCGGGGAATCGCGGCCGCCGGCGCTGGATTTACCGTCCACTCACCTGGTCGCGCCTGCTCCGGTCGGCCGATAACGCAGGACTGGTACAACTGTGAAACACACCACGTCGCTCGCCGAATGCACCCATTCGGCCGCCACTAATACCGCAATTCGGCCTATTCATCTTCGCGGTTCGAGTGTGGTGCGCGGCACTCCGATGTGGACAGTGCCGGACCAGGAGGGCCCGGATTAGCCCGAATGGCCGCAACAGAAAGCCTTACCAAAACCGGACAATGCCTGCATTATGGGAGCCGGCCGGAGCCACTCGAGGGGACGGTGTCATGGCCACCTGGTGGATCGACTACAGCAGCAAGAAATTGTCCGCCGCCGAAATCCTGGCCACACCGGTCGGGCCGGACGGCGAGCATCCGACCGGGGTGATCCGGTACATCGACGCGCCGAACCTGCTGAGCACCAAGCACACGAACACCACCGAGTACAACGACCACCGCGCGGCCGGGCTCGGGATCGCCCTGTACTTCGAGGTGGGCAAGAACGATCCGATGGGCGGGTTCGCACAGGGGCAGGAATACGGCAGGCGCGCTCTCGCCGGGGCGAACCTCCTCGGATTCCCCGGCGTCGTGTTCTTCTGCGCGGACCGGTGGTTCACCTCAGCCGGGTTCCCGACCATCACCCCCGCCCTGTGGCGCGGCTACCTCGACGGCGCGGTCAGCATCCTCGGCCGCGGCCGCACCGGCGCATACGGGTTCGCCGACGCCATGGACGCCGCGGTCGGCCACGTCGACTACTTCGTCCAGTGCGGCCGCCAGTCCGAGGTCCGCGACTTCGTGCACGGCTGGCAGGACAACAACGTCCAGCCGCAGGTCGGCGGCATCCAGACCGACCGGGTCCTGATCCGGCACCCGATCCCGTTCACCCCCACCCGGCCGGGCGCGCCCGGTGTCCAGAACGACGAGGAGTGGAACATGCAGCTGGCGTCCGGAGACAACCGCAGCCTCTCCTTCGACATCCCCACCGGGGCCACCCAGCTCCGCGTCAACTGCCCGATCGACTTCCTCGTCGTGCACGGGATCTGGCAGGCCGGGGAGTCCCTTCCCACCGGGACCAACTTCGACTACAAGTGGAGCTACGAGGAGGACTTCCGGGTGGACCGCCTCCGCCCGTGGAAGATCCGCGTGGTCGCGGGCGCGACGCAGGGGTCGATCATCTACTCGTACTCCCCCGGCCACCCCGAGCGGATCGCGTCGCTGTCCTTCCGCTGACCTCCCGGCCGCCGGCGGGCACCGCCTCACCCGGACCGGGCGAGGCGGGCAAGCCGCCCGGGTCGCGACGATGGCGAGCAGACCACCGTCGGCGCGCACACGAGGAGGCGGACGTGGCCGAGGAAACCGGCGCCGGACGCCGTCCCACGGCGCGGCGGGCCGTCGCGGCCGCCGCGGCGCTGCTCGGCGCGCTCGCGGTCACCGCCGCGTGCTCGGGCGGCCAAAGCGGACCGACGCCGGCGCCGTCCAGCGCGCTGTCCGCACCGGCCTCTCCCGCGCCGACCTCGGGTGACTCGCGCGTCGAGTGCGCCGCCGTCGCCACGGCGGCCCAGAACCTCGCGACCAAGACGGCCTCGCTCGTCACCGGCCAGG
Source organism: Amycolatopsis sp. NPDC001319 (assembly GCF_042896185.1). Taxonomy (NCBI): domain Bacteria; kingdom Bacillati; phylum Actinomycetota; class Actinomycetes; order Pseudonocardiales; family Pseudonocardiaceae; genus Amycolatopsis; species Amycolatopsis sp. NPDC001319. The sequence goes on along the minus strand of NZ_JBIAWY010000012.1, from coordinate 237,668 downwards.
CCAGCCGCGACGAGGTGGCCACCGCGGCGCGTGACCTGCGGTCGTCCCTCGACGCCGCCCGGGCCGTCGTCGGGCCGGAAGCGCGGTCCGACCTCGACGCCGCCGGCAGCGCGGTCCAGCAACTGCAGGACGTGCTGACGACCCAGCCGCTCGACGTCACCGCGCTGCGCACCGCCGCGACGCAGGTCGCCACGTCGGTCGGCGCCGCCCTCTCCGTGTGCGGCGGCACCTCGAGCACCTCGAGCACCCCGGGCGCCCCGAGCGCGCCGAGTACCCCGAGCACCGCGGCAACGACCTAGGTGTCGGGTACGACCGGGAAGTTCACCGGTCGCGGTACTGCCGCCACACCACCGCACCCGACTAGCGTTCACCTCGGCAGCACCGGTGCCGGCAACGACGCCACGACCCGAGGCTCCGCACCCACTCCGTTTCGCGCACGAGAGGACAGCTCATGCCCAAGGTGACAGTCGGGGAAGAAAACGGCGCGCCGATCGAGCTCTACTACGAAGACCACGGCGCGGGCCGCCCGGTCGTGCTGATCCACGGCTGGCCCCTGTCGAGCCGGTCGTGGGAGGGCCAGGTTCCGGCGCTCGTCGAAGACGGCTACCGTGTGATCACCTACGACCGCCGCGGGTTTGGGCAGTCGTCGCAGCCGTGGGACGGCTACGACTACGACACCTTCGCCGACGACCTCGACAAGCTCCTCGCGGCCCTCGACCTCACCGGCGTCACGCTCGTCGGCTTCTCGATGGGCGGCGGCGAGGTCGCGCGCTACGTCGGCCGCTACGGCACCAGCCGGGTCGCCAAGGCCGTGTTCGCCGCGGCCGTGCCGCCGTACCTGTACAAGGAGGACGGCAACCCCGAAGGCGGTCTCGACGAAGCCGCGCTCACGGGCTTCCACGACGGGATCCGCGCCGACCGCCCCGCGTTCGTCGAAGGGTTCGTCACGAACTTCTTCTCCGTCAAGGGCCGCACCGACCTGGTCAGCCCGTCGGTGCACGCCTACAACACGGTGATCGCCGCGTTCGCCTCCCCGAAGGGCACGCTGGACTGCACCACCGCGTTCACCAAGACCGACTTCCGCGACGACCTGAAGGCCTTCACCATCCCGACGCTGGTCATCCACGGCGACTCGGACGCGATCGTGCCCTTCGAGTTCAGCGGGAAGCGGACCGCCGACGCCATCCCCGGCAGCCGGCTCGTGCTCGTCGAGGACGCCCCGCACGGCCTCAACGTCACCCACGCCGCCACCTTCAACGCCGAGCTGCTCACCTTCCTGCGCGAGTGACGGCCCGCGCCGGTGTGGTGCGTTCCGGCACCACACCGGCGTGCCGGTCACACGACCGGATGCCCCGCCTCGGCGAGCAGTTCCTCCGAAAGCGCCCACAGCCGCCGCGCCTTCGCCGGGTCGAGCGCGAAGCCCGCGACGCCGCGTCGCACACCCTCGGTGAACGGTTCGGCCTCCTGGCAGTCTTCGAAGTACTTCCCGCTCACGCCCGCCACGAGCGGCGACGCGGCGAGCAGCACCGAAGTCGCGGCGCCCTGCGGGATGTCCTTCACCGAAACGCCGGTCGCGCCGGAGGGGTCGAAGGCCGACGGCGGGTTCTCCCTGTGCCGGCCGAGGTTCGTGGACCAGATGCGGCCCGGGTTGAGCGCGTTCACCGTGATCCCGTCGGCGGCCCACAACCGGGCCGCCTCGACGGCGAAGAGGATGTTGGCCGTCTTCGACTGGCTGTAGGCCGCCCACGGGTCGTACGGCGTGCGGGTGAAGGAGACGTCGTCGAAGAGCACCTCGCCGTTGACGTGTCCCACCGAGCTGACCACGACCACGCGGGCGTCTCCCGCCGCGGCGAGCGCGCCGTGCAGGCCGGTCGCCAGCTGGAAGTGACCGAGGTGGTTGGTGGCGAACTGCAGCTCCCAGCCCTGCGCCGTCCGCCGCTCGGGCGTCGCCATCACGCCGGCGTTGGCAACCAGGGTGTGCAACGGCCCTGACCAGGCCGCCACGAACGCGCCGACCGAGGCCGGGTCGGCCAGGTCGAGCGTGGCCACGAGCACGGCGGAGTTGCCCGTGCTCGCCGCGATCTCCCGCGCCACCCGCTCCCCCACCGCCGGATCGCGCACGGCCAGCGTCACCTCCGCACCGGCCGACGCGAGCGCGCGGGCCGTCTCCTCGCCGATCCCCGACGCCGCCCCCGTCACCACGGCGCGCCGGCCGCTCAGGTCGACCCCGGCGACCACCTCGGCCGCCGTGGACGTCGCACCGAAGGGCGTGGTCACTCGCTGGGTCATGGTGCTGTCCTCTCTGCTCCGCTAGTCTCGTATGTGGAGCCGGTTCCACTTACGACTATAAGCGGATGCGGGTCCACTTAGCAAAGAGGAGTGGCGTGACGAACACCGGACGGTCGCTGCGGGCCGACGCGCAGGAGAACCAGGACCGCATCCTCGATGCCGCGGCGCGCGCGTTCTCCCTCCAGGGGGCGGACACCTCGCTCAAGGCCATCGCGAAGGAGGCCGGCGTCGGCATCGCCACGCTGTACCGGCGGTTCCCGGCCCGGGAAGACCTGGTGGAGGCGACCTATCGCAGCGAGACCGAACGCCTGGCCGGATCCGCCGCGGACCTGCTCGCCGAGCTGCCGGCCGACGCCGCCCTGCGCGCGTGGGCGGAGCGGTTCGTGGACTACACGCTCACCAAGAACGGGATGGCCGAAGCCCTGCCCGGCATCCTGGCCGCACGCGAAGGCCTGCGCACGCACAGCCGCGACCTGCTGCGCGCGGCGATCGGCCGCATGCTGGCCGCCGCGGCCGAAGCCGGGACGCTGCGCGCCGACGTCCCGGCCGACGACGTGATGATGGCGATCGGCGGCGTCACCCTCATCGCGGGCCACGAGGACCAGCGCGAGCTGGCGTCACGGCTGCTGGACCTGGTCGTGGCCGGGCTCCGGCCCCATTGAGCCTCAGGCCGTCTTCACCCCGACCAGCTCGGCCGAGCGGTCCCACAGCCGGCGGGCGAGGTCGTCGTCAGTGGCCTGCGGGTTCACGCGCCGCGCGACCTTGCCACGCTCGTAGTACGCGCCGGACTCCCATTCGGCACCGGGCTCGCTGGTCGCCAGCCAGACCAGCTGGCGCGCGCCCTTCTCCGGGCTGACCATGGCCATCCGGCCGAGCGGGTTGTTGTAGACCAGCCGGAAGAAACTGGAGCTCTCGGTCGCGAAGGCCGTGGCGACGGCGCCGGGGTGGAACGCGGCCGCGGACAGGCCCCGCGCGTGGAACCGGGTGTGGAGCTCGCGGGTGAACAGGATGTTCTCCAGCTTCGCGGTGCCGTAGGCCTTGTGCGGGGTGAACGCGGCGTCGTGGTCGAGGTCGTCGAGCCGCAGGTCGCCGAACAGCCGGGCGCCCGAGCTCGACGTCTGGATCACCGAGGCGCGCGACGCCAGCAGCTTGTCCATCAGCACCGTCGTGAGCAGGAACGGCGACAGGTGGTTGACCTGCAGGGTCTTCTCGAAGCCGTCCTCGGTCTTGGCGCGGTCGCCGAAGATGCCGCCGGCGTTGTTCACGAGGACGTCGATGCGCGGGTGGGCCGCGTCGAGCGCGGCGGCCAGGTCGCGCACCTCGGCGAAGCGCGCGAAGTCGGCGACGTGGTGCTCGACCCCGAGCTCCTTCGCAACAGCCTCGGTCTTGGCGGGCGAGCGCCCGGCGACCACGACCCGGTGGCCCTCGGCGTGCAGGCGGCGGGCCGCGGCCGCACCGATGCCGTCGCTGGCACCGGTGATCACGATCGTCTTCGGTTCGGACATGACGCTCCTCGCTCTCGGGCTTGCTTGATCGGCACTGTACGCCACTCTTGGCACTCAGTGCCAACTCCGCCCGACGCTGCTAGGGTGGGCCGGTGACCGACCACCGCCCCGGCCTGCGCGAACGGACCCGCCGGGCCGTGCAGCAGGACATCACCGAGGCCGCGCAGCGGTTGTTCGTCGAGCACGGCTACGAGCGCACGACGATGGACGACGTCGCCGAGGCCGCGGGGCTGTCACGGCGCAGCCTGTTCCGCTACTTCCCCACCAAGGAAGACCTGATCGTCGGCAAGTTCGAGGTGCTGGCCGAGACGATGGTCGAACGGCTGCGCGAGCGCCCGCTCGACGAACCGGCGTGGACCTCGCTGCGCCGGGTGTTCGACTTGCTGGTGCCCTACGTCGACGCGCCCGGCAAGCACGAGGTCGCCGAACCCATGCAGCGCATCGTCTTCGCGACACCCGCACTGCTCGCGAGCTACCTCGAGAAGCTGCACCGCATGGCGGCCGCGGCCGAGACCGTGCTGCGCGAGCGCGCCGAAACCCGCGGCACGCGGTGCGACCCGGCCGACCCGGCGCTGCCCGCCGTCGCCGGCGCCGCGTTCTCGTGCCTGCTCGCCGCGCAGCACGCGTGGCTCGCCGGCGGCGCGACCGAGACGTTCGCCGCGTGCCTCGACCGGGCGATGGCCGCCGTCGCCCCCGCCGGCAACGCTTGACCCGTACCGGTTCCGCCCACGTCGGCGCGGATTTTTCCTGACAGCGCCGCCGTGCCGCGGGCGGAGACCGCTGAAATCGTTGCCACGGAAGGTGTGTCCGCGCCCCGCACAACGGCGCAGAGAGCGCGTAGGGTGCGAAGTGCCGCCCCGGCCCCCGGCGGTGAGCCAGCGGAGTGAGGGGCCGCCGTGGATTCCGTGGACTTGACGGGCATCGCCGAACCGCACCTGAGCACCGTGGCCGCCATCGTCGGCTACGTGCGCCAGGGCCGGTTCACCGAAGCCGAGGCACAAAGGATGATCGACCGGGTCCGGGTGCGGAGCCCGGAGAGTCCACAAGGGACGGTCGGGTCCGGGCTGCCGCGACCCGCCGGAGAGAGCGCTTCCCCGGAGCTGGGGAACCCGTGATCAGTTCTTGCCGTACGCCCGTGTCAGCACCACGGCCGGGTCGAGTTCGCGTTCGGCCAGCGAGCGGGCGACTTCGCCGAGCCGCGCGTTGTGGCTGCGCGCATACCGGCGCAGCGCCGCGAACGCGTCCGCCATCGACAGGTGCCCGCTGACCGACAACACGCCCTTCGCCTGTTCGATGACCACCCGGCTGGTCAGCGCCGACTGCAGCTGGTCCGACCGCACTTCGCCGCGGCGGATGGCGCGCTCCTGCAGGATCCCGATCGTGGCGGTGTCCGCGAGGCCCTGCGCCAGCTCGAGGTCCTCGGGCGGCACGCTCGCGCGACCGAACAGGTTCAGCGCGCCGATCGTCAGCCCGCGCAGCCGCAGCGGCAGCGCGTGCACCGAGGCGAACCCCGCCCGCTGCGCCGCCGCGGCGAACCGCGGCCACCGCTGCGTGTACGCACCGATCGACGCCGCGTGCACTGCCGTGCCGGATCGGAAGCATTCCACGCCCGGTCCCTCGTCGACGCCGAGCTTGACCAGCTCCCGCAGCCCGTCCTGTTCCGAGGACGCCAGCGCGCGGAGGCTCCCCCGCTCGTCGGCGAGCGTCAGCCCTGCGGCCCCCACTTCGAACAGCTCAACACAGCGCTGCGCCAAGACGTGCAGCAAGTCTGCGACGTCGTAATCGTCGACCAATGTGTCGGCCATCGACACACACGCCCGGATGATCAGTAGCTCTCGATCGCCCACCACAGCAACCCTCCCCGTTTTCGCCCGTGGTGTTCATACTGGTCCTCCTTCCCACGCCACGTCCAACTCCGGCCCCCGCGCGTCGACGTTCCCCGCCTGTCCGTTACTTCGGCCGCAGAAAGGTTCAGCCGGGCGGCCGATGTGCCGATCCCCCATCCGGTCCCGCCGGTGTCACCCGCGGGCGTTGGCGATCAGGAACGTGTAGTGGCCCTCCAGGTCCTCGCGCGCGTCGAGGACCTTCTCCGCGAGTCCCACCCTGGCCTCGCGAGAGAGGAACAGCTGCGTGTCGTCGATCGCGACGACGTCGTCGCCCAATCCGGGGCAGGTCGCCACCTCCACCTCGACCGCCGCTCCCGCCCGGGGCGGCCCGTCGAGGACGAGGCGGCAGCCGCCGCGCCGTCCGACGTGGTGGGCCTCGGTGATCCGGTCGATCGCCGCGATCGCCGATCGGGTCATGGTGAGCATCCGTCATCCCGCCTTTCTCCGGTCGTTTCTCCAGTCGTTTTTCCTGTCCTGCCCCGGCTCCGGCCGGTCAGGACCTCGTCTTGCGGTCCAGCTCCACCGTCCACTCGTGCTGCCAGCGCCGGATCCGCACGCGGTCGAGCCCGAGGACGAGCGCGCCGTAGAGCAGGCTCAGCAGCGCGCAGAACCCCGCCCACGTCCCGAACCCCGTCATCGCACCCTCGACCGAGGCCGTGCGCGGGTCGAGGGGCGGCGGCACCGGGTCGCCGGCCCGGTCGAGCCACACCACGACCGTGTCGCCGGCCTTGGTCAACGGATCCGCGTCGACCTGTGCGACGCGGAAACCCCCGTCGGGCAACCGCCACCGGGCGTCGCGCGGCTGCGGCCCACCCGGCACGCCGTCGGGGCCGACGGCCTGCTGCGGCGGCCCGTCGACGAGCAGCGTCGCGTCGACGCGGTGGCGGCTCGCCGCTTCCTCGGTGGCCTGGTTTCCGCGCTGCGCGGCGGTTTCCGACCCGACGACGCCGGCGAACGGCACCGCCAGCAGCGCGAGCACCACGAAGACGGCCAGCACCACCGCCTGGAACCGGTCGGACGACCGGACCACCACGCCGCCGCGCGGGACCAGGGCGTGCCACATCCGCCTGCACCAGTCGGCCGAACCGGTCACGGTGCTCGCCTCCCGTCGTCGGGACCCCCTCCGCTCACCGGTACGGGCGTGCGCGCCCGGTGCGCCGAAGCGCCGCGGGCCGCGAGCCAGATGCACGCCACTCCCCCGGCCAGGAACACCACGCCGACCACGACCAGCAGCACCGACAGCCAGCCGATCGCCGGCACGGTCGCACCGGCCTCCGCGTCGACGGCGACGCCGCGGGACCCGTCGGAGTTCATCACCACGACGGTCCAGTCCCCGCCGCGCACGGGCCACGCCACGGACTGCGTGCCGGGCCCTGAGGCCTGGCCGGCCCAGATTCCCGCCTGCTCGGGCGGGATCGTGGCCGCGCCGCCCGGGGTGTCGACGCCGACCGAGCCGCGGTCGCCGAAGTCGGTCACCGTCGTGTGCTCGACGCCGGCGAGGTACCGCGCCGCGCTCGCGGCCGGCGCGATGCCGATGAAGACGCCCTGGGTGGTGTCGACGGCGGTGGCGCGGATCCGGGTGTCGCCGACGATCGCGGCGAGGTCCGGGCCACCGGTGCCCAGGCCGTGCAGCTGCACGGGGTTGCTCGCGAGCGCGTACCCCGAAGCGTTGAACGGGGCCGAGCCGGAGAAGTAGCCGTCGGCGTCCCGCTGGTTGCGGTCGGCCCACATCAGCGCGCTGCCGCCGGAAAGGAGGCCGGTGGAGAACAGCACGAGCACGGCGCCGCAGATCGCGGCGGCGATCCGGCCGCCCGTCCAGCCCGTGGCCGCCGGGCCGGGACCGCTCGCCGGTGGTGCCGGGGGCGGGGCGAACGGTGCCGCACCGGCCTCGGTCCCCGGCTCGGTCGCGGAACCGGGCGGCGGCTGGGTCAGCGGTTCCGGCGAAGGCGCCGGCCCGCCTGGTTCGCTGCCGCCCAGGTCGAGCCGGAACGGCGGGTACCGGTCGGTCAGCAGCGACACGTACGCGGCCACCCGCAGCACCCAGCGGTCGAGGCCGACGATGAAGTCGTACAGCGGGCGCGGGTACTTTCCGGTGAACAGCAGGATGACCGCCGCGATCAGCACCAGGATGCCGACGAGACCGCCCGCCGCCCAGGTGAAGTCGTACCGGCCCGACCGCGTGAACAGCCACGTGCCGCCGCCGACGAACAGTCCCACGATGACGAGCTGCGGCAGCGCCAGCAGCCACCACTTCACGAGCACGAGACCGCGCGAGAGCCGTTGCGGGTACTCGACCCGCAGCCGCGCCGGGTACTCGGGCACGTCGCCGAACGTGAACGGCGGGTACCGGTCGGTGCCGAGCGCGGCGTAGGCGTAGTACTGCACGCGGAAGCTCCACCGCAGCACGCCCACGGTGAACTCGAACAGCGAACGCGGGTAGCGGCCGGTCACGAGGATCGCGAAGAACGCCGCGATGCCCACGAACGGGTAGGCGATCCACAGGACCGTCAGGACGAGGTAGTGCGGCAGCGCCAGCAGCCACTTCACGAGCCAGAGCCAGCGGGACAACGGTTCGTCCAGCCGCGCCTCGACGTGGACCGGGTAGTCGGTGTTCACGTCTCGCACCTCCTTCACCTCGGCCACCGGCGAGGCCGCGGGTGTCCGCTTCGGTCCGAAGTGGACACCTGTTCGCGAAAACCGCCGGAGGCGGGCGGGTATCGCACCGCGGGCGCGACCCGTGGGGAACTTCCCGGGCGCTCGGTGGTGGAGTCCCACCGCACCGAGGTCCGGAGCCGGCGCCGGGCAGCGCCCGAAGGGAAGGACAGGGTTCGAGTGTTGCACGCCGTGACCGCACCCACCAGGGCCGCGGCCCGCGGCCGGTTCACCGTGACCCTCCGGAGACCTCCGCGCGAGCCGGGCTCACCGGGACCGTCCACACGAGACGGGTGCCGCCCGAGGGCGGGCTCTCCACGACAAACGTGCCACCGGAGTCGGTCGCGCGCTCCTCGAGGTTGCGCAAGCCGTTGTGCAGCCTCGAGGAGCGCGCTATCCCCGCCGGAAGACCCACTCCGGTGTCTGAGACCTCGATCACGAGGTGCTCGCCGAGCGTCACCGTGAGAGCCAGTTCGCCGGCGCGGGCGTGGCGCAGCACGTTGCTCACGGCTTCGCGAACCACGGCTTCGGCGTGTTCGGCGAGGATCGGCGGCACCCGGTCGAGCGGACCGGACAGCCGCACGGTGGTCCGGATCGCCGAGCCGCCCGTCGCTTCGGTGACGGCGTGCTGGAGGCTCGCGCGCAGGCCGCCGCGGCGTCCCGGGGCCGCGTGCAGCTCGAAGATCGCGCTGCGGATCTCCTCGATGACCTCCTGCAGCTGGTCGATGTGCCGGCCCAGCCGCGTCGCGACGGCCGGCGTTCCCGCGCGGCGCACCGTGTCCCGCATCTGGAGCCCGACCGCGAACAGCCGCTGCACCACGTGGTCGTGGAGGTCGCGCGCGATCCGGTCGCGGTCGACCACCACGTCGAGCTCGCGGCGGGCGGCCTGGTTCCCGGCGTCGCGCAGCGCGAGCGCGGCCTGGTCGGCGAACGCGGACACGATCTGCAGCTCCTGCTCGTCGAACCGGGCCGCGCCGGGAGCGCGCACGGCGAGCAGGACACCGGCGATCGACTCGCCCGAGCGCAGTAGCACCACGAGCGCGGGACCGAGGTCGACGCGCGGGCCGTCGGCGAGGTCCACTGCGAGCCCGGACACGCTGCGCGGCACGTGGTCGCGCAGCACCGCCCCGGACGTCGACCCGGCGACGGGGATCCGGCGGCCGGTGAGGACGTCCGAGTCCGGGCCCGCGCAGACGGTGACGACGAGCGCTTCCTCGCTCGCGGGCACTGCGATCAGCGCGTCGACGGAACCGGTGAGACCGGCGGTGCGGCTCGCGATCAGGCGCAGGACCTCGCTGATCTCGGTGCCGCCGAGGAGGGCGGCGGAGATTTCGCCGGTGGCTTCGAGCCAACGCTGACGGCTGCGGGCTTGCTCATAGAGGAGCGCGTTGTCCACGGCGATACCCGCCGCGGCGGCGAGTGCGGCGAGGGCCTGCTCGTCGTCGTCGGTGAACCCGGTGCCGCTGCGTTTTCCGGTGAGGTAAAGGCGCCCCAGCAGCGCGCCGCGCGCTCGCAGGGCCACGCGAAGGGATCTGCGGCCGGTCGGCGGGGTCCGCGCGCGGTCGAGGTGGTCGAACTCGGTGACGACGAAGCCGGTGGTGGCGCCGTCGGCGTCGAGCACCGCGAGCGCGCCGTAACGGGCGTCGACGAGATCCGCGGCGGTGGCGACGATCCGGCGCAGCGTGCCGTCCAGCTCCAGTCCGGAGGACAGGCCGACGACGGCCGCGAGCAGCGCGTCCAGCCGGTCGCGTTCCCCGGCCGGAGCGGTCGCGGGAACCCGGTCGACGTCCGGCATCCCGTCACTGTGGCACAGCGGATCGGGCCCGGGGTCACCCGTGAACGGCGACCTTGGACCCGGCACGCGGGACGTTCGGCACTAGGCCCGGCCCGGCGCGCGGAGGCAGCGTGGGGGACCGGGGTGCGGAGGTGACCATGAAGGCCGGAGTCATACCCGTCGGGCGGCTGAGCGCGCGCCAGGTCCGGTCCGTACTGCTCGCCGCGACGACCCCGCCGCCCCTGCACGACACGCGCCCGTGGCGGTTCCTGTGCACACCGGCGTCCATCGAGCTCTACGCGGGCCCGGCCGCGGGCGGCCGCCGCGGGCAGCTGCTCGACTGCGGCGCAGCCCTGATGAACCTCCGGCTCGCGGTGAAGGCCCAGGGCTGCCACCCCGACGTGCGCCTGCTGCCCGCCGCCACGCGGCCCGACCTCCTCGCCGTCGTACGCCCGCGCGGGCTCGAGCCGGTGACGCCGGTCGACCGCAGCCTCGTCCAGGCGATCCGGTTGCGGCGCGGCAACTGCAGCCCCTTCAGCGCGGCCCTGGTGCCGCCGGTGGTGCAGCGCGAGCTCCGCAAGGCGGCCGAGCTCGAACGCGCCTGGCTCGCCACGATCGGCGACGCGCAACTGCCGCGGCTGTGCGAAATCATGTTTCCCGACAGCACCGATGGCACAGACGGAACCGACTTCGCGGCGGCACCCGGACGGTTGCTGGTCGCCGTCGGCTCGCTGCACGACACCCCGCTCGCCCAGCTGCAGGCCGGCCAGGCGGTGCAACGCGTCCTGCTCACGGCGGCCGTGACCGGGTTGTCGGCCGCGCACTGGTCCGACACCCTCACGCCGGCCCGCCGCCGCGACCTGCGCCGCCTGCTCGGCGGCGGTATGTGGCCCCAGGCCCTGCTGCGCCTCGGCCACGGCGCGCCCGTCCCGTTGCGGCCCCACACCGACCTCGACGCCGTGGTCGCGAGCGACGAACGGCCGTTCTCCCGCGGCTGGCCGTGATCACCCCGATCGAGCGCCGAACGTGCCGTCACCACAAGGAGAACGCTCGTTCTCTGACCGTCGGCCGTACCTGCCCGGCTGCACAACACTTTTAACCCAACCGGGTGACCGCGTGCGTGGCGGTGCGATTCAGCGCGGACGGACCGCGGCCCCGATTTTCGCTGACACGCCAAGCCACCTCCGGTGTCATCGCGTCAGCCGATGGGGAACGCTCGTTCTCCCCGGCCGGCCGCGATCAACCGCCGGCGCGGCGTTCCTCGTCGTGGAGCGCGGTGACGAGAACAGCCGCCTGGGTGCGACGTTCCACGCCGAGTTTGGCGAGCAGGCGGGAAACGTAGTTCTTCACCGTTTTCTCCGCCAGGAACATCCGTTCGGCGATCTGCCGGTTGGTCAGCCCTTCGCCGATGAGGTCCAGGAGCACGCGTTCCTGGTCGGTCAGCGCGGCGAGCGGACCGGGGCCGCGGGTGCTTTCGCGCAGTTTCGCCATCAGGGCCGCGACCGCGCGCTCGTCGAGCAGGCTGTGGCCGGCCGCGACGCGCCGGATCGCGTCGACGAGCTGAAGTCCCTTGATGTCCTTGATGACGTAGCCGTCGGCGCCGGCCAGGACGGCGTCGACCATCGAGCGCTCGTCGGTGAAGGACGTGAGCATCAGGCAGCGCAGGCCGGGCAGCGAATCGCGCAGGTCTCGGCACAGCCGGACGCCGTCGCCGTCGGGGAGCCGGACGTCGAGCACCGCGACATCCGGGCGCACGGCGGGGATCCGGGCCAGCGCCTCGGCGATGGAGGCGGCCTGACCCGCCACCGTGAGGTCGTCCTCGTCCCCCACGAGCTCGGCCACGCCGCGGCGCACCAGCTCGTGGTCGTCGACGAGGAAGACGGTGATCATCCGCGCTCCGGCCACGGACCGAGGTTACGCCGCCCGGCCGGTTAGACTGGCCGGACACGTGGACCCCAGCCCCCGGCCACCGCGGGTTTCCGGAGAGGGGCGCGGGATGTCCGTGGAGAACCAGCCGAAGGTCGATGTACCGCAAGTCCTTGCGCTGCCCGGGGTTTCGCGGGTGCGCACGCTCGTGAGCGCCGGGCTCGTGACCGTCGAGGTCTCCGGTGCGCTCGGCCCCGCGGGAGACGCGGTGCTCGCCGCGCACCTCGCCGAAGCCGTGACGCTGCGAGCCGCCGCCGTGATGGTCGACCTGACGGCGTGCACCGCACTCAGCCCGGAGTCCGCGGCCGCGCTCGCCGGCGACCGGTTCCGCGTGCGCGCCGGAAACCCCGGTGTGGCCACCGTCCTCGACCGGGCGGGAGTCGCCCACGAAACCCCCGACGACTCCGTGGACTCTTCCCCGCCCGGCCCGGCGACCGTCATCCGGTCCGGCGCCGCACGCTGAACCCGCTCAGGCGCGCCGATGGCGCCCGACGTGAAAAACCCGCCACGGCAACGAACGCGGCCGGTTCCCTGCCGAATGGCTGTTGCGACCCGGCGCCGCGTCGGTGACGTCCGTGACCGGAACCAGCTTGCTGGACCCCGGATCCGGGGTTTCGGCGTCCACGATCGGCACGTGCGAAACCGCCGCCGTGTCGACGCATTCGCCCGCGACCACCCCGGTCCGCACCGTCACCCCGTCGTCTTCCCGCGCCAGGTACGCGAACTTCCGCCCCACCGCGAACGGCCCGGTTTCCGTCTCGATTCCGTTGGTCATCCGCCTCCACCCTTCACTGGCCCCCCGGCCTGCGAAGGCGGGTCCGGGGCCTCGTCGGCGAATCTACCCCATGATGTGCGGTTTCCGGGTTTTTCACCCGAACAGTCGCACCGTCCTCAGTGGATCACCAGGGTGGCCAAGGCGTTTCGCCGGCCAGGTTCGCGCCCCCGGAAGGCGGACGGGCGTCGAGGATGTCCGTGGCCCGCACCAGGCTGACCGGGGTGTCGGCGGCGGTTCCGCGCGGCCGCACCGGGACCCAGGTGGTGCTGGTGTGCTCGTCGCGCAGGCCGCGGCCGACGATCGTGCCCGTCTTCTCCTGCCACGAAGGTTCCGCGGAATCCCTTGCGGCACGGCGCACCCGGCACCGATACCGCACTTGCCAGCCCGGTGGATACCCGCCGCCGTGGCGCAGCGGCCAGTCGTGAAAAGTGTTCCCGGTCTTCACATCGCCGCCCTCGATGGACGGATCGCGCGGACTGTCGTCCCCCAACACCGCCGGTCACCCCGCTCCCGCGTGCAAGCCATCGCCGGTCGCCGGGGTCCTGGGCAAGAAGCTCACAGAGTAGGCGCGTGCAGGCCGGTGGTCGTTCGGCCACCCGGGTGGTTCCGGCAAGCGGCCGAGCACAGTCCGTGTCCGAATCGAAGATCCACAGTGGACCGGAACCGCTTCGGAGCCCCCCGAGGAAGCGTTTTCCCGCTGCCCGTCACCCCACCGGGCAAGCCCGGAACGGGATATGCTGAAGGGTCCCCGCCCCGGCCCCCGGCGGCGGCCCGCGCGGCCGAAAGAACGGAGGGCCCGATGACCGCCTCTGCCCACGCGCCTCTGTTGTCACGCGCCCCTGCCCCACGCCCCTGTGCTCCATACCTCTGTGCGCCATACTCCTGTGCCCCACGCGCCGGCGCCGTCATCCCGGGCGGGCGGCCGTGAAGCGCACGACGGTGCCGTCCGTCGCCGACCTGCACAGCGCCCACGAGCTCCCCGAGGACCAGCGCCGCCACGTGGTCCGCCTGGTCGCCTCGGCGGCCGAGGACGTCGACGACTGCGCGCTGCTGCTCGCGATCCTCGGCCTCGACGCCGCCGACGGCCTCGACGAGGACCACCACTGACGAATCCGTGTCAGGAAGCCGTTTCCAGGGCCAGCAACGCGAGTTTTGCTTCCTCGCCACCGCGGTACCGCCCGGAACTGCCGTCGGAACGCACCACCCGGTGGCACGGCACGACGAGCGGCACCGGATTGCGCGCGCATGCCGTCCCGACGGCGCGCACCGCCTTGGGACTGCCGGCCGCGGCTGCGACTTCGGCGTAGCTTCGCGTGCTGCCGTACGGGATCTCGCCGAGCCGCTGCAGCACCTCGCGGCGGAAACCCTTGGCCAGCCGCAGATCCACGGCGACGTCGAACGTCTCGCGCCGTCCGGTGAAGTACTCGTCGAGCTCACGCGACACTGTGTCCAGACGGGCCGGCGCGGCGAGCACCCGCGGGCTGATCGCCGCGGCCAGCTCGGCGAGCACGGAACCGTGGTCCTCCACGGAGAACGCGACCCGCACGAGCCCGGCACCGGTCGCGGCCAGCAGCAGCGGGCCGACCGGCGAGTCGACCGTGCGGTACGCGACGTCGAGCAGACCGTCGCGTTCGGCCGCGGCGAGCAGCCGGGCGCGCAGGCGGTCCTGCGCGGCTTCGTCGTCTGCCGGCAGCGCGGCGAACAGATCGGTGGTCATGGCGCTGCTCCTTCCAGCTCGCCTCGGCGCGACGCCGCGCGCAGGGCCTTCACCCCGTCGGCGGCCGCGCGGCGGGCGGCGGCCGCGGTGCCGCCCGTGATGGCGGCGACGTCCTCGTACGGGAACCCGCCGAGGTAGTGGTAGGCAACGGCCGCCCGCTGCTTGTCCGGCAACGCGGCCAGCGCGTCCCACAGATCACCGTCCCAGTCCTCCGGCCGGCCGGTGCGGCTCGGCTCGTCGGGGGTCCGCTCCACGGGCACGGCGTGCCGCGCGCGGGCGCGGGTGATGTCCACGGCCTTGCGATGCGCGATGGTGACCAGCCACGCCGCCACGTTCGCGTCGCCCGGCAGTTCGGGATAGGCCTTGAGCGCGGCCAGGAACGTCTCGGACCACGCGTCCTCGGCGTCGTGCGGGCCCACCACCGCCCGGCAGACCCGCAGCACCATGGGCCCGTGGGCGGTGACGACCTCGTCGAACGGGCGCGCGCTCAGAACAGCCTGCCGTCGTCTTCGGCGGGCGGCTCCTCCAGGCTCAGCAGGAACCGCTTGCGGTCCATGCCACCCGCGTACCCCGTCAGGCCGCCGCTCGCGCCGACCACGCGGTGGCACGGCACGACGATGCTGATCGGGTTCCAGCCGTTCGCGTTGCCGACCGCCTGCGCGGCGCCGGGGTCGCCCAGCTCGGCGGCGAGCTCGCCGTACGTGCGCTTCTCGCCGTACGGGATCTTCGTGAGCAAGTCCCACACCTTGCGCTCGAAGCCGGACCCGCGTGGCGCCAGCTCGAGATCGAACTCCCGGCGTTCGCCCGCGAAGTACTCCCCCAGCTGCCGGATCGCCTCGCCGAAGCCCTCGTCCGAGCGCGGCCCCAGGCTCGCCAGCCGCGGTTCGCGCTTGTGGCCCTCGAAGTAGAGCCCGACGAGCGCCGTGCCGTCCGCGACCAGCGTGAGGTCGCCGACCGGCGACGCCGTGACCGTGTGCCGAACGCTCATGTCCCCGTTCCCTTCTTCTCGCCTCTCCCCGGGTAGACGCGCGGGCGCGCCGAAACGTGAGATCCGCGAGGCGAGCGGTTTCCCCGCCGCGCCACGATAGTCCGGCGAAGTCCGGGACGACCGGCCGGACGAGCCGCTAACGTCGCCGTCGGTACGCCGTCGCAAGCCGTCGGTACGCCGTCGTAAGCCGTGGAACGCTGTCGTGGGAGGAACGCATGGACCCGAACCTGCTGTCGGCCGGGCAGCTCGCCGCGGCTCTGCGGGCCGGCGAGGTGACGGCCGTCGAGCTGGCCGAGTCCGCGATCGAGCGCATCGGGAAGTACGACGGAGCCGTCAACGCGATCTGCGTGCCCGATTTCGGCCGCGCACTCGACGCCGCCCGTGCGGCCGACGCGGCGCGCGCCCGCGGTGAGGACGGTCCGCTGCTCGGCGTGCCGATCACGGTCAAGGAGTCGTTCAACGCGGCCGGGCTGCCGACCACGTGGGGTCTCCCGCCGTTCGCGGGCTTCGTCCCGACGCAGGACGCGCTGCCCGTCGCCCGGCTCAAGGCGGCCGGCGCGGTGCTGCTGGGCAAGACCAACGTGCCGCTCGCCCTCGGCGATCTGCAGACCTACAACGACATCTACGGCACCACGGCCAACCCGTTCGACCTCGCCCGCACTCCCGGTGGTTCGTCCGGCGGCTCGGCGGCCGCGCTGGCCGCGGGGTTCGGCGCGCTGTCGATGGGTTCGGACATCGGCGGCTCGCTGCGCACGCCCGCGCACTTCTGCGGGGTCTACGCGCACAAACCGTCGTACCGGCTGCTGCCGTCGCGGGGTCACACACCGCCGCCGGCCCCCGCGCTGCCGACCGAGGTGGACCTGGCGGTGATCGGCCCGATGGCGCGCAGCGCGGCCGACCTGGGCGTGCTGCTCGACCTGCTCGCCGAGCCGGATCCGCTCACGCTCGGGGTCGCCTACGAGCTGCGCCTGCCGCCGGCCCGCCACGAGCGCCTGGCGGAGTTCCGCGTGCTCGTGCTCGAAGACCACCCGGACATGCCGACGTCGGCGAGCGTGCGTGCCGGCCTCGCCCGCGTGGCCGGCGCGCTCACGGCGGCCGGCGCCCGCGTCGACCACGGCAGCGCGCTGCTGCCCGACCTGACCGAGTCGGCGCGGCTGTACCTGCGGCTGCTGTTCGCCACCTTCGGCACGAACTTCCCCGCCGAGGTCTACGAGCGGTTCGGCCGGCTGCTGGCGGACCTCGCGCCGGACGACGACAGCCTCCACGCCGCCCGCGTGCGCGGCACCCGGCTGAGCTACCGCGACTGGTTCGCGGCCGACCTGGCCCGCGAACGGCAGCGGCACTCCTGGCGCGCGGTCTTCGCCGAGTACGACGTGGTGCTCTGCCCCGTCTCGCCGACCCCCGCGTTCCCCCACGACCACTCACCGCACCAGGAGCTGCGGCACGTCCTCGTCGACGGCGCCGAGCACCCCTACGGCGACCAGCTGGTGTGGGCCGGCCTCGCCACCCTGCCGGGCCTGCCGGCCACGGTCGTCCCCACCGGCCTCGACGACGCGGGCCTGCCGGTCGGGGTCCAGCTCGTGGGGCCGATGTTCGAGGACCGCACGCCCCTGCGCCTGGCCGAGCTGCTGGAGCGCGAGATGGGCGGGTTCACCGCACCGGACCTCGAACGCGGGTAGCCGCTAACCCGGCGGGGCCATCGACTCGAACTCGAGCGCGCCGAGCAACGCCAGCCGTGCGGCGGACTCCGTGCCGGGACGCGCCGTGCAGACGACGATGCGCAGGTCACCGTGGCGGCTGGCGAGCACGTCGCGGTCGAGGTCGAGGCGCCCGACGTCGGGGTGGACCACGGTCAGGCACGTCGGCTGGCGGGCGAGGCCGTCGACGCCCGGGGCGTCCCACCGGGTGCGGAACCCCTCGCTCGCGGAGCCGACCCGGCCGACCAGGGCCGACAGGTCGGGGTCACGCGGGTAGCGCGACTGCGCCAGGCGCAGGTCGGCGACCAGCGCGGTCTCGTAGTCCTCGCGTTCGGCCGCGGTCAGCACCGTGCGCGTGGGGCAGCCGGTGAAGTGGCGCCACACGGCGTTGCGCTCGTCGTCGCGCGCGGCGGGCTCGCCCAGCAGCGCGACCCAGGGCCGGTTCCACGCGATGAGCGTCCACATCGCGTCGTGCACGGCGATCGGGTGGTCGTCGAGGCGTTCCAGCAGCCGCCGCGTGCTTTCGGGGACCAGCCGTCCCACGCGGCCGCCGCCCAGCTCGTGGCCGGCGAGCCGGAACAGCCGTTCCTGCTCGGCGTCGGACAGGTGCAACGCCCGCGCGAGCGCGACGCACACCTGCACCCCGGGAGCCGGCGCGCGGCCCTGTTCCAGGCGAACGACGTGGTCGACCGAGAGCCCGGCCAGCACGGCCAGCTCCTCGCGCCGCAGCCCGCGCGCCCGTCTCGGCCCGTGCACCGGCAGGCCGGCCCGGCCGGGTACCAGCCGTTCCCGCCAGCCCCGCAGCGTCGACGCCAGCTCGTCCGGGCTGTTCACACCACCCATCCTCGCAAATCGCGGCCGGTGATCCTACCGCCGCTTTTCGCAAGCACAGGAAGGCGTTCGGCTCCGGACGGGTCCGCCACCCGCCCGGAGCCGCACGTCCGGCCGCAGGACACCCGCCCTGCGACCCCGGACTTCAGTGACGCAGGCCGGCCTGCTTCAGCAGCGGCATCACGTTGTCGCCGAAGTACTTCAGCTCCTCGTTGTAGTCGATGAGGCCGAAGATCATGCCTTCCATCCCGGCCTCGTTGAGCGCGCCGAGCTCCTCGGTGACCTGCTCCGGGGTTCCCACGATCGGGTAGCCGCCCCAGCCGGCGATGAAGCGCTCCTGCATCTCCTTCACCGCGTGGTCGAACGACTGGCTCGCGCCCGACCCGGCGATCTTGATGACGTTGCCCGCGGCACCCCAGTCGCCCTCGTCGACGACCTGCTGGAAGGCCCGCTTGGCCTCCTCCTCGGTGTCGCGGCAGACGACGAGCCCGTAGGTCATCACCTTGATGTCGCGCTGGTAGTCGTCGCGGGCCTTGGCCTTGACCTTCGCGGTGTAGGCCTTGATGTTCTCCAGCGTGTCGAGCGAGGCGAAGTTGATGTCGACGTTGCGCGCGGAGAACTCGATGCCCGCGGGCGAGTTGCCCGCGTTGAGCAGCGCCGGGCGCGGGGCCTGGTGCGGCTTCGGGTAGGCCTCGACGTCGTTGCCCTGGAAGTACTTCGAGGCGACGTCGAACGAGCCGGGCTCCGTCCACAGCCGGACGGCGTAGTCGATCCACTCCTGGCCGAACGCGTAGCGCTCGTCGTGCTGGCGCTGCTCGCCGCCGAACATCTCCATCTCCGGCGGCACCCAGCCCATCACCAGGTTGAGCGCGAACCGCCCGCCCGAGATGTGGTCGATCGTGGTGGCGGCCTTCGCCGCGACGATCGGGTGCACGGTCGGCAGGTGCGAGGTCGACGCGATGGCGATCCGCTCCGTCGCCTCGGCCAGGCCGGCGGCCCAGGCGTAGGTCTCGAAGCAGTTGCCGTTGAAGTTCGTCGAGCCGCCGAAGCCCTTCCAGCGCGCGACGGGCACCAGCACGTCGAAGCCGAGGCCGTCGGCGCGCTGGGCGATCTCGCGCGTGTGCTCCCAGGTGATCTTGTAGGTGCTCGGGGCGTGGCTCATGATCAGCCCGTAGGAGCAGTTGGTGCCGAACAGGCCCAGCTTCATCTTCTGGTCGCCGAACAGCGGGTTCGTCTCGGCCCGGTCCACCAGCGGCCGGGTCTCGTCGGCCGGGCGCGGGTCCGTCGGGGCGAGGCCGAGCCGTTCGTTGGCGGTCATCGTCATGGGGGGTCTCCTTCGCGGAATGGGGGTGGCTCAGCCGAGCTGGAACGGGTCGCGGGTGCCGCCGGTGAGCTCGACGAACACGGACTTGTTCTCCGTGTACTCGTTGATCGCGTCGACGCCGTTCTCCCGGCCGATGCCGCTGGCGCCGAAGCCGCCGAAGGGCATGTTCGGGGCGATCACGCGGTAGGCGTTGATCCACACGGTGCCGGCGCGCAGCTTCGCGGCGACGCGGTGGGCGCGGTGCACGTCCTTCGTCCAGACCGCACCGGCCAGGCCGTAGGGGGTGTCGTTGGCGAGCTTGAGCGCCTCGTCCTCGTCGTGGAACGGGTAGACGGCCAGCACCGGGCCGAACACCTCCTCGCGGACGATGGTGTTCTCCGGCGTGACGCCCGTGACGACGGTCGGCTTCACGAACAGGCCGCCGCGAGCGGCGTCGGGCTCACCACCGCAGGCGAACGTGGCGCCCTCGGCGGCCGCGCCCTGCAGGTAGCCGAGCACCTTCTCGTACTGCGGCCGGTTGGCGACCGGGCCCATCTCGGTGGCGGCGTCGGTCGGGTCGCCGAGCTTGATGGCGTTGGCCCGCGCGACGACCTTCTCGACCAGCGCGTCGTGGACGTCGGCGTGCACGATCAGGCGCGAGCCGGCCATGCAGGTCTGCCCGGTGGCCGCGAACACGCCCGCGACCAGGCCGTTGGCGGCCGCGTCGAGGTCGGCGTCGGGGAACACGACCTGCGGCGACTTCCCGCCGAGCTCCAGCGTCACTCGGTTGAAGTTCGCGACGGCGGCCTGCGCGACCTTGGCACCGGTCGCCGACGAGCCCGTGAACGCGACCTTGTCGATGCCCGGGTGCTTGGCCAGGGCCTCACCGGTGGCGCGGTCCCAGCCGGTGACCACGTTGAGCACGCCCGCGGGCAGCCCGGCCTCGTGCAGCACCTCGGCGAACGCGACGGTCGAGGCCGGCGCGTGCTCCGACGGCTTGACCACCATCGTGCAGCCCGCCGCGAGCGCGGGGGCGAGCTTGAACGTGAGCAGCAGCAGCGGCGAGTTCCACGGCGTGATGGCGCCGACGACACCGACCGGTTCGCGCCGGGTGTAGCCTAAGTAGTTCGGGTTCACCGGCGGGACCGTGCGGCCCTCGATCTTGTCGGCCAGGCCGGAGAAGTAGTAGTACCACTGCGGCAGGCTGTTGAGCTGGCCGAGCATCTCGCGCAGCAGCTTGCCCGAGTCGTTGACCTCCAGCCGGGCGAGACGCTCGGCGTTGGCGGCGATCGCGTCGCCGCAGCGGCGGATGATCGCGGCGCGCTGGAAGCCGGTCATCGCGCCCCACTCGCCTTCGAACGCCGCCCGGGCCGATGCGACGGCCTCGTCGACGTCCTCGGGACCGCCGTCCGCGAGCCGGGCCCACGGCCGGCCGGCGTAGGGGTCCTGCGACTCGAAGGTCCGGCCCGAGCGGGCGTCGACGGACTTGCCGTGGATGAAGAGCTTGAGTTCCTCCAGCGATGGCGCTGAGGTGGTCGTCATCGACCTCTCCTTCGTTGCAGGGGGCTGGCGCCTGGGGATGCCGGGAAACGCTAGGGATCGGCGGCGGCCCGCCGATATCCCCGGACGGCAGCCGCGGATCCCCTCAGCGCGAAGGAGCCCGTCCCACCCGGCGAGACGAGAAGCACACCCGGCCGGGCAGTGCTGCACTCAGCGGATAGCGCCACGCGCTTTCGGGCTAGTAGGGGGCCGCGGCGACCACCTAGTGTCGAGCTGGCCCGGAGCACCGGCCTCGCCGTTCGAGGCCGCCGGAGAAGAACCGACACTGAGCAGAGACGACACAAGGAGGTGTCGGATGGCTGCCCGTCCTGAGGCCGTCCCGGCCGAGGCGCCGCTGTCGCGCTACCGGGTGCTCGGCACCCGCTCGCTGGAGGAGGCCCGCGACGCGGTCACCAGGATCTACCTGGACCACGACCTGACCGTGCCCGGCAACGAGCTCGACATGACGCTGAACTCGACCGCCGACCGCATGTTCACCGTCGGCTACCTCAGCTACCAGTCGTGCGCGAAGCTCGTGATGCCGCCGACCGAGGACTGCTACCACGTCAACCTCACCATCGCCGGCCGCACGGACGCCGACCGCACCGACGGGCGCCGCGCCACCACGCGGGCGCGCACCAGCGGCGTCGTGCTGCTGCCCGACCAGGTCAACACCGTGCGCTGGTCGCCGGACGCGGCGCAGCTCATCCTCAAGATCGGCCGCCGGACGCTGGAGGCCCACCTCGGCGAGCACCTCAACCGCCCCGTCGACGAGGTGCTCGACTTCGACTTCGGCATCGACTTCACCACGCCCGCGGGCAGCACCCTGCTCTCGTCGGTGGAGTTCCTCGCCCGCGAGCTCGACCGCCCCGGCGGCCTCGCCGACATGCCGATCGCGCGGGAGCAGCTCGAAGCGTTCGTGATGACGCAGCTGCTGCACGCCGGGCGCCACCAGTTCGCCGACGACCTCGCCGCGCCCGACGATCCCGTGCGCCAGAGCCGGCTCGGCCCGGTGATCGAGTACATGGAGGCCCACGCCGACGAGCCGCTCACCCCGCAGGAGCTGGCGAAGGTCGGCTGCATGAGCGTGCGCACGCTGCACGCCACGTTCCAGCAGGTGCTGGGCGAGTCGCCGATGAACCACCTGCGCCGCATCCGGCTCGACCACGTGCGCGCCGAGCTGCTGCGCAGCGATCCGGCCCTCACGCGCGTCACGGACATCGCGCTGCGCTGGGGTTTCTTCCACCAGAGCCGCTTCGCGCAGCAGTACCGGGAACGCTTCGGTGAGCTGCCGCGCGAAACGCTGCGGGCGGTCTCGGCGTGAGCCTCAGTCCCGCACGCTGATCCCGTACGCGCCGCGGTGGAACAGCAGCGGCGCCCGCGAAGGATCCGCACCCAGCGCTTGCACGCGGGCGGCGACGATCGTGTGGTCCCCGCCCGCGTACTCGTGTTCCAGCGTGCAGTCGATCCACGCGGCCACCCCGTCGAGGATCGGCGCGCCGGACGGGGCCGGGCGCCAGGCGACGCCCGCGTACTTGTCGGTGCCCGAGCGGGCGAAGGCGGTGCTCAGCTCGGTGTGGTCCTCGGCGAGGACGTTGACGCAGAAGCGCCCGGCGGCCCGGATCTTCGGCCAGCTCGTGGACGAGCGGGCGGGCGCGAACGACACCAGCGGCGGGTCGAGGGAGAGCGAGCTGAACGACTGGCAGGTGAACCCGGCGGGGCCGCCCGGCGCCCGCGCCGTGACGATCACGACGCCGGAGGCGAAGTGCCCGAGGACCTCGCGCATGTGCGTGGGCTCGACCTGCGGCGGCTCGGTGCTTGTCCGGTTGTCCATGCGCCGCAACGGTAAGAGCAGTTCCCGCCCGGCACCATCCGCCAACCGCGGGCGAATAGCCGCGGCGCGCGGACCGGCTTCGCGCGGCGGCGCACAGGACGGATAGTCCGCCACCGCGATCGGATATCTCGCCGCTCACCCGCGTTCCTACGGTGTGCGTCGTGTCTGCCACCGACCTCCCCGCCGGCGCCCTCGCCGGGATCCGCGTCCTCGAGCTCGGCACGCTCATCGCCGGCCCGTTCTGCGGCCGGCTGCTCGCCGACCACGGCGCGGACGTGATCAAGCTCGAAGCCCCCGACCGGCCCGACCCGCTGCGCGTGTGGGGCCAGGCCGAGCTCGACGGGCACCACTTCTTCTGGACCGTCCACGCCCGCAACAAGCGCTGCGTCACGCTCGACCTGCGCCGTCCGCAAGGCCGAGAGCTGTTCCTGCGCCTCGCCGACACTGCCGACGTCGTGGTCGAGAGCTTCCGCCCCGGCACGCTCGAACGCTGGGGCCTCGGCTTCGACGTGCTCGCCGAGCGCAACCCCGGCCTGATCCTCGCCCGGGTCTCCGGCTACGGGCAGACCGGCCCGCACGCCGAGCGGCCCGGCTACGCGTCGGTGGCCGAGGCGGTCGGCGGAATGCGCTACCTCAACGGGTTCCCGGGCGGCCCGCCGCCGCGCGCGGCGCTGTCGCTGGGCGACTCGCTCGGCGGGATGTTCGCCGCGCAGGGCGTGCTCGCGGCGCTGCACGCGCGCAGCACCAGCGGACGCGGCCAGGTCGTGGACGTCGCGCTGGCCGAGGCTTGCCTGGCGATGCTCGAGTCCGTGATCCCCGACTACGACGCCACGGGCCTGGTGCGCGAACCGTCGGGCACCCGCCTCGACGGGCTCGCGCCGTCCAACCTCTACCGCTGCGCCGACGAACGCTGGATCGTCATCGCCGCCAACCAGGACACGGTGTTCGCGCGGCTGTGCACGGCGATGGGCCGCGAGGACCTCGTGACCGACCAGCGGTTCGCCACCCACGTGGCGCGCGGGCGCAACCAGGACCAGATCGACGCGCTCCTCGGCGAATGGGCCGCCCGCCACGATTCCGCCACGCTCACGTCGATCCTCGAGGCCGCCGGCGTGGTCGTCGGGCCGGTCGCCACCGTCGCCGACGTGGTGGCCAACCCGCAGTTCCGGGCGCGCGACATGCTGCTGCCGCACTTCGACGACGCGATCGGCAAGGAAGTGCTGGGCCCCGGGGTGATGCCGGTGCTGAGCGGCACGCCGGGCGCGGTGCGCTGGGCCGGTCCCGCGCACCCGGGCACGCACAACGCGGAGGTCTACACCGGACTGCTCGGGCTCACCGGCGCCGAGCTGGCCGAGCTCACCGAAGCCGGAATCGTCTGAGAGGCAAGCAATGAGTCCCGTGAACCTGCGCGAAGTCGGGCTGCGCGACGGCCTTCAGCTCGAAGCGCCGATCCCGCTCGCCGCCAAGCTGGACATCCTCGAGGCCGTGGCCGCCACAGGTGTGCGGCGCGTCGAGGTGACGTCGTTCGTCTCCCCTGCCGCCGTACCCGCGCTCGCCGACGCCGAGCAGCTCGCGGCCGAGCTCGGCCGCTGGCCCGAACTCGCGTTCTCCGCGCTGGTGGCCGGCCGCGGCGGCGCGCGCCGGGCCGTGGCCGCCGGGATGGCCGACCTCGAGTACGTGATCTCCGCGTCCGACGGGCACAGCCTCGCCAACGCGCGCCGGACGACCGACGAGGCCGTCGCCGCGGTGCCGGAGGTCGCGAAGCTCGCGCACGACGCGGGCGGGCGTCTGGAGGCCATCCTCGCCGTGGCGTGGGACTGTCCTTTCGACGGGCGCACGCCGGTGAGCCGCACCGTGGACCTCGCGCGCCGGGCCGTCGACCTCGGCGCGGACGAGCTGTGCTTCGGCGACACCATCGGCACCACCGTGCCCGGGCGGGTCACCGAGCTGCTGGGCCGGGTGCGCGAGGCGTGCCCGGACGTCGAGCTCGGCGTGCACTTCCACAACACCCGCGGCTCCGGGCTCGCGTGCGTGCTCGCCGCGCTGCAGGCCGGGGTCACGAAGATCGACGCGTCGGTCGGCGGGCTCGGCGGCTGCCCGTTCGCGCCCGGCGCGAGCGGGAACATCGCCACCGAGGAGGTGGTGTACCTGCTCGAAGAGTCCGGTGTGGACACCGGACTCGACCTCGGCAAGGTGCTCGAAGCCGCCGCGGTGGTGGAACGCGCCGTGGGACACGGGCTGCCGAGCAACCTCTACCGCGCCGGCGGCCCGAACCGGCCGCGCGGGCGCGGCTGACCGATACGCACAACGGCCATTCCGCTGCGGGTTACGGCTATCCCGGCCGTCGCGGTGCTCGTAACCTCACGCCGGAGCGACCCCGACCTCCCAGGAGCCGACGATGACCCAGCCACCCACCCCGGCCGGCCTGCCCTCGACGCTGGCGGTGCAGCGCGCGGTCGCGGCGCTCGCGGCGGGCCGGATGATCGTGGTGACGGACGCGGCCGACCGGGAGAACGAGGGCGATCTGGTGTTGCCCGCCGCCGTCGCCGACGCGGAGCAGCTCGCGTTCGTCGTGCGCCACACCACCGGCATCGTGTGCGCGCCGATGACCGCCGAGCGCGCCGACGCGCTGCGCCTGCCGCCGATGGTCGAGGACAACACCGACGCCCACGGCACCGCGTTCACCGTCACCGTCGACCACGTCGGCAGCGGCACGGGAGTGTCGGCGGCGGACCGGGCCAAGACGTTGCGCGCGCTCGCCGCGCCGGGCACCCGCGCCGGCGAGCTGCGGCGGCCCGGGCACGTATTCCCGTTGCGCGCCAGGGAAGGCGGGGTGCTCGTGCGCGCCGGGCACACCGAGGCCGCCGTCGACCTGCTGCGCCTGGCCGGGCAGGAACCGGTGGGCGTGATCGGCGAGATCGTCGCCGAGGACGGCTCGATGTGCCGCGGCGAGCGGCTCGCGCGGTTCGCCGCCGAGCACGACCTGCCGGTACTCGCGATCGCCGACCTCGTGCGCTACCGGCGAGCCACGGAACGCTTCGTGGAGCACGTCGCCACCTCCGCCATGCCCACCGTCTTCGGTGACTTCCGGGCCGTCGCCTACCGGTCCACCACGGACGGCACCGAGCACCTCGCCCTCGTCCACGGTGACGTGGCCGCCGCGAGCCGCGGCCCGCGCGGCGCCCTCGTGCGCGTGCACAGCGAATGCCTCACGGGCGACATCGTCGGTTCCCTGCGCTGCGACTGCGGCGCGCAGCTCGAACAAGCCCTGCGCGCCATCGCCGCCGAGGGCGCGGGCGCCGTGGTCTACCTGCGCGGCCACGAGGGCCGCGGCATCGGGCTGGCGCACAAGATCCGCGCCTATGCCCTGCAGGAGACCGGCCTGGACACCGTCGACGCCAACACCGCCCAGGGCCTGCCCGTCGACTCCCGCTCCTACGGCGTCGGCGCCCAGATCCTCGCCGACCTCGGCATCACGCGCCTGCGCCTGATCACCGACAACCCCGCCAAATACGGCGGTCTCGACGGCTACGGCCTCGAGATCGTCGACCGCGTCGGCCTGCCCGCCGCCGCGACGGCGCACAACCTGCGTTACCTGCGGACCAAGCAGCAGCGCCTCGGCCACACCCTCGACGTCGACGAGAGCACCGGCTGAGCCGTTACCGAACCAGTACGCGCCGCGGACAATCCGCGCACACCCGCCCGGCACCGTCGGTCCCGACGAAGATCGACGGTGCAGTCCACGGAAAGGCGGACGACGTGGCCAAGGGTGCGGCTGTGGTACTGGCGGTTCTGGCGGTGCCGTTCACGACGGCGGTGGCCCCGCCACCGGCGCAAGGCCTGCAGTGGCAGCAATGCGCGAAGATCGCCGAAGGCTGGGCGAACGGCGAAGCGAGCGAGTGCGCGACGGTCCGCGTACCGCTGGACTACCGCCGGCCCGGCGGCCGGCAACTCACCATCGCCGTCAGCCGGGTCCGCGCGACCGATCCGGCACACCGGCAAGGCGTGGTGCTCGTCAACCCGGGCGGACCCGGCGAGCAGGGCACGACCTTCCCGGACGAGCTCACGCGGACCGAGCTGGCCGGGATCGGCCGCACGCACGACCTGATCGGGTTCGACATCCGCGGTTCGGACTACAGCGACAAGATCGGCTGCCCCGAACTGGATCCGGCGAACGTGCCGCGGCCGCCCGCCACCGACACCGCCGAGCAGCGCTTCAAGGACCAGGCGCAGGCCGTCGCGGACCGGATGCGCACCTGCGCCGGGAAGGACCCCGAGCTGGCCCGGTCGATGACCACGGCCAACATCGCCCGCGACATGGACGTGATCCGCCGGGCGCTGGGCGAGGAGAAGATCGGCTACTTCGGTAACTCGTGGGGCACGGCACTCGGCACCGCCTACCGCAGCCTGTTCGGCGGCCACGTCGACCGGATGCTCCTGGACTCGGTGCTCGCGCCGGGCGAGGCCGTCAGGCGGTCCGACGACCAGGCCGCCGCGGCCGAAGCACACTTCGACGACTTCACCCGCTGGCTCGCCGATCGCGACGCGACGTACGGGTTCGGCGGCACCGCCGCGGCCGTCTCGCAGGCCCTGCTCGCGTTGCGGGGCCGGCTCGCGGCCCAGCCCCTGGCCGACCGCGACGACCACTGGGCCAACCGGCAACTGCTCGCCTCCCGCACCGACTGGGCCGCAGCCGCGCAAGCACTCGCCGACGCCCGCGACGGAACGCCGCCGGCGGCCACGGCACCGCCCGCGGCCGCACCGGCCGGCAACGGGTTCGACGTCGGCTACCGAGACGGGGAGATCGGGTTCGTCCTGGCCGCCGTGAACTGCAACGACTCCCCCGGCGCCCGCGACGTCGACCAGGCGTGGGCGCACGGGCTCGAGCTCGCCGCCCGGTACCCGGTGGCCGCCTACGAACCCGGTGGCGACGCGCGGTGCGCCGGCTGGCCGTTCGCGCCGCAGCCCACCGCGCTCGTACGCGGCTCCAGCCCGCTGCAGCTCGTCGGGCACGAGTTCGAGACCAACACCCCGTTCCCGTGGGCCCGCGAGATGCAGGCGAAGGTCGGTGGCGCGCTCCTGACCGTGACCGACGACGTGCACTCGTCGTTCGCCCACCTCCCGTGCGCGGCCGACGGCGTCGAGTTCTTCACCACCGGGGCGACGTCGAACGACACGTGTTCCGGGTAGTCCTTTGTGGACCCCTGCGCACCCCTGCCGTCACGCGCCGAGGCCGGTGAGCACGGCCCCCACGTCCGGCCGCCGTCCCGTGCCCAGCCGCGTGACCGCGTACACCTTGCGCGACACCGGGTTCGCCAGCGGGTGCAGGCTCACCGGCGCGTGCGAGTCCGGCAAGGCCATGCGCGGGATCAACGCGACGCCCGCACCGGCCGCCACCAGCGCCGTCAGCACGGCGAAGTCGGTGGCCTCGGCGACCACGTCGGGTACGAACCCGGCCGCGCCGCACGCGCGCTGGATCATCTCGTGGCACGAGTACTCCTTCGACGGCACCAGCCAGGGCACCGCCGAGAACCGCGCCAGGCGCACCTTCTGGCCGTCCGCGAGCGCGCGCGCCTCGGCCAGCGCCGGCGGCACGGCGAGCAGCACCGGGTCGTCGGCGAGGTGGTGTTCTTCGCACCGGGCGGGGGTTTCGCGCGGCAGCAGGCTGTAGCTGTGCACCACGGCGACGTCGGCTTCCTGGTGCAGCAGCGTGCCGATCGCCGACTCCGGCTCCTGCTCGACCAGCCGCAGCGACACCCCGGGCAGTTTCGTCCACAGTGGAGCGACGAGGGTCCTGGCCGCGGACGGGAACGCGACCACCCGGACGGTGCCCGCGCCGTCGGACCGCACGGCGGCCAGCGCGGACTCGGCCGCCGCGAGATCACTGAGGATCACGTCGGCGTGGGACACCAGCAGCTCACCGGCGGCGGTGAACGCGAGCGTGCGCCCGCGCCGTTCCAGCAACGGCGTGCCCGCCTCGCGTTCCAGGGCCGCGAGCTGCTGAGACACGGCGGGACCGGTCAGGTTGAGCGCCTCGGCCGTCGCGGCGACGGTGCCGTGGTGCGCGAGCTCGTGCAGCAGCCTCAGGCGGCGGACTTCCAACATAAGCCGAACTTCCCGATCTCGAAGCAAAGACTAACTGGATCTACCGCATCATAACGCCCACACTGGCCCGGTGAGCACCTCGAAACCCGTTCTGGCCATCGGCGGCACCGTCGTCCTGTGGGCCTCGGCCTTCCCCGCGGTCCGTGTGGGGCTCGACGGCTACGGCCCACTCGGGCTGTCGCTGGCGCGGCTCGTCGTGGCCTCGGTCGCGCTGGCCGTCGCGGCGCCGTTCCTGGGCGTGCGGCTGCCGCGGCGCAAGGACCTGCCGCTCATCGCGTTGTGCGGCCTCACGGGAATGGCGGCCTACCAGGTGCTGCTCAACTGGGGCGAGGTGCACGTGCCCGCCGGCACGGCGAGCCTGCTGGTGGCCACGGCGCCGGTGTTCAGCGCAGTGCTCGCCGCGGCGTTCCTCGGTGAACGGCTCGGCGCCCGCGGCCTCCTCGGCAGTGCCGTCGCGCTCGGCGGTTCGGCGCTCATCGCGCTGTCCGGCGGGGACGTGCGGTACTCGACCGCCGCGTGGGTGGTCCTCGCCGCGGCGCTCGTGCAGGGCGCGTACCACTTCTGCAGCAAACCGTTGCTGCGCCACTACTCCGGGCTCGAAGTCGCGTGTTACGCGATGTGGACCGGCACGGTTTTCTCGCTGCCGCTGGCCCCCGCGGCCTGGCACGGCCTGGAAACCGCGCCCGCGTCGGCGCACGCGGCCGTGCTGTACCTGGGGTTGCTGCCCTCGGCGCTCGGGTTCGTGTTGTGGGGCTACGGCGTCGCGCGCAACACGGTCACCGCGGCGACGTCGGCGCTCTACCTCGTGCCCGTGGTGGCGCTGGCCGTGGCCTACGTCTGGCTCGGCGAGGTCCCCGCGCCCATCGAGCTGGTGGGCGGCGCGATCGCCGTGGGCGGGGTCGTGCTCATCACCGCGCGGCGCAAGGCGCGTGTGCGCGAACCGGTCGGGTGAGCGTCAGCGGCCCCCGCCGCGGCCGCGGCCACCGCCGTTGTCGTCGGAACCCCGGCCACCGCGATCACCGCCGTGGTCGTCGCCGGGTTCCGGAGCCCGGGAGCCGGAGGTGTGCGGGTTGTCGTCCGACGGCGGGGCCGACACCGCCGTGACGAGCGGCGGCGGCGGGATCCACAACGGGGCCGGCGCGTCGGCCGTCCGGCCCGGGTCCACGAGGGACCACACGGCCGTGCCACCCCACACGATCCCCGCCGCGGCACCGGCCGCCACCACGGCGCCGGCGAGAGCACCGAGCACCTGGCGGCCCCGCCGGGGCGCGCGAGGACCGGCGCCGGCACGGGTCTCGAACACCACGGGCCGGGGGTCGGCGGCGGGATCGGTCACGGGTCCATCCTCGCGATCGCCGCGCGGGAGCGCCATTGTCCGGTGGTCCTAGTACCGGTCGGCGTGCCGCTGCGCCCACAGCGCCGCCTGCGTCCGGTCGGTGACGCCGAGCCGCTGGTAGACGTTGGTCAGGTGCGCCTTCACGGTCCGTTCGGTGATCCCGAGGCGCCGGGCGATGGACTTGTTCGGCAGGCCGTCGCCGACCATGCGCAGCACCTCGCGCTCGCGGTCGGTCAGCTTCGCGGCGGGCTGCGCGGCCCGCCGATCGCTCAGCAGCACGCGCGCCGCCTTCGGGTCCAGCGGCGAGCCGCCCGCGACGATCTCGCGGATGCCCGCGAGGATCACCTCCGGCTCGCTGTGCTTGAGCAGGTAACCCTCGGCCCCGGCGCGCAGCGCGTCGAGGATCCGCGCCTGGTCGGAGAACGACGTGAGCACCAGGACGTGGGTGTCGGGGTTCGCCTCGACGATCCGCGCGGTGGCCGCGACGCCGTCGGTGCCGGGCATCGACAGGTCCATCAGCACCACGTCCGGGCCCAGCTCCGCCGCGAGCGCCACGGCCTCCTCGCCGTCGCCCGCGGCGCCGACGAGCTGCAGGTCGCCGGCGGTGCTCAGCAGCTGGGTGAGACCGGTCCGCACGATGGCGTGGTCGTCGGCGATCAGCACTCGGATCATGACAACGGCACCTCCGCCTCCACCCGCGTGCCCCGGCCGGGCGCGGCGCGCACCGACAGCCTGCCACCGGCCTCGGCCAGCAGGTCGCCGACGGCCCGCAGCCCGAAGTGCCCGTCGCGCGCCTGCTCGGTGAGCCGGTCTCCGTCGAAGCCGCGGCCGTCGTCGTCGATCACCAGGATGGCCCCCGAGCCGGCCCGCGTCACGCGCACCAGCACCGCCCGGGCCGCGCTGTGGGCGACGACGTTGCGCAGCACCTCCTGCGCGGTGCGGAACAGCAGCGCCGACGCGGCCGGGGGCAGGCCGTCGGCGTCGTCCGCGTCGAGATCCACGGCCACGCCCGTGCGCTCCAGGCCGCCGGCCAGCTCGGCCAGCGCCGGCCCGAGACCCTCCTCCGCGAGGTTCGGCGGGTAGATGTCCACGAGCAGGGAGCGCAGCGCGCCGACGCTCGTGCGCAGCCTCCCCGCGGCGTCGGCGATGACTTCGGCGCGGCGGGCCTCGTCCGGCTCGCCGAGCCTGGCGGCGTCGAGGCCGAACGTGAGCCCGGACAGGTCCTGCACGATCCCGTCGTGCAGGTCGCGGGCGATCCGCCGGCGCTCGGCGTCGGAGGCGTCCACGGCGTGCTGCAACAGGCGTTCCCGCTCCCGCTGCGAGCGCCGCACGCGCCGCGCCAGCGACCACGCGAACGGCACCTGCACGACCTCCAGCACCACCAGCGCGCCCAGCGACGGCGGCGCGAACCGTGCCCACGCGGCCTGCCCGGCCTGCGTCACGGCGTCGTAGCGGTAGTAGGCCTCCAACAGCAGCGGGCGCCCGTCGGCCGCGCGGATCCCGACGTAGACCTCCAGCAGCTTCCCGAACGACGTCTCGAGCCGGTTCTCCGGCCGCGTCAGGTCGCTGACCTCCGACACGCTCCCCTGCACCCGCAGCGCCTCGGCCTCCTCGGCACTGAGCGGGTAGCGCTCGCCGATCAGCGCGGACGCGTCGGAGTAGAGGATCGTGCCGTCGGCGGACCAGACCTTCACGCGCACCAGCGAACCCTGCAGCACGTAGCGCCGGATGGCCGCGTCGAACGCGGTCAGCGCGGCCGGGTCGCGGTTCACCACGGCCGCGTCGAGGCGCGGTTCGACCACGCCGCGGGCCGTGACGGACGTGGTCTGCACCGCCGACTGGGTGGCCTGCGCCGTGCCCGCTTCGCGCGCGAGGTAGGCGATGAGGCCGGCCAGCGCCGCGAGCACGACCACCCCGGCGATCGTGAACCGGGCGAGCAGCCCGGCCGTGGACGGGCTCCGCTCCGGTGACATGCGAGCACGGTATCGGCCCGGGTGCCCGGTCCGGACCTGTCCGGCAGGACTACGACCTCCCGATCGGGCGAGGCGGGAGCCGGCTCCCCGGGCGGAGCACTCCGCGATCACCCTGCGTGACATTTCGGCGGATCCACTCGGCGTAGCCGGAGCTAGGCCGTTTCGTGGCCCAGTCGTTGCTCCGCGTGAAGCGCCGCGGGGTGCGGTTCGCCGGGGCCCTGTGAGGGCGATCACTGCAGCGTACGGGCCGGATGTGGGCGGTGTGCCCCGGTTTCCACCTGGTCGGCGGCGTCTCTAAATGAGACTCCCGCCCGCTGGGGACAGGCGTATACCGAGCGATGTGCCACCGCGACGACCAGGCACACGACCAGGCACATTCCGGATGCCCGACCAGGGAGCCCGCTCATGACCACCCTCGATACCAGTGCCGAAAGCGTCCCCCGAGTACCTGCCCAGCACACTGCGGAGGCCGCTCCCGAAGCGCCCCCGGCCGCCGACCCGATGATGGTCGGTCTGCCCAGTTTCGTCGTCGGATCCGTCGCGCTGGGGCTCGTCCTCATCGGCTACGTGCCCGCGACGGCCGTCGGCGCGTCACTCGCCGTCATCATCGCCGCGACAGGCCTCGGCCTGCTCATCGCAGCCGTCTGGGCCGCCGCCGTGGGCCAGAGCGCGGTGGCGGGTGTGTTCGCCATCTTCTCCGGGTTCTGGCTGAGCTACGCGCTGCTCGTGCTCGGCCTGACCCACAACTGGTTCGGGATCGACGCGGCAGCAGCCGTCGCCACCCAGGGGTTGTTCCTCATCTCCTGGCTCGTCATCGTCGGCATGCTGACGCTCGCGACCCTGCGGTTGCCGGTGGCCTACACGCTGCTGTTCCTCCTCATCGAGGTCGCGCTCGTGCTCGTGCTGGTCGGCACGCTGCAGGGCTCGGCCGGCATTCTCCAGGTCGGCGGGTACGTCGTGCTGGTGTTCGCCGCCGTCGGTGTGTACCTGTTCTTCAGCTCGGCCTCGACGGCGACGGGCGGGTCCGCACTCCCGCTCGGCCCGCCGATCGTGCACTGAGCGAACTGCGTCACACGTGCCCCGGAGTCCGCGACTCCGGGGCACTTTCCTGCGACGATCGCGGTCTCGTCCACGGGACACGACGACGTGACAGGAGGACCATGCCCGACGGATTCCGCGACATCCCGACCACGACCCTCGCCGACCTGCTGAGCCGCGACCAGGTGATGGACATCGGCGTGCGCCCGCTGTGGGGCCCCGTGCCGCGCGTCGCGGGCCCGGCCTGCACCGTCCAGTGCCCGGCGGGCGACAACCTGATGCTGCACGCGGCCATCCACCGCGCTCCGGCGGGCTCGATCGTCGTGGTGGAGTCCGGCGACCTGGACTACGCGCTGGCGGGCGGCAACGTCTGCGCCGTGGCCCAGCGCAACGGGATCGCGGCGTTCGTGCTCGACGGCGTGATCCGCGACCTCGCCGAGGTGCGCGAGCTCGGGTTCCCCGTGTTCGCCCGCGGCCTGATCCCGATCCCCGGCAGGAAGGCGGCCGTCGCGCCGCTGGGTGAGCCGGTGAGCTGCGGCGGGGTCACCGTGCACGCAGGTGACATCGTGACCGCCGACGAGGAGGGCGTCGTGGTCACGCCCGCCGCCGACGCGGAGCGGATCCTCCTGGCCGCGCAGGCGCGCCTGGCCGAGGAAGAGGCGCAGACGCTCGACGAGTGGGACGCCGACCACCAGATCCGGATCGACGCCATCCTGGAAGAACGCGGGTTCGCAGGCTGACGGCCCGCGCCGCAACCGTCGTGAGTGGACGGTCGCGGCGCGGGTTTCTCGTTATGGGTAGGACTTCAGCATCGCCAGCCCGGTGACGGCGTCCGACGGGCCGCCCGTGTCGTTGACGACGTGGGCGATCGTGCCCTGACCGCCGCCGAGCGAGAACGTGATCATGCTGTGGAACTTCACCCCCGGCCGCTTCGGGGCGGCGATGGCGCGGTCGGACACGATCGTGCGGTCCTCGGCGAAGATGCAGTAGCTGCCCAGGCCCCACGCTTCGTGCGTGCGGACGTGGTCGCCCACCGCGTAGGCGGGGAAACCGCGGTGGGTCCCGTCCATCCACGCGGCCTGGTTCGGCGGGTCGTACGGCATCTCGTTCTGGAAGAAGTAGGTGCGGCCGCCCTCACCGTTCCACTCGACCTGGGCCTTCTGGTGGTGCTCGACGAACAGCCCGTAGGCGATCACGCCCGAGCCGTTCACGACCAGGCCGACGTCGGAGGTGTTGGCGTCCCAGCCGACGCCCGCGCCGTGGTCGGCCCGCCACAGCCACATGTTGTCGATGAGCACGTCTGCGCTGTTGACGACCACGCACCGCTTGGCCTTGCCCACGCCGGCACCCCCGACGCGCACGAACACGTCGTGCATCGAGCTCGGGTTGCGCGCGTGGCCGCGGCGTGACCCGTCGGGCCCGAAGCGGATAAGCGGATCGGAGGCGACCGGTCCCGCGTCCACGAGCAGGCCGGCGACGCGCACGCCGTCCACGTCGGCGACGTCGAGCGCGGTGACGCCGTTGTCCGGGATCAGGGTGGCGTAGCCGAGGCCGAGCACGACGGTGTCGGCGCGTGTGACCGTGAGCGGCTGGTCGACGTGGTAGATCCCCGGGGTGAGCAGCAGGTGCTTGCCCTGCGCGAGGGCGGCGTTGAGGTCGGCGGCGGACTCCGCGGGCTTGGCGATGTGGAAGGCGTCGAGGGGCAGCGAGGTGCCCTCGGGCTTGCGCGCCTCCCAGCTGGTGGCCTCGGCGTTCGTGCGGACGGCGGGCACGAACACCTGGTAGGCGCCGGCGCCGTCCACGTACAGGAACGGCTTCTCGCAGATCACCGGCGTGCGCTCGACGGAGGTGTACGGCGGGGTGGGGAACGAGGTCGCGGGCGAGCCGGGCGAGCCGACGAACACGAAGTTCCAGTTCGAGCCCACCCACGACCCGACCACCGAGTTGCGCGTGAGCCACTGTTGCTGCGTGCCGGAGTTGACCTGGCCGGTGAGCTGGCAGTCGGCGATGAACCCGCCGCTGGAGTAGCCGCCGTCGGACAGCTTGAGGTCGCCGAGCAGGTAGATGCGGCGGTAGTAGGTGGCCTGCGAGACGGCCCAGGTGTCGACGCCGCTCTTCGGGACGGCGTTGAGGTTCTCGGCGCCGCGCCAGAAGTTCACGAGCGTGCCGTTGCCGTGCGCATCGCCCTCCACGCCGAGCGAGCCGGTGATGCTGGCGCCGCTGGGCTGCAGGCCGAGGCCGGCGACCTGGGTGTAGTAGCCGAGCTTGACGTCGACGGAGTAGGCGCCGGGTTTGAACAGCAGCGCGTAGCGGCCCTCGCCGAACTGGCTGCCGCGCTGCTGGGCGTAGATCGCGTCGAGGGTGGCCTGGATGTTCGGGGTGCTCGAGTCGAAGACGTGGACGTTGGGGCCGAAGTCGGGCTGCCCGGCGGCGTGGGTGGCCGGCGGTGGGGCTTGCGGGGTTTTCCTTGCCG
This sequence comes from Amycolatopsis sp. NPDC001319, assembly GCF_042896185.1. Classification (NCBI taxonomy): domain Bacteria; kingdom Bacillati; phylum Actinomycetota; class Actinomycetes; order Pseudonocardiales; family Pseudonocardiaceae; genus Amycolatopsis; species Amycolatopsis sp. NPDC001319. The sequence continues at coordinate 202,027 of NZ_JBIAWY010000012.1, read as the reverse complement.
GGGCGGCCACGGCGGGGCTCGCGAGGGTGAGCCCGGACGTCGCCGCGAGGGCGGCGCCGGAGCCCAGCGCCAGGAAGCTTCTTCTCGCGAGGGTCTGGTCGGGGTTGTCGGGCTGTGCCGGCTGGGCTGACTGTGCTGGCAACGGGGGGACCGTCCTTTCGACACGACACGACACGTGGCGGCGTGTGCGGGCCGAGGAATCCGTGCGGCACCGACATTTCCGAGCCGGGCTCACCGGTGTCAAGGCGCCTGTCGGTGACCGGGACAGCCGAAAGTCCTGAACGCCGCGACCGTGGCGGTACCGGGCAAAGGCGGCAGGTTGCGGAGACGGCTAGGGTCGGGGGTGGGGACCGCGACGACAGGAGTGCCACATGACCACGAACCAGCCGGGCGACCAGGAACCGTTGGACGCCGAGATCGTCGAAGCCCCGGCGAGCGCTGGCGCGCCGGCGGCGGACCTGCCCGAGCCCGACTACAGCGAGGGCGGCGTGCCGTCGTTCGACTTCGTCCGCGACCGCATCGAGAACCGCTACAACACGTCGGTGGGTGCGCAGGAGCTCGCGGGAATCGGCGGGCCGGAGACGATCGAGTCGCTCGACAAGAAGATCGCCGACCGGGACAAGGCGGCGAAGGAGAAGCTCGCCGAGATCCGCCGGTCGATGGGCAAGCAGTAACGTCCCTTGTGGATGGTCAGCCCAGCAGGTCCAGCACGGCGTCGGCCGCCGCTTTCGCGCCGCCGGCGGCGGTGATCTCCTTGGCCAGCCAGGCCAGCCGGTCGTGCACCCGCGCGTCGCCGGCGACGCGCAGCACCGTCTCGCGCACGAGCTCCGGGGTGAGGGCCTCGGAGTCGAGCACCTCGCCGAGGCCGAGTTCGCGGACGCGGCGGGCGTTGAGTGCCTGTTCGGGCACTTGGGGCAGCGTCACCAGCGGCACGGCGTGCGAGAGCGCCTCCATGATCGAGTTCATGCCGGCGTGGGAGACGAACGCGGTCGCGTGGCCCAGCACCGCCTGCTGCGGCACCGACGGCAGCGCCTCGACGTTCGGCGGCAGCTCGCCCAGCAGCGCGGGATCCGTGCGGCCGAGCGACATCACGACGTGCCACTCCGTGCCCGCGAACGCCTGGGCGCACGCGCGGAACACGTCCGGCCGGTCGGTGAACGCCGTCCCGAGCGACACCAGCAGCACCGGCTTCCCGCCCGGCGGCGCCCACTCCCCCGCCCGCACCGTCGGGCCGACGAACCGGTAGGTCTCGTCGAAGGTCTCCGCCGCGATCTGGAACGCGGCCGGCACGAACACCAGCGTCAACGGCACCGGCGGCGCCGCCATCGGCACCAGCGGCGCGGGCAGGCCCTGCTGCTGGGAGAACTCGTGCAGCCGTGTCGCGAACCGCACCAGCGCCTCGTTGTCCGGCCGGAAGTCGGGCGGCAGCAGCTCCGCCAGCGGCAGGTGCTCGTTCACGGCCATGCTCGCCACCAGCGCCACCGCCGGCACCCCCAGCCGCTGCGAAACGGCCGCGGCGACGGGCGCCACGGTCGCGTCGAAGCACACCACGTCGGCATCCCGGACTTTCTCCACGAGAGCGTCGATCCCGGGCGCCGCCGCCTCCAGCAACCCGTCCAGCAGGCCCACGAAGCTCGTGGTGCTGAACGCCTCCCGCGACAAAGCGGTCGGATCGAGCGTTCACGGCAACCGCACCGCCTCCGCCCCGGCCCCCTCGATGGCCCCCACGTACGCCGGCCCACTCGCGAACGTCACCCGATGCCCTCGCCCCACCAGCTCCGCCACCAGCGGCAAGACCGGATTGACATGCCCTGCCGCAGGCGCGGCGACGAAGAACAGGTGCTTGCCCACAGGTGGTTTCCCCTCGCAGTCCGGAGAAGATCACCGTAACGGCGGTCGTTTCGGCTGGACTGTGTCCGTTCGACCACCGCGCAGCACCCGGATCGACACCCCTTCCGGCAGGTGGGCCGAACGAACCGCTCGCGCATCGCCGCCGCCACGACCGGACCGTTCGTGCGACCACAGCCGCGAGCGGACCGTTCGTGCCGCCAAGGCCGAGCGACCGGTCCGATCGCACCACCCGCGCCCGGCGAGGCGGGGCGCGACGGGCCGGCCGGCAGGAACCCGCCGCAAAACCACCCCACCCCGCCGGCGCCGGCGTGATTTGATCGCCCCATGCCTACCTCCGTGCGCGTTCCCGGTCTGGTGCTCACCGAGCACGAGTTCGACGTCCCGTTGGATCACAGCAAACCCGAGGGCGAACGGATCACCGTGTTCGCGCGGGAGGTCGCGGAGCCGGACGGCGGGGAGGAGCGGCCGTTCCTCGTGTTCCTGCAGGGTGGGCCCGGGCACGAAGCGCCGCGGCCGGCGGGGCGCCCCTCGGGGTGGCTGGGGCGGGCGGTGCGGGACTACCGGGTGCTGTTGCTGGACCAGCGGGGCACCGGCAACTCGACTCCCGTCGGCACATTGCCGGGGCGCACGCCCGCCGAGCAGGCCGGCTACCTGGCGCACTTCCGGGCCGACTCGATCGTGCGGGATGCGGAGCTGATCCGGCGGCAGCTGGGCGTGCAGCGGTGGAGCGTGCTGGGCCAGTCGTTCGGCGGGTTCACCTCGCTCGCCTACCTCTCGCAAGCGCCGGAAGGCCTGCGGGAGGCGTTCTTCACCGGCGGCCTGCCACCCGTCGGCCGCCACCCCGACGAGGTGTACCAGGCGACGTACGCGACGCTGCTGGAGCGCAACCGCCGCTACTTCCGGCGCTACCCGGGCGACCGCGAGCGGGTCCGCAAGCTGCACGCGCGCCTCGACGCCGGGGAGATCACCCTGCCCGACGGCACGCCGCTCACGTCCCGGCTGTTCCGCCAGCTCGGCCACGTCCTCGGCGCGAGCGAGGGCGCCGAGACGCTGCACTACCTGCTGGAGCGCGACCCCGACTCCCCGGCCTTCGCCCACGACGTCGCTGCGACGCTGCCGTTCTCGGCGCGCAACCCGCTCTACGCGGTGATCCACGAAGCCTGCTACGCCGACGGCCACGCCACCCGCTGGTCGGCCGAGCGCACCCGCCCGGCCGAGTACGACGACGACGTCACGCTCTTCACCGGCGAGCACGTCTTCCCGTCGGTGTTCACCGACCTGCCCGGCCTCGCCCCGTTGCGCGAAGCCGCCGAGCTGCTCGCCGAGCGCGAGTGGCCGCGCCTCTACGACGCCGACGTGCTGCGAAGCTGCGAAGTGCCGTGCGCCGCCGCGATCTACGCCGAGGACGCGTACGTGGACCGCCGGTTCTCCGAAGAGACCGCCGGGCTGATCCCGACGATGCGCCCGTGGGTCACGAACGAGTACGAGCACAACGGCCTGCGCGCGGCGGGCGAGCACGTGCTCGGCCGGCTCATCGACCTCGTCCGCGGCCGGGCCTGAAGATCGAAAAGAAGTGCCGGATAGCCCACGGGAATGGTGGGCGTGTTACGATCGATTCCGTTATCACGCCCACCGGTTTCGTTATCAGGTCGTTTCCTGAAGCCACACCAGAGCAATTCCATCGGCCCGGAAACGCGGAACGTTACAGAATTCGAGCGTGGTTTTTACCACTCGGGAATCATTTTCCTCCGTCGCTTTTCTGCGGCAGAATCCCGCCATTGCCCAACGTCGGGCACAGTCGCAGCAGGGAGTCGCCGTGAAGAAACCGCTGGGCCGTCTCGCAGGTGCCGTGCTCGCCGGCGCCGCCCTCACGCTCGCGTCCGCGCCGGCCGCCTTCGCGCAGGACGACCCCACCGCGCCGGTCGAGACCTCGGCGACGTCCGAGCCGACGGACTCGACGGCACCGACCACATCGGACTCCAGCACCTCCGAGACCCCGACGAGCGACTCGAGCACCCCGACGTCCGCCACGCCGCCGAGCACCACCGGCGACACCCCGGCGCCGGCGGACCCCGAGGTGCAGACCACCGAAGGCCGCCGCGCCCCGGCCGCCGCGAAGCCCCGCGCAGCCGAGGACGCCAAGGACTCCGAAGACGGGCAAGACGGCCGGAACGCCGACGAGACCACCGAAAGCAGCGCCCCCATCGACCCGTACACCGACAACGCCGGCCACGGCTTCGTCGGCCTCGGCGGTGAGGGCGTGCTGGTCATCGCCTGCGCGTCCGGCGCGCCCGGGAACGTCGCCACCGTCGGCCTGACCGTGACCGCCGGCCCGGACCAGGACGGTGCCGACGGCCGCTACTGGAACTACGACGTGCGCGTGGTCGACGGGTACACCGCCACCACCGCGCCGTTCAGCTGGACCTGCGACGGGCAGGAGGGCCACGGCGACGTGACCTTCGAACAGGTCACCCCACCCACTTCGGACACCAGCGAACCGCCGTCCGGCAGTGAAACCCCCAGCAGCGGTGAGACCCCCAGCAGCACCGCCGGCAGCCCGGCCACCTCGGTGTCCACTTCGGACACCACGAAGGCCGCACCCGGTCCCGCCGTCACCCGCCCGACGGTCCAGGTCCGCTACGCACCCCAGGGTGGCGTCGAGACCGGTTTCGGCGGCACCGCGCGGTTCTGGTTCTGAGCCGATGAACCGATCCAAGCTCATCGCGACGGCGGCCGCCGCACTGGCCGTCACCGCCGTGCTGGCCGGCTGCAGTTCCGCGCCGGCCGCCGCACCGGCCGCCGCGGCCAAACCGGTCCCGAGCAGCGTGCCGGTCACGAAACCGTTCAAGGGCCTGCGCCCGACGTCGGTCAGCATCCCGAAGATCGGCGCGCAGTCCAGCCTGGTCTCCGTCGCGGTCAACCTCGAAGGCAAGATCTCCGTGCCCTCGGTGAAAACTCCGATGCAGGCGGCGTGGTACCGCCTCTCCCCCGTGCCCGGTGAGGTCGGCCCGGCCATCGTCCTCGGCCACGTGGACGGCGACAAGAAGCCGGGCATCTTCTACAAGCTCAAGGATCTCGTCCCGGGCGACGAGGTGGACATCGACCGCAGCGACGGCAAGAAGCTGAAGTTCACCGTCGACCACCTCACGCAGGTCCCCAAGGACCAGTTCCCCCAGGACGCCGTCTACGGCAACAGCACCAAACCCGAACTCCGGCTGATCACCTGCGGCGGCGTGTTCGACCACGCCGAGCACAGCTACGAGGACAACATTGTCGTCTACGCGAACCTCGCCTCGTAGTTCAGACGAGCGAGCCGACCACCGCGTACCCGAGCGTGGCCGCGCCCAGCCCCGCGGCCACGCTCAGCACCACGTTGGCCACCGCGAGACCGTACGCCCGCCGCTCCAGCAGGCGTACGGTCTCGTAGCCGAATGTGCTGTACGTGGTCAGCGCTCCGCAAAAGCCTGTGCCGACCAGGATCGACACGGCGGCGGGCAACGCCGACCCGGCACCGGCCAGCGAGCCCAGCACCAAGGACCCCACCAGGTTGACCGCGAACGTGCCCCACGGAAACCCGCTCTGGTGGCGCGCCTGCACGAAGCGATCGGTGAGGTACCTCAGCGGCGCCCCGACCACCGCGCCGACGAACACGAGCAGCACCGTCACGACTCGACCGTCCTTTCCGGACGGACGAACATCCTTCGCGCGAGCGCCATCCCGCCCACCACCGCGAGCAGCGCCGCCACGAGCGTGCCCGCGAGGTAGCCGAACGCGAGCCCGACCGTGCCCGGCCGCAGCAGCCCGTGGATCTCGACGACGTAGGTCGAGAACGTGGTGTAGCCGCCCAGGATCCCGATCCCGAGGAACGGGCGCACCAGCCGGTTCGCGGTCCACGCCTCGGTGATCGCGACCATGAGCACACCGATGAGGAAGCAGCCGGTGATGTTGATCAGGAACGTCGCCAGCGGGAAGTGCCCGGGCGCGGTGGGGAGCAGCTCAGCGACGCCGTAGCGCGCGAGCGCGCCCAGGCCGCCGCCGAGGGCGATCACGACGAGGACCGGCGCGTGCTCCCGCACGGCCGTGCGGCGCCACAGCGGCATCCGCCGCGAAGACGATTCGGGCACAGATGTCTCCTACTCCACGCGGGCATGCTAGCGCCCTCGGTTCGAGTAGGGACTGTTGGCAGCGAATGCTGCGGTTGTCCGGGTTACCTCGGGGAGTCCCGGAGCGGCGAGCCCCACCGCCGCGCGAGTAGCTTACCGGACCAGATCCGCCGGTGTGCGCAGGGCCGTCAACGCGGTCGCGAACATCGTGGACTTGATCGCCCCGAGCGTGCCGCGGTCCTTGCCCGCCAGCGGCGCGACGACCTCGGTCGCCGTGCTGACCAGCGCGGCCTCGTCGGCCGTCGCGTCGACCAGGCCCAGCTCCCGGGCCTGCGGGCCGCCGAAGCGGCGCCCGGTGGTCATCGACGCGACCGCCGTGGCCGGAGTCAGCTTGGCCTGGATCAGGGCGGCCATGCCGGGCGTGAACGGGATGTTGATGTCGGCCTCGGGGAAGCAGAAGAACCCGCGGTCGGCGCGCATCACGCGGAAGTCGTGGGCCATCGCCAGCATCGCGCCGGCCCCGAACGCGTGCCCGTTCACCGCCGCGACGGTCGGCACCGGCAGCGCGAGCACACGGGCGAGCAGCTCGTGGACGTCGGTGACGTACTTGCCGGCCTCGTCGCCGTGGGTGGTCAGCCACTCGAGGTCGAGGCCGTTGGAGTAGAACTTGCCGCTGCCCGTGGTCACGAGCGCGGCGGGCGCCGAACCGGCCGTGACGGTGTCGAGATGGGTGTTCACCTCTTCCAGCCACGCCGGTGAGAACCGGTTCTCGTCGGCACCGAAGTCGAGGACGGAGACGGCTTCGTGCTGGGTCAGTGCGGGCATCGCGAGAATCCTTTTCAGACGGTGGTTGCGGTCCGGGACGAACGCCGCTTCGGCGGCGGCAGAGCGAGCACCGCGCGCACGGCGGCGGCGAGCCGGCGGCGGCTGTCCTCACCGACGCGGCCTTCGGCCAGCTCACGGCGGTAGATCGCGCTCGGCAGGTCGACGACACACGTGGTGATCACCTCGACGGCCAGGCCGTCGCCGCGCTGCCACAGCTCGCGCGCCAGGCGCACGAGCAGGCGCACCAGGCGTTTGTCCAGCGCGTGCAGCGCCTCGGCGATCTCGTCGGGCAGCTGCGGGCCCAGCACGCGGTCGGGTGAGACGGTGATCATCAGCCGCGCGGCATCCGGGCGCCGCGCCGCCACGACGGCGGGCGCGTCGGCCGCGGCGACCACCGCAGCGACCGGGCCGGCCTCGGCCAGCGCGGCGTCGACCAGGCCTTCCTGTACGTCGACGAAGTGGGTCGCGGCCCGCAGCCAGGCGCGCCCGACGAGCGCGGGCAGCGAGCCGAAGCTGTGGTAGATCGCGCTGTTCGGCACGCCCGCGGCGAGCGCGAGCCCGCGCGCGGTGACCTCCTCGGGGCCGCGGTCGGCCACGAGGCGCTCGGCGACGTCGAGCAGCCGTTCGGGGTCGTGGATCCGCGGCCTGGGCACGAAGCCGAGCGTAAAGGAACACGCGCTCCACAACAACGGTGTTGTGGAGCACACGTTCCTTTACTCGGCGACGAACACGCAGTCGTGTCCGTCGCGGGTCGCCACGTCGGGGTCGTCGAGCCACTGCCCGCCCGTGGCGAGGTAGCGGAAACGCAGCTTCACGCCGCGCCGCACCTCGACGGCGGCCGAGCGCGTGCCGTTGGACCGCTTACGCAGCTCGTGGCGCCCGGGCTGCCAGTCGTTGAAGTCGCCGACCACGCTGACCGGCCCCGGCGGGGTGTCGAGCGGGAGGACGAACGTCACCTTCCTCGCCCCGCGGCCGGCTCGGCTGGTCTTGATCACGAGTGCTCCCCTTCACTTTCCGGCTGGTTCCGCCGAAAAGCGTTCCACGCGTTCCCGCTCGCAGGCGTGAGAACCGCCTGCCCGTCCGGGTGAACTCACGGCGTGCGGCCGGGGACCACCTTCACGGTCTTGTTCGGGAACCGGCGTTCCACATGGGACTTCGCGGCCGAGCCCGGGGTCACGTAGATCGTTTCTTCCTTGTCCTGCAACGGTCGCAGCACCGTGCGCATGAACTCGCGGCGGTCCTCCAGGTACGGCCCGAGCACGTCCTCACCCGCCGGGCACACGGCCATGCAGTAGGCCGCCTTGTAGTTCGCTTTGAAGGAAAGGCTTTGCCACATCGACGCGTTCTCGGAATCGGTGACGCGCTCGCGGAACTCCGCGCCGTCGGCGCTGTCGGCGACGGTCTCCACCCAGTCGGTGAACCCGCCCATGAACTCGCGGTAGTTGTGCGTGGAGCAGGCCGCCCAGTCGAACTCGCCCGTCTTGGCGATGGCCCCGACGGGGCACGCGGCCACGCAGAGCTTGCACTCCACGCAGGGGTTGTAGTCCAGCGCCTCGCCGTAGCCGGTCACGTCGGCATCGACGAGGAGTGTGGCCAGCAGGACGAAGTTGCCGAACTTCGGGTGGATCACGTTGCGGTGCAGGCCCATCACGCCGAGGCCGGCCGCGACCGCGACCGTCTTGTGCGCCACCACCCAGATCCGGCCTGGAAAACGGTCCATCTCCATCGGGAAGGTCGCCGACGGGTTGAGCGCGCGGTAGCCGGCGTCCTGCAGCTCGCGGGTGATCGTGCGGGCCGCCTCGTTGATGATCTCGCCGCTGCGGTGGAACTCCTGGTTCGCGACGCTGCGCGCGGGCGTGCGCACGTTGTCGCGGTTCATTCGCACGACCAGGGAGATCAGGCTGCGCGTGCCGGGCAGCGCGGCGAGCGCGTGGGGCCGCTCCCCCGCCAGGTCGGCGTGCTCCAGCGACACGGCCGCGACGTCGTCGGCTCCCGCGGCCAGCGCCAGCTCCCGCAGCCACGCGGCGTCGATCGGCCCCGGCTTCGGCGGGGTGCCGCGCTCCAGCACGGCGCGCACCGACGGGTGGGCGGCAAGTTTGCGCGGCAGCTCGGGCACGAGGAGTCCTCCATCGGTAGGAATTTCCAACCAACGTTCCCACGTGCTGAGTCCGATAACAAGACCGAGCCTGCCGCGGCGGGGACGCGCCCCCGCCGCGGCGCCGGGCTCAGCCGGTGACCGAGATGTCGTCGAGCTGCTCGGCGGCCGGGCGGACCGGGTAGAGGTCCCCTCCCGGCGGGGCGGGGATGTGCGGGAGCGCGGCCTTCGCCTGGGCGTCACCCGCGTCGGCGGCGGCGTGGACGCTGTCGAGCGCCGCGTACTGCAGGAAGTTCAGGTCGGGCAGCGGCCACTGCGACGCCCCGCCGGTCGCGGCGGGCAGCAGGTGGTCGACGGCCTTGAACAGGCTGCCGCCCTCCGGCGTCCGGTAGCTCCACAGGTCCACGCCGACGTGGCGGCCGATCTGCGCGAGGCGGGTCAGCGCGACGAGGTTGAACGTGTGGTAGTGGAAGCTGCGCGTGCGCGTCGACTCCTCGGGCTGGCTGCCGTCGGCCGCGATCTGGTGGTCGAGGCGGGTCTTCTCGGCGCCTGTGACGATCTGCTTCGTGAGTGCTTTGTCGCCGGTGTAGAGCGCGATGCCGGCGGACAGCATGTCGTAGAACGAGCCGTGGTTGTTGGTCTCGGCGGCTTCGTCCGTGCCGTTCTTGCTCGTGCGCAGCCAGGTCAGGAAGTCGGCCGACCAGCCCTTCATCGCCGTGGCGTCGGTCTTCGACCAGCCGGGCGCGCCCGCGTCGAGGATCCGGGCGGCGTCGAGGACCTGGGTGAAGGTGTAGGCGAACTCGATGATGCCGATGCCGCGGCCGTCGTTCTTGCACGGGATGCCCTGCGCGAAGTCGAGGTTCGGGTTCATCTTCGTGGCCGCGTCGAGGAACCAGGTGCGCAGGTCGAGGGCCGCGCGTTGCGCGTACTCGGGCTTGCGCGTGTAGAACCAGGCCAGCGAGAGCTGGTAGATGGAGCTGAACGCGGTGAGCCGCTCGGCCTTGTCCGGGACGGCGGTGGTCTCGGGGTTGAGCACGCCGTCGCGCTGGACGTACGGGCAGCCCTGCGGGTTGTCGGCCGTCGCGGGCCGGCTGGGCCACCAGTAGGGCGCGAGGCTCAGGTAGTCGTGCTTGTCACCGCTCGGCGGCACGCGCTCCTTGTCGACGACCGTCCACGGGCCCTTGGTGAGCGCCGCGTCGGCCTGCTTGAGGAGGTCGGCCAGCGACGTGCGCAGGGTTCTGTCGCCGAGCAGCAGCCCGACGCGGTTCTTCGTCAGCCGCGCCCCGTCGAGCACGACGGTGTCGGGCTGACAAGCGAGCGAGACGATCGGCAGGTCGCACACCGACTTCGGTGACTGCTGCACCGGGACGGCTCCGGCCGCGCCCGCGGTGGTGGCAAGCAGGCCGGCGACGGTGGCGAAGACGAGGGAGATCCGGCCCAGCCGGAAACGGGACCGTGAAGGAGGCAGCACTGCAACTCCGTTCAAGTACGTGAATATCAAGCAGATATGTGAATTCAACTTAGGGAGTCGAACACGCGGAGCCCAGTCGGCAGCACCGCCTGGCGTTACGAAACCACAGCACCAGGCTCATCAATTGGCCACTGGGCGCGTTACATCTAAGCTTCCGCCATGCCGACGCTCTGCCTCGCCTGCGGTGCACCGTTGCCGGCGGCGGCCGGGCGCCAGGGCGGACGACGGCCGCGGTTCTGCTCCGGCGCTTGCCGCCAGCGCGCGTACCGGCGGCGGGTGCGGGCGCGGCGGCCGGGGGCGGGGTGCACCGGACGGCGAGCTGAGACGGCGACGCTGCGGCGGCTGCTCGCGAACCACCGGCTCGTGACGATCACCGGCCCGGCCGGCGTCGGCAAGACGCGGCTCGCGGCGGAGCTGACGGGCGCGGTGCGCGCCGATCCGTCCGCTGTGGAGCTTCCGGCCGAGCTCGGGGACCTGCTCGTGCTGGACGGCTGCGAGGACGCCCTCGACGCCTGCGCGGCACTGGTCACGCGGCTGCTGCGGGAGCGCCCGGGCCTGCGGGTGGTGGCCACGAGCCGCGTCGCGCTCGGGATCGAAGGTGAGCAGGTGCTGCCGCTGCGCGGCCTCTCCCCCGCCGACGCGGCCCAGCTGCTCGCGGAGCGGATCCACCTGCTGGACCCGTTCCTCACCGTTGCGCCGGCCGACGTCACAGAGCTGTGCCGCGTGCTCGAAGGGGTACCGGCGGCGCTGGAGCTGGCCGCGCCGCGCGTGCGGCTGCTGGGCGTGGCCGGGGCAGCCGAAGGGCTGGCGACCGCCCTCGACCTGGCCCCCGGCAAGGTGCGCGCGGAGCTCGAGAGCGACCGCCGGCGGCTTTCGCCCGCCGAACGCGAGGCGTGGCACCGGCTTTCGGTGCTGCCCGGTCCGTTCGACCCGGAGCTGGCGTCGGTTCTGGGCGCCGGGCCCGAGGTGCTGCAGCGGCTGGTCGCGGTGTCGCTGCTGGTGCCCGAACCCGCCGCCGACGGCACGACCGGGCTGCGGCTGTGGGCGGCCGCGCGCGCGTTCGGCCGCGAGGCACTCGACGCCGAGGGCGGCACCGACGCCGCGTTCGAACTGCTGACGGCCCACCTCGTGGCTCAGGTCGAGCCGCACCTGCCGGCGTTCCTCCTGCCCGACGGTCTCTGCCGGCGGCTCGTCGCGCGCGCCGAGCCCGTGCTCGCGGTGATCCGGCGGCTCACCAGCCGCGGCGACGCCCGGCTCGCGGTGCTGGCATGCGGGCTCGCGCGGTCGTGGCTCGCGCTGGGCCGCAACCTCGCCGAGAGCGAACGGTTGCTGCGCGAAGCTCTGCCGCACGTCGCCGATCGGCCGGACCTCACCGCGTCGCTGCTGGCCGCGCTGTGCAAGGCCGCGCACCGCGCCGGCCGCTACGCCGAGCAGCTGCGCCTCGGCGAAGCGGCATTGGCGCTGGAGTCCACACTGGACCGCCCTGCTCGGGTCGCCTCGGTCCTCGACCTGCTCGCCGCCGGGCTGCGCGCGTCGGGAGCGGACGCCGCCGCGCGCTGCCACGAGGCCTTGGTGATCGCGCGTGGCCTCGCCGATCCGGCCGTGATTTCGTTGCTGCTCAACGACCTCGCGTGGGGCGCGCTGGGATCGGGCGACCTCGACGAGGCCCGCGAAGTGCTGGCCGAAGCCCTGCCCCTCGCCCGCACCCACGCGACACCCGGCCGCCTCGCGAGCGTGCTGCACACCGCCGGCGCCGTCGCGCTCGCCGCTGGCGACCACCCCGCGGCCGAGGCGTGGTTCGTGGAGGCCCTGCTCGTCACGAACCCCGCAGACGGCCTCAAAGTGCCCTACTTCACCGAAGGCGTCGCGGTCGTCCTGACCGCCCGCGGCGAACACGAGCGCGCCTTGAGCCTCTTCGCGTGCGCCGACGCCGCCCGCCGGGGCCTGGGCGCCGTGGCGGAACCCGCGTGGCGCCGGCGGGTCCGCGACGCCCTGGACACCGCGACCGCCGGCCTGGACCCGCGCCGGGCCCGGGCGGCCACCCGCGCGGGTGCCCGCGTCTCCCTCGCCGCCGCCGTCGCCCACGCCCTCGACGCGAGCGCGCACTTCCACGCCACGGGCCACCGCGGGCTGACCCCGCAGGAGCACACCGTCGCCGCCCTGGTGACCGACGGCCTGACCAACCAGCAGATCGCGCGCCGCCTCGGCATCGCGCCCCGCACGGTCGCCACCCACCTGGAACGCATCCGCGCCAAACTGGGCGTGCGCCCCCGCTCGGCGCTGGCCGCGTGGTTCACCCGCACGACAGCCGAAACCGACTGGAGCTGACGACGCCGGTCCGCTGTGCGCGTCGCGTGTCGGGTGGACGCGTGCCCACTATCGGGTGATCAACTCGGACCGCTCGGGCTGTCACACGCGCCGGGTCCGCCTCGTCTCCCTGACGACAACCGGGCTACCAGATGAGGACCTCCATGCAAGCCATCACCGTCCGCGAACGGGACGCCGGTCTCGCCGGACTGTCCGTTGAGGACATACCGCGTCCACGCACAGCGGAGAACGACGTTCTCGTACGGGTGCACGCGGCCGGCTTCACCACCGGCGAGCTGGATTGGCCGGGCACGTGGCAGGACCGGTCCGGCCGGGATCGGACGCCGAGCGTGCCGGGGCACGACGTGTCGGGTGTCGTCGCCGAGCTGGGCTACGGCACCACCGGTTTGAGCGTGGGCCAGCGGGTGTTCGGGTTCGCCGACGGCACTCGCGACGGCGCGCTCGCCGAGTACATCGCAGTCGAAGCCCGCAACCTCGCACCGCTGCCGGCGGACCTCGACCACACCGTGGCCGCCGCGTTGCCGATCTCCGGGCTGACCGCGTGGCAGGGCCTGTTCGACCACGCGCGGCTCGCCGCCGGGCAGACCATTCTGATCCACGGGTGCGCCGGAGCGGTCGGCTCCCTCGCCGTTCAGCTGGCCCGTGAGGCGGGTGCCCGGGTCATCGGCACCGGCCGGGCCCGCGACCGCGAACGCGCGCTCGGCTTCGGCGTGGACACGTTCCTCGAGACCGACCGGCTGGAGGACGCGGGCGAGGTCGACGTGGTGTTCGACGTGTTCGGCGGGCAGATCCTCCACCGCTCCACCGCTGTGGTGCGCGCCGGCGGCACGCTCGTCTCCATCGCCACACCACCCGAGATCCAGCCCGCGGACGGCCGGGCCCTGTTCTTCATCGTCGAGGCCGACCGAGCACGGCTCACCGACCTCGCTCAGCGGGTCCGGGACGGCCGGCTCGAGGTGGCGGTCGGCGAAGTGCGCCCGCTGGCCGAGGCGCCCGAGGCGTTCCGCTCGAAGCGTTCGCCCGGCAAAACGATCATCCGCGTCACCGAGGAGCAATCATGAAGCGCGCCACGGTCGCCGGTGTTGTGCTGGCCGTCGTCACGCTGGCCGGGGCCACCGCCTGCGGCAGCTCGGACCGGCCCGCCGCCGGCGGCACGTCGACGGCGCCGACGGCCGGTTCCGCGGCGGCCGGTTCCGTCGCGGCGACGCGTCCCACCGACAAGTTCACGCCGCTGCTCCAGCAGGCCCTCCCGGACGTGCCGGGCAAGACGTTCACCTCGGCCGTCGTCGACTTCCCGCCCGACGGGAAGGGCGTGCCGCACCGGCACGGTGCGGCGTTCATCTACGCCTACGTCCTCGAGGGCGTCATCCGCAGTCAGCTCGAAGGCCAGCCCATGCAGACCTACCACCAGGGTCAGGGCTGGGTCGAGCCGCCCGGCTCCCACCACGTCCTCGCCGAGAACACCAGCGCGACGCAACCCGCCAAGCTCCTCACGGTCTCCGTCTCCGACACCGGAGACCCGCTGAAGACCGACGACCCGCACTGACGAGTTTCCCAGGCGCAGCCCGAGGTTCGCGGGCCTCGGAGCGGCGGGACATCGCCGGGTCGTCCACGATCGCGGGACGTGCGCCACGCACGGATGCCGGCGACGCTCTGCGGCCCTACGCTGGACCCGCACGGAGGAGGATGCGATCTGCATGGGTGACGGGCACGCGTCCCGAAGGTCTGGACACCAGGACACACTCGCTGCCGAGTGGGAGACGCACCGGCCCGCGGTGTTCGGCGTGGCCTACCGGCTGCTGGGGAGTGTGGCCGATGCCGAGGACGTGGCCCAGGACGTGTGGCTGCGGGCGGCCGGGGCGGATCTGCACGAGGTCGCGGACCTGCGGGCCTGGCTGGTCACGGTGGCCGCGCGACGGTCGTACGACATCCTCAAGAGCGCGCGCTCGCGCCGGGAATCCTATGTCGGGCCATGGTTACCGGAACCGCTGGTGACCGGGCCGGACGCCTCGGAGCCGGTGCTCGTCGACGAGTCCGTGAGCACGGCGATGCTGCTGATCATGGAGGAATTGAGCCCACCGGAGCGGGTCGCCCTTGTCCTGCACGACGTCTTCGGGTTCGAGTTCGGCCGGATCGCGGAAGTGCTCGACGTCTCCGTACCCGGCTCCCGCCAGCTCGCCTCCCGGGCGCGACGGCGAGTGGCCCAGGCGAAGCAGTCCGCTCCGGGCGCGCCGAAAGAGGAACGCGAACGGCTGCTGGCGACCTTTCGCGCCGCCTACGAATCCGGGACCTGACCGGCCTGGTCCGGCTCCTGCACCCGGACGCCGTCTACATCACCGACGGCGGCGGCAAGGTCACGGCGGCCCGCAAGGTCATCCGGGGTGCGGAGCGCATGGCCGACGTGATGGTGCGAGTGGGCCGGATGTGGCGACCCGACCACATCGGGTTCATCGAGGTGGGCGGCGAGCTCGCCCTCGTGTGCCATTGGCAGGGCCGCGTCTACTCCGTCGACACCGTGCAGATCACCGACGGGCTGATCACCGCGTACCGCAGGGTGATCAACCCGGACAAGCTTTCTCACGTCTGAGCCCGGCGTCGTACCCGCGGGAGCGGATCTCAGTGCGAATCACGCGGCACGCCCGGGCCGCGGGAACCGTGCAGGAAATCGAAGTCCGCGCCCTGGTGCGCCTGCGTCACGTGGTGCGTGTAGAGCCACGTGTACCCGCTGGCGTACGGCGATTCCGGCGCCGACCACTGCGCGCGCCGGGCCGCCAGCTCCTCGTCGGACACGTGCAGGGTCAGCGAACGCGCCGGGGTGTCCAGCGTGATCCGGTCGCCCGTGCGCACGAGGGCGAGCGGGCCACCCGCGGCGGACTCCGGGCTGACGTGCAGCACGACCGTGCCGTAGCCGGTGCCGGACATGCGGCCGTCGCAGATGCGCACGAGGTCGGTGACGCCGTCCTTGAGCAGCTTCGCCGGCAGCGGCACGTTGGCGACCTCCGGCATGCCCGGGTAGCCCTTCGGGCCGGCGCCGCGGATCACCAGGACGGTGTCGGCGGTGACGTCCAGATCCGGGTCGTCGGCGACGCGGTGGTAGTCCTCGGCGGTGTCGAACACCAGCGCCGGACCGGTGTGCGTGAGCAGGTCCGGCGAGGCGGCCGACTGCTTGATCACCGCACCGTCCGGAGCGAGGTTCCCGGTCAGCACGGCCGTGCCCGAACCCGTCGGCTGGAACGGCTCGGTCACCGGGGTGATCACCTCGTCGTTCCAGCACTCGGCGCCGGACACGTTGTCCGCCAAGGACTTCCCGGTCACGGTGACCGTGCCGGGGTGCAGCAGGCCGGCTTCGGCCAGGCGCCGCACGACGACGGGCAGGCCGCCGGCGTAGCAGAAGTCCTCCATCAGGAACTTGCCCGACGGCATGAGGTTCACCAGCGTCGGCACGTCGCGGCCCAGCGCGTCGAAGTCCGCCATCTCCAGCGGCACGCCGACGCGGCCCGCGAGCGCCAGCAGGTGGATGATCGCGTTGGTGGAGCCGCCGATCGCCGCGTTCACCCGGATCGCGTTCTCGAACGCCTCGCGCGTCAGGATCGACGACGGCCGCAGGCCCTCGTCCACCATCGCCACGATCCGCTGCCCCGCCTCCTGCGCCGTCTCGAAGCGGCGCGCGTCGACGGCCGGCCACGTCGCCGAGCCGGGCAGCTGCATGCCCAGCGCCTCGGCGAGGCACGCCATCGTGGACGCGGTGCCCATGGTCATGCAGTGGCCGTTGGAGCGGGCCATGCAGCCCTCGGCGAAAAAACACTCCTCCTGGCTCATGCGCCCGGCCTTGAGCTCCTCCTCGAACTTCCACACGTGCGTGCCGGACCCGACGTCCTCACCGCGGAACTTGCCGTTGAGCATCGGCCCGCCGGTCACCATCACCGCGGGCAGGTCCACGCTCGCCGCGCCCATCAGCATCGCCGGCGTGGTCTTGTCGCAACCGGACAGCAGCACCACGCCGTCGAGCGGGTTGGCGCGGATGAGCTCCTCGACCTCCATCGCCATCAGGTTGCGGTAGAGCATGGCGGTGGGGCGCATGAGCGTCTCGCCGGTGGCCATCGTCGGGAACGCCAGCGGGAACCCGCCGGCCTGCCACACCCCGCGTTTCACCGCCTCGGCCACGCGGGTGAGGTGCACGTTGCACGGCGCCAGCTCCGACGCGCTGGTCGCGATCCCGATCACGGGCCGGCCGTCGAACACGTCCGAGCCGAAGCCCTGCGACCGCATCCACGACCGGTGGATCATCCCGGCCCGGCCCGAGGCACCGAACCACGCCGTGCTGCGCCGTTCTCCGGCCTGCTCACCCACGCGAACCTCCTGTCGCCGACGGTGCGTGCCTCCTCACTCCACCGCAGACCACCGGACGGGGCAAGTGATCAGCCCTTGACCGACCCGGTCAGCCCACCCACGATCCGCCGTTGCGCCACCACGAAGAACCCCAGCGCCGGCACCATCGACAGCGCGGTGAACGCCAGCACCCGCGCGGTGTCCTGCGAGTACTGCGACTGGAACGTCGCCACGCCCAGCGGCAGCGTGAAGTGCGCGGTGTCGTTGAACACCAGCAGCGGCAGCAGGTAGGCGTTCCAGCTCGTGACGAACGCGAGCACCGCCACCGTGGTGAGCGCGGGCGCCGAGAGCGGCAGCATGATCCGCCAGAAGAACCCGAGCCGGCTCGCCCCGTCGAGCACCGCGGCATCCTCCAGCTCCCCGGGCACGGCGTGCATGAAGGGCCGCAGGATCACGATCGTCACCGGCAGCGAGAACGCCGCCTCGGGGATCGCGACGCCCAGCGGGTTCTCCAGCAGCCCGAGCTGGCGCAACCACAGGTACAGCGGCAGCGTCGCGACGCCCAGCGGGAACAGCAGCCCGAGCGTGAACAGCGCATACACGGCTTCACGGCCCTTGAACACGTAGCGGGACAACGCGAACGCCGCCATCGACCCCAGGCTCACGGCCAGCACCGTCGCGATCACCGCGATCAGCGCGCTGTTGCCGAGGAACCGCCAGAAGTCCGGTGAC
Organism: Amycolatopsis sp. NPDC001319; assembly: GCF_042896185.1. NCBI lineage: Bacteria > Bacillati > Actinomycetota > Actinomycetes > Pseudonocardiales > Pseudonocardiaceae > Amycolatopsis > Amycolatopsis sp. NPDC001319. The sequence continues at coordinate 184,293 of NZ_JBIAWY010000012.1, read as the reverse complement.
GTGATCACGCTGCGGTAGTTGTCCCACACCCACGGCCCCGGCAGGCCCGCCGGGTCGCGGTTGAGCTGCCCGTTGGTGCGGAAGCCGCCAAGGGCGACGAACAGCAGCGGCACCACCGTGACCACCACGACGACGACCGCGGCCGCGTAGCTCGCGATCAGGCCCCAGCGCCGGCCCGCCACGTCAGCTCACCGCCCGGGTCAGGGCACCCGCGGTGTCGCGGCGCAGCGCGAACCGTTGGTACACCAGCGCGAACACGAAGCAGATCGCGAACAGCACCACCGCGACGGCGCTGCCGAAGCCGAACTCGTAGCGCTTGAACCCGTGGTCCACGAGGTAGCTGGCCATCGTGGTCGACGCGTTGGCCGGGCCGCCGAGCGTCATGATCCACACGAGGTCGAACAGCTGCAGCGAACCGATGACGCTCAGGAACACCCAGATCCGGATCGTCGGGCCCAGCAGCGGCAGCACCACGTGGCGCGTGGTCTGCCACGCGGTGGCGCCGTCCAGCGCGGCCGCTTCCCGCAGCTCCGGCGGCACGCCCTGCAAGCCCGCGAGCAGCAGGATGATGCCGAAGCCGAGGAACTTCCACGTCATGACCACGAACAGCGTGTACAGCACGATCCTCGGGTCCGCGAGCCACTGGTGCACGAGCCCGCCCAGGCCCGCACCGCGCAGCAGCTCGTCCACGAACCCGTTCGGCTGCAACATGAGCAGCCAGATCACGGCGGTGATCGCCTCCGACAGCACGTACGGCGCGAACACGACCATCCGCAGCACCGTCCGGCCCTTGAGCTTGCGGTCCAGCAGCAGCGCGAGGCCGATGCTCAGCGGCAGCTGGATCACGATGGAGAGCACGGCGATGATCACGTTGTGCCCGATCGCGCCGCGGAACACCGCGCCGCCGAACGCGTCGGCGTAGTTCTGCAGCCCGACGAAGTCGGTGAGCGGGCCGAACCCGTTCCACGAGTACAGGCTGTAGTACACCGCGATGCCGATCGGCACGAGCACGAACCCGGCGAACAGCACCAGCGCCGGGCCGAGCAGCAGCGCGAGCTCCAGCCGGGTGCGGCCCCGGCGCCGCGCGGGGCGCTCGCGTGCACTGTGGACGGTCCGCGCGAGCGGCCGCGGCGGGGCGGGAGCCGCCATCACTTGTTCCCGGTGGCGGCCTGGTTCACGGCCTGCACCACCGCTTCCGGGTTGCCCTGTCCCGCGAACAGGTTCGCGACGGCGTCGTTGAGCGCCTGCCCGACGGCGGTCGGGAACGCGCGGTCGAAGTACATCTGCACGGACGAGGCCTTGCGCGTCTGCTCCGCCACGGACTTGAGCGACTCGTTCTTCAACGACGCCACCGCGTCCGCGTTCACCGGCAGGCCCGAGCCGGCCTCGGCGATCTTCTGCTGCACCGGCGTGCTCGTGAGGTACTGCAGGAACCCGGCGCACGCGGCCGCCGCGCGCGTCGTGCACGAGAACCCGTCGCCGCCGCCGAGCAGCACGGCGGGGTCACCCGCGGCGCCGGGCACGGACGGGAACGGGAACCAGCCGAGCTTGCTGTCGAGATCCTTGTCGTCGGTGAGCGAGGACATCGTGCTCGGGTCCCAGTCGCCCTGCAGTTCCATCGCGGCCTTGCCGTTGGCGACGAGCCCGGCCGAACTGCCGGCGCCCTGCTGGGCCGGCGTGCCGTTGAAGCCGGTCTGGAACGGCTGCGTCGCGAGGAAGCCCTGCAGGTCCTGGCCGGCCTTGACCCAGCACGGGTTCTGCAGCTTCACCGCCGCGATCTCGTCCTTGAGCACCTGCGGCGAGCACTCGCGCACGGCGAAGTAGTCGTAGTAGAACGCGTCGGGCCAGCGGTCCTTGCCGCCGAGCGCGATGGGTGCGATACCCGCGGTCTTCAGCTTGCCGACGGCGGCGTTGAAGTCCGCCATGGTCGTCGGCGGCGCCGTGATCCCGGCCTGCGCGAACAGATCCTTGCGGTACCAGAACCCGACGACGTGCTGCACGTACGGCACGCCGTACTGCTTCCCGCCGACCTGCCAGCCCTGCGCCATCGAGCCCAGTCCGCCGATCCAGCCCTGCACCGACGACGTCAGGTCCGCCACGCGGCCCGATTCGACCTGGGAAGCTTCGTCCCCGCCGCCCCACTGCTGGTAGAGGTCCGGCGGCGTGTTCGACTGCAACGCCAGCGGCACCTTGGTGGGGAACTCCTCGTTCTGGATCGGCTGCACCGTGAACGACACGTCCGGATGCGCCTTGTGGTAGTCGTCGGCGACCTGCTGCCACAGCGAGCGCACGGGCTCCGCGGTGCCGTTGTGCCACCAGGTCAGCGTGACCGGTCCCGACGCGGCGGCCGGGGCCTCGTCGCCACCTCCCCCGCACGCGGAGAGCACGAGCGCGGCTGTCGCGACGAGCGCGGCGAGGGGAATTCTCCGGCTGGGACGCATGGCGGATCCACTCCTGACGACTTCGGCCGAGTTGGACGGGGCGTGACGGTGCCCGGGATGGCGAAGAGTCTGCGCGCCCGAAATTCCCGTGTCAATCGTTGTCGATAACGTTTTACATCGCTAGTCTGTGCCGGTGCAGCCTCGTTCCCGTGTCACGATCCGTGACGTCGCCGCCCGTGCCGGAGTGTCGGTCGCGACGGTCTCGAAGGTGATCAACCAGCGCTACGGCGTCGCCGCCGACACGTTCGCGCGCGTCCGCGCCGTGATCGACGAGCTGGGGTACGAGGCGAGCCTCGTGGCGCAGAGCCTGCGCAACCACAAGACCAACGTCATCGGCATCCTCGTGGCCGATCTCGAGCCGTTTTCCACCGAGCTGCTCAAGGGTGCGGCCGACGCGATCCGCGGCACTGGGTTCGAGCTCGTCGTGTACTCGGCGGGCGGGCGCACCGGCGATCCGGAGGGCTGGGAGCGCCGGTACCTCTCGCGCCTGAGCGGCACGCTCGTCGACGGCGCCGTGCTCGTCACGCCCGCGGCCGAGCTCGAAGGCCTGCCCGGGACTCCCGTCGTGGCAGTGGATCCGCACACCGGGCGTTCGCCGTTGCCGGCGATCGTCTCCGACAACCTGCGCGGCGCGCAGCTGGCGACCGAGCACCTGCTGACGCTCGGGCACCGGCGGATCGCGCTGCTCGCGGGCCGGCCGGACCTGCAATCCGCCCAGCTACGCGAGACCGGCTACCGGCGCGCGCTGGCCGCGGCCGGCGTCGAGGTGGACGAAACCCTGGTCGTGGCGGGTGACTACGACGGCGAGCTGGCGGGCGCGTCGGCACGGGAGCTGCTGACGCGTCCCGACCGGCCCACGGCCGTGTTCGCCGCCAACGACACCTCCGCCCTCGCGACGCTGGACGCCGCTTCGGCACTGGGCCTGCGCGTGCCGGACGACGTGTCGGTGGTCGGCTTCGACAACATCCCCGAGTCGGCCCTGTGCACTCCCCCGCTGACCACGGTGCAGCAGCCCATCCGCGAGATGGGCCACCGTGCCATCACCGTCCTCATCGGACTCATCAACGGCGAACCCGAGGAGCGTGAGCCCGTGGTGCTCGACACGGAACTGGTGGTGCGCTCGTCGAGCGCCGCGCCGCGGGCGGGCTCGTGACGACCGAGACCGCGCCCGAACCCTGGCGCGACCCGCGGCTGCCCGTGGCCGAGCGCGTGCGCGACCTCGTCGCGCGGATGACCACGCGGGAAAAAGTGGCGCAGCTGTCCGGGATCTGGGTCGGCATGGACTCCGGCGGCGAGGTCGCGCCGCACCAGCACGACTTCGCCCACGACCCGCCGGACTGGGACGCGCTCGTGCCGCACGGGGTCGGGCAGCTGACCCGCGCGTTCGGCACGCGGCCGGTCGATCCGGAGATCGGCGCGCGGGGCCTCGCACGGACGCAGGAGGAGATCGTGACACGCGGGCGCTTCGGCATCCCCGCGGTGGTGCACGAGGAATGCCTCACGGGCCTGGCGGCCTGGCAGGCCACGGTGTACCCGGCGCCGCTGTGCTGGGGCGCGAGCTTCGACCCGGATCTGGTGGGGCGCATGGCTTTCCGCATCGGGGAGACCATGCGGGCGCTCGGCGTGCACCAGGGGCTGGCGCCGGTGCTGGACGTGGCGCGGGACCTGCGCTGGGGCCGCGTCGAGGAGACCATCGGCGAGGACCCGTACCTCGTCGGCACGATCGGCGCGGCCTACGTCGCCGGGCTCGAGTCGGCCGGGATCGTCGCGACGCTCAAGCACTTCGCGGGCTACTCCGCGTCCAAGGCCGGGCGCAACCTCGCGCCGGTGTCGGTCGGGCCGCGTGAGCTGGCCGACGTGCTGCTGCCGCCGTTCGAGCACGCGCTGCGCGCCGGGGCGCGGTCGGTGATGAACTCCTACACCGACCTCGACGGGCTGCCGGCCGCGGCCGACCCGCAACTGTTCACCACGCTGCTGCGCGAACGCTTCGGGTTCACCGGCACCGTGGTGTCCGACTACTTCTCCGTGGCGTTCCTGCACGCCCTGCACCACGTCGCCACCGGACCGGCGGACGCGGCGGGGCAGGCGCTGACCGCGGGCATCGACGTCGAACTGCCCACAGTGGACTGTTACGGCCCGCCGCTGGTGGCCGCGCTGGCCGACGGCACCGTCGACGAGTCCCTGGTGGACCGTGCGCTGCACCGCGTGCTGACGCAGAAGTTCGAGCTGGGCCTGCTGGACCCCGGCTGGTCGCCCCACCCGGCCGGGACCGAGCTGGACGACGCCGGGTCGCGGGCGCTCGCCCGGGAGCTCGCCGAGCGGTCGGTGGTGCTGCTGTCGAACACCGGAGCGTTGCCGCTGCGTTCCGGTGTTCGGCTGGCGGTCGTGGGCCCGCGCGCGGACGAACCGGGCGCGATGCTCGGCTGCTACTCGTTCCCGATGCACGTCGGCGTCCACCACCCGGACGTGCCGTTCGGGCTCGACGTACCCACGGTCGCCGAGGCGCTGCGGGAGTCGTTCGACGTCACCTTCGCCGCGGGCTGCGGCGTCACCGGCGGCACGGACGCCGATCTCGCCGAAGCCGTCGAGGTGGCCGCGGCGGCGGATGTCTGCGTCGCCGTGCTCGGCGACCGGGCGGGCCTGTTCGGAGGCGGCACGTCCGGCGAAGGCTGCGACGCCGCCGACCTGCGGCTGCCCGGCCGGCAGGAGGAGCTGCTCGAAGCGGTGCTGGCGACGGGCACGCCCGTGGTGCTGGTGCTGCTGTCCGGCCGGCCCTACGAGCTGTCGCGCCAGGTCGAGCGCCTGGCGGCCGTCGTGTGCGGGTTCTACCCCGGGGAAGAGGGCGCGGCGGCGCTCGCCGGGGTGCTCACCGGCCGGGTCGAGCCGTCCGGCCGCCTGCCGGTGAGCTTCCCGGCCGCCGGGGCGGCCCAGCCGTCGACCTACCTCGGCGCGGCGCTGGCCGCGCGCAGCGACGTCAGCTCGGTCGACCCCACGCCCCTGTTCCCGTTCGGCCACGGCCTCGCCTACCACCCGGCCACCTGGGTCTCCGTCACCGGCGCCACCGTGTGGCCGGCGGACGGTTCGTGCCGGGTGAGCGTGACGCTGCACAACCCCCACGGCACGGAGATCTCGGAAGTCGTGCAGGTCTACCTCCACGACCCGGTCGCCGAGGTCGCGCGCCCGCTGCGGCAGCTGATCGCCGCGCCGCGCGTGACGCTCCCGCCCGGGCAGACCCGCGTGGCGCACCTGGACCTGCACGCGGACCTCACGTCCTACACCGGCCGGGCCGGCGACCGGATCGTCGACACCGGGGCCGTGGAGCTGCGCGTGGGCCCGTCGAGCGCCGTAGCGCACACCGTGCTGGCGGTGCCGGTCACGGGATCGCGGCGCGTGGTGGGCTTCGACCGCGTGCTCCAGCCGCTGGTCACGGTGGTCCCGGGCTGACCATTCGCTGATAACTCGCTGAGAACTCCGGCAAACGGGACACTCCGCGGGCGCTCCCGGCGTTGAGCCAGGTGAACGACCCACCCTGAGGAGTGTGTGATGAGCCTGATCGGAACGCTGGTCGGGTACGTGCTGACCCTGTTCATCCTCGCGCTGATCGCGCGCATGATCCTGGACTGGACGCGCCTGGCGACCACCGGGCCGGTGTGGCTCGGAAAGGCGCGCTACTACAGCCACCGCGTGACCGAGCCCGTGATCGCGCCCGTGCGCCGCGTGCTGCGGCCCGTGCGCGCCGGCGGGCTGTCGATCGACCTCGCGTTCACCGTCGTGTTCTTCGCGGCGCTGATCGTGCGGTCGATCGCGTTCGCCCTGTGACGGCTGCCCCTCGCCGCCCGGGCGAGGGGCAGCACCTTTCCCGTGCGCGAAATCGGTCCGGATGCCGGGAAAACACCACCTTGTCCCGCTTCCTGGTACGGCTACCGATCGGAGGCCGGGGTGGGTGATAGTCGGCTGGTGACCCAGGTGCTCCCCGTTCTCCCGCAGACCGCCCCGCCGGACCCCGAGCCCGCCGCCGGCCGGGTGCTCTACCGCGACGCCGTGGTAGCTCCCCTGCTCGGCTACCGGCCGCTGCTGCTCGACCTGGCCGTGCCGGCCGGTCCGCCGCCGCCCACCGGGTGGCCGGTGGTGGTGTTCGTCCACGGCGGCGCGTTCGCCCTGGGTTCGCCCAAGCACGCGCCACTCGGCCGGTACCTCGCCCAACGGTTGCCCGCGGCCGGGTTCGCCGTGGGCCTGGTCCACTTCAGACACAGCCGCGAAGCGGTGTACCCGGCGCAGCTGCACGACGTGAAGGCCGCGGTGCGCTGGCTGCGGCACCACCACGCGACGCTCGCGCTGGACCCGGACCGGTTCGCCGCGTGGGGCCACGCCGCGGGCGGGCACCTCGCAGTGATGCTCGCCGTGACCGGCGGCCGGCCCGAGCTGGAAGGCGACGTCGGCGTGCTCGGCCCGGACTCCGGCGTGCAGGCGGCCGTGGCGTGGAGCCCGCCGTCGGACTTCACGCGGCTGCCGCCGCCCCCGCCGAGCTCACCGTTCCACGCCACCGGCGAAGACCCGCACGCGTGGCTGCTCGGCGGCGCGCCCGCGCAGCACCCGACGCTCGCCGCCGCGGCCAGCCCGCTCACGCACGTGAGCGAGTCCGCCGCGCCGCTGCTGGTCGTGCACGGCACCGCCGACGACGTCGTGCCCATCACCCAGAGCGAAACCCTCGTCGCCACCTACTGGCAGGCCGGCGCCGACGCCGAGTTCGCGTGGCTCGAGGACGTCGGGCACGTCTACGGGCTCGGTACCCGCGAACGCATGACCACCCGGGGACTCGGCTTCCTGCGCGAACAGCTCGGTGCCCCGGGCGCAAGAGCCCGAGGCACCGACGGTAACTGAGAACTACAGCTGCACACCCCGCGACAGGGCACCGTCGACGACCAGGTTCGTCCCGGTGATGAACGACGCCTGCGGGCTCGCCAGCATGGTCACCGCGTACGCGATCTCTTCCGGCGTGCCCATGCGGCCCATCGGGTTGAGGCCGAGCGCGGTGTTGAACAGCTCCGGGTTACCGCTTTCGGTGCTGTGCCAGATGCCGCCCTCGAAGTAGGTGTTGCCGGGCGACACGGTGTTGGCGCGGATGCCCTTCGGGGCGAGCTGGAACGCCAGGCCCTGGATGTAGTGCACGACCGCGGCCTTCATCGTCCCGTAGGCGGGGGCGGCGAAGTCGATCTCACGCCCGGAAACGCTGGAGATCGCGATGATCGAGCCGGCGTCGCTGCGTTCCAGGTGCGGCAGCGCGGTCTCCGCGACGCGCACGGTGTGCATGAGGTCGACTTCGAAGCTGGCGCGCCAGTTCTCCTCGGTCGGGCCGATGGACAGGGCGCTGACGTTCGCCACCACGATGTCGAGGCCGCCGAGGTCGGTCGCGGCGCGCTCGACCCACGCGGTCAGCGCGTCGGCGTCGGCGACGTCCACCGCCTCGCCCGACACCGTCGCGCCGCCGTCGCGGAACTCCTTCTCCGTGGCGCGGACCTCGGATTCGGTGCGTGCGCAGAACGCCACCGCAGCGCCCTCGCCCGCGAGCGCGGCGACGACCGCGCGCCCGATCCCCTTGGTACCGCCGGTCACCAGGGCTTTGCGCCCGGCCAGCCGCAGATCCATGCGTTTTCCTCCTAGAGCTTCGCGGCCTGCTCGCGCAGGTACCGGTGCATTCCGCCGTAGGCCTCGCCCGTGGGCAGCAGGCGCTTGGCGATCTTGGTGACGGCGCTGTAGTTCGCGTCGACGACATTGGCCAGCGGGGCCTGGCTGATCTGCGTGAGCAGCTGGTAGGCGTCGAGCGGGTCGAGCCCGTAGAGCTCGCCGAGCCAGCCGATCATGCCGTGCTGACTGGAGCGCCACGCGTCCTCCAGCGGACGCGAGGACGCGACGACCACGTAGTTCTCGTCCTGCTCGATGCGCGGCCACACCGGCGCGCCGCCCTTGATCAGCTCCACGATCAGCGTCACGTTCATGGCGCCTTCCACGGCCGTGCCGCACGCCTCGCCCTCGCCCTGGCGGTAGTGCCCGTCGCCGACCGAGAACAACGCACCCGGCACGTTCACGCCGAGGTAACAGGTGGCACCCGCCTTCATCTCCGGCGTGTCCATGTTGCCGCCGAACATGTCCGGCACCAAGGAGGTGCGGACCTCCCGCCCGGCCGGCGCGACACCGACCGTGCCGAGCATCGGCTCCACCGGCAGGTCCACGCGGAAGTCGCCGCGCAGCGCCTCGAACACCACGACCTGCTTCTCGCGGTCGAGCTGGTAGATCCAGGTCAGCTCGGGCAGCGGCTCGTGCAGCATCGCCGTGCGGTCGGTGGCCGTCAGCCCGCCGAAGAACGGGATGGTCGCCGACGCCGCCCAGTCGCGCGCCGGTTCCAGGTCCACGAAGTGCAGCGCCAGTGTGTCACCGGGTTCCGCGCCGTCCACAAAGAACGGTCCCGTCTGCGGGTTGACCTCCCGCATGTCGAGCTTCTCACTCGGCTTGTCCGACGCGCTCTGCAACCGGCCGCTGAACGCGTCCTCGGTCCAGAGTTTCAACACCGTGCCGGGCTTCACCGTCCGGATCGGGGCGACCCCGCCGAAGGTCCACGCGTACTGCTCGCGCTCGGGGGTGAACTCGACGATCTCCACACTGGCTCCTCATGCCGAAGGCTGCACACGACCGGCCCCCCGCCGCGGTCGATCTTGCCCACCCGCGCGGCCGCGGGCAAGTCAGCGCGCCGGTGTGCGCGACGGGGTTAGCATGGAATGCCTGACGTGACGGGCAGACCCAACGCCGCGCCAAACCTGTTCACCGGAGAACGAGGAAGGCGGCCAGAAGATCATGGCGGGCAACAAGGCAGTCAGCTACGTGGGACCGGGTAAGGTCGAGGTCGAGACGATCGAGTATCCCGGGTTCGTGCTCAGGGACGGGCCGGGGGTGAACCCGGCGAACGTAGGCCGGGAAACCCAGCACGGTGTGATCCTGAAGAACGTCGCGACCAACATCTGCGGCTCCGACCAGCACATGGTCCGCGGCCGCACGACTGCACCGCAGGGGCTGGTGCTGGGCCACGAGATCACCGGAGAGGTGATCGAGACCGGCCGCGACGTGGAGTTTATCAAGGTGGGCGACCTGGTTTCGGTGCCCTTCAACATCGCGTGCGGACGCTGCCGCAACTGCAAGGAAGGCAAGACGGGCATCTGCCTGAACGTGAACCCGGACCGGCCGGGTTCGGCCTACGGCTACGTCGACATGGGCGGCTGGGTCGGCGGCCAGGCGGAGTACGTGATGGTGCCCTACGCGGACTGGAACCTGTTGAAATTCCCGGACCGCGACCAGGCGATGGAGAAGATCCTGGACCTCACGATGCTCTCGGACATCTTCCCGACCGGCTTCCACGGCTGCGTCACGGCGGGGGTCACGGTGGGGTCGACGGTCTACGTGGCGGGTGCCGGTCCGGTCGGGCTGGCCGCGGCCGCGTCGGCGCAGCTGCTCGGCGCCGCCGTGGTGGTCGTGGGTGACCTCAACGCCGAACGGCTCGCGCAGGCCCGCAGCTTCGGTTGTGAGACCGTGGACGTGTCGAAGGGCGACCCGAAGGACCAGCTCGCCGCCATCCTGGGCGAGCCGGAGGTCGACTGCGGTGTCGACGCCGTCGGGTTCGAGGCGCGCGGACACGGCAAGGAGTCGGCCACCGAGCACCCGGCGGAGGTGCTCAACTCCCTGATGGACCTCACCCGCGCCGGCGGGGCGCTGGGCATCCCCGGCCTGTACGTGACGGGTGACCCCGGGGCCGGCGACGAGGCGGCTCGCCAGGGCTCGCTGTCGATCCGGATCGGGCTGGGCTGGGCGAAGTCGCATTCGTTCACCACGGGCCAGTGCCCGGTGATGAAGTACCACCGGCAGCTGATGATGGCGATCCTGCACGACCGGGTGCAGATCGCGAAGGCCGTGAACGCGACGCCGATCAGCCTCACCGACGCGCCACGCGGCTACCACGAGTTCGACCAGGGCGCGGCGCGCAAGTACGTGCTGGACCCGCACGGAATGCTCAACTGAGCACGGTTCCGGTGGAGTGGCGCTCTCGCCCGTGCCGCTCCACCGGCTCGGCTCAGACCTTGGCCAGGGCTTCGGCCTGGTCGGGCACGGGCTTTTCGAGAGCGGCGCCGTAGACGGCGATCTTCATCCGGATGTGCTCCTGGTGCCCGCGCAGCCGGTCGATCTGCTCGGCCACGCGCGTCTCGTGCTCCTGCAGCACGGCGAGGCGTTCGGCCTGGGTGCCGTCGCCCTCGCGCAGCAGCTCGACGTAGCGCAGCATCTCCGCGATCGGCATCTCGGTGTCGCGCAGGCAGCGCAGCAGGTGCAGGAACCGCAGGTCGTCCTCGGTGAAGCGGCGGCGCCCGCCCGCGGTGCGGCGGACGTCGCGCAGCAGGCCGATGCGTTCGTAGTAGCGCAGCGTGTCGATGCTGAAGCCGGTCCGGGCGGTCACTTCGGCGGGTGAGTAGGAATCCACCCGTCCAGACTCCCACCTGGAGCGCGCTCCAGGTCAAGCTCCAGGTCCGGGATCTCGGTCCGGGCTGCCACCTCAGGGGTGCTTGCGGTTCGTCGGCGAGCCGGTGGCGCCGGACCGCCGGCCGCGGTGCTCGACCGGCTCGCGGAGGTGAGCCCACCGGCGCCGCCCTTCCCGCATCCTTGCCCGGCTGCGGCGAAGGTCAGGCCTCGTCGCCGATTCGGTCCACTGTGGACGCCGGGCCGAACTCCGACTCGAAGCGCGCCAGCAGGTCGGCCAGCAGGGTGTTGAGGGCGGCCAGGCGGCCGGGTTCGAGAGCACCGGCGAAGAGGTCGCGTTCGTCGTCGGTGCGTTGTTTCGTGGCGGCGGCCCAGCGGGCGCGGCCCTTGCGGGTGAGGCGGATCGGGCGGCTGCGGCCGTCGGCGGCCGCGACGCGTTCGACCAGGCCCGCGCGGGCCAGGCGGTCGATCCGGACGCTGACGGTGCCCGAGGTGACGCCCAGCAGGTCACCGAGCTCCTTGGGCGTGAGCACGGGCGGCTCGCCGGAGCGGTGCAATGCCGAGAGGGCCTGCCAGTCGCCGGGGGTGAGGTCGTGGGCGGCGGCCGCGCGGCCCAGCACCTGCTCGAACTGCCGCGACAACCGCCCGATCCGCTGGCGCGCGGCCTCGACGTCCGCGTCGACCCCGGCGGGCATCACGCGCAGCCACGCCGCGAGGCCGGCGCCGACCGAGTCCTGGTCCACTGGACACTCCCTTGAGCCTCAAGGTAGTTTGGTTTGAGTATCAAGATACCGCGAATCGAGGAGACGGACATGAGCCGGGTCTGGTTCATCACGGGCACGAGCGCCGGTTTCGGGCGGGTGCTCGCCGAGGCGGTGCTCGCGCGGGGCGAGCGGGTCGTGGCCACCGCGCGCGACGTCGAGTCGGTGAAGGACTTCGCCGACCGGGCGCTCGTCGCGCGCCTCGACGTGACCGACCCCGCGTCGATCCACTCGGCCGTCGACGCCGCGCTCGCCGAGTACGGGCAGATCGACGTGCTCGTGAACAACGCGGGCCACGGCCTCATCGGCGCGCTGGAGGAGCTCACCGACGAGCAGACGCGCAAGGTCATGGAGACCAACGTGTTCGGCGTGCTCGCCGTGACGCGCGCCGTGCTGCCCCACCTGCGGGCGCGGCGCAGCGGCCACATCGTGCAGCTGTCCTCCGTGGGCGGCGTCGTCGGCAACCCGGGCCACGCGATCTACGCGACGTCGAAGTTCGCGCTGGAAGGCATGTCCGAGGCCCTCGCCGGCGAGGTGGGGCCGCTCGGGATCCGCGTCAGCATCGTCGAGCCGGGCCCCTTCCGCACCGAGTTCGCCGGCCGCTCCATGACCTTCGCCGACCCGATCGCCGACTACGCCGACACCCCCGCCGGCCGCCTGCGCTCGCACTTCTCCGCGCAGGACGGGCACCAGCCCAACGACCCGGCCCGCGCCGCCGCGGCCATCCTGACGCTCGTCGACACCCCCGACGCACCACTGCGGCTGCCACTGGGGCCGGAAGCGGTCACGCGGATCCGGGCGAAGCTGGAGAAGCAGCTGGCGGACCTCGCGGAGTGGGAGGCCGTCGCACTGGACACGCGCTACCCGGACGCGTGAGCCGGTCCTTCCGCCGAGCCGCGTACTTCCGGTGAAAGCGATCGCCACCGGAATTGTCGGCGCCGGGCGCTACCGTGCCCGGCGTGACGATTCTGGGGTTCTGTGAGGACGACGAGTACCTGCCCGAATACGGGACCGTTGTGGTGCGTGACGTGTACCGCGAGGACCTTTTGCCCTCGCTGGGCAACGAGCTGCTCGGCGAGCTCGCGACCAACGCGTTGTCCGGCACGATCGCGACGGCGGGCGACGGATGGCTGCACGGCACGGCCGGCGATCCCTGCCAAACGGTTCGCTGGGAAGCGCACGACGAGCCACCCGACGTACGGCTCGGGGACTGGGAAGACATCGTCGAGACGCCGTTTCACAGCCGCTCGGGGGTCGTGGGCCTGGGAACGCTGACGGGTGGGACCTTCGGCGACGAACTGAGTCTCGGTGCGAAGGGCCTCTTTCGCGTCCGGGTGTGCCGCAAGGCCGCGGACGACGGAGAAGAAGGAGACGTCTGGCTGATCCAGTCCTGGCCGGCGCCGGGCACGCCGGAGGCACCGCGGTGGCTCAAGCGCACGCGTGCGGCGGTTCACCCGGCGAACCCGGGGTGGCAGCAGGTGCTCGGTTACCACGTCATCGAGGTGTCGTGGTTCTTCACCCTCGCAGGCATGCAGCGCCCGGACGGCTGGCTCGACGAACCGCTGCCCGACGAGCCGCGGCCGTCGGCCGGGGTGTGCGCCCAGCTGGGTGTCGATCCGCCGCGCACGCGCCGGGACGCGATCCCGTTGCTGGTCGCCGCGGGGCTGATCGTGGACGACGGTGCCGGACGATTCTCCCCGGGCACGCCACGGCGGGCCACGGAAGCGCTCGACTTACCAGGTGAACTGGCGGCCCGGGTGGATGCCGACGCAGTGCGCAGCGCGTACATCTGGCTCGCCGCCGATGTCACCGGCATCGCCGCCTGGTCGAATCCGGCGCGCATCGAGGACCTGGCCGCGTTGCTGGCTGTCCCTGGGGAAACGATCGAACCGCTACTCGAGTACGCGGCCGAAGACAACCTGATCCAACGGGGAAACGGCACTGTCACAGCGCTTCCTCGCCCGCCGTTGTGAACCGCGCCGGTACCGCGGGTGGCCCCCCGGTCCGTTCGCAGGGCGGAACCGGTGACCGTGGCCGGTGCTCCGCCGCGTGCGGGGTTCCTCGCCGCCGATGGCACGGTCGTCGTGTGGCGCGCAGGGGAACCTGTCGTCCTGGGCCGGGTCGACAGCGACTACCGCTACCGCGCGTTCGAGACCCCGGCAGGCATCTACGACGCCGCCTCCGCCGGGCAAGGACAACTGATGACCTGGGCCGGGGCCGGGAGCCGGCTTCCGGTGGACCTGGGTTTCCAGCCCGTTCGCAGCGCAGACGGACGGCACTTGGCCAGAGTGCAGACGCACCGGCCGGCGACCGTGGGATCAAGTGCACGTCTCCGACGTGACAACGGAGGAAGCGTGGAGCCTGCCGAGGTCGGAAAACCTCACGCGCCACGTCCTGGGCATCCACGACGGCGCTGTCTACTTCTCCACCAGGTCGGGCGAAGCGGCGTTCACCACCTCTCGCTGGATTCCAGGCCGGGAACCCGTGGCTCTCGCCTCGCCGGTGCATCGACTCGATCCGCTGTCCGGCGCCAACGTGCGCGAAGACGCGCAAGGATTGGCGGTGTTCACCGCGTCGGGCGAGCGGCGGCGGACCGTGGACACCCCGCGCGGCGGCTTCGTCCCGGGTGGCGCGAGCATGTATTCGTTCCGGCACAACCCGCTCACTTTGATGGTGCTCGACCTGACCACCGGGACCATCACCGAACACCCGCTCCCCGAGGGCTGCGAGGTCGGCGAAATCCCGCCGACCGCCCCGATCTGGGAAACCCCCGACACGCTCGTCTTCTCCCAGCCGCACCACGCGTCGACCCGCCGCATCATCCGGTGGCACCTGCGGCGAGAGGCGTTCGAGCACTTCGACCTGCCCGAGATCGCGGGGTACCGGCCGTTCCTGATCGAACCGACGCTCGCCTGATCGAGGGCCTCGCCCCGACGCCGACCCCAGATCACCCGCCAGAAGCATGATCACGATCCGAACCACCATCGGGCAGAGCGACGTCGACCCCGGACGCGTGAGTCAGAACCGGTAGCGCAGCACGCACGTCCCCCGTCGCGACAAGGCTGTGCTGCGGGCCGCCAGGCGGGTGAACCAGCGCAGCGCGAGCGGCTGCAACGCGACCTCGGGCGCGCGGGAAGCGAACTGCTCGCCGGCCAGCTCCAGTTTCGGCACCCAGCGCTGCGGGTCGCGCGGGTCGTCGAAGCCGGGGTTGGCCACGACGCCCGCGATGGAACCGGTGCCGCGGTAGTGCTTGATGGCCCAGACGTGGAAGCGCGTGTAGCTGTTGAACGCGATCTCGCCCGTCGGGAAGCGGCCGGCGATCCCGGCGAGCAGGGCGACGAACGCGTCCTGGGGCAGGAAGGCGACGAGCCCGTCGGCGACCGCGACGGCGGGCCGGCCGGCCGGGATCCGGTCGAGCCACGCCGGGTCGGTGAGGTCGGCGGCCACCAGGTGGGCGTTCGCGGGCCGGGGCAGGAGCCGTTCGCGCACGGAGACGACGCCGGGCAGGTCGAGGTCGTACCAGTCCACTGTGGACGGCGGCTGCACGCGTTCGATCCGGCCGTCGAGCCCGCAGCCCAGCTCCAGCACCACGGCGTCGGGGTGCCGGCCGACGAAGGAGCGCACCACGTCGTCGAGCATCCGCGAGCGCACGGCGATGTCGAACACCTGGCTCTTCACCAACGGCGCCGCGGCGGGGTCGTGGCCGAGTGCCGCCACGACACCCGAGGCCGTCGGGCCGCCGAGCACCGGGCGGGGCGTGCGGGCGTCGAGCGCGCGGCCGTCGAGCGTGAGGAACAGGCTGTTCTCCACCGCGGTGAACGCCGTCGTGTCCATGGTGACCCCCTTTTCCCGATCGGGAAACTACGACTGTCCGCCGGGGTCCGTCAACTCGGGTTTTCCTTGTGTTGCAATGGCTGTCACGAGTGCAACGACCGGCCTGCGTTGCAATGACGGCGTACGCTCGGGGCATGCCGGGAAGCCGCCTGACCCACGAGGACCGTCGAGCCGTCGCCGAGGGGCTGACCGCCGGGCTCGCCTACGCCGAGATCGCGCGGCTGCTCGGCCGGCCGACGTCGACCGTGAGCCGGGAGGTCCGGCGCAACGGCGGCCCGCGCGGCTACCGGGCCGACCACGCCCAGGAGGCCACGCACGAGCGCGGCCGGCGCGTGCCCGCGGGCGCGCCGGCGGCGACCGGCTTCGAGGAGCGGTTCACGGAGATGATGGTCCACACCGGACTCCCCCGTATGCCCGCCCGCGTGCTCGCCGCGCTGCTGACCAGCGACCGGCGCGCCCTCTCCGCGGCGGACCTCGTGGCGCGCGTGCGGGTGAGCCCCGCGTCGGTGTCGAAGGCGATCGCGTACCTGGAGCAGCTTGAGCTGGTCCGCCGAGTCAGCGAGCCCGGCAGTCGCGAGCACTACCGCGTCGACGACGACGCGTGGTACCGCTCGTGCCGGCGCGAAGCCGACGTCTGCACCGCGTGGGCCACCTCGGCGCGCGAAGGCGCCGGCCTGCTGGCCGGCTCCCCCGCCGCCGCGCGGCTGGCCGCGATGGGCGACTACTTCGACCACGTCGGGCGCGACCTCGCCGACTCGGCCGAGCGGTGGCGGCACGTCTTCGCCGCCGGGTGAGTCAGGACGCGGCGGACAGCCCGCCGTCGATGGTGACGATGGTGCCGCTGATGTAGTCGGCGCGGCCCGAGGCAAGGAACGCCACCAGGTCGGCGACCTCGCCCGGCTCGGCGACGCGGCGCGAGGGCAGCGCGGCGAAGCTCGCGTCGACGTCTTCATTGGCGGCGCGCATGGTGGTGATCCGCTCGGTCGCGACCGGGCCGGGGTTCACGCCGACCACGCGCACGCCGTCGCGCGGGCCCTCGGCGCCGAGCGCGCGCGTGAAGGCCATCAGCGCCGCGTTGCCCGCGCCGCCGGCGATGTACTCCGGCTTGGGCCGCTCGCCGCCGGCGCCGATCACGTTGACGATCACGCCGCGGCCCTGCGCGCGCAGCCGCGCGTAGACGAGCCGGGTGAGGTCGACGTAGCCGAACACCTTGAGGTCCCACGCGTGCCGCCACCGGTCGGCACCGACCTGGTCGAGCGTGCCGGCGGGGATGTCGCCGGCGTTGTTCACGAGGATGTCGGCGTCGGCCGTGGCCTCGGCGAGCCGTTCGAGATCGGCGGTTTCCCGCAGGTCGACGACGTGCACGGTCACCTCGACCCCGTGCGCCTCCCGCAGCTTCCGGGCGAGGGCTTCGAGCGCCTCACCGCTGCGCGCGGCCAGGTGCAGGTGGCTGCCCTCGGCGGCCAGCACCTCGGCCACGGCCGCGCCGATGCCCTTCGACGCGCCGGTCACCAGGGCACGCCTGCCGCGGAGTTTCAGGTCCATCGGTGGTCCTCACGATCTTCGGGGTGGTTCCCAGTCTGCCGAAGATCGCCGGCGGGCCGCCATGTCTCGTGGGTCTCAGGGCAGGGGTCTCAGGGCAGCGTGTCCAGGAACGGCGCGTGCGCGTTCTGGAACGCCCAGCCCGAGAAGTGGTCCCAGTTGATCGACCACGTCATCAGCCCCCGCAGCCCCGGCACGGTCCCGCCGCGCAGGGTGTAGCCGCCGCAGCCGGTGCCCTTCGTGAGGCAGGTCAGGGCGGTCTGCACGTCGGCCGGGGCGGTGTAGCCGTTGCCCGCGTTGACGGTCGCCGGCACGCCCAGGGCGATCTGGTCGTCGCGCAGGCCCGGGAAGAACGCCCCGCCGGCGACGGTGAAGCCGGCTTTGAGCATGTCGGTCATGGCGATGTGGAAGTCGGCGCCGCCCATCGTGTGGTACTGGTTGTCCAGCCCCATGACCGGCCCGGAGTTGTAGTCCTGGACGTGCAGCACCGTCAGCGAGTCGCGCAGGGCGTTGATCACCGGCAGGTACGCGCCGGTGCGCTGGTCGCCGGCCGAGGAGCCGCCGTAGAACTGGTAGCCGACCTGCACGAAGAACGTCTCGGGCGCCATCGTGAGCACGAACCCGCTGCCGTAGCGGGCTTTCAGCGTCTTGAGCGCGGAGATCAGGTTGACCACGACGGGGGTGGTCGGGTTGCGGAAGTCGGTGTCGCCCGCGTTCAGCGACAGCGAGTGGCCTTCGAAGTCGACGTCGAGGCCGTCGAGGCCGTACTTGTCGATGATCGCGGAGACCGAGCTGACGAACGCGTCGCGGGCGGCCGTGTGGTGAGCTGCACCTGGCCCTTCTCGCCGCCGATGGAGATGAGCACCTTCTTGCCCTGCGCCTGCTTCGCGCGGATCGCCGCGATGAAGTCGGCGTCGCTCTCCACGCCCGCGCATTCGGTCGCCGGGCAGCGGTTGAAGCGGATGTCGCCGGACGTCGGCGTGGTCGGCTCGCCGAACGCGAGGTCGATGATGTCCCACGCGTCGGGCACGTCGGCCATGCGCACGTAGCCGGAGCCGTTGGCGAAGCTGGCGTGCAGGTAGCCGATGAGGGCGTGCTCCGGCAGGCCGGCGTTGGTGCAGCCGCCGGTGGACCCGGACACGGTGGCGCTGTGCGGCGACTCCCCCGCCGTGTTGTAGGCGGCGACGGTGTAGCTGTGCGTGGTGCACGGCGAAAGGCCGGTGAGCGTCGCCGAGGTGCCGGTGACGGTGGCGCGCAGCGTGCCGTCCTCGTAGACGCGGTAGCCGGTCACCGTGCCCGCCGGCGCGGTCCACGTCAGGCCGATCGACGTGCTGGTGACCGCACCGAGCTTCGGCGCCGTCGGAGCGCTCGGCGCGCCGGGGGTCCCGCCGCCCGGGCCGTCGAAGCTGACGTCGTCGGCGTAGTAGGTGCCGCCGCCGTACCAGCCGTGCAGGTAGAGCTGCGCCGACGTCTGGCTCGCACCCGTGGTGAACGACAGCGCCAGCCGCGTGTAGTCACCCGAGCCCGCCCAGGTCGAGGGCCCTCCGGTGACCCCCAGGTACACCGGGTTGCCCCGCACCCACGCCTCCACGGCGTACGTCGTGTTCGGCCGCACGGACACCGTCTGGCTGCACTGCCCGGTGTCGCTCGCGGACGCGGTCACGGCCAGCGCCCCCGCCCCCGAACGCACCGGCGAGGCCACCGTCGCCGCCCCGCCCGCACACTCCCACCCGGCCGTCGACCCGGCGTCGAACCCGGGGTTGACCAGCAGGTTCGCGGCCCCGGCACTGCCGGGCACGGCCACGAGCCCACCCAGCGCCACGGCGAACGCGGCCAGGAACACGGACAGTCGGGAACGCCTCATCGCGCACCTCCGGCTTCGGCGGGGAGGTGCTCATTGTCTGGACCAATGTGTGAAATGTCCAGACCACTTCCCGAAGCCCACCCGGACGCCGAGCCACGGCCAGGGCTTCCCCTCGCGAAGGGGGCTAGGTAGAGTTCTTGCATGGCCGGTCCGCGGATGACCCTCCCGACCCAGCTGGTGCTCCACGCGCTGCTGCGGGAGCCCACCCAGGAGCTCTACGGGCTCGAGATCTGCGCTGCCGCCGGGTTGCCCAGCGGCACGATCCACCCGATCCTTGCGCGCCTTGAGAAGGCGGGCTGGCTGCGGTCGCGGTGGGAGGAAGCGGATCCGGCGGAGGCGGGCCGGCCGCGGCGGCGCTACTACCGGCTCGACCCCGACGGTCTCGAGGCCGTGCGGGAAGCGTTGCACCGCGCGGAAACCTCGGCGCGCGCGTTGACGCGGCTGCGCCCGGGCCTGGCGGGGGACGCGCGGTGAACCCGCCGCTCGACTTGCTGCTCAGCCTGGACCGCATGCTCGGCCGGACCCACGATCGCGTCGCGGCCACGCTGCTGCCCCACCTGAGCAGCTCGTTCCGTACCGTCGACCTGCCGCTCGTCGGCGGGCTTCTCGCCGACCTGTGCCGCGAGCTCGACGTGACGGGCGACCTCGCGAGCGCCGCCGAGCTGGGGCCGGCGCTCGGCAACGCCCGCGCCTACGCGTGGCGCGCGCTGGCACTGGTCGGCGACGGCACCGGCCGCGACGACCACGACCTCGCGCGCCGCTGCGTGATCGAGGTGGTGGACCAGCTCGACGCGGCGCGCAGGGACGTCGTCACCGTGCTCTCCGACCACGGGTTCGGCTCGCGGCGTCCCCGCTGGCACGGGTGGGCGGGGCCGGCGGCGAGCCCGGCGCAGGTGATCGCGTTCTCCCGCGTGACGGCCACGTGCGCGGCGGCGCTGCTGCCGGCCGGGAGCCGGGCCGAGTACGCCGAGCTGTTCCTCTCGGAGCTGCACGACCTCGCCGAAGCGCGCAGCGGCCGGTGGGCCCAGGTGCGCTACGCCTGCCGGGTGCTCCTGAGCGCACCCCGGCTGCGGCGGGCGCTGGGCTGAGCCCGGCGGGTCGGCGGTGACACCGGTGAGCGGGCGAAATAGGCTGAGCCCCGTCCGGAAGTTCACGAACGGAGAGTGCCGGCTGATGTCCGACAGCTACACCGCAGCGATCGTCCACTCGCCCGAGGCCGGGGTGCGGCTGCGCCCCGAGGGAGGCGAGCTGCCGACGGACGCGAACGACGTCAACCTGCTCGGCATGGCCATCGCGCTGGCGCTCGGGCGGGCCGGGTACGAGCACCACCCCGAGCCGCGCGACCCGCAGTTGCAGACGCTCGACGCGCTCATCGCCGGCGACACCGTGATGCCGTGGCGCCAGCCCGGCGACGCGACCGACGAGCAGCAGCTCACGTGCACCCGTGGCGCCGGCGGCGCGTGGCGCTGCGAGGTCAAGCAGGCCTGAGCGCCGGTTCCCCGACCCTGAGGCCCGTCTCCGCGCCGGCAGGGTCAAAACGGGCCGCGTTGCTGCCCGCTCTCCCGGCAAGCCCTGTCCCCAATGGTCTGGACCTGTTAGCGTCCGGCGGTCTTCTTCCCCCGTCGAAGGGAAAACGATCGTGCTGAGACGTCTGGTCACGGCTGGGGCCGGGGTGGCCCTGGTGCTCGCCTCCCTCGCAGCGCCGGCGACGGCGACCACACCTGCTCCCACCCCGGCCGCGGCGAATCACCGGCCGGACCACAAGGTCATGGCCTACTTCGCCGACTGGGACGTGTACGCCCGCAACTACCACGTCAAGGACATCGAGACCTCCGGCTCCGCCGCGAAGCTCACCCACATCAACTACGCGTTCGGCACCGTCACGGCCGGCCAGTGCGCGTTCGGCGACGAGTGGGCCGACGCCGATCAGCCCTACGACGCCGCCACGAGCGTGACCGGCCAGGCCGACAGCGCCGAGCCCGGCGCGTTGCACGGCAGCTTCAACCAGCTGCTGCAGCTCAAGAAGCTGCACCCGAACCTGAAGATCCTGTGGTCGTTCGGCGGCTGGACCTTCTCCCCCGGCTTCACCGAGGCCGCGAAAGACCCCGCGAAGTTCGCGGACTCCTGCTACGCCCTGGTGAACGACCCGCGCTGGGCCGGGCTCTTCGACGGCATCGACGTGGACTGGGAGTACCCCAACGCCTGCGGCCTCGAGTGCGACGCCAGCGGCCCCGACGCCTTCACCGAGGTCGTCCGGGCCCTGCGCGCCAGGTTCGGCAAGCAGCTCGTGACCGCGGCGATCACCGCGGACGGCACGCCCGGCGGCAAGATCGACGCCACCGACTACGCGGGCGCGAGCCGTTACCTCGACTGGTACAACGTGATGACCTACGACTACTTCGTCGCCGGCGCCTCCCCGGCCGGTCCCACCGCGCCGCATTCGCCGCTGCGCTCGTACCACGGCATCCCCACCGCGGGGTTCTACGCGGACGCCGCGATCCAGAAGCTGCGCCGCGACGGCGTGCCGCCGGCGAAACTGTTGCTGGGCCTCGGGTTCTACGGCCGCGGCTGGGACGGTGTCACGCAGAAGCAGCCCGGCGGCACGGCGACCGGCCCGGTGAAGGGCACCACCACGGGTGAGGACGGCGTGGAGGACTACAAGGTCCTCAAGACCACGTGCCCGTCCAACGGCCTCATCGCCGGCACCGCCTACGCGAAGTGCGGCTCGCAGTGGTGGAGCTACGACACTCCCGCGACGGCGTCGGCCAAGGCCGGTTACGCGAAGTCGCAGGGGCTCGGCGGCGTGTTCGCGTGGGAGCTCTCCGGCGACACCACGAACGCCGAACTCCTCTCCGCGATCTCCCGCTGATCTCCGCCGGGGCCCGGGCCGCGAGCCCGGGCCCCGGTGAAAAGCCCGTCGTTGTCCGGTTCGGGCCGCTCTGCGAATACTGGGTGATGCCCGAAGACCCCGCCGAAGCCATGGCGGCGCGCGTGTTCGACGCCGCCGTCGCGACTTCCGACGTCATCGCCATCGCGCTCGGCGACCGCCTCGGCTACTACCGCTCCCTCGCCGGCGGCGACCGCACGCCCGCCCAGCTCGCGGAGTCGACCGGCACCGACGAGCGGTGCGCCCGCGAATGGCTCGAACAGCAGGCGGTGTCGGGGTTCCTGGAGGTCACCGGTACCGAGACCGAACGGCACTACCGCTTCGCCCCGGGCGCCGAGACCGTGCTCGCCGACCAGGACGCGCTCGCCTACCTCAGCCCGCTCGCGCGCCAGCTCGTGAGCGCCGCCGGGCACGTGCCCGAGGTCGCGGAGGCGTTCCGCACCGGCCACGGCTTCCCGTGGGCCGGCTACGGCGCCGACATGCGCGAATCCCAGGCGGCGCTCAACCGTCCGGGTTTCCTGCACCTGCTGGCGCACCAATGGCTGCCCGCGATGCCCGACGTGCTCGCGCGCCTGGCCGACGGGCCGTCGCGTGTCGCCGACATCGGCTGCGGCGGCGGCTGGGCCGCGATCGCGCTGGCGCGCGCGTTCCCCGAGACGCACGTCGACGCGTACGACCTCGACCAAGCGTCGGTGGAGCTCGCCCGGACCAACGTCGCCGAAGCCGGCCTCACCGACCGGATCACCGTGCACCGCCAGGACATCGGCACGGTCGAGGCCGAGCCGTACGACCTCGTGATGGCCTTCGAATGCCTCCACGACCTGCCCTACCCCGTCCGCGCGCTCGCGGCGATGCGCGGCCTCGGCGGGCCGGTGCTCGTGGCCGACATGAAGGTCGCCGACGAGTTCACCGCGCCCGGCGACGCCGTCGAGCGGCTGATGTACGGCTTCAGCGTGGCGATCTGCCTGCCCGACAGCATGAGCAGCACGGGCTCGGCCGCCACCGGCACCGCGATCCGCCGCTCGACCGTCGAGGCGTACGCCCGCGAAGCCGGGTTCGCCCGCATCGAGACCCTGCCGATCGACCACGACATGTGGCGCTTCTACCGGCTGGGCTGAGTGCTCACTGGATGCGCCGCTCCACGCCCGCCCAGGCCTTCTCGCGCAGCACGTATTTCTGGATCTTCCCGGTCGAGGTCTTCGGCAGGTCCCCGAACGTCACGGACTTCGGCGCCTTGAACCGCGCCAGCCGCTCGCGCACGAACTCGACGATCTCCGCCTCCGTGGCGCTCGCGCCGTCGCGCAAGGTCACGTACGCGGCCGGCACCTCGCCCCAGCGCTCGTCCGGCACGGCGACCACGGCCACCTCCAGCACGGCCGGGTGCTCGGCGATCGCCTGCTCCACCTCCACCGACGCGATGTTCTCGCCGCCGGAGATGATCACGTCCTTGCTGCGGTCGCGCAGCTCGACGTAGCCGTCCGGGTGCACCACGCCGAGGTCGCCGGTGCGGAACCACCCGTCGGGCACGGCGGCGCGCGTCGCTTCGGGGTCGTCGAGGTAGCCGAGCATGACGTTGTTGCCGCGCAAGGCGATCTGGCCGACGGTGGCGCCGTCGGCGGGCACGTCGGTGCCGTCGTCGGCGATCACGCGGGCGGTGCAGGAGATCATGTTGCCCACGCCCTGGCGGGCCTTGAGCCGCGCCTGCTCCTGCTCGTCCAGCGCGTTCCACTCGGGACGCCAGTCGCAGATCATCGCCGGGCCGTAGGTCTCGGTCAGGCCGTACAGGTGCGTCACGTCGAAGCCGAGCTCGCTCATGCGGCGCAGGATCGCGGGCGACGGCGGCGCTCCCCCGGTGGCGACCCGCACCGTCGTCTCGACCGGCGCCGCTTCCGGGGCGTAGGCGAGCATCGACAGCACGGTCGGCGCGCCGTTGAGGTGCGTGACGCCCTGCTCGCGGATCAGCTGCCACACGCGGGCGGGCTCGACCTTCGGCAGGCACACGTGCGTGGCCGCGGCCGCGGTGACCGCCCACGGGAAGCACCAGCCGTTGCAGTGGAACATCGGCAGCGTCCACAGGTGCACGGCCGAGGGCGAGAGGCCCGTGTGGCCGACCATCGCCAGCGCCTGCAGGTACGCGCCGCGATGGCTGTAGAGCACGCCTTTCGGCCGGCCGGTGGTGCCGGAGGTGTAGTTGATCGACAGCACGGACCGCTCGTCGTCGGGCGTGATCGCCAGCGGCTCGGCGGCCGCCAGCAGCCGCTCGTACTCCTCGCCCGCGCGGATCCGGCGTGGCGCGGGCCCGGGCAGCAACGCGATGGCGTGTTCGACCAGCTCGTCGAACACCGGGTCGTGCACCAGCACCGCCGCTTTCGCGTGCTCCAGGATGTAGGCCACCTCGCGCGCCGCGAGCCGCGTGTTCACCGCGACGAGCGGCACGCCCGCCCACGGCACGCCGAAGTTGGCTTCCAGCAGCACGTGGGTGTTGGGCGCGAGCACGGCCACCGGCCGCCCGTCCGCGAGCGGCGCCAGCGCCCCGGCGAGCCGGCGGCACCGCTCGTGCAGCTCGGCGTAGGTCCAGCGGTCCTCACCGTCGACCACGGCGATCCGGTCCCCGTGCGCGGCCGCGGCGCGGTCGAGGTAGGCGGTCGGGGTGAGCGGCTCGTACGACAGGGTGCTGATGGAGTCCACGGATTCCTCTCCCGGCTTCGGCGACGGTGCCGCTGCAGAGAATAGGCCGCACTCAGCCCCCGAAACCGGGAATGTGAGGCACCAGCGACTCCGGCGGCGGCCCGGGCGGCCCCGAGACCAGCTGCACCACGGCCCCGGCCGCCGACGCCCCCGTCAGCCGCACCGCGAGCACCCCCGTCTGCGCCTGCGGCCGCGGCACGTCCCCCGAGTAGCACGCCGAGCCGCCCCCGCCTTGGAAGAACGTCGAGACGCAGCCCGTGGTCAGGTTCCCGGAGCCGCTGCCGTGGGCGCTCCTGACCTCGTAGTCCACCCCGCCGGGCCCGATGCGGGTGATCGCCACCGTGTCGACGTCCCCGCGCCCGCCGGCCGGAAGGCCGACCGGCTTCGTGACGAGGACTTCGCAGTTGCCGTCGGCGCAGGCCGCGTAGTCGCGCCCGTCGGCCGCGCCCGGCAGGTCCCCACCGGCGGGGTGTGCGTGGCCGGTCGTGCCGGTGCTGCAGCCGGTGACCGCCAGCAGAAGCACCGGGGTGAGCCACTTGCGGTCCATGGGCTGTTCCTCCCTCGCTCGTGTCGGGGGAAGGTAACGCCGCTATGGCGGGAGGGGTCCCGGTCCACTGGACCGGAACCCCTTCTCGGGCGCGTGACAACTTTCGCGCGCCAGGGTCGGGCCAGGCCGTCGGAGTTCGTCAGCCTGAAGTCGCGCTTTCCTGCTCGGCACGGCCCGGGAGCAAGTTGCCACTGCGACAGCGAAGGGGGCCCCGGTTCGCAATGGCCCGGGACCCGTCCTCGTACGCGTGACAACGTTCTCGCGCCGGAGTCGAGCCAGGCCGGCGGAGGCCGTCAGCCTGAAGTCACGTCTTCCTGCTCGGCACGGCCCAGGAGGAAGTTGCCACCGCGACAGCGAAGGGGCCCCGGTTCGCAATCGACCGGGACCCCCTTCTCGGGCGCGTGACAACGTTCTCGCACCGGGGCCGAGCCAGGCCGTCGGAGGCCGTCCGCCCGAAGTCACGTCTTCCTGCTCGGCACGGCCCAGGAGCAAGTTGCCACCGCGACAGCGAAGGGGCCCCGGTTCGCAATCGACCGGGACCCCTCCTTGCGTGCTTGCGGTCAGCCGACCGGGCCGTTGACCGGGGTCACGGTGACGTCGTGCTGCTGGCCGGTCTGGTCCACCACGGTGACGGTGAGCTTGTCGCCCGGGTGGTGGGTGTCCATGAGGGTGGTGAGGGCGGTCGCCGAGTCGACGGTCTTGCCGTCGACGGCGGTGATCACGTCGCCGCCCGTGAGGCCGGCCGAGGCGGCGGGGCCGCCCGCGACGACGTCCTGGATCTGCGCGCCGGTCGAGCTGCCCTGGGACTGGTCCGGGCCACCCTGGGACTGGCCCTGGCCGAACCCGCCGGGCGCCTGCTGTGGCTGGCCGGCGTCGCTCACCGACACGCCGAGGAACGCGCTCTGTCCGATGTGGACGGAGTCGGACGACTTGCCGCCGATGATCTGGTGGGCCAGGTCGATCGCCTGGTTGATCGGGACCGCGAAGCCCTGGTGGCCGCTCGAGGCGCCCTGCTGGCCGCTGCCGTCGCCGAGGCCGCCCTGGCCCTGGCCCGGATCGCCCTGGCCCAGACCGCCCTGACCCTGGCCGAGACCGCCGAGGCCACCCAGGCCGCCCTGACCTTGCCCGAGACCGCCTTGCCCGAGACCACCCTGCCCCAGGCCGCCCTGACCCTGACCGAGCCCGCCGCGACCGCGGCCGAGACCGCCCTGGCCCTGGCCGCCGTTGAACTGGAAGCCCTGAGACGCGGCGGTGTCGACGCCGATGACCTGGCCGTTGGCGTTGACCAGCGGGCCGCCGGAGTCGCCGGACTGGATGTCGGCGTCGACCTGAATCAGGCCGGTGAGCTGCTCCGACGAGCTGGCCGACTCGTCCGACGCGGTGATCGACTGGTTCAGCGCCGTCACCTTGCCGGCCGCCACGGCCGGGGTGCCGCCGGCGCCGCCGGCGTTGCCGATGCCGACCACGGCGTCGCCGACCGCGACCGCGGACGAGTTGCCGAGCGTCGCGGTCTTCAGGCCGGAGGCGCCGTTGAGCTTGATCACCGCGATGTCGTGGCTGCGGTCGTAGCCGAGCACGGAGGCGGTGTAGGTCTTGCCGTCGCCGATGTCGGTCACCTTGATGCTGGTGGCGCCTTCGACGACGTGGTTGTTGGTGAGGATCTCGCCGTCCGAGGTCAGCACGATGCCGGTGCCCGCCGCGGCGGCGCTCTGGTAACCGAGCTCGGTGTTCACGTCGACCAGGCCCGGGTCGACCTTCGTCGCGATCCCGTTGGGGTCGATCGACGTGCTCGACGTGCCCCCGGGAGGCGCCACGGACCCGAAGTTCTGGTTGCCCGACGCGGAATCCGAGCCCGGCGTCCACACGAAGTGCCCGATGCCGAGGCCGAGCACGACCGAAAGCCCGATGGCGCCGACGGCGATCGCCGCGCTGCGCATCGGCCGCGGCGGCCGGTGGTACGGCGTCTGCGGGAACTGCTGGGTGCCCGGGTGACCCCACGCGCCCTGCGGTGCCCAGCCCTGGTTGTAGCCGTCGTACGGGCCGTAGTGGCCCTGTTGTCCCGGGGTGCCTTGCCGGCCCGCCGCGTCCGGCTGTCCGTACTGCCCGTACGCGCCCGGCTGGGCCTGGTCACCGTGTCCGTACGGCCACCCACCGGTCGACCCCGGCTCCTGTTCGCTCATGTTCCCGCTCCAGCCTCGTCCCGCTCCTGGCTACCGCCTCGGCCAGAACACACCCCGTACCTGAGATTTTCCTTGCCGGGCTCCGTGGGAAACCTGTGGAGTTTCCCCAGGTTCGGTCGCGGATCGGGTGATTCCTCCCGCCGGCGCCCAAATCGGACTCGCCTGGTGGCCACGTGCGGCGGTGGTTACCGTCGGGGGCATGGGTGAGCTGATCGAGGACGAGGCACAGCGCGCGGCGCGGCTGCTGGACGCGCAGGCCAAGGCCGTCGAGCTGTTCGACGAGGTCGAGCGGCGCGGGTTGCTCGCGCCCGGCGTGCGCGAGACGGAGGCGAGCAACGCGCTGCGCGACCTCGCGGCGGAGCTGTTCGGCGTGGACCGCTACTGGCACAAGCGGATCGTGCGCGCGGGCGAGAACACTCTGCGGCCGTACCGGGAGAACCCGCCCGACCGCGTGATCGCCGAGGACGACATCGTCTTCGTGGACTTCGGGCCGATCTTCGAGGAGTTCGAGGCCGACTTCGGGCGGACGTTCGTGCTCGGCGACGACCCCGTGAAGCTGCGGCTGCGCGACAGCCTGCCCGTGGTGTGGCAGGCCGGGCGCGAGTACTTCGAGGCACACCCGGACGTGACCGGCGCCGAGCTGTACGAGCACGTCACCAAGCTCGCCGCCGAGGCCGGCTGGGAGTTCGGCGGCGCGCACTCCGGGCACCTCGTGGGCCAGTTCCCGCACGAGACGATCGACGGCGAGCGGATCGAGTCCTACATCGCGCCGGGCAGCGACCGGCCGATGCGCCGGCCGGACCGCAACGGGCAGACGTCGCACTGGATCCTCGAGGTCCACCTCGTCGACCGCGAACGGCGGATCGGCGGGTTCTTCGAGGAGCTGCTCGACCTCGGCCACGAGCGGTCCGGCGGCGGCTCCGACTAGACAGCGGCGGGTTTCGCGGCCAGCCAGGAGAGCTTGCCGAGCCTCGGCTGCAGCACCGTGTCCACACTCCACACGGATCCGGCGGCCGCGTAGTACAGGCCGAGCGAGGCGAAGATGTAGCCGACGGACGGTCCGAGGTCCGTCATGCCCGGCGCGTCCCACGGCAGGTGGAAGCCCTCCGCCGCCGACCAGATGCCGAACGAGAACACCGCGCTCCCGATGAACACGAGGTTCGAGAACGCCCCGAAGATCAGCCCGAGCGCGATCAGCGTCTCGATCACGGCGGTGCCCACGGCGAACGCCGCCGGGCTCCAGCTCGCAACGGTGTGCCACAGCTCCAGCCACTGGTGCACCACGGGGACTGAGATCTTGTCGGCCTTGCCCAGCTCCTTGCCGAGCGTCTGGCCGTGCACGAAGCCCGGCAGCCACTTGAACGTGGCGTCGATCGCCCACACCACACCGAACACGATCCGGGCGACCGCAGCGGCGTGCAGCCGCCGGAAGGTGGGGGACACGGAACCCGCGACGGGCGCGGCTTGAGTGACAGGGGTACTCACGGCGAAGGTCCTTTCCGGACTCAAGTGGGCTGCCCGGCAGGTCGGGCAGGGTGAGCTTAGGCAAACCTAAGCAGATGTCGAGAGTGGTGTTCGTCTCGGCTCGCGCGGTGAACCTGCGGGGATGTGTCGCCGTATGTCGGGGATTTTTCGGTCAAATCGGGATGATTGGGACTATTTCGCGTGGGGCGGTTGATCATTTGCCGTGGTGGTTTCGGCCCCGGATGACGCCTTTTCGAATATCGGGGTTTATCCCTCCCTATTGGCGGATTTGCGTGTCAGCGGGATTGATGTCGCAAAAGACGCCGGCCGCACTTTTGTCGAACCACAACGCCGAATCGTGACCGAAACGGCGTAACCGCCGGACCACCACGGCGATATGCGGGTGAACCAATGACCTCCCAGGGAGATTGCATGCGCAGAACCACTTTCGTCGTCGCCGCGGGTGCCGCGTTGGCACTCGTGCTGACGGGCTGTGGTGCCAAGGGCCAGAACGGGACGGCGTCGGGCGCCGGTGACAAACCGGAACTCGGGCTCGCCGCACCGTTCCAGAATGTGCTGGAACTGTCGGCCGCCTCGAAGCAGGTCACGCAGAAGTCGAAGTCGGCGAAAGTCTCGCTGGTGGCGAACGCGGCCGGCAAGACGGTCACGGCCCAAGGCGACTACTTGTTCCAGCCGGGCAACATCGAGCTTTCGCTGACCGAGACCGTCGAAGGCCAGCAAGTCGAGCTGCGGATCGTCGACAAGACCCTGTACGTGAAGGTTCCGCCGGGCGAGGCGAGCCAGCTGGGCACCGACAAGCCTTGGCTCAAGATCACGCCGGGTGCCGACGACGCGCTGTCGCAGGCGATGTCGGGCAGCATGGGTTCGACCTCCCAGGCGAGTGACCCGACCGAGGTGCTCGACCGGGTCGCCGAAGCCGGCCGGATCCTCAGCTCCGACCAGACCACCCTGGACGGCGAGAAAATGAACCACTACAAGGTGCAGCTCGATCTCGACAAGATCCTGGACAAGGTCACCGACTTCCTGCCGGCCGCGGCGAAGGCCAAGCTCGAGCAGCAGGTCAAGGGCAAGCACATCATGCTCCCGACCGAGCTCTGGGTGGACAAGAACCAGCTCCCGCGCCAGATCACGATGGACGAGACCGCACTGACCCAAGCCGAAGGCACGGGCGGCACCGGCCTGGGCAAGAGCACGCTCAAATACAGCGACTGGGGCACCCCCGTCACCATCACCGCCCCGCCGGCCGACCAGATCGCCGACATGAGCGAGATCGTGAAGCAGATGGGCGGCTGACCGCTTCCCTCGCCGCGAAGGGCGCCTCGACCACCGTCGGGGCGCCCTTCGCGGCGATTGCGGACTTCGAGCACGCCCTCACTGTCCGGGGCGGCGGTCTCCCCGTGCGTCGGATGCAGGAGCTTGCCCGGCCGGCTGGCGCAGCAGAACGCCGATCCGCTGCTCCTTCGGGCCGACGCGTCGGAACTATCTGTCCTGCCGATGCCGGCGCTCGTCGTCGGCTGCGGTTTCGCCGGAGGACGAAGGAGCACAATGGATCTCAGACCGCCGGTACCGGAGCGCAAGCTCGGGCCACACCCGTTGACCGAGGACGGGGTCGCGGCCTTGCTGCACCGCTACGCGTTTCACGACTCCCTCGTCCGTCGCGTCATCGTCGATCAGGAATGGGGCCCGCAAGGGACACGGGTCGTCCGGCTTGTGATCGACGCCAGGGTCCTGAGCGAGGGTGCGCGCTGGGAAGATCTCCGCTGGGAACCGGTGTCCCTGGACCTGCTCGACGTGCGGCGGTTCCGCATCGACGAGAACATCGAGGGCTCGTGGGTGCTCTACGATCCCCCGCAGTTCACCCGCTTCGGCGGCCTGCTGCAGGTCGACTTGTGTGCCGAACGTTTCGGGAGCCTGCACCCGGAGAATGCCGAGGAAGTCTTCGACGGCTCGGCGCTGGTCTTCGCAGCGACCGGAGGCACCTGGAGCGCCCTGCACCCCTGGGCTCAGTGAGACTGTCGTCAATTGCGCGAACCGCACCACAGCAACCGGATCCCGTGGGTCAGGACGCGGCGACCTCGCCCGGGAGGGTGCCGTCGAGGTCGGTGAAGGCGTAGTGGGTGGCGAGGTCCGTGGTGGTGTGGACGCGGCCCGAGCGGGTGAGCACGGCGGGGTCGGCCGCGAGGGCCGCGACGCCGCGGCCGACGAAGCGCGGGGACTCCGCCGCGGCGAGGTCGAACTCGCCGGCGCCCGGGATGTCGAGGACGGTGCGGCCGTCGGGCGTGGGGCGGCCGGCGAGGGCGAGCAGCTCGGTGCGCACGAGGCCCGGCCAGATCGAGACGGCCGCGACGCCGCGGTCGCGCAGTTCCAGCGCCATGTCGGCGGTCATCTTGTCGACCGCGGCCTTGCCGACGCCGTACACGGTGTTCTGCTGGTACGCCGCCGCGCCCGACGACGAGATGTTCGCGATGAGGCCACCGCCCGCGGCGAACAGCAGCGGGGCGGCGAACACGCTCGCCACGTAGTGCGAGCGCGCGCCTATGCCGAGGACCTCGTCCCACGCGGTCAGCGGCAGGTCCCAGAACGGCCGGTTCAGCCAGGTTGCCAGGTCAGGCGCGGAGAAGACGTTGTTCACCAGCACATCCAGCCGGCCCGCCTCCTCGGCGACGCGCGCGAAGACCGCCTCCACCTGGGCGTCGTCGTGGTGATCACACCGCACGGCGACCCCGGTGCCACCCAGCGCGGTCACCTCGGCGGCCGTCTCGCCCAGCGTGCCCGGCAACGCCACGGGCTCAGCGGTGCGGCCCGTGACGTACACCGTCGCCCCCGCCGCCCCCAACTCGAGGGCGATGCCCTTGCCCACACCCCGCGTCGCACCCGTGACGACCGCGATCTTGCCCGCCAAAGCTCCGTTCATGATCCCGATCTTGCCCGCGCCCCGGGACCACGGCGAACGGCCGGCCCGGGAAGGCACGCTTCCTGCCCACCAGCGCCGGCCACACCGGGCCCCCGCGACGCGCCGAACCGCGATCACGCGCACCGCCCAGCAGCGAACCGCGGCCCCGAAGTCGCACGTCCTGCCCGCGCACGCCGGACCCCGCGAGCCAAATCCTGAAAGCGGCCGCCGATGCGCTTCCTGCCGGCATGGACCGGCAGGAAGGGCACTCAGCAAGCCGCCGAATCACGAAAGCACCCTCACCCACCCGCGGCAGACCGCCGAGCCGCCGACCCGACGCCGCGCGTTCTGCCCAACCGCGACCACGCGCCGCGCCAAAGCCGGCCCACACCTGCCCACCAAAACCACAGCGGGGCCGGTCCACCCTGGACCAGCCCCGCCGCGATCACCGAAACCTCAGTACCGGAACTGCTGCAACTGCCTCCCGTCGTAGGAAGGCACCCAGCCCGTGCGGGTGGCGGGGTCGAGTTGCACCGAGCGTTCGGTGAGGGAGTTGTACTCGCCGCCGAAGGGGCTCGACACGAAGTTCAGGCCGGAAACCACCGACAGCTGCTTGCCGGTCGCCAGGTCGATCACGGCGAGCTGGCTCGTGGCGTTGTTGTCGGTGATCACGCCGCCCACCTTGCCGAACTGCGAGATCACCGGGGGCGTGCGGAAGGCGACCAGGCCGAGGTGGTGCACGCCGTCCACGGCGAGGAAGGCCGCCTGCTGCTGGCGCACCGTGTACGACTCCCCCGCGGTCAGCGTGTCGCCCGCGATGGAGCCCAGCGAGGTGGTGCCGACGATGTTGAGGCTCACCGAGCGGTACACGAGCTGGTACAGCTTGTTCGCGCCCTCGTCGTAGGCCATGGCGCCGGCGCAGACGCTGCCCGCGCCCGACAGGGTCGTCGTGCCGGAGTCGAGGTCGACGCTCGCCATGGAGGCCGCGCCGCCGCCGAAGCAGATCGGGCCGCCGCCGGTGCGCGCGAGGTAGACCAGACCGGTGGCCTGGTCGAGCTCGATCATCTTGAACGCGCCCGCCACGGCACCCGGCGGGTCCGCGAGCAGCGGCGTGCCGAGGGCGCCGTCGGCCAGGGTCAGCGGCAGGACGAAGTCGGTGTTGTCCGCCGTCCGCTTGGCCAGGATCGCCACGCGGTGCCGGGTCGCGTCCACGCGGCCGCCCTGCACCGAGTAGCCGTCCGCGGTCACGGAAGCCACCCGCTGCAACGACGTCGTGTCGTACGTCTCCAGCGTCCACCCGGCGTTGGTGAAGTGCAGCAACGCCAGCCGGTGCGCCGAAGCGTCCGCGCCGAGCACCTGGTAGCCGCCGTCGCCGGATGGGTCGGACGTGAGCACCCGCCCGTACGTGCCCTTCACGGCGTCGTACTCCTGCACCGCCTCACCACCGCCGGGCGCGCGCAGCGCCGCGTACGACAGACCTTGAGCCGCCGCCGCGAAACTCGTCACCACGGCGTTTCCGGGCGCATAGCCGTCATCGACCGCGAGGAACGACGTCGGCGACGCCTGACCGAGCACCTTGCCCTGGCGGTCGGTGGCGAGCACGCGCACGTCGTAGGCCACCGAACCACCCAGCCCGAGCTTCACCGCGTCCAGCTTCGCGACGCCGTTACGCGCCGGAAGCTGCTGGTACGCAACAGATCCCGCGCTCGGGCCACCCTGGTCGCGCCGGTCGCCGTTGGCGTTGGTCACGGTGTTGAGCGAGTTGTACAACGTCGGCGCCGGAGCCGACACCTCCACCGCGGCGCCGGTCGCACCCGGCACGCCGCGCACGTCGTAGCCGAGCGAGAACGCCGGCGCCGCCCGCGTGATCTCCACGAAGTGCCCGGAAATCCCGCCCGCCGTGAGGATCGGCGCGTCGGGCCGCTGCGCCGCGCCGCCGACGCGGATCGCGGTGAACTCGCCGTAAGTCGGGTCGCCGGCGGTGCCGGTCACCGAACGCTGCACGATCCCGACGCCGTAGACGCCCGCCCCGCCGGCGAAAGCCGAAGCCGGCACGACCACGTCACCGGAAGTCGCGGTGACCGGCGCGACGAACGAAGTGCCGAACAGCGGCGCGTTGACCGGGTTCCAGTGCCCCAGCGTCGACACGACCACCTGCGGGTTCGAGAGGTTCCGCACGCCGGTGAGGTCGTAGTGCACCCGCACGTCCTTGCCCACGGCCACGGTTGCCGGCGCCACCGGGGCGAGTGCCTCGGCGTAGGTGCCGTCGGCCGGTCCGAAGGTGAGCGTCTGCGCGGCCGACGCGACCACGCGGTGTCCCGAGCGGACCTCGAAGGTGACGGGCACGGATCGGTCCTCTGTGGACACCACCGGAAGTCCCGCCGCGGCCAGGATTTCCTTCGGGCTCAGCCGCACGGCCGGAACGTCCGAAGTGAACTCGTGCCCGTGGATCTTCAGCGCGTACGTCGCGTGATCCGGCGCACCCACCACGTCGGCGCCGACGGTGACCGGGCCGACGAGGCCCTCCCCCGTGCCGCCGGTGTCGAGGTCGATGCGGCCGCCGTCGGCGTTTTCGGTGAAGGAACCGCCGAGCCCGCCCACGGTCACGCGGTGCGCCACGGAAACCCCCGCGATCGCCGGCTCCGCATGCCGATCACCGAGCACCGACTGCACCGCCGCCGTCACGTCGATCTGCGGACCGACCGTCACGGGCCGGTCCATCTGCGGCGGCGACGCGACCGGCCGCGCCGTGTGCTGCAGGACCGAGCGGACGTCGGCCGGGCTCAGTGAACGGCCGGCCAGCTTCGCCGCCTGCAGCACCACCGCCGCCGCGGCCGCGGTCATCGGCGCGGACGCCGACGTGCCGCCGTTGAGTACCGGCGTCACGTCCTGCGCGCCGCCGCTCTGCGTGTGCTCGACGACGAGGATGTTGTCGCTGGGCGCGGAAACGTCCACGCGCGTGCCGAAGCCGGAGGAGAAGTTCCCGCCCCCGTCGGTGCGGGTGGTGGCGAAGGTCGGGTTGTGCGCGGCCGCGCCGCCGGCCTGCTGCGGCACGGCGAGCGTGTCGTCGAGCGTGGTGCCGCCGACGGCGATCGCGCCGCTGTCGAGCACCTTGGTCGGGGTGGTGGAGAACTGGTCGTCGGCGATGTCCGTGGTCGCGCGGGCGTCGCGCGTCACGTCGGTGGGCGTGCTGCCGCCGTCCGGGCCGACCGCGGCCGGGGTGTAGAGGCGCGTGCCGTCGTTGGACGAGATGGTGACGACGATGTGGTACTGGTTCACGATCGTCGAGATCACCGCCTGCGCCACCGGGTCGTCTTCGAGGTAGCGGCCCGGGAAGCCCGCGCTGTCGGTGC
This sequence comes from Amycolatopsis sp. NPDC001319, assembly GCF_042896185.1. NCBI lineage: Bacteria > Bacillati > Actinomycetota > Actinomycetes > Pseudonocardiales > Pseudonocardiaceae > Amycolatopsis > Amycolatopsis sp. NPDC001319. The sequence continues at coordinate 149,304 of NZ_JBIAWY010000012.1, read as the reverse complement.
CGACGCCGAGGCTCGCGGTGATCACGTCCGGCCGCGGGGTCTGGCGCGCGGCGGCCAGCAGCGCCACGGAGATCTGGTCGAGCGTCGGCTCCTGCGGCACCACCAGCCGGTACTGCGCGCCGGGCGCGATGCCGAGCAGGTCGGTGAAGCCGTCACCCTGGGCGCCGGCGCGCTGCGCGTCGTGCGGCAGCGGGGCCATCACGCCGAAGTCGAGCAGCACCTCGCCGAGCGCGGGGTCCTCGTTCTCCACGGAGCCGAGCGGGTCGAGCCGGCCCGAGGAGTCGGCGGTGTAGGTGGGGATCAGCGGCATCGACGGCACATCGAGGTAGCGCTGGCCGCCCTGCACGACGGTGGTCGGGCCGTAGTTGCGCACGTAGGTGTCGCCCGCGTCGGCCATGCTCTGGTCGGTGAGGTCGCCGAGCGAGACGTTGGTGATGATCTCGCCGCTGCCCGGGAGCTTCCCGTGCAGGAGGCTGTACGTACCGAGCGCGTTGGTGCCGCCGGCGTCGAGGTAGCTCTGCGCCGACGACGTCACGCCGTAGTTCGACGGCAGGCCGGTCGGCGGTTTCTGGTGCGCCTGCGGCAGTTTCGCCGCTTTCACCTTCGGCTGCGGCACGGGCACGGGGCCGGTCGACATCGCCGAGACGCGGCGGTCGGGCTGCGCGCTCACCACGCCGGGCGTGGCGGCGAGCTTCTGCACGGCGGCATCGGTGTGCTTGCTGTCGGCGAGGTGCACCAGCACGGTCTTGGCCAGCGCGGGCACGTCGGTGACGTCGGGGAACACCGGTTCGACGGAGGTCGCGCCGACCGCGGCCAGCGCCGCGTTGACGCCGTTGTCCGACGTCTTGGCCGCACGGCGACCGGCCGCGAGCGGCGCGCCGGTCACGGCCGTGGAGGCGGCGAGCTGCACGAGCACGTCACTCGGCTGCTCGGGCGTGGCGCTGCGGGTGAAGGCGGCGCGCACGGCGTCGTCGGTCGGCGCCAGCGCGCCGAGTGGGGAAGTCCCCTGCGGCAGCGCGAGCACGGTCTTGCCGAGCGTCTTGCCGTGGGCGTCGGTGCGGGTCGCGGTGCCGTCGGGGTCGACGGTGATGCTGCCGCCATCGGGCATCGCGACGTGTCTCGAAGGTGGTGGCTGATCGGGCTCGGGTGCGGCGGTGGCCGGAGCGACTGCGAGACCGGCGAAGGTCGCGGCCGCGGTCACAGCGGTCAGGACACGGCGAAACGGGATCGTTCGGGCGCGGGGCACCTGGCTCCCTTTCGGGTCGGGGGGACGGGGAGTTCACAGGGGTCGGGGACGGGGATCACCGACCGGTCGGCCAGTGATCGGATCAATTTCCCAGCGGTGGCCGCGGTGGCGCAAGATAGCCACCATGACCAATAGTCGCCAAGTGGCGGGTTCCCGCCAGCAGCTGCGGGACCTCGACGCGCTCGGCGTCCCGGCCACGGACGCGCAGGTCTACACGGCGCTGCTCGGCCATCCGCGCACGCGAGCCGTGGACCTGGTGGAACAATCCGGACTTTCCGCCCAGCAGGTGACGCGGGCGCTCTCGCGGCTCACCGCGAGCGGCATGGCGAGCCGGGTGCCCGGGCGGCCCGCGCGCTACCTCGCCGCGGCCCCCGACATCGCACTGGGTGCGCTCGCGGCCGAACGCGCGGCCGAGCTGCGAAGCGCCCGCGCGGCGATCGAGGACCTGATGACCGTGCACCGGGAAGCCAGCCGGTTCACCCACCCCGCCGAGCTCGTCGAGGTCGTGACCGGCGCGGAGAACCTCGACGCCCGCGTGCGCCGGCTGCAGGACGAGGCCCGCACGCAGATCCGCGGGTTCGACCGGCCGCCCTACGTCAGCGCGCCCGGGGGCAACCTCGACCTGGAACACCGGCGGCTCAAGGCCGGCATCGTCTTCCGCGTGATCTACGACCGCGAGGCGATCGCCGTGCCCGGCCGGCTGCAGAACGACATCCTGCTGAGCGGCACCCACGGGGAACGTTCGCGCGTGCGCCCGCAGCTGCCGATCAAGATGGTGATGGCCGACGAGGAGGTGGCGGTGATCCCGATCAGCTCGTCACCGCACGTCGTCGACGCGGCCTACATCATCCACGCCTCGGCCCTGCTCGACGCACTCGTCACGCTGTTCGAAGCGGAGTGGGACCGCGCCGTGCCGATCGCCGAGGCGTTCACCGACCCGTCGCCGGACCGCGATCCCGAGAGCATGACACTGCTGACTCTGCTCGCCGCGGGCCAGACCGACGCCGGCATCGGCCGCGCCCTCGGCTGGAGTCCCCGCACCACTCAGCGGCGCGTGCAGCGGCTGATGACCGAGCTCAACGCGACGACCCGCTTCCAGGCCGGCATGAACGCGAAAGAACGCGGCTGGTTGTAGATCCGCAGTGGACAAGTACCGGAGACCCGGTTCCGGAGCTTCGCCCGGCTCGCCGCAAGTCGAGCCGGGCGAAGCCGCGGAGATCCGCGCCCACCCGATCTCCGCCCGCCGCCGCGGCCCGAATTCGCGGAGGCGTCCGGTGGCGTGCACCACCGCGAAACAGTCCGAAGTAGACGATCAGCTCACGTGCACGTAGTCGACCACGAGCTGCTGCGGGAACTGCGTGCCACCGTCCGGGTCACCCGGCCAGTCGCCGCCCACGGCGAGGTTGAGGATGAGGAAGAACGGGTGGTCGTAGACCCACTTGTTGCCGTTGAGGTCGGCCGGCGTGCGCGTTTCGTAGGCGTTGCCGTCCACCGACCACACGATCTTGTTCGTGGACCAGTCCACCGCGTAGGTGTGGAAGTCGTCGGAGAAGTTCGGGCCGTTGTAGGCCGCGCCGATGCCGTTGGCACCGGAGTAGCCCGGGCCGTGGATCGTGCCGTGCACGGTGTTCGGCTCCTTGCCGATGTTCTCCATGACGTCGATCTCGCCGTCGGTCGGCCAGTTGCCGCCACCGAGCATCCAGAACGCCGGCCACATGCCCTGCCCGCGCGGGAGCTTCATGCGGACCTCGACGTGGCCGGAGCTCGTGGAGAACTTGCCGGAGGTGTTGAGCCGCGCCGAGGTGTACTCGCACGGGCCGTACCAGCAATTGTTGCCGGAGCTCTCCTGCTTGGCCGTGATCACCAGGTGCCCCTGGCCGTCGAGCGCCGCGTTGGCCGCGCCGGAGGTGTACCACTCGCGCTCGTGGTTGTTCACGTTGTCGCCGGTCTCGTAGTTCCACTTCGAGCCGTCGGCCGGGCTGCCCGCGGGCCCGTCGAAGTCGTCGGTGAACGTGGCGGCCGGGCTCGCCGGAGCCGCGATGCCGGCCGGTGTCGCCGTGAGCGTCACGGCTCCCGCCACGGCCAGCGCAGCCGGAATCGCCAGCAGCCGCCACCGGGCAGACGTCTTCGGAGACTTCATCGTCGTCATCCCTCGTCACTCGAGGGGCGGCCTGGCGGCGCCACCCCGGGTTTGTTGTGGATGGCAACAAAGCTAACCCGACCGGTTGTTCACCGGCAAGGATTGACGTGAGGAATTTTCCGACAACCTCACTCGGCGGTAACCGGGGCCTCCTCCAGCAACCACAGGACACCGCTCGGCGGCAGCTGCAGCACCGCCGAGGCCGCCAAGCCGTGCCACGGCTTGGCGACCGCCTCGACCGCGCCCAGGTTGCCGACCCCGGACCCGCCGTAGACCTCGGCGTCGGTGTTCAGCAGCTCGGTCCAGCGCCCGGCGGCGGGCAGGCCCACGCGGTAGTCGTGGTGCGGCACGCCCGCGAAGTTCGCGATGCACGCCAGCCGCGAACCGTCGGAGCCGATGCGCAGGAAGCTGAGCACGTTGCCGGCCGAGTCGTTGGCGTCGATCCACTGGAAACCCTCCGGCCGCACGTCGCCGCTGAAGAGCGCGGCCGTGGACCGGTAGATGTCGTTGAGGCGGCGCAGCAGGTCCTGCACGCCGCGGTGCAGCGGCTGCTCCAGCAGGTGCCAGTCGAGCGAGCGCGACTCCGACCACTCCTGCGGCTGCCCGAACTCGCCGCCCATGAACAGCAGCTGCTTGCCCGGGTGGGCCCACATGAACGCCAGCAGCGACCGCAGTCCCGCCGCCTTGTTCCAGTCGTCGCCCGGCATGCGCTGCCACAGCGAACCCTTGCCGTGCACCACTTCGTCGTGCGAGAGCGGCAGCACGAAGTTCTCGCTCCACGCGTAGACGAGCGAGAACGTCATCTCGTTGTGGTGGTAGGCGCGGTGGATCGGCTCGTGGCCGAGGTAGCGCAGCGTGTCGTGCATCCAGCCCATGTTCCACTTGAAGCCGAAGCCGAGCCCGCCGAGGTGCGTCGGCCGCGTGACGCCGGGCCACGCGGTGGACTCCTCGGCCACCATCGCCACACCAGGGTGTCGCCTGTAGACGGTCGCGTTCAGCTCCTGCAGGAACCGCACGGCGTCGAGGTTTTCGCGGCCGCCGTACTCGTTGGGCAGCCACTCGCCGTCCTTGCGCGAGTAGTCGAGGTAGAGCATCGACGCGACGGCGTCCACGCGCAGGCCGTCGAGGTGGAACTCCTCGAGCCAGTACAGCGCGTTGGCGACGAGGAAGTTGCGCACCTCGTTGCGGCCGAAGTTGAACACGAGCGTGCCCCAGTCGGGCTGCTCGCCGCGGCGCGGGTCCTCGTGCTCGTACAGCGGGCTGCCGTCGAAGCGCGCCAGCGCCCAGATGTCGCGCGGGAAGTGCGCGGGCACCCAGTCCACGAGCACGCCGATCCCCCGCTGGTGCAGGTGGTCCACGAGGTAGCGGAAGTCGTCTGGCGAGCCGAAGCGGGAGGTCGGCGCGTAGTACGAGGTGACCTGGTAGCCCCAGGAACCGCCGAAGGGGTGCTCGGCCACCGGCAGGAACTCGACGTGGGTGAAGCCGGTGTCGGTCACGTAATCGGCCAGCTGGTCGGCCAGCTCGCGGTAGTCCAGCCCCGGCCGCCACGAGCCGAGGTGGACCTCGTAGACGCTCATCGGGGCGTCGGCCCAGTTCGTCGCCTCGCGCCGGGCGGTCCACTCGTCGTCGGCCCACGTGTAGGCCGACTTCGTGACCTTCGACGCGGTCGCGGGCGGCACCTCGGTGGCGAACGCCATCGGGTCGGCCTTCTCGTGCCAGTGCCCGTCGGCGCCGAGGATCCGGAACTTGTAGCAGGAGCCGACCGGCACGTCGGGCACGAACAGCTCCCACACGCCCGACGAGCCGAGCGAGCGCATCGCGTGCCCGCGGCCCTCCCAGCCGTTGAAGTCGCCGATCACCCGCACGCCGCGCGCGGTCGGCGCCCACACGGCGAACGACACGCCTTCGACCGCGCCGTGGGGCGTGTCGTAGTCGCGCACGTGAGCGCCGAGGACGTCCCACAGCCGTTCGTGGCGGCCTTCGCCGATGAGGTGCAGGTCGAGCTCGCCGACGGTCGGCAGCCAGCGGTACGGGTCGTCGGTGACCACGGTGTGCCCGTCGTAGTCGACCTCGAGCCGGTAGTCGCCCGGGTGCTCGGGCAGCGGGGCCGCGAACAACGCGTCGGCCACGCGCTCCAGCGGGAACCGCCGCGCCCCCGCCAGCACGGAGACGGACTTCGCCCCGGGCAGCAACGCGCGCGCCACGACGGTGCCGGGGCTCGTGCTGCCGATGCCCACCGTCCCCTGGGCGTGCACGCCGAGCACCGAGTGCGGGTCGTGGTGCGAGCCGGCCAGCAGCCGGTCGATGTCCTGCGGGGACGGAGCCGCCGCGGGCAGATCCCGGGAAACCGCGTTCACGTCTTCACTCACCTCCGTGGGCGATGCGGGCGATCGCCGCCATGGGCACGGCCAGCCAGTCGGGCCGGTTCGCGTGCTCGTAGGCCACTTCGTACACCGCTTTGTCGAGTTCGAACGCACGAAGCAGCTCTCCGTGCTCGCGCGGGTCGCCGATCGGGCCGGCGGCCCCGGCGTACCCGTCGCAGAAGGCCGTGCGGTTGCGGCGCGTCCATTCGAGCGCGCGTTCGGTCAGCGCCGGGTCGTCCGGCTGGCCCACCAGCAGCTGCCGGGCCGCGTAGTCGAACGAGCGCAGCATGCCCGCGACGTCGCGCAGCGGCGACCGCAGGGCGTGCCGCTCCTCCAGCGGCGCGGCCGGTTCGCCCTCGAAGTCGAGCAGCAGCCAGCCGCCGACCGTGCGCAGCACCTGGCCCAGGTGCAGGTCGCCGTGGATGTACTGCATCGAGATCCCCGGCCGGCCCGGCGGCAGGTCGCGCAGCGCGTCGAACACCTTGTGCAGCGCGGGCGCGTGCTCGGCCAACTGCGGGACCTCGCGCGCGACCCGGTCGAGCCGCTCGGTCATGCCCGCCACCGTGCGCTCGAGTTCGGACTCGTCCACGGGGTGCGCGCCCAGCGCCGCGGCGAGGTCGGTGTGCACGTGCGCCACCGCCGCGCCCAGGCGTTCGGCCTCGCCGGCGAAGTCGCCGCCGACCTCGTCGGGCCGCAGCTCCGGCTCGGCCATCAGGTCGCGCACGCTCGTGGTGGCCATGGCCCAGCCGTCGACGGCGTCGGGCAGGAACACCTGCAGCATCGCGATCGTCGCCGGCTCCCCGGCGAGCTCGCCGGTGATCGAGCCGACGACCTCGGCGATGTGCTCGCAGCCGGCCTTCTGCAGCGCGCGGTGCAGCAGCAGGTCCTTGTTCGTCCCCGGGCTGAGCTTGCGGAACAGCTTGAGGATGTACTGCCCGCCGTACACCAGCGACGTGTTGCTCTGCTCGGAGGTGATGGGCCGCGCGCGCAGCCCGCCGGTGAGCTGCGCACCGGGCTCGTGCTCGAACACGAGCGGGCCGACGCGGTCGCCGGCCACCACGTGGTCCAGCAGCACCGCGGTCAGGTCCGCGTCACCGCTCGCCTCGTAGAAGTTGAGGCCGCCGTCGGCGCCGATCCACGCCGACGACGAGATCTCCGGCGGGTGCGAACGGCGCCCGACCAGCAGCTGGTACGGCTCGGACCGCTCGCCCTGCACCACCTCGACGACCACGTGCAGCAGCTGCGGGTCGCCTTCGACCAGCACCGTGGACGCGAGCGGGCGGACGGCCGTGATCGGCCGGTCCTTGCCCGCGAACCACCGCTGCGCCGGAAGCCAGGCCGGCAGCTCCGCGACGAGCTGCTCGACCAGGTGCCCGTGGTCGCTCAAGGCACTCACCTCATTTCGCCTTCGGCTTCCCGCTCAAGGAGCTGGAACCAGTAGAACCCGTGTCCGGGCAGCGTGAGCAGGTACGGAAGTTCACCGACCTCCGGGAACCGCACCCCGCCGGTGAGCTCCACCGGTACCGAGCCGCGGTGGCCGGCCAGGTCGAGCTCCACCGGCTGCGGGAAGCGCGACAAGTTGTTCACGCACAGCACCACGTCCTCGCGCCCGTCCGGGCGGCGCCACTGGCGCTTGTACGCCAGCACGCTCGGGTTGGACCCGCCGAGGTCCACGAAGTCGCCCTCGGCGAACGCGTGGTGCTGCTTGCGCACCTCGATCATCCGCCGCGTCCAGTTCAGCAGCGACGACACGTTGTTCGACTGGGCCTCGACGTTGAGGGCCTCGTACCCGTAGACCGGGTCCATGATCACCGGCAGGTAGATGCGGCCGGGGTCGCAGGAGGAGAAGCCGGCGTTGCGGTCCGGCGTCCACTGCATGGGGGTGCGGACCGCGTCGCGGTCGCCGAGCCAGATGTTGTCTCCCATGCCGATCTCGTCACCGTAGTACAGAACGGGCGAGCCCGGCAGCGAGAGCAGCATCGCGGTGAAGAGCTCCTGCTGGTTGCGGTCGTTGTCCAGCAGCGGCGCCAGGCGCCGGCGGATGCCGATGTTGGCCTTCATCCGCGGGTCCTTGGCGTACTCGGAGTACATGTAGTCGCGCTCTTCGTCCGTGACCATCTCGAGCGTGAGCTCGTCGTGGTTGCGCAGGAAGATGCCCCACTGCGTGCCGCTCGGGATCTGCGGCGTCTGCAGCAGGATCTCCGAGATCGGGAACCGCGACTCGCGCCGCACCGCCATGAAGATGCGCGGCATCAGCGGGAAGTGGAACGCCATGTGGCACTCGTCGCCGCCGACGTCCGGGTCGCCGAAGTACTCGACCACGTCCGAGGGCCACTGGTTCGCCTCGGCCAGCAGGATCCGGCCGGGGAACTCGTCGTCGACGACCTTGCGGCAGCGCTTGAGGAACTCGTGCGTGCGCGGCAGGTTCTCGCAGTTGGTGCCCTCCTGCTCGAACAGGTACGGCACGGCGTCGAGCCGGAACCCGTCGATGCCGAGGTCGAGCCAGAACCGCAGCACGTCGATCATCGCTTCCTGCACGGCCGGGTTCTCGTAGTTGAGGTCCGGCTGGTGGCTGAAGAAGCGGTGCCAGTAGAACTGGCCGCGCACCGGGTCGTAGGTCCAGTTCGACGTCTCGGTGTCGACGAAGATGATGCGGGCGTCGGCGTAGCGCGAATCGTCTTCGCTCCACACGTAGTAGTCGCCGTACGGGCCGTCCGGGTCCGAACGCGACTGCTGGAACCACGGGTGCGCGTCGGAGGTGTGGTTGAGCACCAGGTCGGTGATCACGCGGATCCCGCGCCGGTGCGCCTCGCCGAGCAGGTACACGAAGTCCTCGACGGTGCCGAACTCCGGCAGCACCGAGCGGAAGTCGCTGATGTCGTAACCGCCGTCGCGCAGCGGCGACGCGTAGAACGGCGGCAGCCACAGGCAGTCGACGCCGAGCCACTCCAGGTAGTCCAACCGGCTCGCGAGCCCGCGCAGGTCGCCCGTGCCGTCACCGTTCGAGTCGGTGAAGGCACGCACGAGCACCTCGTAGAACACGGCGCCCTTGAACCAGTGCGGGTCGCGCGGCGCCTCTTCGGCGTGCGCGAACTCGTCCGCCTGCGGTTCCACGAGCAGGCCCTCGGCGGTCATCGCCTCACCCGTGTGCGGAACACCGTCCAGGCCCAGAGCTGCGTCGGGCCGGCTCTCGTCGTCCATCAAACTCCACCTCGTCCCGCGTCCGGCGGTACGTTCGATCGTCCCTGCCGCGTGCCGTGCGTGCAGGGTGGCTGGAAAATTCGTTCAGGGGACCCGGTTACCCGGCGAGCCGGCGGCGGACCGCGACGACGTGCGCGACGGCACGCCACGGTTCGAGCCGGACGAAGTTGGCCTGGCCCCAGTCCCAGGTCTCCCCGGTGACCTCGTCGTGGGCGATGAGCCGCTCGTGCCAGTCGAAGCCGAGCGACTCCAGGTCGAGCCACAGGGTGCCTTCCTGCGCACCGTGCGGATCGAGGTTCACCACCGTGACGACGGTGTCGCCGGTCGCCGGGTCCTGTTTGGAGTAGGCGAGCAGCGCGCCGTTGTCGACGTGGTGGAACCGCAGGGTCCGCATGCCCTGCAACGCCGGGTGGTTCTTGCGGATCGTGTTGAGCTTCGTGAGCCACGGTTCCAGCGAACGGCCTTCGGCCAGCGCCCGCTCGAAGTCGCGCGGACGCAGCTGGTATTTCTCCGAGTCGAGGTACTCCTCGCTGCCCTCGCGCACCGGCTGGTGCTCGTAGAGCTCGTACCCGGAGTAAACGCCCCACGTCGGCGACAGCGTGGCGGCCAGCGCCGCCCGCAGCGCGAACATGCCCGGGCCGCCGTGCTGCAGCGACTCGTGGAGGATGTCCGGGGTGTTCACGAACAGGTTGGGGCGGCCCTCGTTCCAGTGCTCGACCAGGTCGGTCCCGAACTCGGTCAGCTCGTCCTTGCTCGTGCGCCAGGTGAAGTAGGTGTAGCTCTGGGTGAAACCGAGCTTCGCCAGGCCCCACAGCCGCGCCGGGCGCGTGAACGCCTCGGCCAGGAACAGCACGTCGGGGTGCGCGTCCTTGACCGACTGGATCAGCCACGCCCAGAAGTCCGGCGGCTTGGTGTGCGGGTTGTCCACCCGGAAGATGCGCACCCCGTGCGACACCCAGTGGAGCACGACGCGGAGCACCTCGTCGTAGATGCCGCGCGGGTCGTTGTCGAAGTTGACCGGGTAGATGTCCTGGTACTTCTTCGGCGGGTTCTCGGCGTACGCGATCGTGCCGTCCGGGCGGGTGGTGAAGAACTCCGGGTGCTTGAGCACCCACGGGTGGTCGGGCGCGGCCTGCAGCGCGAGGTCGAGCGCCACCTCCATGCCGAGTTCCTCCGCACGGGCGACGAACGCGTCGAAGTCGTCGAACGTGCCGAGGTCCGGGTGGATCGCGTCGTGCCCGCCCTCGTCGGCGCCGATGGCCCACGGCGAGCCGACGTCGTCGGGAGTGGCAACGAGGGTGTTGTTCGGACCCTTGCGGTTCACTCGCCCGATCGGGTGGATCGGCGGCAGGTAGACCACGTCGAAGCCCATGTTCGCCACCCGGTCGAGTGAACGCGCGGCGGTGGCGAACGTGCCGTGCACCGCATTGCCGTGCTCGTCGACCCCGCCCGTGGACCGCGGGAAGAACTCGTACCAGGAACCGAAGGCCGCGCGTTTGCGGTCGACCCACAGCTTCAGCGGTTTGCCCTTGGTGATCAGTTCCCGCACGGGGAATTCGTGCATCAAGTGGCGCACTTCGGGCGAAAGCGCGGCGCCCACGCGCTCGCCGAGATCGCGGCCGGCGTCGCGCAGGTCCGCCGCCGCGCCCGCGAGCAGCGCGCGCTCGCCGCGGCGCTCGGGCCGGCGGGACACGCGCTCGAGCAGCCGCGCGCCGTTCTCCAGGTCGTTCGCGAGGTCCTCGGGTCCTTGTCCCGCAGCGATCTTGACCTCGACGGCGTGTTCCCACGTCGCCCACGGATCGCTCCAGGCGTCCACGCGGTAGGTCCACAGGCCTTCGGTGTCGGGCACGATCACGGCGGCGAACAGATCCAGGCCCTTGCCGCGTTCGGCCATCCGCGTCTGACGCGACACCCGGTCACCCGGACCGCGCCAGGCGACGGTGGCCGCCACGGCGTCGTGACCCTCGCGCCACACCGTGGCGGAGACCGGAAAGTGTTCTCCCACAACGGCTTTCGCCGGGTACCGACCGCAGCTGACGGTCGGGTTGACGTCGTCGATACCGAGCCGGCCGGTCATGGCAACGCCCCTCTTGGCTGTGCTGATTTCCGTGCGAACGCGAGCACGGTCAGTGTGCCTGATTCCCTCAAAGCCCTTGACAGCGGGGCCTTTTACGGTTGTACCCGCCACCCGGTCGGGCGAAACGGATCCGGCCGGCCGGAGTTTCCGCCCTTTCCCACACGTTCGCAGCGGGCGCAACTCGAACGGCGGAACAATCACCTGAGCCTGTTTTTCGCAGTTTCCCCGTAACACAGAAGTCGAACAACGTTCACAGTTCCTCGCGCGAGTCGACGACCCCGGCGGATTCGCGCCCGACTGTCCACAGTGGGCGCCGGACACAGCACCGCGCCGCCGGTCCGGGGGCTCTCCCGGTCCGGCGGCGCGGTGGACGACTACCGGCTCAGCCGACGCGGGCCGGCAGCGCGGCGAGGATGTCCTGCACCCGCTCCTTGGCGTCGCCGAAGAGCATCTGGCTGTTCTCGCGGAAGAACAACGGGTTCTGCACACCCGCGTAGCCCGGCGCCATGGACCGCTTGAACACCACGACGTTGCCGGCTTCCCAGACCCGCAGCACCGGCATGCCGGCGATCGGGCTGCCCGGGTCCTCCGCGGCCGACGGGTTCACGGTGTCGTTGGCCCCGATGACGAGCACGACGTCGGTGTCGGCGAGGTCGTCGTTGATCTCGTCCATCTCCAGGACGATGTCGTAGGGCACCTTCGCCTCGGCGAGCAGCACGTTCATGTGCCCGGGCAGCCGGCCGGCGACGGGGTGCACCCCGAACCGGACGTTCACGCCTTGCTCCCGCAGCCGCCGCGTCAGCTCGGCCACCGGCGACTGCGCCTGCGCCACCGCCATGCCGTACCCCGGCGTGATGACCACCGAGCTCGCGCCTGCCAGCAGCTCGGCCACCCCGGCGGCGTCGATCTCGCGGTGCTCGCCCGTGACCTCGGCCGGGCCGCTGGTCGCCGGCGCGCCGAAGCCGCCCGCGATGACGGAGATGAACGACCGGTTCATCGCCTTGCACATCACGTAGGACAGGTACGCACCGGAAGAGCCGACGAGCGCGCCGGTGATGATCAGCAAATCGTTGCCCAGCAGGAAGCCCGACGCGGCCGCGGCCCAGCCGGAGTAGCTGTTGAGCATCGACACGACCACCGGCATGTCCCCGCCGCCGATCGACGCGACCAGGTGCACGCCGAGCGCCAGCGCGAGCACCGTGACCACCACGAGCAGCCATGTGGCGGGAGTGATCACGAAGAACACCGTGAGCACCGCGAACACGACCAGCGCGCCGAGGTTGAGCATGTTCTTGCCCGGCAGCTGCAACGGCGCCGACGGGATCCGCGCCGACAGCTTCAGGAACGCGATGATCGAGCCGGTGAACGTCACGGCGCCGATGAACACGCCGATCACGACCTCGGCGTGGTGGATGCCCAGCAGCGACCCCACGAGCTCGGTCTGCGCGTCGTTCCCCTCGACCTCGAGGAACCCGTTCCAGCCGACCAGCACCGCGGCGAGGCCGACGAAGCTGTGCATCAGCGCGATCAGCTCGGGCATGCCGGTCATCTCGACCACGCGCGCCCGCCACACGCCGATCGAGGCGCCGATCACGAGCGCGATGAGCAGCAGCGTGATGCCGAGGCCCGAGGCCAGGCCGAGCGCGGTGGCCGCGGTCGCGATCAGCGCGATCGCCATGCCCGCGATCCCGAACCAGACCCCGCGGCGCGAGGTCTCGTGCTTGGCGAGCCCCGCGAGGCTGGCCACGAACAACAGGGCGGCGATCAGGTACGCCGCCGACTTCCACGTTTCAGCGTGCACTGTTCGCTCAGCTCCTCGAGAACATCGACAACATCCGGCGGGTCACCATGAACCCACCGACGATGTTGATGGCGGCCAGCAGCACGGCGGCGGCGGCCAGGACGGTGGTGGCGATCCCGCCGCCGGCGATCTGCAGGATCGCGCCGACGACGATGATCCCGGAGATCGCGTTGGTGACCGACATCAGCGGCGTGTGCAGCGCGTGGTGCACGTTGCCGATCACGTAGAAGCCGATCACGATGGCGAGCACGAACACCGTGAGGTGCCCGGCCAGCTCCGGCGGTGCGAACGCCGACGCCAGGAACAGCAGCACCGCGCCGACCGCGGCGACCGTCGCCCGCGCCCACGGCGAGCGGGGCTTCTCGGGTTCCGGTGCCGGCTTCGGCGCCGCCGGCGCGGCCTGCGGCGCCGCGCTCACCGACACCTTCGGCGGCGGCCACAGGACCTCGCCGTCGCGGACCACGGTGAGCCCGCGCTGCACCACGTCCTCGAAGTCGAGCGCGAGCCGGCCGTCCTTCCCGGGCGTGAGCAGCTTGAGCAGATTCACCACGTTGGTGCCGTAGAGCTGCGAAGCCTGCGCGGGCAGCCGGCCCGGCAGGTCGGTGTAGCCGATGATCGTGACCCCGCCCTCGGTCGTCACGACCTCGCCGGCCTCGGTGCCGGCGACGTTGCCGCCCTGCGCGGCGGCCATGTCGACGATGACGCTGCCCGGCTTCATCGACGCGACCTGCTCGGCCGTGAGCAGCTTCGGCGCGGGCCGGCCCGGGATGAGCGCGGTCGTGATGACGATGTCGACGTCGGCGGCCTGCTCGGAGTAGATCTCCGCCGCCCGCTTGTCGTAGTCCGCCGAGGTCGCCTTGGCGTAGCCGTCGGTGCTGGCCTCCTGCTCGACCTCGACGGCGAGGTACTCGCCACCGAGCGAACGGACCTGGTCGGCCACCTCCGGCCGGGGGTCCGTCGCGCGGACCACGGCACCCAGGCTGTTGGCCGCGGCGATCGCCGCGAGCCCGGCGACCCCGGCGCCCGCGACGAGCACCTTCGCCGGCGGCACCTTCCCGGCCGCCGTGACCTGGCCCGTGAAAAACCGGCCGAACACGTGCGCGGCCTCGATCACGGCCCGGTAGCCGGCGATGTTCGCCATCGAGCTGAGCACGTCCAGCGACTGCGCCCGCGAAATCCGCGGAACCGCGTCCATCGCGAGCGCGGTGACGCCGCGGGCGGCCAGCGCCGCCAGCCGGTCCGGCTCCAGCGCGGGCGCCAGCATCGACACCAGGACCGTGCCCGGGCCCAGTTTCTCGATCTCGCCGGGATCGGGCGCGTTGACGGTGACCACGACGTCCGCGTCCCACACCGGATCGGGGGTGACGTCGGCGCCCGCGGACAGGTAGGCCTCGTCGTCGAACCCCGATCGCACGCCGGCCCCGGACTCCACCAGCACGCGGTAACCCAGGCCGATGGCCTTGCGCACGGTGTCCGGCGTCAGCGCGACGCGGGTCTCGGTTTTCGTCGACTCCGCGACCAGTCCGATGCGCAGACCGGGCTCGGATCCAGTGCCGTCGTCGCTCATGCACTTCTCCTCGGGGATAGCCACGCTGGATTTCAGCATCCAACGATCCGGATGACGAGGGGGATTCCGGCGTTCCGGGGTGAGAGTGATCTCTTGACCGATTTCTGCGAAACCTCTTGATCGATGCACCCCGGGAGCCGCCGGACCCCCGCGCTAAAGCGGCTGGGGGCCCGGCACGAAGTCCCGCGGCGCTCGGAGCAGCTGCAACGATCGGGCCGCCACCACGATGCGCGTCTTCGGATCCAGCGCCCCGACGTACGCGGGGCTGCCATCGGCAGTGCCGGTGTCCAGCGTGGGTTTGTACGTGGCACCGTACTCGGGTCCGGGCAGCACCACCTCCACGTCGTCCTCTCCGGCGTGCAGGATCAGCAGCCAGGAGTGGTCGGTGACGAGCTCGCCCTCGCGGTTGCGGGCCTGCGAGTTGGAGCCGTCGATCCACATGCACAGCGTGCGGCGGCTCTCGTCGAACCAGTCGATCTCGTCGAACTCCTCGCCGTCGGGCCGGAACCAGACGAGGTCCGGTTTGCCGGTGGGTGTGGTGCGGCCTTCGAAGAACTCCGGCTGGCGCAGCGCGGGGCTGCTCGCGCGCAGACGCACCACCCGCCGGGCGAAGGCGAGCATCGGCTCCGACGCGGCCGAGGGCGTCCAGTCGACCCACGACGTCTCGTCGTCGAGGCAGTAGGCGTTGTTGTTGCCGCCCTGGGTCCGCCACATCTCGTCGCCCGCGACGAACATCGGCGTGCCGGTGGACAGCAGCAGCGTGGCGAAGAGGTTGCGCGCCTGCCGGGTGCGCAGCGCGACGATCGCCTGGTCGTCGGTCTCGCCCTCCACGCCGTGGTTCCACGAGCGGTTGTCGGTGGTGCCGTCGCGGTTGTCCTCGCCGTTGTCCTCGTTGTGCTTTTCGTTGTAGGACACCAGATCCCGCAACGTGAAGCCGTCGTGCGCGGTCACGAAATTGATCGACTGCCACGGCCGGCGCAGGTTGTGGTCGTAGAGGTCCGACGACCCCGAAAGCCGGTAGGCGAGGTCGCGCACACCCGTGACGCCGCGCCAGAAATCGCGCAGGCTGTCGCGGTAGCGGCCGTTCCACTCGGCCCACTGCGCGCCGAAGTCGCCGACGCGGTAGCCCTCCCCCGTCGCGTCCCACGGTTCGGCGATGAGCTTGCACCGCGACAGCACCGGGTCGGTCGTGATGGCCGTGAGCATGGTGGAGTCGCGGTCGAACATACCGCCGCGCGGACGGCCCAGCGTGCTCGCGAGGTCGAACCGGAAGCCGTCGACGCCGAGCTCCTGCGTCCAGTACCGCAGCGAATCGGTGACGAGCCGGACCACGGTCGGCGAGCCCGAGTCGAGCGTGTTGCCGCAGCCGGTGATGTCGGCCATCTGCCCGCGCTTGGTGTGCAGGTAGTAGGCCGGCGCGTCGAGGCCGCGCAGGAACAGCGTGGGCCCGTCGGGCCCGCCCTCGCAGGTGTGGTTGAACACGACGTCGACGATCACCTCGATGTTGGCCGCGTGCAGCGCCGCCACCATCGTCCGGAACTCCTCGATCTCCCGGCCGGGTTCGCTCGCGTACCCCGGGTGCGGGGCGAAGTAGCCCAGCGGCGAGTAGCCCCAGTAGTTGTGCCGGCCCGCGCGCACCAGCGCCGGCTCGTCGGCGAACGCGTGCACCGGCAGCAGTTCCACTGTGGTCACGCCGAGCCGCGTGAGGTGCTCGATCGCCACCGGGTGCGCGAGACCCAGGTAGGTGCCGCGCAGCGCTTCCGGGATGAACGGGTGCAGCTCGGTGAAGCCCTTCACGTGCAGCTCGTAGATCACCGACTCCTCGAACGGCACCTCGGGCCGCACGCCCGTGTCCGGTCCGCCGGGAGAGGTGACCACCGAGAGCGGCACACTGCCGAGTGAGTCCACAGTGGACGCGGGACCGCGGTCCGGGTCGCCCACGAAGCCCTGCGCGGCCGTGAGGTCGGTCAACCGGCCGCTGATCCGGTGCGCGTACGGGTCCACGAGCAGCTTCGCCGGGTTGCAGCGAAGCCCTCGGGCCGGGTCGTACGGGCCGTGCACGCGGTAGCCGTAGCGCTGGCCCGGCGTGACGCCCGGGACCAGCCCGTGCCACACGCCGAACGTCCGCTCGGTCAGCTCGATCCGGCGCTCGCTGCCGTCGTCACCGAGGAGGCAGACCTCCACGGCGTCGGCCACCGCCGAGGTGACGGCGAACCGCACCCCTCCGGCTTCCGGGTGAGCGCCGAGCGGAAAGGGTCGGCCGGCCAGGACCTGGGTGTCGGAAGCGGGTCGTGTTGCCATGGGGTGATCCTCCCAAACCGGCCGGTCCCGCGGGTCCGGCTACCCGGCTGAACTTTCCGGGGAAAGTGCCGGACTTCCCGCGTAGGCGCCGGTCAGGAGGTGACCACCAGCACGAAAGACGCGCCCGGAAGCCGGACGGATTCACCGGCATGGTCGAACTCCGGCGTGTCCCAGGACGCCAGGATCTCGCCCGGCGTCCCGCCCAGTGGGACGGTCGCCGGGGTTCCGCCGAAGTTGCACGCGAGCCGCAGCGCGCCGCGGTGCAGCACCAGCCACGAATCGTCCGGGGCCGCGCACACGACGAACCCGTCGAGGTTCGGGTCCGCGAGCTCCGGCCGTTCGCGGCGCAGCCGGATCAGCCTGCGGTAGGTCCGCAGCATCTCCTGGTGCCCGGGCTGTTGCGGCTCGGTCCAGTCGAGCCGCGAGCGCGCGACGGTCGCCGGGTCCATCGGGTCCGGCACGTCGGCCTCGCCCCAGCCGTGGCGGCCGAACTCGCGCCGCCGGCCCGTGCGCACGGCCTCGGCCAGCTCCGGGTCCGGGAAGGAGGCGAAGAACTGCCACGGCGTGCTCGCCGCCCACTCCTCGCCCATGAACACCATCGGCGTGTACGGCGAGCAGAACACCACCGCGGCCGCGGCCGCGATCAGGCCCGGCGCGACGGTGGCCGAAAGCCGGTCGCCGGTGGCGCGATTGCCGATCTGGTCGTGGTTCTGCAGGTACGCGAGGAACCGGTGGCCCGGCACCTTGCGCGTGTCCACCGGGCGGCCGTGGGTGCGCTCGCGGAACGACGACCAGGTGCCGGCGTGGAAGAACACCTCGCGCAGCGTCTTCGCGAGCGCGCCGGGCGCGGCGAAGTCCGCGTAGTACCCGGAAGTCTCGCCGGTGATGCGGACGTGCAGCGTGTGGTGCAGGTCGTCGGACCACTGCGCGTGCACGCCGTAGCCGCCGCCTTCACGCGGGGTGACGAGCCGCGGGTCGTTCTGGTCCGACTCGGCGATCAGGGTGAGCGGGCGGCGCAGCGCCGCGGACAGCTCGCCGACCTCGGTGGCCAGCTCCTCCAGCAGGTGCACGGCGCGCTTGTCCACCAGCGCGTGCACGGCGTCGAGCCGCAGCGCGTCCACGTGGAAGTCGCGCAGCCAGCCCAGCGCGTTGTCGAGCACGTACCGGCGCACCTCGTCGGAGCCGGGGCCGTCGAGGTTGAGGCCCGCGCCCCAGTCGGTGTGGCCGGCGAAGTACGGGCCGAAGCGGTCGAGGTAGGCGCCCGACGGGCCGAGGTGGTTGTAGACCACGTCCAGCACCACGGCGAGGCCGCGGGCGTGGCACGCGTCGACGAAGCGCTTGAGGCCGTCCGGCCCGCCGTAGGGCTCGTGCACCGCGCCCCAGAGCACGCCGTCGTAGCCCCAGCCGGCCGTGCCGTCGAACGAGTTCACCGGCAGCAGCTCGACGTGCGTGATGCCGAGGTCCACGAGGTGGCCGAGCCGCTCGATCGCCGAGTCGAACGTGCCGCCCTCGGTGAAGGTGCCCAGGTGCAGCTCGTAGACGACGCCGCCGGGCAGCTGGCGGCCGGTCCACGCGCGGTCGGTCCACTCGAACTCGGCGTGGTCGTACACGCGCGAAGCCTCGTGGACGCCGGCCGGCTGGCGCAGCGAACGCGGGTCCGGCAGCGGTTTCCCGTCGTCGCCGAGGAGGAACGCGTAGTCGGTACCGGTGACCTCGGCCTGCCACCAGCCGCCGGCGGTTGGGCTCATCTCGTGGTCAGTGCCGTCGACGCGCACCCGCACGCGATCCGCGGCGGGCGCCCACACGGTGAACATTCAGGAATCCCCTCGCACCAGAAGAGCCACCGGGTACCGGTCGAACAGCGCGGCGGCCGGCGGCGCGTCGCCGAGCGCCCGCCCGGTCAGCACGTCGGTCCAGAAGCCGTCGGTCAGCGGCAGCACGGTGTCGCGCCAGCCGCCGGACTTCTCCAGCCCGACGGGCAGCCGCGTCACGGCCACCGCCAGGTTCTCGCCGCGCTGGAACGCCAGCAGGTGCTCGGCGGCCGCGCCCTCGGCCTTCAGCGGGCGGTAGCCGGTGAACAGCTCGGGCCGTTCGCGCCGCAGCGTCAGCGTCCGGTGGACCACGAGCAGTTTCGCGGCACCGGTTTCGTCGACCTCCGGCTGTTCCCCGGCCAGCACGCGCTCCAGGATCTCGCGGCGCACGCCGTAGTCGACCGCGCGCCGGTTGTCCGGGTCCACGAGCGAGAAGTCCCACAGCTCGGTGCCCTGGTAGACATCCGGCACGCCCGGCCCGGCCAGCTGCACCAGCTTTTGGCCCAGCGAGTTCACCCAGCCCGGCCCGCGCAGCTTCCCGACGAACTCCTCGATCTCGGCCACCAGCTCGGCGTCGCCCAGCACCTGCTCGGGCCACGCGGCCACGGCCTGCTCGAACTCCTCGTCGTGGTCGGTCCAGGTGGTGCGGAGCTTCGACTCCTTGGCCGCCTTGTCGAGGTAGTCGCGCAGGCGCCCGGGCGCGATCGGCCACGCGCCCACGAGGGTCTGCCAGGCCAGCAGGTTGAGCGCCGGCTCGTCGATGCCGCGCCGCTTCGTCCAGCGGCGCACGGCGTCGCCGAACTCGTCGGCCAGCTCGGACAGCGCGGCCTGCCGCGCCCGCGTGTCCTCGGAGCGCTTGGTGTCGTGCGTGGTCAGCGTGGTCATGCTCGCCGGGCGGCCGGCGGCGCGGGCCCCGGCCAGCTCGTGGAACTCGGCCACCGTGCGGCCGAACCGGTCCGGGTCGCCGCCGACCTCGTTGAGCGCGGCGAAGCGGGTGAAGCGGTAGAAGGTGGTGTCCTCGGTGCCCTTGGCCACGACCATGCCGGACGTTTGCTGGACGCGCGTCGCCAGCTCGCCGGCGGGCTCCGCGCGGACCTGCGTATCGAGCGCGGTCAGGGCTTCGTCCAGGTCGGGCCGGCGCGCCCGCGCGCGCTCGACGGCCGCCGTCCACTCGGCGGCGCCCTCCGGCAGATACGAGCGGTAGACGCCGAAGGCGATCATCACCTCGGCCACGGCGGCGCGCGCGGCTTCCGGCTCGACGCCGTCGACCAGGCCCGCGATGCGGTGCACCTCGGCCACGAGGATCCGGTCGGTGACCAGCCGCCGCGCTTCTTCTTCCACGGCGGGATAGTCGGTGCGCCCGCCCAGCTCGCCCGCGAGCCGCGTGAACGCCGGCTCCGCGGCCGGGTCGACGAACACGCCCGTGATCTCGTTCAGCGCGTCATAGCCGGTGGTGCCGTCGACCGGCCAGCTCTGCGGAAGCGCCTCGCCCGGGTGCAGGATCTTCTCAACGACCAGCCACGCGTCGGGCGCGCCTGCGCGCAGCCGGCGCAGGTACCCGCCGGGGTCGGCCAGGCCGTCCGGGTGGTCCACGCGCAGGCCGGCGACGTCGCCGTCGGCCACCCAGCGCAGCACCTCGCCGTGGGTCTCGGCGAACACCTCGGCCTTCTCGACCGTGACGGCCGCGAGGTTGGTGATGTCGAAGAAGCGGCGGTAGTTCAGCTCGGCGTTGCCGCGGCGCCAGCCGACGAGCTCGTAGTTCTGGCGCGCGTGCACCTCCTGCGGCGTGCCCTCGCCGGTGCCGGGCGCGATCGGGAAGCGGTGGTCGTAGTAGACCAGCTCCTCTCCCTCGACGGTCAGCTCGGCGACGGCAGCGTCCTCGCCCAGCACGGGCAGCAGCACCTTGCCGCGGCTCCAGTCGATGTCGAAGAAACCCGCGTGCTCCGAAGCCGGCCCGTGGCGCAGCACGTCCCACCACCAGCGGTTGAGCTTCGGGACCTCCACCGACATGTGGTTCGGCACGATGTCGACCACGAGTGTGAGCCCCGCGGAGGCCAGCCGCGTGACCAGCACCTGCCGGGCTTCCTCGCCGCCCAGCTCCGGCCGCGCCCGCGTCGGGTCGACCACGTCGTAGCCGTGGGTGGAGCCGGTCGTCGCGTCGAGCACCGGCGACGCGTAGAGCGCGCCCGCGCCGAGCGAGCGCAGGTAGTCGACGATCCCGGCGGCGTCGGTGAAGGTGAACTCCGGGCGCAGCTGCACCCGGTACGTCGAGGACGGCGCGCTCACTCCTGCTCCTCCCGGCCGGTGCGCTGCAGCACGACGAGCGACCGCGCGGCGAGCGTGTGCTTGCCCCCGCCCGGGATCGGCTCCACGTCGGTCTTGCCGACCTGGCCGGTGGCCGTGTCGACGACGACCGTCCACTCGGTGCCGTACCCGTTGGCGGGCAAGGTCATCGCGATGTCCTCGTAGTGGGCGTTGAACGCGAGCAGGAACGACTCGTCGACCACCGGCATGCCCCGCGGGTCGAGGTCGGAGATGCCCTCGCCGTTGAGGAAGATGACCACGGACTTGCCGAAGCCGTCGTCCCAGTTCTGCTCGGTCATCTCCTCGCCGGCCGGAGTGAACCAGGCGATGTCGCCGAGCTCCTCGCCCTTGCGCACCGGCTTTCCCTGGAAGAACCGGCGGCGCCGGAACACCGGGTGCGCCTTGCGGAACGCGGTGAGCGCCGCGGTGAACTCGACGAGGTCGACGTTCTCCTTGGCGAGCCCCCAGTCCATCCAGGACAGTTCGGAGTCCTGGCAGTACGCGTTGTTGTTGCCCTGCTGCGTGCGGCCCAGCTCGTCACCGTGCAGCAGCATCGGCACGCCCTGGGACAGCAGCACGGTGGCGAGCAGGTTGCGGCGCTGGCGGGCGCGCAGCGCGAGCACCTCCTCGTCGGTGGTCGGGCCTTCCACGCCGCAGTTCCACGACCGGTTGTCGTCGGCGCCGTCGCGGTTGTCCTCGCCGTTGGCCTCGTTGTGCTTCTCGTTGTAGGACACCAGGTCCTCGAGCGTGAAGCCGTCGTGCGCGGTGACGAAGTTGATCGACGCGAACGGCCGGCGCCCGTCGTCCTGGTACAGGTCCGACGAACCCGTGATGCGGGAGGCGAACTCCCCCAGCGTCGACGGCTCGCCGCGCCAGAAGTCGCGCACGGTGTCGCGGTACTGCCCGTTCCACTCCGTCCACAGTGGCGGGAAGTTGCCCACCTGGTACCCGCCGGGTCCGACGTCCCAGGGCTCCGCGATGAGCTTGACCTGGCTCACGATCGGGTCCTGCTGCACGAGCTCGAAGAACGTGGACAGACGGTCGACGTCGTAGAACTCGCGCGCCAGCGCGGAGGCGAGGTCGAAGCGGAACCCGTCCACGTGCATCTCGGTGACCCAGTAGCGCAGCGAGTCCATGATCAGCTGCAACGTGTGCGGGTTGCGGACGTTGAGCGAGTTGCCCGTGCCCGTGTAGTCCATGTAGTACTGCGAGTCGTCCTCGACCAGCCGGTAGTAGGCCTCGTTGTCGATGCCGCGCATGGACAACGTCGGGCCCAGGTGGTTGCCCTCGGCGGTGTGGTTGTAGACGACGTCGAGGATCACCTCGATGTTGGCCTCGTGCAGGGCGCGGACCATGCCCTTGAACTCCTGCACCTGCCCGCCCTGGCCCGGCATCGCCGCGTAGGCGTCGTGGGGCGCGAAGAAGCCGATGGTGTTGTAGCCCCAGTAGTTGCGCAGGCCCTTCTGGTCGAGGCCGTGGTCGGTCACGAACTGGTGCACCGGCATGAGTTCCACCGCCGTGACGCCGAGCTTCTTCAGGTGCTCGATCACGGCCGGGTGCGCGAGCCCGGCGTACGTGCCGCGCAGGCGGTCGGGCACGAACGGGTGCGTCATCGTCATGCCGCGCACGTGGGCCTCGTAGATCACGGTCTCGTGGTAGGGCGTGCGCGGCGCGCGGTCGTTGGCCCAGTCGAAGAACGGGCTGACCACCAGCGAGTACGGCACGTGCCCGGCCGAGTCCTGGTCGTTGCGCTGCTCCGGGTTCTCGAACTCGTACCCGAACAGCGCCTCCGACCAGTCGACGCCGCGCGAAAGGGCCTTGGCGTACGGGTCGATCAGGACCTTGTTCGGGTTGCAGCGCAGGCCGCGCTCGGGGTCGTACGGGCCGTGCACGCGGAAGCCGTAGCGCTGGCCGGGACCGATGCCGAGCAGGTAGCCGTGGTGGACGAAGCCGTCGACCTCCTCCAGGCGCGAGCGCGTTTCCGTGCCGTCCTCGTCGAACAGGCAGAGCTCCACGTACTCGGCGACTTCGGAGAACAGGGCGAAGTTCGTGCCCACCCCGTCGTAGGTGGCGCCGAGCGGGTAGGGCCTTCCGGGCCAGGGACGCACGGGACTCTCCTTGGGGGACATCGGTTTGTCGGGTTGCTCGGGGAAGACTGACTTACCCGCGCGGGCGGGTCTCGAACCACGAGGACCGGCCCGGGCGGTTACGGGAGCGGACGGGCGGCCTTGAGCGGGGCGACCGCCGCACGCACCCGCGCGTCGGCGAAGAACCCGTCGACGGTGACGGGGAGCGGGATCCGCCAGTTAGGGTACTGGTCGATCGTCCCGGGCAGGTTGGGCTGGCGCCGTTCGCCGACCACGTCGGCCGGTGAGGTGAGCACCAGGCGTGACGCCGCCGAGGCCAGGAGCGTGTGCAGGGCCACCACCGGGTCGTCGGCGGGGATGCCTTCGCGCGCAACGAGGTCGAGCAGCGCGCTGCGCTCGGCCGCCGCCTCGGTGTACTCCTGCTCCACGGGCCGGTCGAGCAGTCCCAGCTCGGCGCGCACGCGCACGTGCTCCGCTTCGAGCCAGCCGGACACCGTCGGCAGGTCGTGGGTCGAGATGCTCGCCATCGCGTGCGGATCCCAGTCCGCGGGGCGGACGAACGGTTTGCCCGGTGCGTCCCAGTCGCGCTGGAACCACAGCACGGCGGAGCTGAGCACGCCGCGCTCGTGCATGGTCTCGGTGACGATGTCCTCGACCGTGCCGAGGTCCTCGCCGACCACCACGGCGCCGGCGCGGTGGGCTTCCAGCGCGAGCACGCCGAGCATCGCCTCGGCGTCGTAGTGCACGTACGTGCCGCGGCCGGCGGGCTCGCCCGGCGGGATCCACCACAGCCGCCACAGCCCGGCGATGTGGTCCACGCGGATGCCGTCGGCGTGCTGCAGCACACCGCGGATGACGTCGCGGAACGGCGCGTACCCGGCCTCGGCGAGGCGGTCGGGCCGCCACGGCGGGAGGTTCCAGTCCTGGCCCTGCTGGTTGAACGCGTCGGGCGGCGCGCCCACGCGCACCCGGGCGGCGAACACCTCGCGCAGCGCCCACGTGTCGGCGCCGCCGGGGTGCACGCCGACGGGCAGGTCGTGCACGACCCCCACCGTCATCCCGGCCTCACGCGCCGCGTGGCGGACCTCGTCGAGCTGTTCGTGGCACAGCTGCTGGAGCCAGCCGTGGAACTCGACCCGGTCGGCCAGCTCGGCGCGCGCGGCCGCGACCTCGGGGCTCGCGGGGTCGTGCAGGGCCTCGGGCCACTCGCGCCAGTCGGCGCCGTGCACCTCGGCCAGCGCGCCGAACGTCGCGAAGTCGCGAAGGTCGCCGTCGAGCTCGACGGGCCGCGGGTGGTGCGGGCGCAGCAGCTCCAGCGCGGTGCGCTTGGCGTCCCACACGGCGTCGTAGTCGATGAGGTCCGGAACCGCGTCCGGGGCCAGGGCCAGCACCTTCGCGCGCGTGGCCTCGTCGGCCCCGGCGAACGCCTCGGTGTCGGTGACCCGCAGGTACACGGGGTTCGCGAAGCGGCGGCTCGACGGCGAGTACGGCGAGCGCTCCACGGGGTGCGCGGGCGCGAACGCCTGCACCGGGTTGACCAGCAGCACGCCGGCGCCGAGCTCGGCGGCCGAGCGCGTGGCGGTGGTCCGCAGGTCGCCGAAGTCGCCCATCCCCCACGACCCGGCCGAGTGCAGGGCGTAGAGCTGGAGCATCCAGCCCCACGCGGCGGGCACCTCGGGCAGCTTCGCCGGGACCACGGCCAGCGGCACCCGGCGCTCGCCGTCGACGACGTGGTGCCAGCCCAGCGGCAGGTCGGCTGGCAGCGTGGTGCCGACGGCGCGGGTCGTGCCGTCCTCCAGCTCGACGGTCACCTCCCGGCCCAGTTCGCGCGTGTCACCGGCGCGCACGACGATCGTGGGCGGCAGGTCGGCCGACGCCCGCGCCGCGCGCACGCCCTCCAGCGCCCGGCGGATCGACTCCTCGTTCGAGGCGTCCACGTCGAACTGCGCGAGGACGGCGACCACCACCTCGGCCTCGACCTGCACTTCCACGCGGTCGGAGTTCTCGTAGTGGGTCGCCACGCCGTAGGCGGCGGCCAGCTCGGCCAGCTCGGGCGAAACGTCGGGGGTCGGTGATCCGGAGGCGGTCGGGCTCTGCACCGGCCCAGTCTTGCGGCCCGCGCCGGGGCGCGCCAATCGCCTCGCCGGGCGGCACCCGAATGCCGGATGCGTACAGCGGTGACCGGCCAGTCGGGGGGCGTGCCGGCCGGTCACCGCCACACCCACCGAGAGGACATCCGGTGAACAGAATGACGCGTGGTGGCGCACTTCACTATTTCGGGTGAAGTGCGGCTCGCTCAGCGCGCGAGTGAGCCCGGGTACAGGTATTGGGCCGGCGGGATCACGGAGCTGTGCGCCCACGCCGTGAAGAAGCCCGACAGGTCCTGGCCCGCCTGCGCCGACGCGAAGTGCTCGAAGTCGGGCCAGGACGCGTTGCCGTCGCGGTGCGCGGAGATCCAGTGCTTGAGCAGACCGAAGAACTTGTCGTCGCCCATCGTGCGGCGCAGCGCGTGGAGCATGAGCGAGCCCCGGTCGTAGAGCGCGTAGTCGAGCGGGCGATCCTTGCCCGGGTCGTAGATCGGCACCTGCCAGTAGGCGGCGTCGCCTGCGTTCTGCTCGACGATCGAGCGGTAGCTCTCGTCGAGGTCGGCGCCGTTCTCGGCCTCGTCCCACAGCTGCCCGGCGTACTGGGCGAAGCACTCGGCGAGGCAGCCGTCGCGCCAGTCCGAAAAGGACACCGCGTCGCCGAACCACTGGTGCGCCAGCTCGTGGACGGCCGAGGCGTCGAAGAACGCGCCGTCGTAGGTCGGGCGGGTCTGCGTCTCCAGCGCGAGGCTGCCCTCGGTGGCCTCCGGGGCGACGACGATCGCGCCGGTCGAGTCGAACGGGTACGGGCCGAACGTCTTCGTCAGGAAGCCCATGATCTTCGGCAGCAGCGCCTCGGAGTCGGGGAGGTAACTCGTGTTCTGGCCGTACGCGGTGATCACGGGCGTGCCGTCGGCGAGCTTCGAGGTGTGCACCGTGAACTTGTCGATCGCCATCGTCGTGGCGTAGGAGACGATCGGGTGGTCCTCGTGCCAGCGGAACGTCGTGCGGCCGGCGGAGGTGGTCGTCGGGCCGGGCAGCCCGTTGCCCAGCACCGTCCACCCGGTCGGCACGGTCGCCTCCAGGTGCAACGCCGCCTTGTCCGACGGGTGGTCGTTCAGCGGGAACCAGGCCGTCGCCGAGTGCGGCTCGCCGCTCACGTCGATGCCGCCGCCCACGAGCCGGTGCCAGCTCGCGCCGACCGGCTTGCCGGAGTACACGACGCGCACGGCGAAGGTGCTGCCGCGCAGCACCCGCGTGCGCGGCGTGATCACCAGCTCGTGCGCGCCCGACCGCGCGATCGCCTTCGCGGGCGCGCCGTTCACGGTCACGGCCGAGACCGTGAAGCCCTCCAGGTCGAGGTCGAACCGGTCGAGGTCCTGGCGCGCGGCCGCGTGCACCGTGGTGTCGCCGGTGAACGAACCGGGATCCGCGGGGTCGTACGACACCTTCACGTCGTAGCGCGAGACGTCGTAGCCGCCGTTGCCGTCCTGTGGGAAGTACGGGTCGCCGACGCCGTCCGCGCCGATCGCCGGCGGCTGCGCCATGCCGAGCGCCGCCGCTCCGCTCGCGACGAGGGCGAGCGCTTTGTACCAGCTCATGCGTTGTCCTTCAGGGTTCCGGGGTGGAGGTAGGGCTCGGGCGGGATCACGGTGCTGTGGGCCCACGCGGTGAAGAAGCCGGTGAGGTCGTGGCCGTACTCCTGGGCCGCGAGGTGCTCGAAGTCGGCCCAGGAGGCGTTGGCGTCGCGGTGCTGCGCGAGGAAATCACGCAGGGTCCGGAAGAACACGGCGTCGCCGACGGTGCGGCGCAGCGCGTGCAGCATGAGCGGGCCGACGGTGTAGGAGCCGCCGTAGAAGCCGGCACCCGGGTCCGCGAGCGGGACCTGCCAGAAGTCCGGGCCGGCGCCGGCGAGCGCGGTGCGGTAGTCGGCGTCGAGGTCGTGGCCCTCCTTCGCCTCCCGCCACAGCCATCCGCGTAGGTGGCGAAGCACTCCTTGAGGCAGATGTCGGACCAGCGCGCGACCGCGACGCTGTCGCCGAACCACTGGTGCGCCTGCTCGTGCACGATGTCGGTGAACTGCTCGGGCGGAACCCCGCCCGGGTACACGGGCCGCTCCTGCATCTCGAACCCGCCACCGGTGCCGCCGGGGTAGAAGACGCCGCCGGCCGCGGAGAACGGGTACTTCCCGAAGCGCGAGGACAGGAACCCGAGCACCTCGGGCAGCCGGTCTTCGAACGGCTTCGCGGCTTCGGCGCCCGTGGTGTACGCGTCCACGACCGGGGTCCCGTCGGCGAGGTGTCCCGTGTGGACGGTCATCCGGTCGATCACCACACCCGTCAGGTAGGAGGCCACGGGGTGGTTTTCCGTCCACGAGAACGTCTTGCGGCCGTCGCGCACCACCGGCGGCGCGGGCACGCCGTTGCCCACCACCGCCCAGCCCGGCCGGTCCGGCATCGTCACGGCGAGGTGGAACGTCGCCTTGTCCGACGGGTGGTCGTTCACCGGGTACCAGCTGGACGCGGAATGCGGCTCGCCGAACGCGTGCACCGCACCGGCGTCGTCGGCCGTCATCCAGAAGAACCCCGGCGTGCCCTGGTAGCGCACGCGCACCCGGAAGGACTGCCCGCGCCGCAGGGGTTTCGCGGGCGTGATCACGAGCTCGTGCTCCCCGGTGCACGTGAACGCCGCGGGCGCGCCCGCGACCGTGACGCTCTGCACGGTGAGGCCTTCGAGATCGAGGTCGAAGCGGCTCAGGTCCTGGGTGGCGACGGCGTCGGCTGCCGTGTCGCCGGTGAGGTGGTCGGGTTTCGCCGGGTCGTAGTCCAGCGCGACGTCGTAGTGGCTCACGCGGTAGCCGCCGTTGCCGTCCTGCGGGAACAGCGGGTCGCCGGCGCCGTCGGACCCGGGGCTCGGGGCGGCGACCGCCGTGCCCGAGATGAGCACGAGGATCGAGCCGGTGGCGACCGCGGTCGCCCACACTCTCTTCAGCACCGCGCCAGGCTGGCAGAACGGCGGGCCGAATCGGTCAGGAACTTGTCAGGGTCGGATGAGGGTTCTGTGATCGAGTTTGCCCGCGAGCCGTCCGAGCCAGGCCACGACTTCGGCCGGCTCGCGGTCCGGCAGCCCGAAGATCACTTCCGTGACACCGGCCGCTTCGAGCCGTGCGAGGCCTTCGGGATCGGGCCGCGGGCCGAGTGCGGCCACCGCCGGCTCGCCGGCGCGGCCCTCGGTGCGCCAGATCTCCCGCAGCAGCCCGACATTCGCCTCGACGTCCACTTCGGACGGTGTGGTGAGCCAGCCGTCGGCCGAGCGTGCGATCCAGCGGAACGTGCGCTCGGTGCCGGCCGCGCCCACGAGCACGGGAACCCGCTCCTGCACCGGTTTCGGCCACGCCCAGCTCGGCCCGAACGCCACGTGCTCGCCCTCGTGGCTCGCCACCTCGTCGGTCCACAAGGCACGCATCGCGTCGAGGTACTCGCGCAGCACGGTGCGACGCCGGCCCGCGGGCACGCCGTGGTCGGCCAGCTCGTCGGTGTTCCACCCGAACCCGACGCCGAGCGTGACTCTCCCACCGGAGAGGTGGTCCAGCGTGGCGATCGTCTTGGCGAGCGTGATCGGGTCGCTCTCCACCGGGAGCGCGACCGCCGTGGCCAGGCGGATGCGCGTGGTGACCGAGGCCGCCGTGGCGAGCGAGACCCACGGGTCGAGCGTGCGCAGGTACCGGTCGTCGGGCAGGCTCGCGTCGCCGGTGCGCGGGTGCGCGGCCGTGCGCCTGACCGGGATGTGGGTGTGCTCGGGAACGTAGAAGGTGTCGAACCCGGCCGATTCGGCCGCCCGCGCCGCCGCCGCGGGGGTGATCCCGCGGTCGCTCGTGAAGAGCACGATGCCGTATCTCACGGCTCCCGACAGTATTAGAACGTGTTTCAGTTTGCAACGAAATCCGCCTGACGGCCGGAAGTGTTCTACAGTGAGCAGGTGGCCTCCGGGCCACGGAGCACCGCACCACCCGTCCGGTTTGGCGATTATTCCTGGAAAAGCGGCGCTTGACGTGGGGTGGGCCCGGGGATTCAACTGGTAGGGCGATCACCCGGCCCGATCCGTCCTGAGGAGGGGGTCATGCTTCCCCATCGTGACCGCAGTGCACTGCGGAAGATCGAAGAAGAGCTGGCCGCGAGCGACCCCGACTTCGTCGCGGCCCTGAGCGCCGGCGCCCCGCCCGTGCGATCGCGCACGTGGCTCGCCACGTTGATCCTGGCCGACGTCACCGTGGTGCTGATGATCGTGGTCGGGCTGCTGGCCGGCAGCACCGGCATGTTCCTGTGGGGCCTCGTCACGGTCCCTGTGCTCGTCTGGGTCCACCGGTCGATCCTGATGCGCAAGCGCAATCACACGGCCGACGACGCGAAGGCCTAGCGCAGGCTCAGAGCATCGCGGTGATGTTCGGCCGGATACCGAGCAGCGCCTTCCCGTAGATCTCGTGGTTCACCGCCGGCTGTGCCATCGCGTGGGTCAGTGCGAAGTTCGCGTCGCGCCAGATGCGCTGCAACGGATGCGCGTCGGCGAACCCTCCTGTGCCGTGCGCCGCCACGAGGATCCCGATCGCGTCGACGACGCTCTGCACCGCCAGCCCGATGTCCCCGTGCACTCGCCCCCGCGCCAGTTCGGTCATCGGTTCCCCACTCGCGAGGGCCGCGTCGACGTCACCCGCGGCTCGCGCCGAATGCAGGTGCGCGGTGTCGATTTTCAACGCCGCCTCGGCGAACCGCACCTGGAACACCGCCGAATCGGCTTGGCGCGCATACACGGTTCCGGTCACACCTTTTGCCGACGCGGCCTCGCGCACCAGGCGCAGCGCGGCCCGGCCGAGTCCCAGCTGCGGCGCCGCGAGCACCACGGTCAGGTACGGCGCGAAGACTGAAACACGTTCCAGAAGGGCGGCCGTACGCACAACGCGGTGCTCGGGCACGAAGAGCTCGTCCGCGACCACCGTGTCACTGCCCGTGCCGCGCATGCCGGCGACGGCCCACGTGCGCTCGACGGCGTAGTCACCCGCCGGCACGAGCGCCATCGCGGGTTCGCCGTTGTCCCCCACCGGGATCCCCAGCAGCGCCCAGCCCGCGTGCGTGATCCCCGACGCGTACGGCCAGCGCCCGCCGACGCGGTACCCGCCGGGCACCCGCTCGGCCCGGCCGTCGGCGCGAGCGCGCCGGCGATCTTCGCCTGTGCGTCCGCGCCGAACACGTCGTCCTGCGCCGGCTCCGGGAAGAGACTCACCACCCACGCGCACGCGTTCACGAGCGTGAGCACCCACGACGTCGCGCCGTCGGCCTCGCCCGCCTCCGCGCCGACGTCCAGCAGTGTCCGCAGGCTCGCCTCGTGGCCGCCGAAGCGCCGCGGCGTGCCGAGCCGGAACAGGCCGGCGTCGTCGAGGGCGCGCACGGCCTTGTCGGTGAGCCTGCGGTCGGTCTCCCCCTGCGCGGCCTCGGCGGTGAGCAGGGGCCGCAGCTCCCGCGCCCGCGCGACAAGATCGTTCACGGCTCCAGTGTGCCCGCGCGGCTCACTTCCCGGCCACCGCGCGCTCCAGCAGCGGCGTGATCCGGTAGGGCACCATCTCGCGCATCACGAGCGCGTTGTGCGTGCGCTCCACGCCGGGGATCTCGAGCATCTGCCCGGCGATGCGGTAGAGGTCGTCGGCCTCGCGGGCCACGACGTGCACCAGCAGGTCGGACTGCCCGGTCAGCCCGCGCACCTGCAGCACCTCCGGCACCGCGGCCAGCGCGCGGCCGACCTCGTCGAGCAGCCGCTGCGTGACCTGCACGGTCACGAACGCCGTGAGCGGGTAGCCCAGCGCGGCGGGGTCGATCCGGTGCTCGACCGAGCGCAGCGAGTCGCCCTGTTCCAGCCGCGCGAGGCGGCTCTGCACGGTGTTGCGCGAGAGGCCGAGCTCGTCGGCCAGCGCGACCGCGGTGGCACGCGGGTTGCGGTTGAGCGCGAGCAGGATCCGGGCGTCGGTGGCGTCGAGCCGCTGGCCACTGGGCATGGTGCGCAGTCCTCTCGGCGCCTGAAGGCGCGATTCTGGGCGTTCTGCTCACTGAACAGACCATCGGTTGTGCAGCATACCCAGCTCTGTTGGACTGAAGACCGCGTTACGCCCAAGAAGATCGCAGAGAGGTCGTTGTCGTCGTGAGCAGTCCAGCCGCCGAGCGCACACCGGGAACCGCAGCGGACACGGAAGTCCTGCGCGAGGTGCAGGACCGCGTGCTCTGGCTTTCGACCGCGATCATCGACCACGCCAACCGCGTGCGCCCGAACCCGACCGGCCTCAAGGTCGGCGGCCACCAGGCCTCCAGCGCGTCGATGGTCTCGATCATGACCGCATTGTGGTTCGCGCGGCTGCGCGCCGAGGACCGCGTGTCGGTGAAGCCGCACGCCTCCCCCGTGCTCCACGCGATCAACTACCTGCTCGACGGCCTCGACGAGAAGTACCTGACGTCGCTGCGCGAGTTCGGCGGACTGCAGAGCTACCCGTCGCGCTCGAAGGACCCCGACCAGGTCGACTACTCCACGGGCTCGGTCGGCATCGGCGCCACCGCGCCGATCTGGGGCGCGCTGGCGCGGCGCTACGTCGAGTCGACCACCGGCGGCGCGGGCACCGGCCGCCAGTACTCGCTCGTCGGCGACGCGGAGCTCGACGAAGGCGCGGTCTGGGAGTCCATTCTCGACCCGAACGTGCAGGAGCTCGGCGAGGTCGTGTGGATCGTCGACCTCAACCGCCAGTCGCTCGACCGCGTGGTGCCCAACATCGGCGCCACGCGCCTGCAGGGCATGTTCGACGCGGCGGGCTGGCAGGTGCTCACCGTCAAGTACGGCCGGCTGCTTCAGGAGCTGTTCGAGCGCCCGGGCGGCGAGGCCCTGCGCCGGCGGATCGACGACATGCCCAACCCCGAGTACCAGCGCCTGCTGCGCTGCACGCCGGCCCAGCTGCGCGAGCGCCTGGCGTCGGCGGAGCTGGCACCGCTGCTGGACTCGCTCGACGACGAGACGCTGCACGCCGCGATCCGCAACCTCGGCGGCCACGACCTGTCCGCGCTGCTCGACTCGTTCGACGCCATCGACGACCGCCGTCCCACGGTGATCTTCGCCTACACCGTCAAGGGCTTCGGCCTCGCGAGCGAGGGCCACCCGCAGAACCACTCGTCGCTGCTCACGGCCGAGCAGCTCGGGCAGCTGGCCGAGCGCGTCGGCACGTCGGTCGACGACCCGTGGCACAAGTTCCCCGAAGCCTCGGCCGCGGCCCGTCTGTGCGCCGAGACCGCGGCGCGGCTGCACCGCGAACCCGTGGTGGCCCACGAGGTTCCGGCCATTCCCGCCGACATCGGCCGCACGCCCTCGGGTCGCACGACCACGCAGGCGGCGCTCGGGCGCGCGCTGCTCGACCTGACCCGGGAAGCGCCCGAAGCCGCGAAGCTCGTCGTGACGCTGTGCCCCGACGTCTCGTCGAGCACCAACCTCGGCGGGTGGGTCAACAAGGTCGGTGTGTGGTCGCCGCAGGAACGCGTCGACTGGTTCGCCGACGACCCCGAAACGATCCTGCACTGGCGCGAACGGCCCACCGGGCAGCACCTGGAGCTGGGCATCGCCGAGGTGAACCTGGTGAGCGCGCTGGGCGAGCTGGGCACCACGTGGTCGCGCTGGGGCCGGCCGCTGCTGCCCATCGGCGTGCTCTACGACCCCTTCGTGGAACGCGCGCTGGAGCCGTGGTCGTTCGGCATCTACGGCGGCGGGCAGTCGATCCTCGTCGGCACGCCCTCGGGCGTCACGCTGGCGCCGGAAGGTGGCGCGCACCAGTCGGTGACCACACCGTCGGTCGGGCTCGAGCAGCCGGGCTGCATCACCTACGAACCGGCGTTCGCGATCGACGTCGAGTGGACGCTGCTGGCTTCGCTGGGCCGCCTCGGCCGGCCCGACGGCACGTCGGCGTACCTGCGGCTCTCGACCCGGCCCGTGGAGCAGAACCTCGCCGCGGTGCCCACCGACCTCGCCGCACGCGAACGCCGGCGCCGCCAGGTCGTGGCCGGCGCCTACCCGATCCGCACGGCCGCGGTCGCCCGCCCGGACGTGACGATCGTGGCGATGGGCGCGATGGTCACCGAGGCGCTGGCCGCCGCCGACCGCCTCGACGCGCTGGGCAAGCACGCCGACGTCGTGTGCGTGACGAGCGCGGGCCTGCTGTTCCGCGCGCTGCAGGCGCGCTCGGGCCAGGACACCGCCGACACGTGGATCCTCGACTCCGCGCTGCCGTCCGAGCGCTCGGCGCCGATGGTGACGGTGCTCGACGGGCACCCGCACACGCTCGCGTTCCTGGCCGGCGTGCACCGCGTGCGGGCCGCGCACCTGGGCGTGACCCGGTTCGGGCAGTCGGGCGACCTGGAGAGCGTCTACCGCCACCACGGCATCGACACCGACAGCATCATCCGCGCCGCGCTGGACGTC
The DNA here is from genome assembly GCF_042896185.1 of Amycolatopsis sp. NPDC001319. Taxonomy (NCBI): domain Bacteria; kingdom Bacillati; phylum Actinomycetota; class Actinomycetes; order Pseudonocardiales; family Pseudonocardiaceae; genus Amycolatopsis; species Amycolatopsis sp. NPDC001319. The sequence goes on along the minus strand of NZ_JBIAWY010000012.1, from coordinate 115,826 downwards.
GCGGACTGACGCCCCGGTCGCCCGCGGTGGGCTCCGAAACGGCTAGAGGCCACCGCGGGCGATGAGCTGGCGCACGATCACGTCCTGCTGGATCTCGTTGGTGCCCTCGCCGACGATCATCAGCGGGGCGTCGCGGAAGTAGCGCTCCACGTCGAACTCGGTGGAGTAGCCATACGCGCCGTGCACGCGGATGGCGTCGAGTGCCACCTCCATCGCGGCCTCGGAGCAGAACAGCTTCGCCATACCGGCCTCGAGGTCGGAGCGCGCGCCGGAGTCGTACTGCCGTGCGGCGTGCAGGATGAGCTGGCGCGCGGCCGTCAGCTTCGTCGCCATGCCCGCGAGGTGGTTGCCCACCGCCTGGTGCTTCCAGATCGGCTTGCCGAACGACTCGCGTTCCTGCGCGTAGCGGAACGCGTCGTCGAACGCGGCCCGGCCCACGCCGAGCGCGCGCGAGGCGACCTGGATCCGGCCGATCTCCAGGCCGCGCATCATCTGCGCGAAGCCGCGGCCCTCTTCCCCGCCCAGCAACGCCGACGCGGGCACGTGACAGTCTGAAAAGGACAGTTCACACGTCTCCACGCCCTTGTAGCCGAGCTTGCCCAGGTCGCGCGAGACCTCGAAGCCGGGCACCTTCTCCATCAGCAGCACGCTGATGCCGCGGTGCTTGGGCTCGGCGTCGGGATCCGTCTTGCACAGCAACGCCACCAGCCCCGCGCGGCGCGCGTTGGTGATCCACGTCTTCGTGCCGTCGACCACGTACCCGTCGTCGACCCGGCGGGCCCGCGTGCGCATCGCCTGCAGGTCGGAGCCGCCGCCCGGTTCGGTGAGCGCCATCGCGGCCCGCAGCTCGCCGGTCGCCATGCGCGGCAGGTACTTCTGCTTCTGCTCTTCCGTGCCGTACATGAGCAGCAGCTTCGCGACGACGGTGTGCCCGCCCATCGCACCCGCCAGGCTCATCCAGCCGCGCGCCAGCTCCGCGGTGACGAGCGCGTAGCACGGCGTGGACACCTTGACCTCGCCGTAGGGCTCCGGGATGGCCAGGCCGAAGACGCCGAGCTCCTTCATGCGCTCGATCAGCGCCTCGGGGTAGGTGTCCGAGTGCTCCAGATCGCGCGCGACGGGGCGCACGTCGCGGTCGACGAACTCGGCCACGGTGTCCACAATGGCCTGTTCCTCGGTGTCGAGCTCTCCCATCAGACCTCCGCGATCCGGATCAGCGACCGGGCGCCCTGGCCCGCGCGCATGCGGTCGAACGCCTCGGGCACCTCGTCGAGGGAAATCCGGTGCGTCACCAGGCTTTCCAGGTTCAGCTCGCCGGAGCGCACCTCTTCGGCGAGCACCGGGATGTCGCGGTCCGGGTCGGACGCGCCGTAGACGGTGCTGGTGAGCGTGCGCGCGAAGTGGAAGATCTCCAGCGGGTTGAAGACCACCTCCTGGTCACGCCGCCCGACGCCGACCACCGTGCAGTGGCCGCCGCGGCGCACCGAGCTCCACGCCGTGCGGATCGTCGCGGCCGCGCCCACGCACTCGAAGGCGTGGTCGGCGCCGCGGCCCTCGGTGAGGCCGCGCACCTGCTTGGCGAGCTTTTCCTCGCTCAGCAGGAAGTGCGTCGCCCCGGCTGCGCGGGCGAGCTTTTCCTTCTCCGGCGAGACGTCCACGGCGATGATCGGCGACGCGCCGGCCAGCTTCGCGCCCAGCACCGCGCAGAGCCCGATGCCGCCGAGGCCGACCACGAGCACCGACTGTCCACTGCGGACCTTCGCGGTGTTGCGCACGGCGCCGACGCCCGTGAGCACGGCGCAGCCCATCAGCGCCGCCAGGTCGAGCGGCACGCCGTCGGGCAGCGGCACCACGGACTTGCCGGGCAGCACCGTCTCCTCGGCGAACCCACCGACGCCGAGCACGACGTTGAGCGGCTCGCCGTCCACCTCGCCGCGGGGCAAGGTCGTGATGCCTTCGATCGTGGAGCACAGCCACGGTTCTCCGGCCTGGCAGAACCAGCACTCACGGCACGCCGCGGCCCAGTTGAGCACGACCCGGTCGCCGGGCCTGACGTGCGTGACCTCCGCGCCGGCCTCGGCGACGATGCCCGAAGCCTCGTGGCCGGGCACGAACGGGTACTGGGGTTTCAGCGTGCCGTCGACCATCGACAGGTCGGAGTGGCAGACGCCGGCGGCGGCGATCCGCACCCGCACGTCGGCCGGGCCGACGGGCGGCAGCACGATGTCGCGGACCTCGGGCACGGCACCCGGCTCGCGCACGACCACGGCTTTGACCACGGTGTCTTCTCCTTCGTCGCGCTCGAGTGGCTCAGAGCTGGATGGACTTGATCTCGGTGAACTCGTCGAGCGCCGGGCGGCCCATCTCGCGGCCCACGCCCGAGGACTTGTAGCCGCCGAAGGGCGCCAGCGGGTTGTAGGCGCCGCCGTTCACGTCGATCTGGCCCGTGCGCACGCGGCGCGCGAACGCCAGCGCGCGGTCCTGGTCGCCCGACCAGACGGCTCCGTGCAGGCCGTACTTCGAGTTGTTGGCGATCCGCAGCGCGTCTTCCTCGTCGTCGAACGGGATGATCGACAGCACCGGGCCGAAGATCTCCTCCTGCGCGATCGTCGAGTCCGGGTCCACACCCGCGAACACGGTCGGGCGCACGAAGTAGCCGGTGTCGAGCCCCTCGGGGGTTTCGGCGCCGCCGGTCACCAGCGTCGCGCCTTCGGAGACGCCCTTGGCGATGAACTCCCGCACGCGTTCGCGCTGGGCCGCCGACACCAGCGGGCCGAGTTTCGTCTTCGCGTCCAGCGGGTCGCCGGGTGTGAAGCCCTCGGCGAACTTCTTCGCCAGCGCAACGGCTTCCTCGTGCTTCTCGCGCGGCACGAGCATGCGCGTCCACGCGGTGCAGGTCTGGCCGGCGTTGAGGAAAGCGTTGGAGACGCCCACCTTCACGGCGGTGGCGAGGTCGGCGTCGTCGAGGATCACGTTGGCGGACTTGCCGCCCAGCTCCAGGGTCACGCGCTTGACCGAGCGCGCGGCGACCTCGGCCACGCGCGTGCCGGCGCGCACGGACCCGGTGAACGACACGACGTCGACCTCCGGGTGCGTCGCGAGCGCCTCGCCGACCACCGGGCCGTACCCGGTGACCAGGTTGACCACACCGGCGGGGAAACCGGCCTCGTGGATCGCGTCGAACAGCTGGTAGGCGCTCAGCGGCGCGACCTCGCTGGGCTTGACCACCACGGTGCAGCCGGCGGCCAGCGCGGGCGCGATCTTGCACGTGATCTGGTGCAGCGGGTAGTTCCACGGCGTGATCGCCGCGACGACCCCGGCGGCCTCGCGCACGATCAGCGAGTTGCCGACCTTCTCCTCCGGCGCGTCTTCGCCCAGCAGGTCCACATACGTCTGCACGTCGGTCTGCGGCAGCGCGGCCTGGATGCGCGTGGCGATGCGCAGCGGCGTGCCGACGTCGCGCGCGATCGTCTCGCCGATCTCCTCGGCGCGCTTGGCGAGTCCTTCGTGCAGCTTGCGCAGCAGCTCCGCGCGTTCGGCGCGGGTGGTGGCCGACCAGGCCGGGAAGGCCTCGCGCGCGGCCCGCACCGCGCGGTCGACGTCGTCGGCCGAGCCTTCCGGGATCTGCGCCTGCACCTGTTCGGTGGCCGGGTTCTCGACGGCGATCGTGGCGGCGCCCGCCGCCGGGACCCACTCGCCGCCGATGTACAGCACGTTGCGCTCTTGCACCGAGTCTCCTTCGACCGGGAACCGCCTTCGCGGCGGATTCTATAGAAAACTCGCGCGCCCTGCCCAGTGCGGATTCGTCACTCGCCCGCGAGCACGCCCTGCGCCGCGAGGAAGTCGACGAGCAGATCGCCGGCGAGGCGGATGTGCGCGCTCATCGCGGTGCGCGCCGGCGCGGTCGCCCCTTCGCGCAGCGCGGCGAGGATCGGTTCGTGGCCGTCGCGCGCGGCGAGCGGCCAGCCGGGGATGTCGGCATAGGCGGTGAACGGCACGTACCGCAGCGTCAGCGACAACATCCAGGTGAGCTTCGGCGCGGCCGCTGCGTGGTTCACGCGGCGGTGCAGCTCGAAGTCGGCGCGTTCGGTGGCGTCGAGATCCCCGGCGGACACGGCGCGTTCCAGCTCGTCCTGCAGGTCGGCCAGACCGGCGAGATCCGCGGCGGTGAGCCGCCCCGCGGCGCGGGCCGCGAGCTCGCCGGAGAGGTAGGCCTGTGTGTCGTAGAGGTCGGTCACGTCCTGGCGGGTCACCGGAACCACGCTGAAGCCGCGGCCGGGCCGGAAGTCGACCATGCCCTCGCCGGTCAGCGACATCAGTGCCTCGCGCACCGGAGTCGCGCTCACGCCGAGCTGTTCGGCGAGGTGCTCGGTGCGCAGCCGTTCGCCGCCGCGCACGGCGCCGCTCATGATGAGGTCGCGGACCTGCTTGGCCACCCGCGGGCTCAGCCGCTCCCCCGGCTGCCGCGTCTGTCCGGCTTCTGCCACGAAACGACCACCCTGCGGGGCTCCGGCGACGATTCACGCCATCGTAGCGCCGGACGATCCGCCGTGCGGCCGCTACCGCGCGGGCGCCGCCCGGCCTAGCGTTCGCCGCATGGAATCCCGCTTGGAAAACCTCGACGCGGCCGGGCAGCGGATCGCCTACCGCACCAGCCCCGGTTCCGGCCCCGCCGTGGTGTTCGTGCACGGCAACTCCTCGTCCTCGGCGGCGTGGGCTCACGTGCTCGACGGCCCCTTCGGGCGGCGGTTCCGCGTGCTCGCGCTCGACCTGCCGGGCCACGGCGAGTCCGCGCGCGCGAAAGACCCGGCCACCTACTCGATCCCCGGTTATGCACGGGTGGTCGCGGACTTCGCCGCGGCGGCGGGCGCCGGCGACGCCGTGCTCGTCGGCTGGAGCCTCGGCGGGCACATCGCGCTCTCGGCCTCGACGCGGCTGCCCGGCGTGCGCGGGATCGTCGTGCACGGCACGCCGCCGGTCTCCTCGCCGGCGGACCTCGCCACGGCGTTCCTGCCGAACCCGGCCGTGGCCACGGGGTTCACCGGCGAAGTGTCCCGAGAGGACGCGGCGGAGTACGCCCGCGCCCAGCTCGCGCTCGGCTCGCCGCTGCCGCTCGACGCGGCGGTCGCGCACATCCTCGCCACCGACCCCGAGGCGCGCGCGGGGCTCGGCCGCAGCCTGCAGAGCGCCGAGAACGCCGACGAGCGCGCGATCGTCGCCGGCGCCCGCGTGCCGGTGGCGATCCTGCACGGTGCGCTCGAGCAGCTGGTGAACCTCGAGTACCTGCGCACCATTACCTCGCCCCGGCTGTGGCGCGGTGAAGTCCAGGTGCTGCCCGGCGCCGGCCACACCCCGCAGGACGAAACTCCCGACGCGTACGAGGCGGTGCTCACCGCGTTCCTCGACGATCTCGCGTGATCCGGATCACCCGGAGAACCTCCGCCGCCACCGCGAGCGTCTTGCCCGGATGAGTCCCACGCCGTGGGGCCGTGCGGCAGGTGTCCGAAGTGGACACCCGAGGAGGGAGAACACCGTGGGAACCGGAAAGCGGTGCTGGTGGCGGCCGTGGCGGTGACGCTGGCGGCGGCGGGCACGATCGGGATCACCACCGCGTCGGCGAGCGGCGACCAGCCGCCGGAGGGCGCGCGGGCCACCGTGCACGTGAGCCCGAACCCGGCCACCGCGCGGGGCCAGGAAGTGTCGATCACCGGCGACTGCGGGCGCGGCACCGGGCTGAAGTCCGTGCTGGGCGGGCTGCCGGACCACCCGGCGCTCGTCGACATCCGCGTCGTCGACCCGCACCCGGCGCACTACCGGGCCACGGCCCGGGTGTCGGACGGGCTCGGTTCGGGCGTCGGGCCGGTCCTGGTCGACTGCGGGGGCGAAGCGCGCGTGACCCTGCTGGTCACGCGTTTCTGAGCCGAGCCCGGGGATCCCGCCGCCGGGATCCCCCGGACCGGTGCCGCCGTTCGGCACCACTGTGAGGTTGCTGTGCATCCGGGCACTCAGCGTGCTTTGCGCCCGAAAGCGTGCTGACCTGGACGAGTGGTGATCAACGTTTCCCGGGCGACGCTGGCGGTGGCGGCCGCCGCGGTGCTGGTGCTGACGGGCGGCGCGGCGATGTCCACGTCGGTCGCGGACTCCGACGGGCTGCTCGGCGGCGACCCGGTCGCAAGCGCGGCCGTGCCCTCGTCACCCGCACCGGCACCCACGACCGCGGCCACCGACGCGGTCGGCGCGTTGTTCTCCGGGGGCAAGCACTTCTGCTCCGCCAGCGTGGTGCACAGCCCGGCCGGCGACCTCGTGCTCACCGCCGCGCACTGCCTCGGCGGCGGCACCGAGGGCCTCACGTTCGAGCCCGGCTACCACGACGGCGTCGCCCCGTACGGCAGCTGGACGGTGACCGCCGCGGCCGTGCCGGCGGGCTGGACCGCCTCGGCCGACCAGGACCTCGACTTCGCGTTCCTCACCGTCACCCGGCCCGGCACCGCCGCGTCGCTGGAAAGCCTGACCGGGGCGAACCGGCTGGGGGTGGACCGGGGCTTCACGAACCCGATCACGCTCACCGGCTACCCGGACACGGCCGACGCCCCGGTCGTCTGCGCCAACACCACGACCCAGTCCGACACCTACCAGCAGCGCGTGGAGTGCCCCGGCTTCTCCGACGGCACCAGCGGCGGCCCGTGGGTCACGGCGGCCGACCCGGCGACCGGGCTCGGCACGGTGGTCGGCGTGATCGGCGGCTACGAGCAGGGCGGCGACGCCCCGGACGTGTCCTACAGCGCCTACTTCGACGGCGACATGCAGCGGCTCTACGGCTCCGTCACGGCTGGTTCCGGCAGGTAACAACCAGCACAGTCTCTTGTAGGGACGGACTTCCGCCAGCTAGGTTGCTTTTGCCAACCGAGTCGACGGGAGCCCCGTTCATGTCCCCAGCCCCGGTCCGTCCCGGCGCGGTCCTCCTCGTGGTCTCGGCCGCGACCTTCCTCGCGAGCCTCGACCTGTTCATCGTCACGGTCGCGTTCCCGGCGATCCGCACGGCCTTCACCGGCGCCGATCTCGCGACGACGTCGTGGGTGCTCAACGGCTACACCGTGCTCTTCGCCGCCTTCCTCGCCCCGGCGGGCCGGCTGGCCGACCGCTACGGCCGCCGTCGGCTGTTCCTGCTGGGCGTCGCGGTGTTCACACTGGCCTCCGCCGCGTGCGCGGCGGCGACGTCGATCGAGCTGCTGGTCTCGTTCCGCGCGCTGCAGGCGGTGGGTGCGGCGCTGGTGATGCCGACCGCGCTGGCGCTGCTGCTCACTGCGTTCCCGCCGCACCGGCGGTCGATGGCGGTCGGGGTGTGGGCGTCGATCGGCGCGGTGGCGGCGGCGCTCGGCCCGCCCGTCGGTGGTCTGCTGGTGGAAGCGTCGTGGCGCTGGGTGTTCCTGGTGAACCTGCCGATCTGCCTGCTCACGCTCGGGTTCGGGCCGCGGGTGCTGCGCGAGACGCGCGACGGCACCACCGGCGTGCCCGACCTCCTCGGCGCGCTCGGCCTGCTCGTGGGTGTCGGGGCGCTCGCGTACGCGCTGGTCGAGGCGCCCGACCGCGGCTGGGGCTCGCCGACGGTGCTCATCGCGTTCGCCGTCGCCGCGGTGGCGCTCGCGTGGGTCCCGTGGCGCTCGGCGCGCCACGCCGTGCCGGTGCTCGACCTGCCGGCGCTGCGCGTGCCGACGCTGTGGCTGGCGTGCCTCGCGGTCGCCGTGTTCTCGGCGGGCTTCGGCGCGATGCTGTTCGGCAACGTGCTGTTCCTGACCTCGCAGTGGCACGACTCGATCCTCGTGGCGGGCCTCTCGCTGGCGCCCGGCCCGCTCGTGGTCGTGCCGATGTCTCAGCTCGCCGGTCGGCTCGCGCACCGCACCGGCCCCGGGCCGGTGATCGCGGCCGGCGGCCTGGCCCTCGCGCTAGGCGTGACGGTGTGGCTGCTGCGGATGGGGCCCGAGCCGGCGTACCTGTCAGCGATGCTGCCCGGGCAGCTGCTCACGGGCGTCGGCGTGGGCCTCACCATGCCGAGCGTCTCCGGCATCGTCGCCACCGTCCTGCCCGCCGCCCGCTGGGGCGCGGGATCGTCGATGATCAACACCAGCCGTCAGATCGGCACGGTGCTCGGCACGGCCGTGCTCGTCGCGATCTACGCCGGCGCGCAGGACCTCGCGGCCTTCCGCCGCGGCTGGCTGCTCATCGTCGGCACCGGCCTCGCCACGTCGTTGGCCGGCGTCGCGATCGCCACCCGGCGGCGCACGGACCACGTGCCCGAGAGCGCGCCGGAACCCACGCTCGCCACGCGAACTTGACCTGGAGCGCGCTCAAGCTCCTCACCGCCCCGCTCGACCTCGCAGCTCCGGCCGCGGCATCGACCTGTTCATCGGCGGCGCGGGCGTGCTGGCCCACCGGCTGGAACGCGTCGGCCCCGGCGGGGAACGGCAGTTCGCGAATCGCGGGAGGCGGACTAGTACCGCTGCGCGTACCAGGTCGGCGGCTCGCCGAACATGCTCTTGAAGTCGCGGATGAAGTGGCCCTGGTCGGCGTAGCCGAGGTCCGCCGCCAGCGCGGCCCAGTCGATCGCCCCGTCCGCAGCCATGCGCGCGGTCACCTCGTGCAGGCGGTAGCGGCGGATCACCCACTTGGGCCCGATGCCGACGTACTCCGCGAACAGCCGTTGCAGCCCCCGCACGCTCAGCCCCAGCTCGTCGGCGAGGCGTTCGACCCTCGTCACGGCCGTGTCCTCGGCGATCAGCTCGACCGCGGCCACCGCCTGGCGCACCCGGGGGTCGTCGTCCGGCAGGTGTTTCAGCAGGAACGCGTCCACGGTCGGCACGTCGAGCGTCGTGGGCAGGTCGGGGCCGAAAACCTCGGCCGCCGGGACGACGCGGTCGGTGATCGTCGAAACGGAGGCGCCGAGGAACGAGCGGAAGCAGCCCGGCCGGAACGCGACGCCGAAGACGTGGTCGCGGCCCCCGAGGACCTTGATCCGGTAGCCGCTGCACACGCCGTTGACGTCCGCGCGGCCGCCGCCGAACGACAGGTGCACGTTCGGGTAAGGCACGATCTTCTGCCGGTAGGGCTCGGCGTAGTCCCAGCGCGCCTCCCAGTACCGCTCCACCCAGGGCGCGAGCGCCGGCGACGGGTCGTGGAACGCGTGGCTCTGATACCTGGTCCACGCACTCCGCAGCTCACGAACATCCCGCCCCACCCGGCAGAGTGTACGTCGCCTTTGTCCAATACCCCCCGGCCCGCACCGCCTAGCGTCGCCCCCATGTCACACGTATCCGACGCGGCCGGGGCCATGGCCGCCCTCGCCGGCACCATCACCGACGACCAGCTCGCCAACAAGACTCCGTGCACGGAGTACGACGTGCGGGCGCTGGTCAACCACCTCCTGTTCTGGGGTCCGTCGCTCGCCGGCGCCGGCCGCAAGGAGTCCGTTCCGCAGCCGGCGGCGGCCGAGTCCGATGTGGACCTGACGGCCGGCGACTGGCGCGGTCGCCTGCTCGCCCTGCTGGACGACCTCACGTCGTCGTGGGCGCCGCCGAGCGCCTGGCAGGGCGAGACGACCATGGGCACACCGCACACGCTGCCCGCGCCCGTCATGGGCAACATGATCGTCGGCGAGCTGGCCGTGCACGGCTGGGACCTGGCCGCCGCGACCGGGCAGCGGCTGGACCTGCCCGCCGACCTGCTGGCGCACCTGCACGACACGGTGCTCGCCGGCGTGGAGCAGGGGCGGGCGATGGGCATGTACGGACCGGAGGTCGAGGTACCGGCCGACGCACCCACCTTGGACCGCATCCTCGGCCTGACCGGCCGCGATCCCGCCTGGACGTAGTCTCCCGGCCGGTGAGGTGACCGCAGCCGGCCCGGCGTGGACGCCCGAGAAGACCCGCGCGATGGGCGGACGACGTAGAATTGTGTTGTGCCACAACGCGAATACAGCACTGCGGACATCAAGCTGATCGAGTTCGACGAGTCTGTTCGCCACTGGCCGGGGATGTACTTCGGTGTCACTCTCGACGACCCGAAGCTGCCGACCGACGTCCTCATTGGCGTCATCGGCCACGCCGTCCATCCCGCAACGCATCTGGCTGACCCGCGCAGCCCTGTGGTCCGAGTCGAGATTCTCGGTGACCTCACCTTCTCGATCACCGACGACCAGCTCTGCCCGGCCGAGCGCTGCCGCGTGCCGGAACGCGGTTACTTCGAATCGCTGCTGGGCCCGGACCGATGGACACTCGCGGCCGCCGCAGTCGTGAGCCGACGGACGGTCGTCGAAGTGTGGCGGGCCGGGAGTGGCCTGAGCCAGGAGCTCTCCGGCCTGCGCCCGGTCGGATCGCCCGAGTCATTCACCGCATCCCACGGGCGGGGCACCACCGTGACGATCGAATTGGATCCCGACTGCCTTGGCGCGAACGCGGCGATCACCACCGATATTGACACGCTTGCCCTGTATCACCAGGACGACTGCGGGACCGCCGCGCCGCACCAGGTCACCATCAACGACCGCCGTGGCGGGCGCTGACTCGGGAGAGGCGAGGCGTCGTTGGTGAACAGCTCGACGAGCTGCCGAAGACCGCGGCCGCCGAGCAGGCCGAGCGCCGCAGTGGCGCGGCTGTGGCGGCGTTCCGCGGAGCTGGTCGACGGGCTCGCGGGCTGAAAGTCCGAAGTGGACGCTCAGCGCGAACTCGGTGGCGCAGCCGGCACCTGATGCAGCGTCAGGTTGGGCCCGACGGCCGGGTCGGCCGTCCACGCGCCCGACTCGGCCGTCCAGGTCTGGCCGGCGAAGGTGACCTTGTCGACGCCCACCGTGGCGGCGCGGGCGACCAGCCAGGTGCTGATCGCCCAGCCCTGCGCGGCCGGGTGGGCGCCGCTGAGGCGGGCCGTGCCCAGTTCGGCGTCGGCGGTCTTCACGAGGTCGGCGGTGGCCGGGCCGACGGTGATGTTGCGGCAGGTCAGCGCGGCCGGGATCTGGCCGGTCAACGCGCTCGCCGCGGCGCGCGCGACGGGTTCCCACTGGGCGTAGGCGTCGGGTGCGGCGGAGCGCTGCACCGCCTGCGCCGCCTCGGTGATGGGCATCGACTCCCAGCCCGAGAGCTTGGCGAGCTTCGTGTAGAACGCCGTGGCCGCGTAGACCGGGTCCTGCAGCTGCGCCGGCGTGCCCCAGCCCTGGCTCGGCCGTTGCTGGAACAGGCCGACCGAGTCGCGGTCACCGCCGCTGAGGTTGCGCAGCTTCGACTCCTGCAACGCCGTGGCCAGCGCGACCGTGACGGCGTGCGACGGCAGCCCCTCCTTCGAGGCGACCGCGGCGATCGTCGCCGCGTTGCTCATCTGGTCGGGCTGCAGCGTGTACTGCGTCGCGTCCTGCTGACCCGGCTCCTTCGGCAACGTGACCGTGCACCCGGGTGTCGAGACGTCGCTGCCCCGCGACAGCACCACCACCACGACGACCACGGCCACGAGGACCACGACGACCGCAGCGATCGCCGCTTTGACCCCGCACCCGCGCACCCGTCCTCCCCCACCCTTCTCACAAGACCTGTTCGGACAATTCTGCCCGGACGACCGGTAGGGCCCGTGTGTGGGTGAAGGAGGACGGGCCGGGATCACTTGCCGTCGGCGGCGCCCAGGAAGATCGGGTTGGACATAGCGACCATCGCGTTCGGCGTGGTGGTGTTCGGGCCGCCCGACGGACGCCGCACCTCCACGCGCACCCACCGGCTGTAGCGCGGGTAGGTGGTCCACGTCACGGTGGCGGTACCGCCGGCGGGCACCGTCTCGACGTGCTCGGGGCCGAGCTGGTCGAGGAACGTGACGGTGGTGCCCGGCGCACCGGTCACCGTCGCGCTCACCGTGACCGCGGTGCCGGTGCCGGCCGTGAGCCGCTCGCCGATGCCCGCGCTGCGCCCGCCGCCGGACACGCCGAACTCGAGGTTCACGTCCTTCGACTCGGCCAGCCACGACTGGCCCGCCTTGAGGCCGGCCAGCAGGTCGGCGCGGCGGAGGCTGTTGGCCTTCACCACGGTGTGCGGCAGGGCCACGACCTGGTCCGGGTTGTGCGCGTCGGAGTCGCCGATCGCCGGGATCCAGCGGCCGCCGCGCAGCAGGCCGTCCCAGTGCGTGACGCTGGCCTCGTCGTCCTGGGTCCACGGGCCGTTCCAGACCTCGACGAGGTCGGCGATCTCGTAGGCGAACTCGTACGTGCAGCCGAAGCAGTTCGCGAACGGGTGCGCGGCGGTGACCAGGCCGCCCGCGCGATGCACCTGGTCGGTGAAGTGCCGGAAGTCCGCGGCGTCGGACGCGCGGTAGCGCCAGTCGATCCAGGTACCGGCGGGCAGGCCGATCGCGGGCCAGTGCCCCGAGCGCGTGGTGACCTCTTCGCCGTTGAGGATCAGCAGGTCGTCGGTGGCGTAGTCGCCCCAGATCAGCTGCGAGCTCTTGGTGTTGTGATCGGTGGAGACGATGAAGTCCAGCCCGGCCGCGCGGGAGTCGGCGACGAGCTGGTCCGGCGTGCGCTTGCCGTCGGAGTGCACGGTGTGCAGGTGGCAGTCGCCGCGGTACCAGGACTTGCCGCGCTGGCGGGCCGGCGCCGTCTCCGGCGCGGGGTTCGGTTTGAACGGCTTGTCGTCCGCGCCGAACGTCAGAGTGATGTCCACCCGGTAGTTCATGCCCTGCGGCGCCACCGTGTACGGGCCGAGGATCACGTGCCAGCGGCCCTGCTTGATCGGACCGGCGACGTACCCGGGGGTGGCCTCGGAAGCGCTGATCGAGAAGCGGTCGCGGAACCCGCCGGACCAGCCGCGGAAGCCGCGGGCGTTGCCGAGGTCGTGGCCCTCGGGGCCGAACATGCCGATGTCACAGGCGTTTCCGCGCACGCCGGCGGGCACGGACGGCCGGTCGTAGGAGTACACGACATCGATCTGCTTGACCCCGCGGGGCACGTCGACGGGCAGGTAGTACCAGTCCGGCACGTCGGGCTTGAACGTGCCCGTGACCGTCTTGGTCTGCTGCGCCGTGCCCGGCGCGGGAGCCGCGAACGCGACGCCGGGCAGCATGCCCATCGCCGCTCCGGCCGCCACGACACCACTCACGCGCAACAAGTTACGCCGGCTGAGATCCCCAGTGGACATGCGTTCCTCCGCATAGGTCGAAGACGGCCCGACGCTAGGCGAGGGCGAGCGCCGCCATCAACGACGCGCGGGTGAACACTCGGCGACCCGGGCTACTCACCTGTTCCCGCGGGGAAAACCCCGGCCAGCCAAGTGGTCCAGGCCACTTCGCTCTCCGCCGGGCCGTCGAAGACGTGCGCCGCGACGGCGACCGGCCAGCCCCACGCGTCGCGGCCGTAGACGCGGTAGAGCGCGCCGGGAGTGCGGATGCCGAGGAAGCGGTCGGTGCGGTAGTCGACGACGCCTTCGATCGGCGCCGGTCCCGCGGCCACGACCCGGTCGCCGACGGCCGCGTCGCCCACGCCGAGCGCGTCGCACACCGCCGTGAACCCGCCGTCGGCCGAGGACTCCGGCGCTCCGGCCGACACGTACGTCGCGTCGCGGCCCGCGAAGTGGCGGACGTACTCGGTGAGCGAGTGGTAGTAGAACTTCGTGTGGTGCAGGCACGAGTCGAGCTGCACGTCGTGGTCCTCGCCGAGGACCGAACGGTGCCGGTAGCGCAGCAGCGTGCCGGCTTCTCGCGGCTCGAGGTCGTAGTCGAGCTGGTTGAACCACCCGTCGGCCGAGTCCGCGCGCGTCACGAACCGCCGCGCCGGGTCCCACTCGACGACGGTGCCGCCGGTCGGCGTCAGGCCACGCTCGGCACCGCCGCGGCGCGGCTCGTACGCGATCTCCCACAGCCAGCCGCCGGTGCGCGCGGTGAACGCGTCCCACACCTGCTCCGGCGTCCCCGCCAGCACGCCTTCCCACCGGACGTCGATCTCCGTGCCCATGTCGGCTCCTCCGCTCCGAGGGACGCCAGGTGCGCCCCGTCACGGATGCGTCGAAGGAGGCGGGCGCGCTTCGACAAATCGGCGCGGAAGAATTTCAGGCGGGTTTGCGTGGCCCCCGGTACGGCAGCGTCTGGCTGTAGACGACGTTCGTCGTCGTGCTGCCGAACCGCGCCAGCTCCCCCATGAGCTGCTCGAGGTGCGCCATGGACGTGGCGGCGACCTTGAGCGTGTAGCAGTCGTCGCCGGTGGTGCGCAGGCATTCGAGCAGCTCGGCGCGTTCGGCCAGCAGCCGGTGCAGCGCCTCGTGGCGGTTGCCGGGGAACTTCAGCCGCACCACGGCCAGCACGCCGAACCCGACCTTGGTCAGGTCGACCTCGGCGCGGTAGCCGGTGATCACGCCGAGCGCCTCGAGCCGGCGCACGCGCTCGGTGGCCGCCGACGCGCTGAGGCTCACGCGCTTGCCCAGCTCGGTGAGCGCGAGCCGGCCGTCCTGCTGCAGCTCGGTGAGGATCGCCCAGTCGGTGTCGTCGAGAGTCTCGGCCATTCCCGCAATCTACCGGCAGATCCACGGCCATCGGGCCGATATCCCGGACGGAATCCCTTCACCGGCCCGGGTCCGCGTCGATAGCGTTGGCGGCGTGCGACTCGGTGTGAACATCCCGAACTTCGGCCCCGGCGCCGACCCCGGTGTGCTGCGCGCGTGGGCGCAGACGAGCGAGGGGCTCGGCTACGACCTGCTGATGGTGTCCGACCACGTCGCCATCACCCCCGACGTGGCGGCGCAGTACCCCGCGCCGTTCTACGAGCCGTTCACCACGCTGTCGTGGCTGGCGGGCGCGACGACGGACGTGCGGCTGGGCACCACCGTGCTGATCCTCCCCTACCGGCATCCGCTGCTCACGGCGCGCATGGCCGCGAACCTCGCCGACCTCAGCGGCGGCCGGTTCGTGCTCGGCGTGGGCGTCGGCTGGGCGCGAGAGGAGTACGCGGCGCTCGGCGTGCCGTTCGAACGCCGCGGCGCGCTGACCGACGCGCACCTGGCGACCATCCGCAGCGCGTGGGCCGACGAGGACGACTACCGCGCGGGCCGGGTCCCGCTGTGGATCGGCGGCGGCAGCGACGCGGCGCTGCGCCGTTCGGTGCGCTTCGGCGACGCGTGGCATCCGCTGCGCTTCCGGTTGCCCTGGGTGCGCGACGCGCTCGGCCGGCTGCGGGACCACGCCGCCGCCGAGGACAAACCCGTGCCCGGCTTCGCGCCGCGGATCGTCCTGCGGCTCACCGACGCGCCACCCGCCGACCGGCTCGCGGGCGAGGGCACGCTGGAGCAGATCGTGGGCGATCTGGAGGAACTTCGGCGCCTCGGCGCCGAAGACGTGGTGTTCGACCCGTTCTCGGGCGACCCTGAAGAGACCCGGCGGCCCTCGGCGGCCTGGCAGGCACTCGCGGCCGTCGCGGACGCCTGGAAGCAGCACTCCCTCGAAAGGGGACCACGATGACCGAGGCCCTGCTCCGCCGTGCGATCGAGCTCGCCGCCACGGCGCGGGCCAGCGGGAACCCGCCGTTCGGCTCGCTGCTCGCCAGCGCCGAGGGGAAGGTGCTCGTCGAGGAGTGGAACACGTCGCTCACCGACCAGGACGTCACGGCGCACCCCGAGCTGAAGCTCGCGCGCTGGGCCGCGCGCGAGCTCAGCCCCGAGACGGCCGCGCTGACGACGATGTACACGAGCTGCCAGCCGTGCGGGATGTGCACCGGCGCCATCGAACGATCGGGACTCGGCCGCGTGGTCTTCGCGTTGTCCACGCAGCAGCTGGCCACCCTCAAACCACCGGCACCCGGCGCGAGTTTCGAACTGCAGGGTCCCGCTTTGTTCGACGAAGCCCGCGTGCCCGTGGCCGGTTATTACCACTGAATTGCAATTGCACGACGAACCGGCGAATATCAGCCGCGAGTGGTGATCAATTCTCTTTCTTCGGCTCCCCGGCCGACTTCCCGGCGCACGGGAACACAGGCCAGGAGCAGGGAAACAGCCACGACGTCCAGGAGCACGTGGCCGGCGAGGGCGCACAATCCGCACAATGCGGTCCATAGGACGATCTTCATTCACCGAGTGTAGGGCCCGGTCCACAATGCAGCGGAAAACTTGGGAAAGACTTAGGGTTCCCATTCGGGTACACCCGAGAACGTAGGTGAGCCTCAATTCCTCGCCACGGCGCGGATGCGGGAAGATCACCTCGTGCCCGCTCCCGGAACCAGTGCCCTCGTCGTCGAGTTCCCGGCCGCGGCCGGCCTGCTCGAAGCCGCCGTCGCGGTCAGTCCCGCGCTCGTGCGGCCCGGCCTGCCCCCGCACGTCACGGCGCTCTACCCGTTCCTGCCCGCCACCGAGCTCACGGACGAGGCCGACGCCGCCGTGACCGCGCTGGCCGCCGCCCACGAAGCGGTCGACGTCGCGCTGGCCGACCTCGTGGTCGCCCCCGGGTTCGTCGCCGCGCCGGCCCCGGCGCTGCAGCCGCTCGCCGACGCCGCGTGCGACCGCTGGCCCGGCGTCCGGCCGTACGGCGGCCGCTTCGGCCCGCACCCGCCGGCCCACGTCACGGTCGCGATGGGCGGCAGCGACGAGCAGAACTCCGAGGTGGCGCGGCGCGTGGAGCAGCTCCTGCCGCTGACGGCGCGAGCCGAGGCGCTGCACCTGGTCGTGCTCACCGAACAGGGCTGGCAGCTCCGGCTGACCGCTCCGCTCGCAACGCCCGCGCGATAGCCCGCAGCCGCGCGACGTCGGCCGCGAACGCGGTGTCGCCCTGCCGGTCGCCCTCGGGCACCAGCTCGTCCGCCACGGCGTCGCCACCGCCGGCCCGCAGCAGCTCGGCCGCCGCCTCGGGCGGAGCCGACGGCGGGATGCCGGCGAGCAGCAGCCCGTCGTTGACCTCGCTCAGCACCGTCAGCAGCCGCTCGCGCCCGGTCGCGCCCGCGCGACCCAGGCGCACGACATCGGGGAAGCGCCCGGCGAGGTGCTCGCGCAGCGGGCGCAGCTCGGCCCGCGTCCGCGCGTCGCGCACCGCGCGCCCGGCCGCGGGCAGCGCGGGCACGGTCAGGCCGACCACGATCAGCAGCACCGAGATCGCCGGGAAACCCACGGCCAGCGCGCAGTCGACCGTCGAGAACGCGCCGCGGCAGACCACGGCGACCGGGTGCTCGGCGCTCACGTCGGCGACGAGGTCCACGATCTTGCCCGCGAGGTAGGCCAGCGCGAACACGCACGCCACGAGCATCAGCCCGAGGCCGGCCCGCAGCGCGCCGGCGCCCGCGCGGACCGCGCCCGCCGACACGATCGCGATGTCCACCACCGCGAACCCGAGGTAGAGCGTGTAGACCACGACGTAGGCGACCAGCGTCGGATTGGTCCGGTACAGCTCGTCGAACAGGCCGATGCCCACCGGCAGGCCGCGGGTCGAGAAGAACGAGACCACCAGCACGACCAGCGCGACCACGAGAGCGGCGAGGCGGCCGCGGCGCCGTTTCTCCGCCACACCGCCGATCTCGGCGACGGTGACCTCGATGCCGTACGCGGCCACCATCGTCGCGAGGTTCGACAGCAGCCGCCCGAGGCTCGGGTAGATCCGGCTCTCGATCGCCTGCGCGCTGTCGGCCAGCAAGAACAACGCGAGACCGAGCGCGATCAGGCTCGTCGCCAGCCCGGCACCCGCGCCGGTGCGCCGCGCCCGCACGGCGCGCCAGGCGCCGACGGCCACGGCGACCAGCCCGACCCCGAAGAACAGCGCGTCGATCATCCGGCCGCTACCCGAGCAGCGACGCGAGCCGCCGCGCGCGATCGGCGGAGCGCCCGGACGCACCGGGCTTGAGCGGTTCGGCCTCGGCCGTCGCCGCGCTCATCAGCAGCACCGCGATGAGCTCGGCCTCGTACTCGTCGACGTCCGTGGTCACGCGCGTGAGCAGGTGCGACAGCGTGTGGGCACTGAGGTCGGGTGCGAGCGCGGCGGCCTCCGCGTCGGACATCACGCAGGACCCGCGGTGCTCGCACAGCAGGTGCGCGAGCTCGTGGGCGATGATGTGGTCCTGGTGCAACGGTGACGTGCCGGCGGTGTAGGCGACGAGGTCGTAGTCCGCGCGCCGCTGCCAGGCGCCCGACGGCCGGCCCGGCTCGTACTCCACCGCCACCAGGTCGATGTCACGGCCACGGTGCCGTTCCAGCCGGTCGACCCACGCGTTCATCGACCAGGGGCGCGGCGGCGGCACGTCGCGCAGCAGCTCGCGCACTCCGGTGCGGGCGCGCGCTCTCAGGCTCGGGTCGATGACCCCTCCCGGTGCGCTCGGCGGCTGGACCAGCCGGGTGCACCGCGGCGCCCCGGCGATGATCAGCATAGCTACTCGGGCTTGCGCCCGCGGCGGGTGCGCTCGCGCCCGGCGTCGTAGCTGTTCAGCTGGTCCACCAGCGCCGACACGGTGTCGCGGTCGCGTTCGGAGAGCCGCATCGCGCGCTGCGCGAGGTCGCGGGCGCCGGTGTCGCGCCAGGCGACGACGTCGGCGATCTGCCCGTCGACGCGCTCGGCCACGTCGTCGTCGAAGAAGTAGGTGACGGGCACGCCGAAGAAGCGCGCGAGCGCCTGGATGTGCGAGCGTTTCGGGTCGCGCCGCGCCCCGACCGCGAGCTGCTGCACGTGGGTGGCCGACATGCTCACCCCGGTGAGCTCGGCGACGCCCTGCGCGATCTCCCGGTAGGAGTAGGGCTTGCGGTCCGGCGGGTGCACCGTCGAGATCAAGTGCGCGAGCCGTTCGGCGAAGCTGGTGTCCTCGCCGGGACCGCTCGCCGCGTCCCCGGTGTCCGGCGTCCCGGTCATCAGTCCCCCAACCGTCCTCCGCTCGTGACGACGTGAAGCATAGCTGTCACGAAAACTTGACATCAACCGTCCCGTGAACGATACACTCCCCGCCAAGGGATGTCGCGAAAACGAAACGGGCGCCCGCGTGTGGTCACTGGGGGTGGCCACACGCGGGCGCCGGGGGCGGGCGGACCTACCGGACATCCGGGACCGAACGGCGATCGACCGGCGCCGCGGCGCTCGTCCGCTGTCCTGGCTCACAGGCTGCGGAGGTAGGTTGTGCGCCATGGTGCTGGAGAACGGTCCTGAAAGGACACCCGTCGTCGTCACCGGTGGCAGCGGCTTCATCGGCCGCGCGGCCGTACGCGAGCTGCGTGATCGCGGCTACCCCGTCACCGTCGTGGACCGGGTCCCGTACGTCACCGAAGACGCGGGCGTGCGCGTGGTCACCGGCGACCTGCGCGACGCGGAGACTCGCGAGGCCGCCGTCACCGCGGGTACGGGCGCCATCGTCCACCTCGCGGCGCTCACGTCGGTGCTGAAGTCGGTGGAGCTGCCCGACGACACGTTCACCGAGAACGTCGCCGTGACCCACGGGCTGCTGGAGCTCGCGCGCGAACGCGGGGTGCAGACCTTCGTGCTCGCCTCCACCAACGCGGTGATCGGCGACGTCGGCACATCGACCATCACCGTGGACCTGCCCACCCGGCCGCTCACTCCGTACGGGGCCACGAAAGCCGCGTGCGAGATGCTGCTGTCGGGCTACTCCGGCGCGTACGGCATGACGACGTGCGCCCTGCGGTTCACCAACGTCTACGGCCCCGGCATGTCGCACAAGGACAGCTTCGTGCCGCGCATGATGCGCGCCGCGATGGCGGGCGAGGGCGTGCGCGTGTACG
The DNA here is from genome assembly GCF_042896185.1 of Amycolatopsis sp. NPDC001319. Taxonomy (NCBI): domain Bacteria; kingdom Bacillati; phylum Actinomycetota; class Actinomycetes; order Pseudonocardiales; family Pseudonocardiaceae; genus Amycolatopsis; species Amycolatopsis sp. NPDC001319. The sequence continues at coordinate 96,120 of NZ_JBIAWY010000012.1, read as the reverse complement.
GCACGGGCGAGCAGCGCCGCGACCTCGTGCACGTGGACGACGTGGTGCGCGCCATCGCGCTGGCGCTGGAAAGCGGCTACAGCGGCCGGGCGATCGTCGGCGCCGGCCACTCCGTGTCGGTGCTGGAGATGGTGCAGACCGTGCGCGACGTGACGGGTGCCGAGCTGCCCGTCGAGCACGTGGCCGCGCCCAAGGGCGAGATGCCAGCGGTCGTCGTCGACGTGTCCGCCAGCGCCGGGACCATCGGCTTCACCCCGGCGATCTCGCTCGCCGACGGCCTCGCCACCGCCTGGAAGTACTTCTCGGAACTGGACCTGAAAGCGACCCCGTGAGCTTGTTCCTCCGCCGCCACGCCTTCCTGCTCGTCCTGCTCGTCCTCGGCACGACGCTGCGGGTGCTGACCTGGGTCGCGTACCGGCCGGCGATCATCTACATCGACACCTTCCGCTACCTCGACAACCTGCACGCGCTGCGGGCCGATCAGCTGAATCCGATCGGCTACGACCTGGTGCTGCGGCCGTTGCTCGCGATCGGCGGGCTGTCGTTCGTCGCCGCGCTGCAGCACCTGGGCGGGCTGGCGATCGCGGTGGGGATCTACCGGCTCGCGCTGCGCCTGGGCGCGCGCCGCTGGGTCGGCGCGCTGGCGACGGCGCCACTGCTGCTGGACGCCTACCAGCTGCAGATCGAGCAGAACATCATGTCCGAGGTCGTCTTCGAGGCGTTGCTGCTGGGTCTGCTGTGGCTGCTGCTGGCGAAGGGGAAGCCGAACTGGCGGCGGATCGCCCTGGCCGGTCTGGTCATCGGCTTCGCCGTGGTGGTGCGGCTGATCGGCGTCGTGCTCGCGGCGCCGTTCCTGCTGTACGTGCTGAGCGCGGGCAGCGCGTGGCGGTCGTGGCGCGGCTGGCGCAACGCCGGCGTCGGGCTGCTCGCGATCCTCGTCGTGCTCGTGCCGTACGCGGCGGAAGTCAAGGCGCAGACCGGAAAGTGGGGCTTGAGCGGTCCGTCCGGCAGCATGCTCTACGGGCGCACGGCCGCCGTCGCGGACTGCGCGAAGCTCGACCTCGACCCGACGCTGAAGGTGTTCTGCCCGACCGAGGACGTCTCCACCCGCCTCGTCGACAACTACACGCACGCCGACCTCGACCCCGCGTGGCCCGGCCCGCTGCCGCCCGGTGCGGACAAGACGGCGCTGGCGCACGAATTCTCGGTGCAGGTGCTCAAGGCGCAGTGGTGGGACGTCGCGAAGGCGATCCTCAGCGACTTCTCCAAGAGCTTCCGGTTCACCCGCGCCACCGCGATCAACGACGTGCCGGTGGACCGCTGGCAGTTCCAGCAGACCTATCCGTACTGGTCCGATCCCCCGGTGACCGCTTTCTACACGCAGCAGTACGACGGCGTGGATCCGAGCGTGAACGAGCCGATCGCCACGTTCCTGCGCGACTACCAGATCAACGGCGGGTTCGTGCCCGGCGCGGTGCTCGGGTTCTTCGCACTGCTGGGGCTGCTCACCTTGCTGCGCCGCAAGAAACCGCGGGACAAGGCCCGCAGCGGTGCGCTTTTCGCCGCCGGCACCGGGCTTTTCCTGCTGTTCGCGTCGGCGGTGTTCGAGTTCTCGTGGCGGTATCAGCTGCCCGCGCTCGTGCTGCTGCCCGTCGCGGGCGCACTGGGCTTCACCACACTCACGGCCGCGAGCCGTCGGCGCCTCGCCGCGTACCCGGACGCCGTGGACGTGGGCGCGGTCGCGGACTTCGACGACCGGCACCCGGGCGCGAAGCTGTCGGAGCTGACGGTGGTGATCGCCGCGTACAACGAGGCCGGCGGAATCGGCCAGGTGCTGGAGAAGATGCCCGACGAATGCCTCGGCCTGCCGGTCGACGTGCTCGTGGTCGTCGACGGCGGCAGCGACGACACGGCCGCCATCGCGGAGGACCACGGCGCGTACGTGTGCGTCGCGCCGACGAACCGGGGCCAGGGCGCGGCTTTGCGCCTCGGTTACCACCTCGCGGCCGAACGCGGCGCGCGCTACGTCGTGACGACCGACGGCGACGGCCAGTACGACAACAGCGAAATGGCGGAACTGGTCGCACCACTGCTCGACGACACCGCCGACTTCGTCACGGGATCGCGGCGGCTGGGCCACGAAGAGGCCGACAGCCGCATGCGCTGGCTCGGCGTGCGCGTGTTCGCGTGGCTGGCTTCGGCGCTGACGTGGCGGAAGATCACCGACACGTCCTTCGGGTTCCGGTCGATGCGCGCGGAGCTCGCGTGCGCGGTCCCGCTCAACGAGCCGCAGTACCAGTCTTCGGAACTGCTGCTGGGAGTCACCGCGCGCGGTGCCCGGGTGCTCGAACGGCCCATGAGCATGCGGCTGCGCAAGGCCGGCAAGAGCAAGAAGGGCGGCAGCGTCGTCTACGGCGCGAACTACGCGCGGGTCATGACGGGGACGTGGTGGCGGGGGTACGTGCTGCGCCGCGGGCGAACACGAAGCGGTCGAGCATCGTGAACTTCACCACGAAAACCAGAGCGTAGCTGAGCACGTACGCACCGTCGATCAAGATGACCCACCACGCGTGCGGCAGGTTCAGCGGCGCGAGCAGGTGACCGGTGAGCGTGGTGAGCCCGACGGAGGCGAGCCCGCCGATCGAGATGACGACGACGTAGGGCAGCAGCTCGCGCCCGACCTCCGGCCGGCCGCGCCGGCCCCAGACCCAGCGGCGGGTGAGGAAGAAGTTCAGCACCGCGCCCGCGGCGAACGCGAACGCGCTGGCCAGCCACGGAGCCCCGCCGATGGCGAGCACCGTGAGCAACGCCGCCTGGCTGAGCAAAGTCGCCGCGACCGAACTGGTGGCCGCGCGGAAGAACCTACCGGCGAGGCGACGCAGGGGCCGGGGTGAATCCTCCGTTGTGCGAGGCTCCACCGGGTTGGTTACCGTCGTCATGTCCCCCAGTCTCCCCTCGGGCCGATCGGCCTGCCGTCCGGCCCCCCGACGCACAGTAGATTCACAGCTGTCTGCCAGGTGATCATCAGCACCTGGTCGATAGGTTCGGACGTGTTCAAGGCGTCATGTACAAAGAGGAATCAGCGTGCTTGTCGCGTAAACGATACGGAAAGGCTCTTCAATGCGAGTGCTGGTTCTCGGCGGTGACGGCTACCTCGGCTGGCCCACGGCATTGCACTTGTCGGACAAAGGCCACGAAGTGGCCGTTCTGGACAACTACGCCCGCCGCAAGTACGACGTGGAGCTCGAAGCCGAGAGTCTCGTCCCCATCGAAGACCTGCCCACGCGCATCGCGGCGTGGGAAGAGGTGTCGGGCAAGAAGATCGCTCTGTTCGAGGGCGACCTGTGCGACGCCGAGTTCACCTACTCGGCCGTGCGCGACTTCGCTCCCGACTCGATCGTCCACTTCGCCGAGCAGCGGTCCGCGCCGTACTCGATGATCGACCGCGAGCACGCCGTCTACACGCAGCAGAACAACGTCGTCGGCAACCTGAACGTGCTCTACGCGATCGCCGAGATCAACCCGGACATCCACCTGGTGAAGCTCGGCACGATGGGCGAGTACGGCACGCCCAACATCGACATCGAAGAAGGCTGGCTCGAGGTCGAGCACAACGGCCGCAAGGACCGCATGCTCTACCCGAAGAAGCCGGGCTCCTTCTACCACCTGTCGAAGGTGCACGACTCCCACAACATCGAGTTCGCGTGCCGCATCTGGGACCTGCGCGCGACCGACCTCAACCAGGGTGTGGTGTACGGCCAGCAGACGCCGCAGACCGCGCTCGACCCGCGCCTGGCGACCCGGTTCGACTACGACGCGGTGTTCGGCACCGTGCTGAACCGCTTCGTGATCCAGGCGGTGCTGGGCCAGCCGCTGACCGTCTACGGCAAGGGCGGCCAGACCCGCGGCCTGCTCGACATCCGCGACACCGTGGAGTGCATCCGGCTCGCCGTGGAGAACCCGGCCGACCGCGGGGAATTCCGCGTGTTCAACCAGATGACCGAGAGCTACTCGGTCGCCCAGATCGCGGAGATCGTGGCGAACACCTTCCCCGGCCCGGTCCAGATCGAGAACCTGGACAACCCGCGCGTGGAGCAGGCCGAGCACTACTACAACGTGAAGCACACCGGGCTCGTGGAGCTGGGTCTGCAGCCGCACCTGCTGTCCGACACGCTGATCGAGTCGTTGTTCGACATCGTCGGTTCGAACAAGCACCGCGTGAACGACGAGCGCATGCGCCCGACCGTGCGCTGGCGGGGTGCGGTCAAGTCCTGACCCCGTTCGCCGCGTTGGCACGCTGAAACGCCGGATCGCCGTTGCGCGGTCCGGCGTTTTTCGTCAGTAGGCGGGCCAGGGGCCGAGCGGGGGCAACGGTCCGGTGAGGCGCTCGCCGTCACCGCGGCCGGCGAGCCAGGCCGCCAGGTCGCGGATGGCTCCGGCGACCCCGTCACCCTCACCCCAGCGCTGCGGAACATCGGTGGCCGTCATGCTCGTGCCGGCCGGGATCCGTGTCCTCAGCAGATCAACGGCGTGGCAAGCGAAATCCACGTCCCAGTCGTCCGGACCGACGCCGATGTCCAGGTCCACAAGGTGGATCCAGACTTCGCGCCAGCGCGTGTACACCGCCGGAATGAAGGCTGGCCAGTCCTCGACGCGCTCCCACACGCGTTCGAGTGTTTTTGCGTGCGCGTCAACAGCGGTGCGGTGCTCGTCGGCGCTCCGGCAGGCGGTGGCCTCGATGATCGCGTCCCGCTCCCCCGCCGCCCACATCGCGACGGCTTCACCGCGCAGTGCGAATTCGACGACTCGCGCGCGGGCGCGCGCAGCGTCGGCGAGGTGAGCCAGTACGTGGCCGCGGGTCCAGCCGGGCAATCGCGAGGATTCTCGCACGGCAACGTCCGTGAGGTCGGTGAGCGCTGCGGCGAGGCGCCGGTGGGCGTCGGCGACGGCGTCGACAGGTGGGATCGTGGGGCCGGATCGTATCGGCAGCACATTTTGTCGGTCGCGGATGAGATGCTTCTCCGGTCAGCCCCTCACGGGGGTCGGAAACACGGAGCGGCAAGGGAAACGTGGCCGAACAGGTGGCAGCGCGCTGGAGTCCCGAGCAGGTCGCCGGGCTCGCGCCGGACCCGGCGTCGGCCAAGGCCGGGCGCGGGCTCGCGGTGCCGGCGAAGTGGTCGGGCGCCGGCGCTTCGGCGCGGGCGGTGTGGGGTTCGTGCAAGGGCAGTGGCGCGAAGCCGTACCGCACGGTGGTCGAGCTGGCGGGGCCGGCGTTCAAGTGCACGTGCCCGTCGCGGAAATTCCCGTGCAAGCACGCATTGGGGTTGCTGCTGCTGTGGTCGGCCGAGCAGGTGCCTTTCGCCGCCGAGGAGCCCGACGTCGCCACGTGGCTCGCGGAGCGTGAGGCGCGGGCATCGCGCGCCGAACGCAAGCCGGACGCGCCGAAGGACCTGGAAGCCGCGGCGAAACGCGCGCAGGAGCGGCTCGCGCGCGTGACCGCGGGCGCGGCCGAGTTGCGTGGCTGGCTGGCCGATCGCGTCGGGGCCGGTCTCGCGACCTTCGAGAGCAGTGGTTTCGCGGATGGCTCGGGTTCCGGCGGCGGCGCCGAGCAGCTGCGCGCGGTCGCCGCACGCATGATCGACGCCCAGGCCCCGGGTTTGGCGGGCGGTCTGCGTCGCGCGGCCGGGCTCGTCGGCCGCGGCCGCGACTGGCCGGGTGACCTGCTGGCCGAGCTGTCGCTGCTGTACGTGCTGGCCGGCGCGGCCCTTCGCCTGGACGAGCTGCCCGCGCCGCTGGCCGAAACCGTGCGCACCCGCCTGGGGTTCTCGGCGGGCACCGCGCAGGTGCTGGAGTCGGGCGAACGCGTCGCCGACCAGTGGCTCGTGACCGGCGCGGTCGACGACGAACAGGACAACCTCCGCACCCGCCGCACCTGGCTGCGCGGCCGGCACTCGGGGCGCGTCGCGTTGGTCCTGTCCTTCGCCCCGCCCGGCCGTCCGCTGGACAGCTCCCTGCCGCCCGGCTACGTCGTCCCCGGCGAGCTCGCCTTCCACCCGGGCGCCCTGCCGCTGCGCGCGCTGGTCGCCGACCGCACCCAAGCTGTCCCCACCCCGGTCCCCCGCGGCGACACCGTCGCGGACGCCCTGGCCTCGTTCGCCGACGCCCTCGCCGTCGACCCGTGGCTCGACCGCTGGCCCGTGCTGCTGTCCGACCTCACCCCCGCCCGCCACGCCGGCGGCTGGGCCCTGTCCGATGTGGACGGTGCCGCCCTGCCACTGCTGCCGGGCGTCGACCCGTGGCCCCTGCTCGCCCTCGCCGCGGAACACCCGGTGACCCTCGCGGCCGAACTCACCCCGGCCGGCCTGCGCCCCCTCACCTGCTGGCACCCGAACGGCGTGGTGCGCCTGTGACCCCGAACCTCAGGGAGACCCCGAAACCCTTGGCACCACGCGAAAACCTGCCCACACGACGCCGACGCCCGGTGCCGGGGACGCGGCCTTGTCGCCTCACGAACCCGGCCACGCCAAGACTTCGCCCGAACGCCCGCGCGCCGTTCCCGGCGCGATCGATCACCCACCCCGCGGCCGCGCGGTGGCGCGTGCGTCGGCTGGCTTCGGGGAACGGCGGGAAGGCCGAGGCGGTGATGGGCCGATGAAGGCGTGGGAAGACCTGGTCGGCACGGCTCTGCTCGGCACGCGCCGCCGGGGGCTGGACGTGAGTGGGTTGCCGGACGAGGTGCGGGAGGTTGCGGGCAAGGCCGGGGACCAGGCCGACGCCGTGCTCGTCACGGCGGCGCTGCTCACCAACTACCGCCGGGCGGGCCGGTTGCCCGTGGCGAACGCGCACCGCGAAGAGCCGGCCAAGCCCGACGGCCGGAGGTTCGTGCCGCCGCTCGCGCGGGAGCGGCTGGCGCGGTTGCTGCACGCGAACCGGCCCGAGCTGCTCGAGGAGTGGCTGCAGACGGCGGCCGAACGGGGGTTCCGGGTGGCCCCGGAGCTGGTGCCGGCGCTGGCGGACGCGGCGCGGGCGCGGGTGTCGTTGCGGGCGCCGCTCGCGGAGGTGGCGGGGCCGGTCGGGGCGTGGCTGGGTGCGCGCAACACCGACTGGGCGTTCCTGGTCGCCGAGGTCGAGGACGACAGCGACGACGCGTGGCAGTTCGGCACTCCCGCGCGGCGCCAGGCGTGGTTCGAACGAGCGCTCGCGCAGGATCCCGCGGCGGCGCGCGCGGCGCTCACCGCGACGTGGCGCACGGAGCCCGCCGACCTGCGCGTGGTGTTCCTCGCCTTGCTGGGCCGCCACCTCACGCAGGAAGACGAGCCGTTCCTCGACGCGGCCCTCGCCGACCGCGCGGCGGCGGTGCGCGACACCGCCGTGCGGCTGCTCGGCGGGCTGCCCGGCACCGGGCTCGGCAAGCGGATGGCGGCGCGGCTGCGGGAGTGCGTCACCGTGCGCAGCCGGTCGCTGCGGGCCGACGTCCTGCAGGTCACGCTGCCGGGGCCGGACGACTCGCTGGTGCGCGACGGCGTCCGCGTGCCCCACGGGCCCGGGCAGGACACCGCGCGGCTGCGCGCGATCATCGCCGCCACTCCCCTGGAGTTCTGGGCGGAGTTCGGCACGCCGGGCGACCTCGTGGGCATGCTCGTCGAAGGTTGCCCGCTCGCCGTGGTGCGCGAAAGCTGGGCCACGGCGGCGATCCGGCAACGCGACGAAGCGTGGGCACAGGCGCTCGTCGAAGCCGAGCCGGGCGGCCGGGCCACGGCGGCGCTCGTCGGGGTGCTGGCGCCGGAGAAGCAGGCCGCCACCGTCGCGAAGCTGGCGCGCGGCCTGCAGGTCGAAGCGCTCACGAGGCTGATCCTCGACCTGCCGCAACCGTGGCCCGAGGAGCTGGGCCGGGTGCTGCTCGACTGGGTCGCCGCGCAGCAGGACCACCGGCTCGTGGCCCACGCCGCCGCGCTCATCGCCAAGGCCGTGCCGCCGGCGTGCCTGCGCCACCGGCTGTCCCTGATCCCCCAGCCCGGCGAAGCCGCCCCGTGGCGGCGGGCCGTGGCCGAAACGCTGACTTTCCGCCGCGAAATGCACGAGGAGCTCTCATGACGTCCGCAGTCCTCCGGCCCCACGCCGAGCAGGAGTACGCCGGTGAACTGGCCGCGCTGGCCGCGGCCGACGACCGCACGAAGCCGCCGTCGTGGCTGCTGTCGCCGTGGGCCGTGGTCACGTACCTGCTGGGTGGCACGCTGCCCGACGGCACCGAGATCAGCCCGAAGTACGTCGGCCCGCGCCGGCTGATCGAGGTCGCCGTCGCGACGCTCGCCACCGACCGCGCGCTGCTGCTGCTCGGCGTGCCGGGCACGGCCAAGACCTGGGTGTCGGAGCACCTCGCCGCCGCCATCAGCGGCGACTCCACGCTGCTCGTGCAGGGCACGGCGGGCACGGCCGAGGAGCAGATCCGCTACGGCTGGAACTACGCCCGCCTGATCGCCGAGGGCCCGAGCGAGCAGGCGCTGGTGGAAAGCCCCATCCTGCGCGCGATGCGCGACGGCAAGGTGGCCCGGCTCGAGGAGCTCACCCGCATCCCGGCCGACGTGCAGGACTCGCTGATCACCGTCCTGTCGGAGAAAACCCTCCCCGTGCCCGAGCTGGGCACCGAGGTGCAGGCGCGCCCCGGCTTCACGCTCGTGGCCACCGCGAACAACCGCGACAAAGGCGTGAACGAGCTGTCGAGCGCGTTGCGCCGCCGGTTCAACACCGTCGTGCTGCCCCTGCCGGACACCGCCGAGGCCGAAGTGGAGATCGTCAGCCGCCGGGTCGCGCAGCTGGGCGCCTCGCTCGCGCTGCCGGCCGAAGCGGCCGAGCTGACCGAGATCCGCCGCGTCGTCACGGTGTTCCGCGAGCTGCGCGCCGGCCGCACCGAAGACGGGCGCACGGCGGTCAAGACCCCGTCGGGCACGTTGTCGACGGCCGAGGCGATCAGCGTCCTCACCGGTGGCCTCGCGCTCGCCGCCCACTTCGGCGACGGCGTGCTGCGGGCGCAGGACGTCGCGGCCGGCATCCACGGCGCCGTGGTGAAGGACCCGGTCGCCGACCGCGCGATCTGGATCGAGTACCTCGAGACCGTGGTCCGCGAACGCGACGGCTGGGCCGACTTCTACCGCGCGGGGCAGGAGATCAGCGGATGACCACGCACCTGCTCGGGATCCGGCACCACGGGCCGGGTTCGGCTCGGGCGGTGGCCGCGAGGCTCGCCGAGCTGGAGCCCGACGTGGTGCTCATCGAGGGCCCGCCCGAAGCCGACCAGCTCGTGGACCTGGCGGCCGACGAGGACATGCGGCCGCCCGTCGCGCTGCTCGCATACGCGGCCGACGACGTGTCGCGCGCGGCGTTCTGGCCGTTCGCGGTGTTCAGCCCCGAGTGGCAGGCCCTGCGCTACGCCGCGGAAGCCGGGGTGCCGGTGCGGTTCTGCGACCTGCCGGCCGCGCACCAGTTCGCGCTCGGCGACGAGGACCGCGTGCCGCGCGGCGACCCGCTCGCCGAGCTGGCCGCCGCGGGCGGGTACGACGACCCCGAGCGCTGGTGGGACGACGTCGTGGAATCGCGGCGCGGCGGGGAGTCGCCGTTCGAGGTGATCGCGGAGGCGATGACCGCGCTGCGTGAGGACGATCGCCCGCCGGACCTCCACGAGCAGCGCCGCGAGGCGTACATGCGCGGCGTGCTGCGCAAGACACGCAAGGAAGGCTTCGAGCGCATCGCCGTGGTGTGCGGTGCGTGGCACGTGCCGGCGCTGGCCGATCCGCTGCCTCCGGCGAGCCGTGACCAGACCGTCCTCAAAGGACTGCCCAAGCGCAAGGTCGTCTGCACGTGGGTGCCGTGGACCCACGGCCGGCTCGCCACGGCGAGCGGCTACGGCGCGGGCGTGCGCTCGCCCGGCTGGTACCACCACCTGTTCACCACGGCCGACGACGTCACCGCCCGCTGGCTCACCGCCGTCGCCGGGGTGCTGCGCGAGGAGGACCTGCCGGTCTCGACGGCGCACGTGATCGAGGCGGTGCGGCTGGCCGAAACGCTGGCCGCGCTGCGCGGCCGGTCCTCGGCGGGGCTGGCGGAAGTCGACGCCGCCACGCGCTCGGTGCTGTGCTCGGGCGACGACGTGCAGGCCGACCTCGTCACGCGCAAGCTCGTCGTCGGCGAACGCCTCGGCGAAGTCCCCGAAACCGTGCCGCAGGCTCCGCTCGCCGCCGACCTGATCGCGACCGCGCGCCGGCTGCGGCTCAAGCGCGAGCCGACCGCGCGCGAGCTCGACCTCGACCTGCGCACGCCCGGCGGCCTCGACCGCTCACGGCTGCTGCACCGGCTGCGCCTGCTCGACATCCCTTGGGGCAGCCCGGAAATCTCGGCGACGCGCAGCAAGGGCACCTTCCGCGAGACGTGGACGCTGTGCTGGGAGCCGGGCTTCGAGGTCGACTTGGTCGCCGCCGCCGTCCACGGCACCACGGTCGCCTCGGCGGCCTCGGCGCGCGTACGCGAGGCCATGGCCGGCAAGCCGCCGCTCGCCGACATCACCACGGCTGTCGAGGGCTGCCTGTTGGGCGGCCTCGGCGACGCGCTGCCGGAGGTGCTGACCGCGCTCGACGCCCGCGCGGCGGCCGACACCGACGTCGCCGACCTGATGACCTCGCTGCCGCCGCTGGCCCGCTCCACCCGCTACGGCGACGTCCGCGGCACGGACACCGCGCAGCTGCGGGAGGTCGCGGACCGCCTGCTCACCCGCGTGTGCGCCGGGCTGCCGCCGGCCGTTCACGGCATCGACGACGACGCGGCCCGGAAGTTCTGCGACCTGGTCGACAACGTCCACGAAGCCACCACGCTCCTCGGCGACGCGGCGCGCGACCGCTGGCTCACCGCCCTGCGCAAGCTCGCCGGCCGCGACTCCCTGCCGCCGCTGCTGGCCGGGCGCGTCGTGCGGCTGCTGCACGACGCCGACCTGTTCGACAGCGCGGAAGTCGAGCTGCGCCTGGGCCGCGCGCTCACCCCGGGTGTCGAGCCGGCCGCGGGTGCGGCGTACGTCGAGGGCTTCTTCGCGGGCGGCGCGCTCCTGCTGGTCCACGACGAGCGCATGCTGCGAGTCGTCGACACCTGGCTGGGCACCATCCCGTCCGACGTGTTCACCGAAGTGCTTCCCTTGCTGCGCCGCACTTTCGGCGCCTTCGCCGGCCCGGAGAAACGCGCCATCGGCGAACGCGCGGCCGGCCTCTCCGGCGGCGCCCCCGCGGCCCGCTCCGTCGCCGACGAGCTGGACGAGATCCGTGCCCGCAGTGCCCTGCCCGTGCTCGCGACCCTTCTCGGAGCGGCGTCATGACCACCCCGGACCCCGACCGCCTGCGCCGCTGGCGCCTCGTGCTCGGCGGCGGCGCGGACGGCACCGGCCGCTCACTGTCCGAAGAGGACAGTGGCCTCGACGCCGTGCTCGCGGCCCTCTACGACCGACGCGAGGAGTCCGTCCGCTCGGGCGACCGCCGCGGCGCGACCCTGAACTCCTCGGCGCCGCGCGTCGCCCGCTGGCTCGGCGACATCCGGCGGTACTTCCCGGGTTCGGTCGTGCAGGTGATGCAGCGCGACGCCGTCGACCGCCTCGGGCTCACCCGCATGCTCATGGAGCCCGAACTGCTGAGCGCGGTCGAGCCCGACGTGCACCTGGTCGGCACGCTGCTGTCGCTCAACGGCGTGCTGCCCGAGGAGACGAAGGAGACGGCGCGCTCGGTCGTGCGCACGGTCGTGGCCGAGCTCGAGGAACGGCTGGCCGAGCCCACCCGCGCGGCGATCCGGGGCGCGCTCGACCGGGCCGCCCACACGCAGCGCCCGCGCGCCGCGGACATCGACTGGGCCCGCACCGTGCGCACGAACCTGAAGCACTACTCCCCCGAGCTGAAGACCATCGTGCCCGAGCGGCTGGTCGGCTTCGGCCGGCGGCAGCACAGCGTGCAGCGCGAGGTGATCCTGGCCGTGGACCAGTCGGGGTCGATGGCGGAGTCGGTGGTCTACTCGGGCCTGTTCGGCGCCGTACTCGCCTCGATGCGGGCGCTGAGCACGAAGTTCGTCGCGTTCGACACGGCCGTGGTGGACCTCACCGAGCACCTCGACGACCCCGTGGAGCTCCTCTTCGGCACCCAGCTCGGCGGCGGCACCGACATCAACCGCGCCATCACCTACTGCCAGGGCCTCGTCGAGCGTCCCGAGCAGACGCTGCTGGTGCTCATCAGCGACCTCTACGAGGGCGGCGTACGCGACGAGCTGCTGCGCCGCGTCGGCGAGCTGGTCGGCTCGGGCGTGCAGGTCGTGACCCTGCTGGCACTCTCGGACTCCGGCGCGCCGTTCTACGACCACGAGAACGCCGCCGCCCTGGCCGAGCTCGGCGTGCCGGCCTTCGCGTGCACCCCGGACCTGTTCCCGGAGCTGATGGCCGCGGCCCTGCGCCGCGAGGACCTCGGCCGCTGGGTGAGCGCCGCCACCGCGAGCGGGGATTAAACCGACCGGTCATCTGGTTGAAGAAGACAGAACGAGACTTCGAAGAGAGGACGGGTAGCCATGAAGGTTCGCGCGTCGGTCAGGTCGCTGGCTCGCCAGCAGGGGGCGCAGGTCATCCGCAGGCACGGCAAGGTCCTCGTGATCAACCGTGACAACCCGCGGAACAAGGCTCGCCAGGGCTGAGCTGCACAGCGTCGGGCGCCATCCACCTCAGGTGGGTGGCGCCCCTTTTTTGTGCTCGGCCGCGGCCTCAGGCCGGCGCCGGGATGCGTTCGTCCGCCCGGCGGAAGGCCATGACGCCGTCGTCGAGCCGGTTGAGGCGCATGTCGGCCAGGTCCAGCAGGTAGTTCTGGCGCATCACCCACGGGCGGCGCCCGCCCTGTTTCGGCAGGGCCGGAGTGGCCCGTTTGATGTAGCCCGACATCAGGTCGACGACCGGGCGCAGGCCCGTGGTCGGGGCGCGGCCCGGGTCCGGGGCGCACGCGACGTAGCCGTGGCGGTCCATGTGCGAGATCAGCCGGCAGACGTACTGCGAGGCCAGGTCGGCGCGCAGCGTCCACGAGTTGTTGGTGTAGCCCACGCACCACGCCAGGTTGGGGATGCCGCCGAACATCATGCCCTTGTAGACGAGTTGCTCGCCCGGGTTGATTTCGCGGCCGTCGACGGTCAGCGCGACCTGCCCGAACGCGACCATCCGCAGGCCGGTCGCGGTGACGATGATGTCGGCGGGCAGCTCGCGGCCGGACTCAAGCCGGATGCCGTCCGGGGTGAAGCGGCTGATGTGGTCGGTGACCACGTCTGCCTTGCCGCTGCGCAGCGCGCGGAACAGGTCGGCGTCGGGCACCAGGCACAGGCGCTGGTCCCACGGGTTGTAGTCGGGCACGAAGTGCGGGTCGACGGGGATGGACGGCGGCAGCTGCTTCGCGACGCCGTCGCGCAAGACCGCGGCCGCGCGCTCGGGCAGGCGGCGCATGAGCTGGAAGAACAGCGTGCCCATCACCACGTTCTTGCCGCGCACCAGCCGGTGCGCCAGGTTCTCCGGCAGTACGGCCCGCAGGCGGTCGGCGAGCGCGTCGGCTCCGGGGCGCGCGACGACGTAGCTCGGCGAGCGCTGCAGCATGGTCACCGAAGCCGCTTCGGGCGCCATCGCCGGCACCAGCGTCACGGCGGTGGCGCCGCTGCCGATCACCACCACGTTCTTGCCCGCGTAGTCCAGGTCCGCGGGCCAGTGCTGCGGGTGCACGATCTCGCCGGCGAAGTCCTCGCGACCGGGGAAGTCGACGACGTGGCCGCTGTCGTAGCTGTAGTAGCCGCTGCACAGGTACAGGAACGAGCACGTGTACGTGACCGTCGAGCCGTCGTGCTCGGCCTCCACCGTCCAGCGGGCCTCGGCCGAGGACCACGAAGCGGACACCACGCGGTGCCCGAAGCGGATGTGGCGCTCGACGCCGTAGGCCTCGGCCGTGGCGCGGATGTAGCCGAGGATCGAGGGCCCGTCGGCGATGGCCTTCGGGTCCTTCCACGGCCGGAACGGGTAACCGAGCGTGAACATGTCCGAGTCGGACCGGATGCCCGGGTAGCGGAAGAGGTCCCAGGTCCCGCCGATCGAGTCGCGGGCCTCCAGGATCGCGTACGTCTTGCCGGGGGTCCGAAGCTGGAGGCGGCACGCCGCCCCGATCCCGGACAACCCCGCACCCACCACGAGGACGTCGACGTGCGTGGCGATCGTGATCACTCTCCCCGGCTCGAGTGTGTTCCCGAGATCGTACCGTCGGAATGCGCTTTTCCGCGGGGCACGGGCAGAACGAGATTCGGAAGTGGGGCCCTGCCGGGCCGGGCGGGGAATCACCGGCCCGGCAGGGAAACCTGGGGTCAGCGCGGCAGGTGCACCACCTGGGTCGCGCCGAAGGTGCCCTTCAACGGGACCTCCACGGTCTGGCGCCGCACCGTCACCCTCACGCTGTCCTGCGACTGCGTCGGATCCGAGACGGCGAGCTGCCAGCCCGAGCCGCTGCGTCCCAGGGCCACCGAAGCCGGACCTGAGACAGTCACCTCATCTACAGTATCCGCCTTGTAGAAGTTCGCGAGGAGTGTGTTGTCCCACAGCCGAATCGCCTGAACGGCGGCTGTGTTCGCCCGCACTCGCCATGCCAGCACCGAAGCGACGGTGCTCACCACCGAAGCCGCGGGCAACACCGCGTACGCGTACTTCGCGTCCGACGGCTTCACTCCGTGCTCGATCACCAGCTTCTGGTAACGCCGCGTGTACGGATCGGTTGTGCCCTTGGTGTTCGCGCCCGTGTCGATGTCGCGCCACGCACCGGTGCGGTCCTCGCGCAGCGCGGTCACCTCGGCCTTGTCGAGCAGCACGTAGCCGGCGACGTTCCCGGCGGCACCGTCGAGGTGCAACCAGCGCGGGTTGCGCAGCGACGTCGTGCGCCCCGGCGCGGACGACACGAGCCGTGCGTCGGCCAGCAGCGTGCCCCGGCCGTTCTCCCCCAGGCTGCGGTTCTCGATGGTGGTCCGCACCTGCTGCCCCGACGTGTCGGTGATTCCCGCGCCGAGGCAGACGACGCCCGCCGGGGTGAAGAACCACGACTTCTTCGCGGTGAGCGTGCCGTCGAGCGACACGAAGTCCATCGCGTACGCGCCGTGGCGCGCGTCCCAGCGCACGCCGCCGACGTGGGCCTTCGTCGACATCGGCGTGGACTGCAGCGCGCCCGTCGGTCCGGCTTTGGTGGTGGCGCCCGGCAGCAGCAGCGGGTCGACGGTCGGCCAGTAGGCGTCGGAGTAGTGGCCCTTGGCGTTCGGCAGGAACAGGTAGAGCACGCCGTCGCCGACGTACCAGCCGTGCTGGTTCATGCCGTTGATCGACTCGTAGCGCGAGATCCGGGTGGACCCCACCGCGAGCGAGCTCGACCAGCCCTCGGTCACGTGCAGCATCCGGTCCTGCTGGCCGAAGATCCGGTGCGTCGCCGTGATCGGCGTCGGCCGCACGTGGGTCGCGAGCATCTCCTGCGCGAACTCGATGCCCGGCGTCGCCACGAGGTCCGGGCCGGGCGCGAACCGCTCCGGGTCGGGGATCTCCAGGAACGGCGCGTAGGTGCCTTCGGAGATCCACTTCGCCGCGAGGCCCGACAGCTCGGCTTTGGCCGCACCGGTGGCCGCGCGCGCCAGCACGAGCGTGGCGACGGTGAGCTGGTGCCCGATGTCGTGGCCGGTCTCGCCCTGGCGCGAGAGCATCCGCCCGCGCACCGGCTCCATCAGCGCGCCCGCGTAGACGAACGGGGCGAAGGTGTCGGGCACGAGCGCGTAGATCTTCTGCTTGAGGTCCTCGGGCAGCGCGTACTCGGTGCCCTCGGTCACGTGGATCGCGCCGGAGAGCGCGGTCAGCAGCACGATGCCGTAGTGCCCGGGGTACGGGATGGTGTCGTGCTGGATGAACGAGCCGTCCACGTGGAAGCCGTCACTGCCGGCCTTGTCCAGCTTGGCCACGAGGCTCGCCGCGCCGCCGCCGGCGACGTCGGTGAGTGCGTCGATGCCCGTCTTGATCCACGCGGTGTCGCCGATGAGCGCGCCGGAGACGATGGAGATCAGGGCCTTGTCGGCGCGGTTGGCGCCGGTCTCGACCGTGCCCGGGCTGTTGGCCCGCACGTTGGGGTTGCCCACGAACCGCTTGATCGGGCTGACGTAGCGCGCGAGCTCGTCGGCCGTCAGCTCGTCGGCGACCGTGACGAGGGTGTGCAGTACGTAGTACGGCACGCCGATTTCGTAGGTGTACCAGTTGCCGATCTCGCCGACCTGCGGGTTGTACTGGCTGGCGTAGATCAGCTCGAGCGCCTTCTTGATGCGGTCGAGCACCTGCGGGTCGCCCGAGAGCGTGCCGCCCGGCGTACCCCAGTCGACGGCGATGGCGCGCAGCCGCGCGTACATCGACGTGGTGTAGTCGCTGCCCGGTCCGAGCGGCAGGTCGGGCCACAGTGGACCGCCGGTGACGGTCATCGTGTCGTTGTAGGCCTTCGCGACGCGGCCGAGGTTCTGCAGCGCGGCCGTGCGCTCCGGTGACGGCCGGTTGATCCCGGTCTGCAGCTCGCGGTAGCCGGCCACGATCGCTTTCAGCGGATCCGTGGCCGCACCGTTCGCGGCGGGCACGGAACCCGCCGCGACGGCGCCCGCGGCAAGAGCGGGGTGCGCGGCGGCGGTCAGGGCCACCGAGGCGGCCGCGACGGCGCCGCCGCGCAGGGCAGTTCTCCGGTTTACGGGCATGACAATGCCTCCCAGGATCAAGACGTCCTTGGCTTGCGGGATTTTCGGGGACCTCGAAGGGGAATTCAGTTGTGGTGACGCCGCGGAAAACTCAGGCGGGAAAACCGGTCAGCGCGCTCCGTCCGTGCGCCGCGGCAGCTGCCACGGGTTGTCCTCCTGCAGCGGCTCGGGCAGCAGCGCGTCGGGGAAGCCCTGCCACGCGACCGGGCGCAGGAACCGCTCGATGGCGGCGGTGCCGACCGACGTGCTGGTGGGCGCGGTGGTGGCCGGGTACGGGCCGCCGTGCTGCTGCGCCCAGCTCACCGTGACGCCGGTGGGCCAGTCGTTCCACAGCAGCCGCCCGGCCAGGCGGGTCAGCGCGGGCAGCAGCGGGCGGACGTAGTCGGCCTCGTCGGCCTCGCCCTGCACCGTCGCGGTCAGGCCCGGCTCCAGCGTGTCGAGCACGCCGATGAGCTCGTCGGCGTCGCTGTAGGTGACGATGAGCGACGCGGGACCGAAGTGCTCCTCGCGCACCGCTTCGCCGCCGGCCAGGAACTCCTTGGCCGTGGTCGAGAGCAGGCTCGGGGTGAACGACTCGCCCTGGTGCGTGCCGTCGACCACCGTGGTCACGCCCGGCGCCTGGCGCAGCTCGGAGAGCTTGTGCGCGAAGCCCTGCGCGATGCGCTCGTTGAGCATCGGCTGGCCCGCGACGGCGCCGACGGCTTCGCGCAGCACGTCGTCGAGACCGTGGCCCTCCGGCAGGAACAGCAGGCCCGGCTTCGTGCAGAACTGGCCGGCCCCGAGGCTGAACGACCCCGCGTACGCCTTCGCCACGGCCTCGCCGCGCTGGGCGACCGCGCCCGGCGTGACGACGACCGGGTTCACGCTGCCGAGCTCGCCGTAGAACGGGATCGGCGTGGGCCGCGAGACGGCGATGTCGAACAGCGCGCGCCCACCCGGCACGGAGCCGGTGAACGAGGCGGCCTGGACGCGCGGGTCCTTGAGCGCGGTCACGCCCTGCTCGAACCCGTGGATCACGGCGAACACGCCCGCGGGCGCCCCGGCGGCGGCAAGCGCGCCGACGACGATCTCGCCCGTGCGCGTGGACAGCTCCTCGTGGCCCGGGTGCGCCTTGAGGATCACCGGGCAGCCCGCGGCCAGCGCGGACGCCGTGTCGCCACCCGCGACGCTGAACGCGAACGGGAAGTTGCTGGCCGCGAACACCAGCGTCGGGCCGATCGGCACGAGCACCCGGCGGATGTCGGGGCGCGGGCCCATGGGCCATTCGGCGTCGGCGTGGTCGACGGTGGCCCCGAGGAACGCGCCGTCGCGCAGGACCTGACCGAACAGGCGCAGCTGGAACGTGGTGCGGGCGAGCTCGCCCTTCAGGCGCGGCGCGGCGGGCAGGTGGGTCTCGGTGTGGGCGAGGGCGATCAGCTCCTCGGCTTCGGCGTCAAGAGCGTCGGCGGCGGCTTCGAGCCAGCCGGCGCGCTCGGCGGGCGTGCTCGCCGCGAACGGGCGGGCGGCCGCGGCCGCGGCGGCGAGGGTGCGCTCGAGCTCCGGTGCGGAGGTTTCTCGGCTCATGGTGGAACGTGTCTCCTCGGTGGATCGCTCAGGGTCGGGCACGGTTTCAGGGCAGGCTGTGTGCGGCCGCCGTGGCCGCGTGCAGGTCCGGCCACCGGCCGGGACCCGCCAAGCCCAGATGGTAGAGGTGCAGCTCGGCCGCGCCGGCCTTGCCGAGCTCGGTCACGTACGCGTCGATGTCGGGCACGGGGCTCGCGGCGACGGCGGTGATGTAGCTGCCCACCGCGACGTTCTCGGGCAGCGCCCGGCGGGCCGCGGCCACGGCGTCGACGCTGCCCTGGCCCGGCGCCCAGTTCTGCAGCACGACCACGGCGGCGTCGCCGGCCGCGGTCGGCGTGAGGCCCGGCAGCGCGCCGGTGACCCACGGGTCGAGCGCGCCGTGCAGCACGATCCGCGTGCCCGGCGCCAGCTCGGCGAGCACCGCGGCGCGCAACGCGTCGGTGGCGCGCTGACGTCCGGCGAGCACGGTGTCCTTGAGCGCGGCCGGCAGCCGGTCCGCGGTCACGGTGAGGTCGGCCGTGTCGAGCAGCCGGCGGACCTCCGTGCGCAGTGTCGCGCGCACCTCGGCGGCGTCGAGACCGGTCCAGCCCTCGCCGCACGCGGTGCAGCAGCAGATCGACAGCAGCCGCGCCACCGCCGGCGCCCACACGCCGTCGGTCTTCTCGTGCTGGTGCTGGTGCACCGCGCCGAGCGGGCCGCACGCCTCCAGGATCACCGACGAGAGCTCCAGGCCCGCCACGGCCTCGGCCGTCAGTGTCGCGGCGTACTCGCGCACGGCGGGCTGAGCCGGGCACAGCGCCCACGGATAGGACTCGCCGAAGCAGTTCTGCACGGTGTACTGCGGAAAAGCCGTGCCCAGCTGCGAGTTGTGCGTGAGCACGATCCAGGCGGCAGCGGGAATCCCGGCGGCGTTGAGCAGGCGCACGGCGTCACCGCCGCTGTCGGGCGGCGCGACCCAGTCCGGAGTGGACGGACGCAGTTCCCGGCCCTGCCACGCTTCGTCGCGCACGGGCCGGTAGCTCGCCGCCGTGCGCGCGATCACCGAGGTGCGCTCGGCGGAGTACGGCGTGGCGGCCCGGGCGCTGTGGTAGGTCAGCGCCACGGCGACCTCGTCCACCTCCAGGTCCTGCACGCGCTCCACGAAGCCGGGATCGCCGAGGACGTCCCAGGAGTAGGCGTATCCGGTCACCTTCACGGGATCACCACCGGGCCGTGTTGGGGGCGAAGTCCGGTACGTAGGAGCGCATGTAGGTCACGTCGTCCCGTTTCGTCAGTCCACATCGGACGTAGTCCTCGTGCGCGCGGGCCAGCGCGTCCTGATCCAGCTCGATGCCCAGCCCCGGCTTGTCCGGCACCGCCACCGCGCCCTCGATGAAATCCAGTACCCCGGGCACGATCACGTCGGTGGTCTTCCACGGCCAGTGCGTGTCACACGCGTAAGTCAGGTGCGGCGTCGCCGCGGCCACGTGGACCATCGCGGCCAGGCTGATGCCGAGGTGGCTGTTGGAGTGCATCGACAGCCCGACCCCGAAGGTCTCGCACAGGACCGACAGCGCCTGGGTGTCGCGCATCCCGCCCCAGAAGTGGTGGTCCGACAGGAGAACCCCGATCGCGCGGGCGCGGAACGCGGGCTCGATGTCGCCGAAGTTGACCACGCACATGTTGGTGGCCAACGGCATGCTCGCCTCGGCGGCGACGCGGGCCATGCCCTCGATGCCCGGCGTCGGGTCTTCGAGGTACTCCAGCACGCCGTCGAGCTCCCGGGCCACGCGGATGCCCGTTTCGACGGTCCACGCGGCGTTCGGGTCGATCCGCAACGGGTGCCCGGGAAACGCCTCGGCCAACGCGCGGATGCCCTCGATCTCCTGGTCCGGCTCGAACACGCCGCCCTTGAGCTTGATCGAGCGGAATCCGTACTGCTCGACCATCCGCTGCGCTTCGCCGACGAGCGTTTCCGGCGTGACCACCTCGCCCCAGGAATCCGCCTCGGCCCCGACGTGCGCGCCGTACTTGTAGAAGAGGTACGCGGAGAAATCCACGGCGTCGCGAGCCTTGCCGCCCAGCAGATCGACCACCGGACGCCCCAGCACCTGCCCCTGCGCGTCCAGACACGCGACCTCGAACAGCGAATACACACTGGCGATCGTCTTGCGGATGGAGAACCCGCCGATCAGCCCGTGCTCGTCCGTCAGCACCGTCCCGGCCAGTACGCGCGTCACGATCTGCTTCAACCCCGGCAGGTCGAACACGTCGTGCCCGGCCAGCTCCGGCACGACCTTGCGCACCTCACCCAGAAACGCCGCGTCGCCGTAGGACTCGCCCAGGCCGACGACCCCGTCGTCGCACACCACCTGCACGACGCTGCGCAACGCGAACGGCTCGTGCACCCCCATCACGTTCAGCAGCGGCGGATCCGCGAACGCGACGGGCGTGAGCACCACATCCCGGATCTTCATCGGCCCTCGATCCCCTTGAGCACCTCGAACCCGCGCTCGACGATCCCGCCGAGCCGGTCGATCTGCTCGGTCGTCGGCTCCACCAGCGGCGGCCGGACCGTGCCGACCTTGTCCCCGCGCAACCGCGCCGCGGCCTTGACCAGCGACACCGCGAAGCCCGGCGTCTCGTCGCGCAACGCCACCAGCGGCAGGTAGAACCCGGCCAGCAACGTGTCCATCACCTCGGTGTCGCCCTCGGCCAGCGCACGGTGGAAGCGGTGCGCGATCTCCGGCGCGAAGCAGTGCACCGCCGAGGAATACCGCGCCACGCCGATCGCCGCGTACGCCTTCGCGGAGACCTCCGCCGTCGGCAACCCGTTGAAGAACAGGAAATCCGCGGACCGCTGCGTGCCCAGCGACCGGATGGTGGTGACGATGCGCGTCATCACCTCCGCGTCGCCGTACCCGTCCTTGAGCCCGACGATCGACGGGATGTCGAGCAGCCGCGCCGCCGACGGCGCCGTGAACACCCCGGTGCTGCGGTGGTACACGATCACCGGCACCGACGTGCCGCCCACGGCGAACCGCACGAAATCGACCAGCCCCGCCTGCGGCCCGGACACCAGGTACGGCGGCAGCAGCAGCACCCCGTCGGCGCCACCGGCCTGCGCCGCGGCCACGCCCGCGCGCGCGGCGGCCGCACCGCCACCCGCCCCGACCCACACCGGCACGCGCCCGGCCACGACTTCGCGCGCCCGCGCCAGCAGCGCCGCGACCTCGTCGGGCGACAGCGAGGAGAACTCGCCCGTGCCGCAGGCGACGAACAACGCCCCCGCGCCGGCGGCCACGTGGCTCTCCACGTTCTCCGCGAACCCGTCGAGGTTCACCTCGAGGTCCTCGGTGAACGGCGTCAGCGGGAACGCCAGCAGGCCGTCCAGCTCGATCTTGGGCTGTGCCATCAGTTTCTGCTCTTTCCGTCCTCGTCGGGGCGTCCGGGTGGCGTGCCCGGTCACGGGTTCGACGATCCCACCGCCGCCGTCTGATCGCTCGAGACCGCCCCGGTGTTCACATTCTTGAATGGAGTCTGTTATGCTGATTATGTTCATCCATAAGAATGCTGTTCGGGACGCTAATATGGCCGGAGTCACAAGTCAACGGCCCGGTTGGAGGACGCACATGGCGCAGAAGCCGGCCACCGCGGAGCGGATCGCGACGCCCGGTGCGGAGAGCGCGGGCGTGAAGTCCGCGCGGCGCGCCATCGACCTCATCGAGACGTTCGCGGCCAACGACGTGTGGCTGTCGCTCTCGGACCTGCACGCGCGCACCGGCTTCCCGCGCTCCAGCCTCCACGGCCTGCTGCGCACGCTGCTGGAAGCCGGCTGGCTCGAAGCCGACGCGAACACCGCGCGCTACCGCCTCGGCGTGCGCGCGCTGATCTGCGGCACCGCCTACCTCGACCGCGACGCGATCGTCCCGTTCGCCACCGAGGCGCTGGAGCGCATCCGCGAGAAGACCGGGTTCACCGCGCACTTCGCGCGCCGCAACGGCACCGAGGTCGTGTACCTCGAGACCCGCGAGTCGCAGCACTCGACGCACCTCGTCTCGCGCGTCGGCCGCACGCTGCCCACCCACGCCACGGCGCTGGGCAAGGCGCTGCTCGCCGAGCTGACGCACGACGAGATCGAAGAGCTGATGCCGGCGAAGCTCCCGCCGCTCACCCCGCACACCATCACCACTCGCGAGCAGCTCCACGCCGACCTCGCGCGCACCCGTGAAGTCGGCTACGCCGCCGAGATCGAGGAAGGCACGCTCGGCGTCCGCTGCGTCGCCGCCGTGATCCCCTACCGCATCCCCGGCACCGACGCGATGAGCTGCTCGATGCCGGTCGGCCAGGTCACCGACGCCGACGTGCAGCGCGTCGGCGAACTCCTGGCCGAGACGACCGCCGAGCTCGGGCAGCAGCTGCGCCGGGCCGGCATCCGCTGACCGCCGCCATTCCCCTGTTGCGAAGCGTTTCGAGAGGAACCCCATGGCAGACCAGCGCGTGCTGATCACCGGATCGGCAGGCATCGTCGGCACCCTGATGCGCCCGCGGCTGCGCAAGCCCGGCCGGGTGCTGCGGCTGCTCGACCTGGCCGAGCAGGCCCCGGCCGAGACCGGTGAGGCCGTCGAGATCGTGACCGGCTCGGTCACCGACCGCGAGGCGATGGCGGCGGCCTGCGCCGGTGCCGACGCCCTGATCCACCTCGGCGGCCACAGCCGCGAGAACACGTGGGAAGCCACGCTCGACGTCAACATCAACGGCACCCACACCGTGCTCGAAGCCGCCCGCGAAGCCGGGATCAAGCGGGTGATCCTCGCGTCGAGCAACCACGCCGTGGGCTTCCGCCGCAACGCCGACGCCGGTACCGCCGGGCTGCCTGCGGACTCGAGCCCGCGCCCCGACACCTACTACGGCGTGAGCAAGGCGGCCATCGAGTCGCTGGGCAGCCTGTACGCGTCGCGGTTCGCGATGGACGTGATCGTGATCCGCATCGGCTCGTGCTTCGAGACACCGCTGCCGCTCGGCCCGCGCGGCCTGACCACCTGGCTCTCCCCCGACGACGGCGCGCGCCTGTTCGAGGCCTGCCTCAGCGCACCCTCTCCCGGCTACCGCCTGGTCTGGGGCGTCTCGGACAACACCCGCCGCGTCTACTCGCTCGCCGAGGCCGAAGCGCTGGGCTACAAGTCCCTCGACAACGCCGAGACCTACGCCGACCAGCTCGCCGGCAAGCCCGCCCCGACGGGCGCTGCCGCCGAGTTCGTGGGCGGCCCGTTCTGCACCGCACCGCTCGGGCAGTTCAACCCGCTCTGAGCCGGCTCGCTCGGCTGGGCTGTCCCAGCCGAGCGTTCGGCCGGGGAGGCCGGTGCTGTTCGGGAAGTACGAACCGCTCCGCCACGGACCGGCCGGGTCGCGGAAGCAGACGCGGTGGCGAGGGCCAGGCCGAACGCAGCGTGGTCGTGGACGTGCGCGCTTTCGGGCGCGGCCGGCGGGCGTCGGCATGAGCCCCGGCGTCACCGACTGAACCTGCACAAGCCACCCACGTCAGGCCCGCTCGGCAGCCGACCTCCGCGGCCCCAGCGGCCCGCGCACCGCCCGGATACGGACCTCCCGCGCATCCCCGAACCGGGGTGTCGCGACCGGTCCGAGAGCCCGAGCCGCCCGTGAAGGCCCGCCGACCTGCCCGGCGGGCCTTCACGCGTCCGGCGGAGCCGCGCGGGCGCCTACACTCGTGGTGTTCGGAGACGGCGTGACAAGGAGGGCGCGGGTGGGTGAGCTTTCGGCCGCCGACACCAACGGCATCCTCGCGCTGCCCTGGATCCGGCCCGAACGCACCAGCGCCGGTCTCGGCTGGGAGCACCTCTACCTGTCGAAGCAGCACGAGCGGCCCCACCGCGGCCTGTTCGGGGCCGCGCCGACCCACCAGCTGATCCTGCACCTCGCCGGGCCCGTGACGGTCCGCCGGCGGGTCGGTACGCCCCGCGAGCAGAGCCGGCGCGTGCCGGCCGGTGGGCTGTTCCTGCAGCCCTCGCACGCGGACCTGTCCGTGGAGCTGGGCGGGGAGCTCGACACGCTGCACGTGTACGTCGCCGACTCGGCCGTGCAGGAGGCCGCGGGCACCGACACGCCGATCCGGCTCTCGGAGGAGCTCGGCACCGTCGACCCGCTGCTGGAGCAGCTCCTGCTCTCGCTCGACGGCGTGGTCCGCGACTGGGAGCCGAGCGCCCGCACGTACGCCGACCAGCTGTGCGCCCTCGTGGCCACGCACCTCGCCCGCCGCCACCGGGCCGGGGGCACCGCCGCCGAACCGGCCCCGGCGGCGCCCGCCGCGTTGTCGGACCGGCAGTTCGGCCGCGTGCGCGACCTGATGACCGAGCGGCTCGCGGAACCCCTGGGGCTGCCGGAGCTCGCGGCCGTGACCGGGCTGAGCGTGAGCCGGTTCGCCCGCCGCTTCAAGGCCCGCACCGGCCTGCCCCCGCACCAGTACCTGCTGAAGCTGCGCGTCGAGCAGGCCCGGCTGCTGCTGCGCACGTCCAGCGACCCGATCGCCGACATCGCGGCGGGCTGCGGCTTCTCACACCAGGAGCACCTCACGCGGGTGCTGCGCACGCAGCTCGGTACCACTCCGGCCGCCCTGCGGCGCGAGGGATAAGCACCCCTCCGGGTGACGCGCGCGTTTCGTGCTGCCTGTGCGGCAGGAACGTGCAGGAAACCGGGCGGCGACATCCGGATACTCGAGGCACCCGCGTGGAAGGACCAACGATGTTCAGCTACACCGCGAACCCGGCCCGGGTCGTCTTCGGCAGCGGCACCCTCGCCTCGCTGCCCGACGAGGTGCGCCGCCTCGGCGCCACCCGCGTCCTGCTGCTGGGCAGCCCGCCGCTGGCGGGGCCTGCGGACCGCGTCGCCGACTCGCTCGGCCCGCTGCTCGCCGCCCGCTTCGACGAGGCCGCGATGCACACCCCCGTGGACGTGACCGAGCGCGCGCTCAAGGTCGTGACCGAGAACGACGTCGACTGCGTCCTCGCCATCGGCGGCGGCTCGACGACCGGTCTGGCCAAGGCGATCGCGTTGCGCACGGACCTGCCGCAGATCATCGTGCCCACCACCTACGCCGGCTCCGAGATGACCCCGGTGCTCGGCGAGACCGCCGACGGGCGCAAAACCACCCAGACCTCACCCAAGGTGCTGCCTGAGGTCGTCGTCTACGACGTCGACCTCACCCTGAAACTGCCGGTCCAGGTGTCACTCACCAGCGGCGTCAACGCCATGGCCCACGCCGTCGAGGCCCTCTACTCACCCGACGCCAACCCGATCGTCGACCAGTTCGCCCTCGAAGCGATCCGCCTGCTCGCCACCGCCCTCCCCCGCATCGCCGCCGATCCCTCCGATGCGGACGCCCGCGGCAAAGCCCTGCGCGCCGCCTGGCTCGCCGGCACCTGCCTCGGCTCCGTCGGCATGGCCCTGCACCACAAGCTCTGCCACACCCTCGGCGGCAGCTTCAACCTGCCCCACTCCGAAACCCACACCGTCGTCCTGCCCTACGCCATGGCCTACAACACCACCGGCGCCCCCGACGCCATGCGCCGCATCGCCGAGGCCCTCGGCGCACCCGACGCCGCCACCGGCGTCTACGACCTCATCGCCGCCCTACCCGTCCCGCACTCGCTGGCCGAGCTCGGGTTCACCGAGAACGACATCACCACCGCCGCAGAAATCGCCACCGCCAAGCCCTACCCCAACCCCCGCGAAGTCACCCGCGACGGCATCGAAGACCTCCTGCACCACGCCTGGACCGGCACCCGCCCCACCCCCGCCGCAGGCACCAAACCCGACCTGCGCAGCCTCACCACCGAAGTCGTCAACAGCTTCGCCGCCACCCCCGACCCCCGCCTGCGCGAACTCCTCCAAGAACTCGTGCGCACCCTGCACTCCTACGTGGTCCGCACCGACCTCACCCAGGAGGAATGGGAACACGCCATCGGGTTCCTCACCCGCACCGGCCAGATCTCCGACGACAAACGCCAGGAATTCATCCTCCTGTCCGACACCCTCGGCGTCTCCAGCGTCGTCGACGTCCTCACCAACTCCCGCACACCCGACACCACCCCCTCCGCCGTCCTCGGACCGTTCTACGTCCAAGGCCCACCCGAAACCGCCCAAGGCGCCGACCTCGCCGACGGACTACCCGGCACTCCCCTGTGGACGGACGTCACCGTCACCGACACCCACGGCGCCCCGATCGCCGACGCCATCGTCGACGTCTGGCAGTCCAACGAGGACGGCTTCTACGACGTCCAGCTCCCCGACATCGACGGTCCGGTCCTGCGCGCGCGCTTCCGCACTGACGCCGACGGCCGGCTCAAGTTCTGGACCATCGTGCCCTCGGCCTACCCGATCCCGGCCGACGGCCCGGTCGGGCACATGCTCGACGCGGTCGAGCGCCACCCGTTCCGCGCGCCGCACGTGCACTTCATGATCGCCAAGCCGGGCTTCCGCACGCTCGTGACCCAGCTGTTCGTCCGGGGCGGCGACTACCTCGACTCCGACACCGTGTTCGGCGTCAAGGACGGGCTGATCGTCGACTTCGCCGAGCAGTCCGGTGCCGCACCCGACGGCCGCGAGCCCGCGAACGGCTGGCGCCGCCTCGACTTCACGTTCCGCATCTCCCCCGCCCCCGCGCACTGACGAGGACTCCTGCCATGAGCGAATACGACACCGACGTCATCGTGGTCGGCAGCGGGCCGGCCGGGGGTACCGCGGCCCTGCTGCTCGCCACCTACGGCGTGCGCACGGTGCTGGCCACCAAGTACGGCTGGACGGCGAACACGCCGCGCGCCCACATCACCAACCAGCGCGCCATGGAGGTCCTGCGCGATCTCGGCATCGAGGAGCAGGCCCTGGCGCAGGGCACGCCGCCGGAGCTGATGGGCGACACCGTGCTGTGCACGTCGCTGGCCGGCAACGAGATCGGCCGGATCGCGAGCTGGGGCACCGGCGACCGGTCGGCGACCGAGTACGGCGCCGCGAGCCCGTGCCACATGATCGACCTGCCCCAGACCTACCTGGAGCCGATCCTTGCGACCAACGCCGCCGAGCGCGGCGCGAAACTGCGCCTGGACACGGAGTTCCTCGACTTCACCCAGGACGCCGACGGCGTCACGGCCCGCTTCCTCGACCGCGTCCGCGGCGACGAGTTCACGCTGCGGGCGCGCTACCTCGTCGGCGCCGACGGCGCGCGCAGCCGCGTCGCCGAGCAGGCCGGGCTGCCGATCGCAGGCGAGACGGGCAAGGCCGGCAGCATGAACATCACCTTCACCGCCGACCTCGGCAAGTACGTGGCGCACCGGCCGAGCGTGCTCTACTGGGTCATGCGGCCCGGCGCGCACCTGGGCGGCATCGGCATGGGCCTGGTCCGCATGGTGCGGCCGTGGAACAAGTGGCTGCTCGTGTGGGGCTACGACATCGCGCAGGCACCGCCCGAGGTCGACGCGGAAGAGGCGACACGGATCGTGCGCGACCTCATCGGCGACCCGGAGCTGGAGGTCGAGATCACCTCGACGTCACTGTGGACGGTCAACCACAGCTACGCCACGCAGTACTCCAGCGGCCGCGTGTTCTGCGCCGGCGACGCCGTGCACCGGCACCCGCCGTCCAACGGCCTCGGCTCGAACACGTCCATCCAGGACTCGTACAACCTCGCGTGGAAGCTCGCGATGGTCGTGCGCGGCGAGGCGGGCGAAGAGCTGCTGGAGACCTACTCGGCCGAGCGCGCGCCGGTGGGCAAGCAGATCGTGGACCGCGCGAACCTGTCCCGCGACCAGTTCGGCCCGATCTTCGAGACGCTCGGCATCACCGGCGACACCGACGCCGACGCCATCGCCGCCGGTCTTGCCGCGTGCGAGGCGCCGACCGAGGACGGGGCACGCAAGCGCCGCCAGCTGGAGAAGGCCATCGAGCTCAAGCACTACGAGTTCAACGCCCACGGCGTGGAGCTGGACCAGCGTTATGCCTCGACCGCCGTGATCCCGGACGGGGCCGCCCCGGTCTCCGGCCGCGACCCGGAGCTGTTCCACCAGGCCACGACCACGCCGGGCGCGAAGATCCCGCACGTGTGGCTCGTCGGCTCGCACGGGCGCCGGGTGTCCACTTTGGACCTCGTGGGCGGCGGCCGCTGGAGCGTCGTCACGGGCCTGTCGGGCGAGGCCTGGCGCGTGGCCGCCGAGAAGGCGGCCGCCGAGCTCGGCCTGGACCTGCGCGTGGTGACCATCGGCGCCGACGGCGCCCGCGACTCCTACGGCGACTGGACCCGGGCGAGCGAGATCGACGAGGCCGGCGCGCTGCTGGTCCGCCCGGACGGCTACGTGGCCTGGCGCCACACCACCGGCGCCGCGGAACCCGAAGCGACGACGGCATTGCTGGCCGCGTTGAAGACGGTGCTGTCCCGCGCCTGAGCGCGCTGTGCTCTCCCTCCGCCCGCGGGGTCACTTCGGTGGCTCCGCGGGCGGAGCGCGTCACAGGGCCTCGAGGTCCACGGCTTCGTGGGCGAGATTGAACCCGTCGGGCGGCACGCCCTTCGGCAGCGCCAGCCACGAACCCCGTGCGTGCGGCCGGCGGGCCGCGTCCTTGCCCAGCAGCAAAGCCACGTAACAGCCGTAGTCGATGGCGAAGCCGTCGTACAGCGTGCCGGGCCGGTGCGGGTCGGCGAGCCCGCGGCGCAGGACGTGCAGCAGCCGCGCGTCGTAGAGGTCGGCGATCACGGCGTGGCGCGGACCCGGTGAGCGGTCGAGCAGGAAGGTGCGCGAGCGCCGGCGGCCGACGACCTCGTCGACCAGCAGGCGCAGCAACGTCGTGGCGGTCTCGTCGGCACTGATGGCGCTGTGCTTGTCGCGCAGGTACCAGTCGTGGGCGGCGAGGCGGACGTCGCGCAGGCCGATGGGCTGGTCGTGGGCGTACTGGGCCGACAGGGCCGCGATGTTGATCGCGTCGCGCGGCACGCCTTCGGCCGCCCGCACCAGCTCGCCGAACGCCGTGCCCCGGAAGGTTTCCGCGACGAACGCCTCCGCGTCGGGCGGCGGCGCCGGGAGCGTGGTGACCAGCCGGACGGCGGCGTGGTTGTGGAACAGCTGCGCGAAGAACTCGAGCGCCCGGGTGCGGGCGTCGTCGAGGATCATGATGTCGTCCAGGCTCACGGCCGACGCGGCGTCGGCGCCGACCTCGATGCCCAGGTGGTCGCCGTCCGCGAGCCGTTCCCGGAACCGCGACCGCCGTTCGATGGCCGCGATCTTCACGGTGACGCCGGCCGTCGGCAGGAACGTGCGGCGCAGCAGGTCGGCCAGCAACGGCTGCAGCTGCAAGGGAAGCGCGCTCCACTCGTCGAGCAGCAGCCACAGCCGCCGGCCCTCCAGCGCCCGCACCACCGCCCGCAACGCACGCCCCAACGGGCCGAACACCACGTGGTGGCGCTCGGTACCGGTGCGCCGCAGCCGGCTCTCCCTGCCGGCGGAACGCTTGTGTCCCAAGGAAATCCGCGCCGCGGGCGGCAGGCCGAGCTCGACCCCGAGCGAAGCCTCCTCCGACGCGCTCGCCCGCGTCTCGCGCTCCACCTCCCCCACCACCTCGAGCGCCGTGGCCGCCTCGGCCAGCGCGTCGAGCGAAGGCAGCAGCGTGTCCGGGTTCCCCAGCTCGCGTTCCACGGCGACGGCCAGCAGTTCCTCGTGCACCGCCTCGATCGTGTCCACGAGCAGCTGCGTCCCCCGGACGGCCGCCGACGTTCCGCCGTCCGAGTGCAACCCGCCGGCACTGCCGAGCGTGCGCAGGTCGACGTAGACCGCGACGTCGCCGGTGCGGTCCACGAGATCACTCAAGTACAGCAACGCGTGCGTCTTGCCCGCGCCGCGGCGGCCGTAGAGCACCTGGTGGTCGGTCGAGTGCAGCATCGCCGAGAACGACCCGGCCGCCACGAACGTCCGCGTCAGCGTGGCCCGGTCCGACGACTCCGCCCTTCGCGGGATGCCCATGAGCGCCTGGTTCAGATGCCGTTGCCGCCTGACGGAAGCCATCGGGAGAGCCTGCCGTCCCACCGAGCGGGGCCACAGCCGCCGTCCGCGTGACGGCCGGGGTGACGCCGGGTGCCCATCCCCGGGCCCCTCAGCCCTGGACCGTCACCGCCGTGAAGGTGACCGGGATCCGCGGCCGGCCCGTGCCGTCGCCGTACGCACCCGCCGACGACGTGTCCACCCCACCGCGCGCGACCTTGTCCAGCACACTGAGGCCGGCGTCGGACACGGTGCCGAACACCGTGTACGTCGGCGGGATCGGGGTGTCGCCGAACATCAGGAAGAACTGGCTGCCGCCGGACGTCGGCTGGCCCGTGTTGGCCAGCGCGACCAGACCGCGTCCGTAGGTCAGCTGCGGGAAGAACTCGTCGGGCACGGTGTACCCGGGCCCGCCCGTACCGTCGCCCGCCGGATCGCCGCACTGCAGCATCTGCAGATCGGTCGTGCCGAGCCGGTGGCAGCTGGTCCCCGTGTAGAAGCCTTCCTTGGCCAGGGTCACGAAACTCGCCACCGTGCACGGCGCGAGCGCGGGGTCCAGTGTCAGCCCGATGTCCCCGGCCGTCGTGGCCAAGGTCGCGGCGACGGTGCCGCTCGCGGGTTCCGGCCCGTCGGCGGGCGGCGTCGCGGGCTTGGCGGCGGGCCCGTTCGGGTCGGCCGGGTAACTGCAGCTCGACGGGTCGGCCAGCGGCTGCGGGCGGTGCGGTTCCGCCGTGCGCGCGGCCGGGATGGAGACCGGCGGCCCGTCGCCCGCAGGCGGCGGAGCGGTGTCCGAGGACGGCGGAGCCGCCACGGAGGCGCCCGGCACGACCTGCCCCACGCCCGACACCGTGCGCGTCGGGCGGAGGAACCCCGGGGCGACGAACGCGGTCACCCCGAAGGCGACCACGACCACCACCACCGCGGCGAACGCCACCCACGCGCCGGCCCCGCTTCGGCGTGGCGGACCGGGCTGCTGCGGCCACGTCATGGACGCCCCCTTCGTCAGGCCGCCATTCTGCCCGCCCCGGCTCGCGCCGGGGAACCGGTCACAGCTCCGGCAGCGCGGGTGTCTCCAGCCAGGCCGTGAAGAACGGCCGCAGCGAGCGAGCCGCGTAGGCCTCGGCGGACGCGATGAACTCCTCGGTGCTCACCGTGCCGTGGCGGTGTTCCGAGGTCCACGCCTTGACGAGCGCGAAGAACGCCGGGTTGCCGATCTCGCCGCGCAGGGCGTGGAGCGTGAGCGCGCCGCGTTTGTACACGCGCTCGTCGAACATCCGCGCCACACCCGGGTCGCTGATGCGGACGTCGGCCGGTTTGGCCTTCATGCGCGCGTGCCACATCCGGGCCAGCGAGTCGGCCGACTGGCCGCCGGACTCCTCCGACCACAGCCACTCGGCGTAGGTCGCGAAGCCCTCGTTGAGCCAGATGTGGCGCCAGTCGGCGACGGTGAGGCTGTTGCCGAACCACTGGTGGGCGAGCTCGTGCACGACCAGGCGCTCGTAGGTGCGCCGGCCGTCGACGTGGTTGGCGCCGAAGATGGACATCCCCTGCGCCTCGATCGGGTCGTCCAGCGCGTCGTCGGTCACGACCACCACGTACTCGCCGAACGGGTAGGGCCCGAACAATCGCTGCAGCACGTCCATCATCCGGCCCTGGCGGCCGAAGTCGCGCGAGAACGCCCGGAGCAGCCGCGGCGGCACCGCGGCCCGCTGCGGCACGGTCGCCACCACGGACTCCACGCCGTTGCCCCGGCCGAAGCCCAGCCGCATCCGGAACGACCGCGCCTCGGGGTGCGAGAACCAGCCCGCGCCCGGACCGGCCACGAGCTCGACGTCGTCGTAGCGCCCGATCTGCACGCTCATCAGGTACGTCGCCGTCGGCTCCGGCCGCTCGAACACCCAGGTCGCGGTGCTCGCCGACTGGTAGCGCGACACGAGGTTCCCCGTCACCGCGACCAGGTACGACGACGAGGTCGTGACCGTGACGCGGTAGGTCGCCTTGTCGGCCGGGTGGTCGTTGCACGGGAACCACGACGGAGCGCCGATCGGCTGGCTCGCGACGAGCGCGCCGTCGGTGAGTTCGTCCCACCCGATGTCGCCCCAACGGCTCGGCACCGGCCGCGGGTTGCCGACGTAGCGGACTTCGACCCGGAACTCCGTGCCGGCCGCCATCGACCTGTCGGGCTTCACCTGGAGCTTCAGCCCGCGCCGGACGAACTTCGCCGGCCGGCCGTCGACGAGCGCCCGCGAGACGCGGAACTCGCCGAGGTCGAGTGTCAGCCGCGACAGTGCCTGTGTCGCCACGCAGGTGAGCACCGCGGTACCGCTGAGCCGGTTGGGCCCGACGCGGTAGTCGAGGTCCAGGTCGTAGTGGCGGACGAGGTAGCCGCCGTTGCCGTGACCGGGGAGGTACGAATCTGCGGAGGTTTCCGCGCCGGGCGCCGGCGCGGCAGCCTTCGAGGTCACCCGAGCAGAACCCCGCTTTCCGTGAGGTGGTCTTGTTCCAGCAGGATCGCGCGGATCTTGGCGCGCCGCAACGGTCCGAGGCTCACCGACGCCAGGTCGAGATCGGGTTGCCGAGCCAGCGCGTGTCCGCCGGCACCGCGTCGCCGCGCGTGACGAGCGAACCCGGGCCCACGGTGGTGCGCGCGCCGATGCTCGCGCCCGGCAGCACGATGCCGTGCGGGCCGAGCGTGGCGCCCTCGTCGAGCTCCACCCGCGACATGCTCATGATCCGGTCGTGGAACAGGTGCGTCTGCACCACGCAGCCGCGGTTGATCGTCGCGCCGTCGCCGAGGCGGACGAGGTCCGACTCCGGCAGCCAGTACGTCTCCAGCCACACGCCGCGCCCGATCTTCACGCCCATGGTGCGCAGCCACGCGGTGAGCAGCGGCGTGCCGCCGACCGAGCCGATCAGCCACGGCACCGCGAGCGTCTCGACGAAGGTGTCGGCCAGCTCGTTGCGCCACACGAAGGAACTCCACAACGGGTGCTCGATCGCGCGGAACTTCCCGACCAGCAGCCACTTCACCACGGTGGCGGTGAGCGCGGCGACGACGCCGGCGGCCAGCAGCACCGGCCCGGCCAGCAGCGCGGCGATGCCGAAGCCCCACAGCGAAGCGATCGCCAGCAGCGAGAACGCGACGCCCACGGTGAGGGCGACCCCGCACATCACCGGCACGATCCGGAGCAGCTCGACGAACGCCCGCGCGGCCTTGAGGTGCAGCGCCGGGGTGTAGGTGCGGCTGGTGTCGGCGTCGCCGACCGCCCGGCGGACCGGCAGCGGCGGCATGCCGAGGTAGGACGAGCCTTTCTTGGCCTTCAGCGGCGTCGAGGACAGCACGCCCACGAGACCGCGCTTCGGCACCGAACGGCCCGGCGCGGTCATGCCGGAGTTGCCCAGGAACGCCTGCTTGCCGATGCGCGCCGGGGCGACGTGCAGCCAGCCGTGACCCAGCTCGTAGGTCGCGACCATCGTGTCGTCGGCGAGGAACGCGCCGCTGTCGACCTTGGTCATCTTCGGCAGCGCGAGCACGGTCGACGCCTCGACGTTGCGGCCGACCTTCGCGCCGAGCAGCCGCAGCCACACCGGCGTGAACAGGCTGGCGTACAAGGGGAACAGGCCTTCGCGGGCCATGCCCATGAGGCGCTCGGTCGCCCACACCTGCCACGCCACGCGGCCGTGGACGGGGTGGTAACCCTCGACCATGCCGACGCCCAGCAGCCGCACGCCGGCCAGCACCAGCAGCGCGTAGGTGAGGAAGTAGGCGACGGTGGCGACCGAGGTGAAGATCAGGGCCTGCATCGCGGCGGCGCCCAGCGTCGGCGCGCCCCAGAGCGCGGCGCCCAGCACGGCCACGCCCGGCAGCGCCGCGATGCCCGGCAGGAAGCCGAGCACGACCGACGTCAGGCCGTACACCGTCGCCCAGAACCGCGACCGCGGCGGGCGGCTGGCCGGCCACTTCAGCGCGTCCTTGGCGTCCTTGCCCGAGTGGGCCGCGGGCGAACCCGCCCAGCGCTGCCCGGCGGGCACGGCGCCGCGCACGGTCGACCCGGCGGCGATCTCCGCGCCCTTGCCGATGCGGGCACCCGGGAACAGGGTGCTGCGCGAACCGATGCGGGCCTCCGCGCCGATCCGGATCTTGCCGATGTGCACGAGGTCGCCATCGACCCAGTGCCCGGTCAGGTCCACCTCGGGCTCCACGGCGACGCCGCGGCCGAGCTTGAGGAAGCCGGTGACCGGCGGCGGCGAGTGCAGGTCCACGTCCTTGGCGACCCGGGCACCGAGCGCCTTGGCGTACGTGGTCATCCACGAAGCACCGGCGACGCTGTCCGCGCCGCTGAACTCCGCGAGCTTCTCGGCCGTCCACAGGCGCAGGTGCACGCTGCCGCCCCGCGGGTAGCTGCCCGGCCGCACACCCGACAACAGCACCCGCGCACCGCCCGCGGCGATCGCGATGCGGCCGGCCGGGCTGAACAGCACCAGCCACGCCAGCACGACCCACGCCCAGTTCAGCGTCGGCGCCCAGGCGACCCCGAGCAGAGAAAGCACGTTCGAGGCCGCCGCCGCGAGCGTCGTCCAGCGCAGGCCGACCAGGCCCATGAGCGGGAGCATCAGCAGCGTCTGGATCACGCCCGCGCGACGCGGCGTCGGCGCGATGTCGCGGCGCTCGGTCTCCTGGCCGCTGAGCGTGTCGAGCATCGTGGCCAGCGACCCGAGCTTGGGGTGCTGGTAGATGTCGTTGACCGACACCTCGGGGTGGCGGGTGCGGATGCGCGCGATGAGCTGCGCGGCCGTGAGGCTGCCGCCGCCGTGGGTGAAGAAGTCGGCCTTGGGGTCCGTCACGGACACGCCGAGGATCTCCGACCAGCCTTCGGCCAGCCACGCCTCGGTGGCGGACAGGCCCGCGGCTCCGGCGTCCACAGTGGACAGCGGCCACGGCAGCGCGGCGCGGTCGACCTTGCCCGAGGTGCGCGTGGGCAGGTCGTCGATCACCGCGAGCAGCGGGACCAGCGCGGCCGGAAGCTGCTCGCGCAGGCGGGTGGCGGCGTCGTCCGAGTCGAAGGTGGCCCCGGCACTCGGCACGACGTACCCGACGAGGACCTGGTTGCCGGCCTTCGTGCGGCGGACCGCCGCGGCCGCGCCCTGCACGCCGGGCAGCGACTGCAGCGCGGCGTCGACCTCGCCCAGCTCGATGCGGCGGCCGCCGAGCTTCACCTGCTCGTCGAGCCGGCCGAGGAACAGCAGGCCCTCGTGCTCGGCGCGGACCATGTCACCGCTGCGGTAGGCGCGCTGCCACCCCAGCGACGGCAGGGGCGCGAACTTCTCCGCGTCCTTCTCCGCGTCGAGGTAGCGCGCGAGACCGACGCCGCCGATCACGAGCTCACCGGTCTCGCCCATGGCGACCGGGTCGCCCGCCTCGTTGACCACGGCCAGCTGCCAGCCCGCCAGCGGCAGGCCGATGCGCACGGGACCTTCGCCGGTCATCTGCGCGGCGCAGGCGACGACGGTGGCTTCGGTGGGGCCGTAGGTGTTCCAGACTTCGCGGCCTTCCACGGCCACGCGCTCGGCCAGCTCCGGCGGGCACGCTTCGCCGCCGAAGATGAGCAGGCGCACGTCCTCGAGCGCGTCGGCCGGCCACAGCGCGGCCAGCGTCGGCACGGTGGAGACGACGGTGATGCGCTGCGCGACCAGCCACGGGCCGAGGTCGACGCCGGTGCGCACCAGCGCGCGCGGCGCGGGCACCAGGCAGGCGCCGTGGCGCCACGCGAGCCACATCTCCTCGCAGGAGGCGTCGAACGCGACGCTCAGGCCCGCGAGCACGCGGTCGCCGGGCCCGATGGGCTCCTCGGTGAGGAACAGCTGGGCCTCGGCGTCCACGAAGGCCGCGGCGGAGGCGTGCGTGACGGCGACGCCCTTGGGCTTGCCGGTGGACCCGGAGGTGAAGATGATCCACGCGTCGTCGGCCGGGCCGGGGCGCCCGTCGCGGCCGCCCGGGGTACCGGCGACGGTGATGGTGCCGTCGGTGATGATCGCGGCCACGCCGGCTTCGCCGAACACGAGCTCGGCGCGCTCTTCGGGATCGTCCGCGTCGACCGGCACGTAGGCGGCGCCGACGGACAGGGTGGCGAGGATCGCGACGTAGAGCTCGGCCGTGCCGGAGGAGACGCGGACGCCGACGCGGTCGCCGAGCCCGACGCCGTGGGCGCGCAGCTCGCGGCCGAAGGTCTCGATCTCCTCGAGCAGCCGGCGGTAGGTCAGGGTGGTGCTGCCGTCGTCGATCGCGGCGGCGTTGGGGTGCTGCTCCGCCGTCTCCGTGAGGATCTGGAGCAGCGTGCGCTCGCTGGCGCCGAGGCCGGACCAGAACAGGGCGCGGTCGGCGACCGGCGCCTCGGAGGGAGCGTGGGTCACCTCGGCAACGCACGTGAGAGCGGCGCTCGCGTCGTCGGTGACCGGGATGAGGTCGGCGGTGCGGGCGTGGTCGGCGGTGAGAGTCACCGGACCACCCCGTCACGCAACGTGACCATGGGTTTCGGAAAAAGGCCGTACAAAGTCATCCCCTGGGCGCGCAAGCCCATCACTCACCTTCCGCGAGCGTCATTCGGGCTGGCTCTCCGAATGAGGCGCCCGGTGCAGACCGTCCACAATACGCGGAGGTGAACGTCAGATAGCGCAAGGGTCACGGTCGAGTGTCGGACGTCACCGGTTCCGCAGTCGGTGACAGAGCGCGAAAACGCGCCGGGGAAGCCCTCTCCCCGGCGCGTCCGGACCGTGTCCGATCAGCGTTCGACCGGGTCAGCGGGTCTTGGCGGCCTTGCCGCCGACCTTGGGTTTCGCCTTCTTCTCGCGCACGCGCACGTTCACCCGCACGGGGCTGCCCTCGAAACCGAAGCGCTCGCGGAACTTGCGTTCGATGAACCGTCGGTAACCGGCTTCCAGGAAACCGGTGGTGAAAAGAACGAGCGTCGGCGGGCGGATGCCGGCCTGCGTGGCGAAGAGCACCTTCGGCTGCTTGCCGCTGCGCACCGGCGGCGGCGTGGCCGCGATGAGGTCCGACAGCCACCCGTTGAGCTGGCCGGTGGGCACGCGCTGGTCCCACGACTTCAGCGCCGTCCGCAGCGCCGGCGCGAGCTTGCGTACGGACCGGCCGGTGAGCGCGGAGATGTTCACCTTCTCCGCCCACGGCACACGGACCAGGCCGCGGTCGAGCTCGCGCACCATCGCGTGGCGGCGGTCCTCGTCCACGAGGTCCCACTTGTTGAAGGCGAGCACGAGCGAGCGGCCCGCCTCGACGACCATCGTGAGCACCCGCAGGTCCTGCTCGGACAGCGGCTCGGCGGCGTCGAGCATCACGATCGCGACCTCGGCCGCGTCGATCGCCGTCTTGGTGCGCAGGGAGGCGTAGTACTCGGCGCCGTTGGCGGAGTTCACGCGCTTGCGCAGGCCGGCCGTGTCCACGAACCGCCAGATCTCGCCGTCGAGGTCGACCAGCGAGTCGACCGGGTCGACGGTGGTGCCGGCCACGGAGTCGACGACCGAACGCTGCTCGCCCGAGAGCTTGTTGAGCAGGCTCGACTTGCCCACGTTCGGCTTGCCGACGAGCGCGACGCGGCGCGGCCCGGTGCTCACGGTGCCGGCTTCGCGCGGCGCGGTGGGCAGGGCCTCGATGATCGCGTCGAGCAGGTCGCCCGAGCTGCGCCCGTGCAGGGCGCTGACCGGGTGCGGTTCGCCCAGGCCGAGCCGCCACAGCGACGCGGTGTCGGCGAGCAGCCGGTCGTCGTCCACCTTGTTGGCGGCCAGCAGCACCGGCTTCTTCGAGCGCCGCAGCACGCGGGCCACGGCCTCGTCGGTGGCCGTGGCGCCCACGGACGCGTCGAGCACGAGCAGCACGGCGTCGGCCGTCTGCATCGCGATCTCCGCCTGCGCCGCCACCGACGCCTGCAGGCCGGTCGCGTCGGGCTCCCAGCCGCCGGTGTCGACGAGCGTGAACCGACGGCCGCCCCAGTACGCGTCGTAGGCGACGCGGTCGCGCGTCACGCCCGGCACGTCCTGCACCACGGCCTCGCGCCGGCCGAGGATGCGGTTGACCAGCGTGGACTTGCCCACGTTGGGCCTGCCCACGACGGCCAGCACCGGCTGCGCGAGGTTCGCCTCCTCGGCGGCGCCCTCCGCCTCGATCTGCGCGTCGAGCGCGGCGAACTCGGTCTCGTCGGACCAGGTGCCGTCGATCTCTCCGGCACCTTCGAACCCGGCGTCAGTGGCGCCGTCAAACCCTGTCATCGTGTTCCCACTTCACCTACGGCGAGCCGATTCGGTTCTCGGCGCGCCAATCGTCCAAAGTCTTCACGAGCCCCGCGAGCTGCAGGCGCAGCTCCTCGGTGCCCTCTTCCAGGCCGGTCCGGCCCGGGCCCACCTTCGGCGTGAACGGCTCCCCCACGAGGATGTCCACGCGCGGGCGCCAGCGCCGCTTCCCGTCCGCGGGCTTCAGCGTGCCCCGCGTCGCGACCGGCAGCACGGCCGCCCCGGCGGCGCGGACCAGCCAGGCCGCGCCCTTCTCGGCCACGCCGACGTCGCCGGCGCCCCGGGTGCCCTCGGGGAAGATGCCGACGACCCCGCCGGCCTTCAGCACGCCGACCGCCGTCATCAGCGGGGTGCGGTCGATCTCGCCCCGCTTGACGGGGATCTGGCCGATCGCCCGCAGGAACCGCCCGGCCGCGCCCTTGAACATCTCGGCCTTGACCAGGAACGCCGAACGCCGCGGGAGCATTCCGAAGATCAGCTGCGGCTCGATCATGGAGCTGTGGTTGGCGATCACCACGACCGGGCCGGCATCCGGCATCCGGTCGCGCCCGTGCACGCGGATCCGGAAGGCCGACCGCAGATGGTACCGGGCGAACACCCGCCCGGCGTCGTGCAGGAGGCCGTTCGCACCCTCGGGGAGAGCGCCACCGGTCATGCGCGCGCCTCGGCCCCGGCTCCGGCCGGGCAGTCGTCGAGCAGGCCGCGGCGGCAGGCCAGCTCGGACAGCGCGACGATCACCTGGTCGATGGACAGCTCCGAGGTGTCGACGGGCACGGCGTCCTCGGCCGCGCGCAGCGGCGACGTCGCGCGCGTGGAGTCGAGGCGGTCACGGCGTTCGACGGACTGGCGGGCGGCCGCGACGCTCGTCTCGCGCCCGGCGGCGCTGTCCTGCCCGCTGCGGCGCGCGGCACGGACGTCGGCCGACGCGGTGAGGTAGACCTTGAGCGGCGACTCGGGCGCCACGACCGTGCCGATGTCCCGGCCTTCCACGACGATGCCGCCGGTGGCGGCCAGCACGTCGGCGATGATCCGGCGCTGGCGCGCCACGAGCAGCTCGCGCACCTGCGGCACGGCGGAGACGGCCGACACGGCCTGCGTGACCTCGGGCCCGCGGATGTCGGCGGCCACGTCCTCGTCGCCGAGGCGGACCTCGGGGCGCTCGGGGCTGGTGCCGATGCTGAAGTGCACGTCGTGGGCGAGGTGACCGACGGCGTCGGTGTCGGCCGGGTCGGTGCCCGCGCGCAGCACGGCGAGCGTCACGAGCCGGTACATCGCGCCGGTGTCGAGGTAGCCCGCGCCGAGCCGGTCGGCGAGCTTGCGCGCGACCGTGGTCTTGCCGGTTCCCGACGGGCCGTCCAGCGCGACCACACCACGTAGGGCTCCCGTCACCGAAACTCTCCTCGCGTTCGTCGTGCTCTGCGTGATCGGCGTTCATTCTGCCCGCCGCCCGGCACGGCCGGTGAGGCGGCTCTGCCGGGCTGTTCGGCCGGGTCCGGCAACCCGCCCGGCGGCGCGCCCGGCGGGCCGGTCAGCCACCGAAGCGCGACAACGGCACGGCCGGGCGCCCCCACGGCGAAGGCTCGGTCGCCGGCGACCAGATCTAGCAACGCTAGACAAACTAGCGTCACCAAGTTACCGTTGGCAGTGTTCCTAGCAACGCTAGATTCCTGGAGGATCCTGTGATCGTCACCGCCTACGTCATCGCCGGAATCGTCGCGATCGGCATCATCTACGTGGGATTGAGCTACCTGCTGGCGCCGGAGAAGACCGCCGCCGGCTTCGGCCTCGCCACGATCCCGACCGGCACGACGGCGTTCTTCCACATCAAGGGCGTGCGCGACATCGCGTCCGGGCTGGTGGTGGGCGTGGCGATGCTCGCGGGCGGCCCGCACGTCCTCGGCTGGATCCTGCTCGCCGAGGCGTTCATCCCCGTGGGCGACATGCTGATCATCCTGCGCCACAAGGGAAGCCGGGCGATCGCGTTCTCCGTCCACGGCGCGACGGCGGCCGTCATGGTCGTCGCCACGCTCCTGCTTGAGCTCTCCTGACCGGCGGCGCTACGGGGACTGCGCCACGGCGAGTGGCGCAGTCGGTCAGCGGGTGCGGTCCAGCCAGCCGCTGATGCGGTTGTTGAGCTCCTTCGGCCGCTCGACGAGCATGAAGTGGCCGACGCCCTCGATCAGCTCGGACTCGGAGCCCGGCCCGCCGAACTCCTTGACCCGCTCGACCTGGGCCGCGGTCATGCCGTGGCAGCCGTCGGTGGTGCCGTGCAGGTAGAGCAGCGGCTGGGGCGCGCTGCCACCCCACGCGGCGGCCTGCTCGGCGACCCACTCGGGCGTCCCGAACCGCGTCGGGTCGAACTGGCCCCAGTAGTAGCCCAGCGCGGCGTGCAGGTGGTCGGGGTCGGCGAGCGCGGCGCGCAGGTAGCCCAGGTCTTCGTCGGCCGGGTAGCCGGGCGACCAGTCGCCCCAGATGTCGCGGATGAACGCGAAGTCGTCCTGGCGGATCCGGTCCTCGATCACCCGCTGCATCTGGAAGTACCAGAAGTAGAAGCTGCGCTTGATCTGCGCGTAGGTGCCCAGGTTCTCGCCGAAGATCTCGAACGGCGGGATGTTGAGGATCACCGCGCGGCCCCACAGCTCGGGAGCCCGCCCGAGCGCGCCCCACGCCCCGACCGCGCCCCAGTCGTGCGCGACCAGCAGCGCGTCCGGGCCACCGCCGAGCGCGCGGGTCAGCGCGATCTGGTCGGCGACCATCACGCTGGAGTGCACGAAGTGGCGCAGCGGCGGCAGTTCCGTCGGCGCGAACCCGCGCACGAACGGCGCGACCGCGTGGAACCCGGCCGCGGCGAGCGCGGGCAGCAGGTGCCGGTAGGTGAACGGGGTGTCCGGGAACCCGTGCATGCACAACGCGAGCGGACCCTCACCCGCCTCGAGGTACTCGAACGTGATCCCGTTCGCGGTGACGCGCCCGCGTGCGAACTCGGCCATCGTGGCCTCCTCCCACCACGGGGAACCCTAGGCGCGCCCGGCCGCGGTGCTCCAGACCTCGTGCGGGGCGGGAATTTCACCGGGACGCCGCGGCCGGCGGTGGTCGTGACCACTCGTCTGCCGAAGCTCGCCCGAGCCTCGCGAATCGGACAATGGGTTAC
The DNA here is from genome assembly GCF_042896185.1 of Amycolatopsis sp. NPDC001319. NCBI lineage: Bacteria > Bacillati > Actinomycetota > Actinomycetes > Pseudonocardiales > Pseudonocardiaceae > Amycolatopsis > Amycolatopsis sp. NPDC001319. Next base: position 54,306 of record NZ_JBIAWY010000012.1, on the reverse strand, counting down.
CGTGGCCGGTGTGAACGTGGAAGTGACTCCCCTGCCCGGAATCGGGGTCCGGAAGGACTTCGCCACGCGTGCGGGACGGCGCATCGGCGTCGTGACCCAGCGGGACGGCAAGATCGAGCTGATCGTGTCCAAGGCCGACGACGTCGACGCCTGCCTCGCCTCGCTGCCGCTCACCGCGGACGAGGCCGGCGCGCTGGCCAACCTGCTCGGCGCACCGCAGCTCGTCGCGCAGCTCACCGAAGAACACCGCGAGCTGCCGGGCATCCACACCCGCCAGCTGCCGATCACCGAGGACGGGCCGTTCGACGGCCGCACGCTCGGCGACACGGCGATGCGCACGCGCACGAGCGTGTCGGTGGTCGCGGTGGCGCGCGCGGGCCAGGTGCACCCGTCGCCGACGCCCGACTTCACCTTCACCGCCGGCGACCTGCTGGTCGCGGTCGGGACGTCCGAAGGTCTGGACGCCGCCGCCAAGATCCTCAAGCAAGGCTGATGGACCACACCGCGCTGTCCCTGATCGAACTCGGCGGGGTCTTCTTCGTGCTCGGCGTGCTGGGCAGGCTCGCCGGCCGGATCGGGCTCTCCCCCATCCCGCTCTACCTCCTCGGCGGCCTGTGCTTCGGCTCCGGCGGCCTGATCCCGCTCACCGACATCGGCGACTTCACGCACCTGGCCAGCGAGATCGGCGTGGTGCTGCTGCTCCTGCTGCTGGGCCTGGAGTACTCGGCGGCGGAGCTGTTCACGGGCCTGCGCCGCTCGTGGACGGCGGGCATGCTCGACATCGTGCTCAACGCGGTGCCCGGCGCGGCCGTGGCGCTATTGCTGGGCTGGGGCCCGATCGGCGCGATCGTGATGGCGGGCGTCACCTACATCTCGTCGTCCGGCATCGTCGCGAAGGTGCTCGGCGACCTCGGCCGCCTCGGTAACCGCGAAACGCCGGTGGTGCTGTCGATCCTGGTGTTCGAGGACCTCGTGATGGCCCTGTACCTGCCGATCCTCACGGCGATCCTCGGCGGCGTCAGCTTCCTCGGCGGCCTCGAAGCGGTCGGCATCTCGCTCATGGTGATCACCGTGGTGCTGGTGATCGCGCTGAAGTTCGGCCGCTACGTCTCCGCCATCGTGGACAGCGACGACCGCGAGGTGTTCCTGCTCAAGATCCTCGGCGCCGCGCTGCTCGTGGCCGGCCTGGCGTCGGCGATGCAGGTCTCGGCCGCCGTCGGTGCGTTCCTGCTCGGCATCGCCGTGTCCGGCTCGACCGCCCACAACGCCACGCGCCTGCTCGAACCCCTGCGCGACCTGTTCGCAGCGGTGTTCTTCGTGGTGTTCGGCCTGAACACCGACCCGGCGTCGATCCCGCCGGTGCTCGGCTGGGCCGTGGTGCTGGCCGTGGTGACCACGCTCACGAAGGTCGCCACCGGCTGGTGGGCCGCGCGAAGACAGGGCATCGGCCGCCTGGGCCGCGCCCGCGCCGGCGCGGCACTGGTGGCGCGCGGCGAATTCTCCATCGTCATCGCCGGCCTGGCCGTCACCGCGGGCGCGGTCGACGGCGAACTCGCCGCACTGGCCACGGCCTACGTGCTCCTCATGGCCATCCTCGGCCCCACCGCGGCCCGCATCGTCGAGCCGATCGCCAAGGCTGTGCAACGGAAACCCCGGACCCAGCACAGCGAAGCACCCGCGTGAGCCGCGCTCAGCACCTATGACGCCTTACTGCGTCTGTGTCGTACGCAGGCTCTCGGTCAGCGCGTGCAGGGACTTGGTGCGGGGCAGTGCGTAGATCTCTTCCCTGACCCGCTCGGCCCCGGCGGCACCGTAGACGCGGCTCAGAAGGCTCGTTGCCTTGGCCAGCCGCTCCTCATCGGTCACCGGGACTTCGGGCGTACCACGCGGGTGGATGACCGTGCGGGAGACGACACGGCCGTTGCCGAGCTCGACGCGCACTGTGCCGGCCCGACCGGTGGGCTTGTGCACGTCGAGCTCGGGGTCGTGCGAGACGCTGATCCGGTCCATCAGTGGCCGGAGGGTGCCGAGGTCCAGCAAACCTTCGTCATCGAGCGCGCCGAACCGGATGGCCGCGGCCACCGTCGCCCGAGCGCTGAACCGGGCATCCAGGTCGTTCTTCGGCTCGGCGCAGTCGATCGCCATGCCCTCGTCGAAGATCCGCACGTCGACCCGGCGTACGTCGTCCTCGCCGAAGCGCTCCTCCGCCAGCAGGGCGGACACCGCGTCGTTCACGCCGTGCAAGTGCGCACACGAGGGGTGGAGTTTAAAGTAGCCGTTCACGATCTCATAGCTCGCCCAGGTCCCGTCCGCGACACCGTCGAGCATCGCCTCGGCGTGGAAGTCCTCGGCCAGGAACGGCCCGTAGAACGAGCTCAAGGCCCCGGGCCGCGCCGTCAGACCGGCCGCGGCTCCGCGGGCCACGTTGAGCGCTGTCGTGCAGGCCGTCGCGGGGTAGAGATGGTGGAGCGTGGCGCCGGACGTGGTGGTCCAGCGGTCGAAATGGAGACCGAGCGAGGCGGCGCCGTCGATGCCGGCCGCGACCGCTCGGTCATCGGCCCCGCTCACCAGCGAGGTCGCCGCTCCGGCGGCGCCGACGGTCACCCAGTTGCCGATGTCGTGGAGGTGGCCGGGCACGCCCCCGATGCCGAGCCCGATGCGAGCCGCCAGCTCGTAACCACCGACGAACGCGTTGAGGAACTCCCGAGCTCCCACCTGTCGCTCCTCGCCGAGACCCAGCAGGACGGCGGCGACCTGGATGGCGGGGTGCCCCTTCATCCTCGAGTAGCCGTCCTGCCGCTGGAGCACCGAGATCGTGGCACCGTTCAGCAGCACGGCGTCCTGGACGCCTGCGCCACGGCTCTCCCCGAACACGGTGCTCGGTCCCGCGGCCGGCGCGACGGAGCCGCGCAGCGCCCGCATGTCCGGATGGGCGGAGCCGGCGGCCATGACGGCGACCGAGTCGAGCAGGAGGTCGAGCGCACTGACCTGCGCGGCCGCCGGAACGGTGTCCCAGCTCGTGGTGGCCACCGCCCGAGCCAGCTGTCCGACGACGTCCGCAGACGCCTCGGTCGGCCCGCCGTTCGTCGACCCGTCACTCACCATCGGAGTCCGTCCCTCCTGTCGGCCGGAGCAGGCGGGCGAGGCCGCCGAGGTTCGAGTGGGCCGGGAGCGCACCCAGCCACTCTCGCAGCGGGTGCACGAGTTCGGCCGACCTGCCGTGGGTCACCAGCTGGTCGAACTTCTCGTCGATGACCGCCTCTGGATAGGGGTTGTCGAAGCCGCCCGGGGCACGATCCTCCACTTCGGACAGACGTCGCCCGTCGGTGGTGAGCACTTCCACGCGTGCGGTGCGGACGGCCGGCTGCACCCGGGTGTAGTCCGGGTCTTCGACGACCCGGATCCGCGAGGCCAGGGCGCGAACCTCGTCATCCGCCACGACGTCTCCCCGGTAGGCCTCCAGCCCGTTGTGGCCGAGCACGGCCTGCACGGCCACGTTGTAGGGAATGGAGTGCTTGCCGGCGAACCCGTTCGCCGGGGCCGTCTCGTCGAGGCGCGTCGCGGGGGCGTAAGTGAACACGGTGACCTGCTCGATGTCGGCGCTCGTCACGCCGGTGCGGGCCACGAGCTTGCCCATGGCCTCGATGGGAGCGTGGTTCCAGCGGCTGCAGGCATGCAGCTTGAAGTAGTTCTCCAGGATCAGCCACCGCTGTCCGAGACCATCGCCGAGCACGGAGGGCTCGAAGTGCTCGCCGAGTACCTGGCCGTAGACGGTTTCCAAGGCCTGCGTCTCACCGGTGACGCCGCCGCGGGCGGCGTGCGCGCCCAGCACACCCGCGGCCGACGACACGCCGGTCAGCAGATTGCGCACGGTGGCTCCCATGTTGGCCGCCCGCTGCGTCGAAGCGGGGGTCATCGCCGCCGCCACGCGAACGGTCTCGATGATCTCGGCGACCGAGAACCCCGCAGCCGGGCGACGCCGGCGGCGGCTCCGACGACCATGGCGGTGCCGAAGGGGTGGACCGGGGCTCGGAGCGTCAGCGCAAGCCCGGCCCGCACAGCCGTCTCGTAGGCAGCGACGAAAGCCACCAGGAACTCCCGGCCGCTGCTGCCCAGCTCCTCGGCGGTGGCGAGGACCGCGGGCAGCACATGCGCCGAGGGGTGGTTCGTCGCCCACTGGTTGCCTTCGTCGAGCTCGTAGGTGACGAACGCCTGGCCGTTGAGCAGCGCGGCCGCATAGGACGTCGTGCCCTCCCCGGTCGCCAGCACCGTTGCGGCGCCAGGGCCTCCGATGGCCAGCGCTGCCTGCGCCGCACCGGCCACCTCATTCTCGGCGCCGGCGCCGAGGCCTGCTGCGACGGTGTCCGAGACGATGCGGACGGCCTGCTCGACGACTTCCTCCGGAAGGTCCTCGTAGCGGAGCCCGCCGACCCACTCGGCCGCTGCATCCAGTGTCATCGCGACATCTCCTTCGGTCGATCGGAAACGGCCGGGACGGATCAGAGCCGGTGGGCGATCGCGTCGGCGAGGGCCTGCAGGCTCCTGCCGTCCGGGAGCAGGTCCGCGGTCGTCAGGGCCTGCACCACCGGGTCGAGCACGTCGCCGGGAAGGAACGGCCCGACGTTGCCACGGAACTTCGCCACGATCTCGTCGACGGAGAGCGGATCGCTCGGGTTGCCCCGCGCGTTGCGCACCTGCGCGGTCCCCGAAGAGTCCGCGGTGACGACGGTGACCCGCGCCGGCCGCTCGGCCGGGAGAGCGCCGGTGTACTCCGCCACCTCGACCAGCCGGACCTTGGCGGCCAGGTCCACGACGTCGGGCCGCTCGAACTGCCCGGGCAGGAAGCCGCCGGCGTCCAGGTGCCCGTCGACGACGACGGACGCCGCGCAGCGCGGCACCGAAAACCGTGCGTGCAGGTCGGACTCGCTGCCGAGGCTGTCGAGTGAGGCGGCGAAGGCGAACGTCTCGATCACGATCTCGGTGATGGAGGCCGGCTTCGGCGAGCCGGCGCGCACGAGTGCCTCCCGCAGCGCGTCCAGTGCCGGGTGGACCCAGCGGGCGCAGGCGTAGGGCTTGAGATAGCTGTCCGCGACCCGCCAGCGTCGGCCGAGCCCGCCGCCGATCTCCTCGGCATCCGCGTCGGTGGTGACCACGCCCCCGTAGAGCGTGGCGAGCAGCCCCGGGTCGGCCTCGTGGCCGGCGGCGGCCAGCCGGGCGGCGAGCGCGCCGTAGTAGGAGCCGAGCCCGGTCCAGACGTTGCGCACCGTGCCGCCCTGCATCGGCACGGCCAGCGTGGCGGCGAGTGGCAGTGAGCCGGCCAGCTCGATGGCCCGGGCGGTGGTGGGCGCGTCGGCGCCGGTCAGCGCCGACGCCGCGACCGCGGCCCCGATGGGGCCGTGGATACCGTGCGGGTGCAGACCGGGGCGCAGTGAAGTGCCGGCGCCGAAGCGCAGCCCCACCTCGCAGCCCAGCACGAACGCGCGGACGGCGGCCACGTCGTCCACACCCTGGCGGCTCAGTGCGTGCAGCAGCGCCGGCAGCACGTGGGGCGCCGGGTGTGCGGTCGGTACCGGCGGGATGCGGCCGCCGGCCGGGTGGAACGACCCACCCGAGTCGGCGTCGAGCCAGGTGGCCGCCGCGCCGAGCGTCGTCAGCCGCCCGAACGGGGCGGACTCGTCGGCGGCTTCGGCGCCGAGCAGGGCACCGAGACCGTGCACGGCCGGGTAACGCAGTCCGCCGAGCAGGGCGCCCAGCGAGTCCAGCAGCAACAGCCGGCCGAAATCCCAGATCTGCGCGGGAATCGCTGCCACGGGCGTCGAGGCGAACTCGCCGAGCGCATCTACATCCAGGTCCAAGGTCTGCATCCTCGCTCCTTCTTACTCGGGTTGCTCGCGGTCGGTCCGCGGTGCCGGTACGAGACCCACCGGCGCACGTCAGCTCGCCGGCTGGGCCGTCGCCAGCCCGGCCCGCAGCGCGCCGGCCGTCTGCGCCAACCGGCGCTCGACGCCCGCAGTGGCACCGGCGATGACGACCCCCTCGATGCCCAGAGTGGCAAGGGGCCGCAGCCGGGCGGCGAGGGCCGCGGGGTCGCCGGTCAGCACGAATCGGTCACGGATCAGCGAGTCGATCTCCGGGTCGGCGTCGCGGGCGCCCGCCGACTCCGAGGTGCCGTGGCGGCGGTAGTCGTGGGCCGAGGCCACCGCGGCGACCCGGGCGACGAGCTCCGGCGCGATGCCGTACCAGTCGGGCGACTTGGTGATCCGTGCCGCGCAGGAGCCCAAGATCGGGGCTGCGCCTGCTGCCGCTTCGTCGTCGGTGTCGGTCACCACCGCGCGCAGGAACAGCCAGCAGCGGACGTCAGGGCGCCGGGCCCGCGCGATACCGACGGCGCGTTCGATCACGGCAGGCTCGACGCCCACGTCGAGCAGTACCCCACCGAGGATCGCGCTGGTCTGCTCGATGGTCCGTGGGCCCGACGCGGCACCGAGCACCGGCCCGAACCCGCCGGGCAGCTGGGCCGACAGCTCGTCGAGTCGAGCGCGAAGCTGCTCCAGCAGGACGCGATAGGAAGAGAGCGACGGGATCGGGAGCCCCTCGTTGCGCAGTGAACTCTCGCCCCGTGCGACCGCCAGCAACGTCCGGCCGGGGTGCTGGCCCGCAAGCGTCGCGAGGGCTTGGGCGACCACGCTCGGATGGTGCAGCCCGAGCCCCATCACGCACGGCCCGGACAAGGCGGCCGTGGTGCGGGTCAGCACCTGTCCGGCCGTCAGGAACGGGTCCGGGAACAGCCGTGGGCTGTCCGCGAACCCGACACCGTCGACGCCGTCGCCCAGCGCGGTTCTCGCCGCGGCGAGATGGTCGAGCACGCCGTGCGGCCGGGCGAGGTTCAGCAGGAGCCTCGGCTCTGCGCCGCTCACCGGATCGACTCCAGCAGGTCCGCGACCGTGCCGGTGACGCCGGCTGCCGGTACCGCGTGACCGGCCGCCACCGACAACGTATGCGCGACGCTGCCCGCCATCGGCGTGGCCACCTCGGCGGGGAGGGTGGCGGCGAGCCAGCCCGAAGCTGCGCCGTGCCCTGCCCACAGGGGCGAGGAAGCGCGCCGCTCCGGGCCGGGAGTGAGCACGGTGAGACTGGCTGCCAGGTCCAGAACCCGTTCCAGCCCCTCTCCCTCCGCAGGTCCGGCGAATGCCGCCGCCGTCGCGGCGCAGAGCGTCGCCAGGGTCGGTAAGGCGGCCGCCGGAGAGTCGTCGGTCAGGAGACCCGCGGCGAGGCTGCGCACGCAGCTGCCGGCGGCGACCGCGCGCGCGACGCGGTCGAGGCCGGCCGAGGCCGCGTCCGCGGCCGCCAGGGCGGCCAGCAGCGGAGCCCAGTCGAGGTCGGGGCGCGCACCGTCGAGCCGGGCTCCGTTCCACAGCAAGGCCGGATAGGCGGGCGCGACGAGGCCGGTGCCGAGCAGAGGGAAGCCGCCGGCCGTCGCGATCTCCTCGGCCCAGGACGCCAGCACGCCCTCGGGTGCTCCGGCGGAGAGCGTGCGCAGCTCGCCGACTGCGATCGGCGCCGCGGCCTCCAGCGCGTAGACCGCGTGCGCGGCCCGCGCGAGCTCACCGGTGAGCCCTGGCGCCGGTGGGGTGAGGATGCCCGCCTGGGTCACGACCGGTTCCTGTCCACGGTGACGCTGTCGGTGATGAGGTAGAACCGGAAGTCCGTCCGACCGCCCGGTCCCCGCTCGGCGGGCAGCGGGTTGTCCGCGAACCAGTCGCGGTAGGCCTGATACGCCGCCTCGTCCGCGAAGTGCATCTCCGCGATCCGGTAGAACATCATGCTCGGCGGAACCGCGGCGGTCCCTCCCGACGCCGTCGTCACCGGACGAAGCACCTTGTTGAACACGATCCGGTCGAGGTTCGGGTTGGCGAGCAGGTCGGGCGCGTGCACGTCGAAAAGCCAGCGCTCGTACTCCTGCTCGCTCACGCCCTCGACGATGTCGTACCCCAGGATCGCCTTGATCACGTGTCCGTCCTCCGTGGTGTGATGGTCCAGCTGAACGCCTGCGCGCCCGTCCCGAAGCCCTCGAGCCGGACCCGGCGTGGTTCGATCCGCACTCCGGCGAAGTTGGCGTCGAGGTCGGCCCGGTCCCGCAACGGCGCCTTCGTGTGGCCCGCGGCTCGCAGCCGCGTCGTGTGCCGGTCGTAGACCTCCCAGGTGGCCTTCGCGTCCAGCGGCCGCGCGACGCCGCGGACGAAGACCACCCGCGGGATCGTCAGGCCGAGGTCGAAGGTCCACGGCGAGTCGTTGACCGAGTCGTCGGCCGGCGTGCCACCCCAGATCGCCAGCACCCGGTCGTCGTGGCGGAGCTGCTCGACTCTGCGGTGGGTCCGGCGCTGCACCAGTTCGACGGCCCAGTCGTCGGTCAGGAACGCGCTGGTGGTCCGTCCGACCAGGGCGCCGCCCGCGCCGTGGGTGACCAGCTGGGCGAATCCGGCCTCGTGCCGCACGAAGTCCAGTGCCCGGGACCGGGCGGCCGCCTCGTCGGTCATGCCGTGGTGTCCGAGCCCGCCGCGCGGTGTTCCGCCGCCACGGCCGTGGCGGCGAGGTAGGCCAGTCCGAAGGCGGGCAGGAGGCCGTTGCCGGCCAGGTAGCCCGAGGCGCCGTGCCCCGAAATCCCGGCGGCCGCGCCACCTGAGGCGTAGAGGCCGGGAATGGGCCGGTCGTCGCCGTCGACGACACGTGCCGACCCGTCCACGACCAGGCCGCCCTGGGTGTGGAAGAGAGCCGGCACCACCTTCACCGCGGCGTACGGCGGCTCGAGCGGTGCCTCGTAGTCGCGGCCGAACCGGTCGGGGATCTCGCCTCGCGCCGCCCGCGCGGACTCGTCGAGCTCGGCGGCGACGGCATCTTCGGGCAGGCCCGTCGCGACGGCGAGCGCCCGCGCGTCGTCGGCCCACACTTCGGCGCCGGACTCGACGGTCTGCCGGAAGTCCGTGAACGGCATGCACAGTTCGTGCACCCGGCGGTCGAACACGACCCAGCCGGTCGCCTCCGGCCGGGCCGCCAGGGAGGGGCCGAATTCGGAGTAGCCGGTGGTCTCCTTGGCGAAGCGGCGGCCCGTGGTGTCCAGCATGACGGCGCCGTGCATGATCGTGGCCCAGCCCAGCAACGTCGAGGACTTCGCCGCCAGCGCTCCGTGGCCCTGATAGGCGTCCAGGAACCCGGTCGCGGCGCCCAGCCGGGAGCCGATCCGGAGCGCATCGCCGCGCGACGTTTCGCTGCCGTGGTATGTGGCCGTGGCGATCTCCGGCATGTGCTCGGCGACCAGCTCGTGATCGGCACCGTAACCGTTGGTGGCGAGCAGGACGGCCGGGGTCTCGATGCGCTCCTCGTCGGCGTTCGGGTCGGTGACCACGACCGCGGCGACCCGGCCCTCGGCGTCCAGCTCGACGTCGGTGAGCCGGGCCGGCACCAGGAAATCGATCCGCGGGTGGGCCCGCGCCTGCCGGGCCAGGTGGTCGATGAGCACGGTGCCGTGCCGCTCGGGGATGGTGTGGCAGCGGTCCACGGAATGCCCCGGGTAGTGCATGTCGGTCATCAGCGAGATCTCTAGGCCGGCCTCGTCGGCCAGCCACTCGACGAGCTCGCCGCTGACGGCGGCCAGCGCCCGGGCGAGCCGCTGGTCGCCGGTGCCCTTGGTCTTGCGGTCGACGTCGCCGGCGAACACCTCGACCGAGTCCTCGATCCCCTGCTCCCGCTGCCAGCGGCTGTTCACGCCCGGCACCATCGCCGTGCACATCGACGTGTTGTTGCCGCGAAGGAAGTGCTCGCTCACCTCGACCACGAGGACGTCGAGGCCGAGCTGGGCGGCGCGAAGGGCAGCGATGAGCCCACCACCGGCACCCGCGACGACGAGGTCGGGTCCCTGTGCGCTCATCGGCCCGCTCCCGCCGCGACCAGTTCGAGGGCGCGCAGCACGGGGTCGAACACCGGCACCGCCGAGGGGTGCGCTGGATCGACGTCGACGGCGGAGCAGCCGTTGAGCAGCGTGCGGGCCCCCTTCGCGGCCAGCACCTCGGCCGCCTCGTCGAGGCGCTGCTGCCACCCCGGCCCTTCACTGATCGAGTCGAAGGGCAGGTCGAGGATCTCGATCTGCCCGAGCCACCGCTCCCAGCCGTAAGCGGCCGCAACCCGGCGTATCTCGGCGGCGATGGCCTCGTTGCGGACCACCGCGCCCATCGGCGCCGCGAGCGCGGCCGCGAGGGCCAGGTTGAGCTTGAGGATGCCGACCACCGGACGGTCGGTCTCCTCTTGCAGCCGGGCGACCGCGGGGTCGAGCACGCAGTCGGCCATCAGGACGTCGTACCCCGCGGGGGCGGCGGCGAGGGCCTGGTGGACGTAGTCGTCCGAACGTGCGATGTCCTCGGCGTTGTCGAGCTGCTCGGGCGCACCCTGCGCCAGATCGTGCAGTTCGACGATCACGCCGGCCGGGCTGATGGCGTCGTAACGTTGTTGTCGCCGCGCCAGTTCCTCGACGCCGACGTGCAGGGGTGTGGTCGCGAAGATCCGCATGGGTGGTGGCTCCTCCTCGAGGACGGGCAGGGTGCGGCAGGTGAGGATCACGGAGTGGCGAGCACGCGCAGGACGTCTCGCACGCTCCTCGCCTCGGGCAGTGCGGCGGCGCAGTCGACCGCCCGCTGGAGCGCCGCCTCATCGCCCAGCAGGTCACGCAGCAGCACGAGAGTCCGCTCGTGGTCGAAGGGCTCGTGGGCGGCGTCGCCGACTGGGTTGGCGACCTCGTGCCGCAGGACCCGGCCGTCGGTCAGCGTCAGCTCGACGGCCGCGCCGCGGGCGTCGGGCAGGCCGGCGTCGAACTCGGTGCCCGAGACGACCTCGACCCGCTCGGCCAGTGCGGCGAACCGGTCCTCCCGCGAGCGGTCGAAGCCGTCGGGAGCGACGCGGCCATCGAGCAGGGCGGTCGTCACCACGTAGGGAATCGAGAACATGGCGGCCAGCCGGTTGCTCCATCGGGTGCGGCCGAGCGCTGCCGCCATCGAGTACGTCGTGACCCGCACCCGGGTGATGTCGCTGCCGGCGAGCCCGTCCTGGTGCAGTCGTCCTCGCAACACGAGGGTGGCATCCGCGCTGGGGTGGGTGAAGGCGCACGAGGCGTGCCGTTTGAAGTAGCCGAGCCCGATGTCCCAGCGCAGGCCGAGCTGCTCGACCAGGGCGACCGGGTCGAACGTGCCGAGCAACCCGCCCAGGCTGTGGGCGGCGATGCCGGTGGCGTGCGCGATCCCGGCCTTGGCCAGTCGCGCGGCGGCGAGCCCGGCCACGTTGCTGGCGCCCATCCACTCGTTGCGCACCGCGTTGCCGTCGAGTGCCGCGGAGAAGGGCCCGGCGATCGGCATGCCGCTCGCGGTGTCGACGGCGGCGGCGATCCCCGCGGTGTCGAGACCGAGGAGCTTGGCGCAGCCCGCGGCTGCGCCGGTGACGCCCCAGTTGCCGTGCGGGTGCAGACCCGGCGCGCCGCGGCTGGCGCGGCCGTACCGCGCGGCGACCTCGTAGGCGACGAGCAGGGCCGTCGCGGTGGCCGGACCGTCCGTGTCGAGCGCGCAGGCGAGTGCCAGGACCGCCGGGAAGCCGTGCGCGGCGGGGTGGCCGGCCGCGAACTTGTTGCCCTCGTCCATCTCCAGGCTCACCAGCGCCGTGGCGTTGAGCCAGGCCGCGGCCTCGACCGTGGTCTCGACCCCGGTCCCGAAGACCGGTACCGGTCCGGGTGAGGGCGCCCAGGCGTCCACGAGTGCGGCGCGCTCGGGAAGCCGAGCACCCAGGACCGTGACTCCGAAGGTGTCGAGCAGGACCAGACGCAGCCGCTCTCGCACGTTCTCGGGTACGGCGTCCCACCTCAGCGCGCCGGCCCAGCCGGCGAGCCGGTCGAGGGCCTCGAGCGCCGCCTGCTGATCCGGGTCGAGCCCGACTTCGTTCGCTTGATCCGTACCGGGATCAACGGTAACCGTCTTCCCCACCTTCTCCGTCGTTTCGTTCACAGGCCGAGGTAGGCCTTCTTGACCCGCTCGTCGCCGGCCAGCTCCTTGCCCGGGCCTTCGAGCGCGATGGTGCCGCTCTCGAGCACGTAGGCCCGGTCGGAGATCGAGAGCGCCTGAGCGGCGTTCTGCTCGATCAGGAGAACCGAGACACCCGTGTCGCGGATGGCCGCGACGGCCTTCAGCACGTCCCAGGTCAGCTTCGGCGAGAGGCCGGTCGACGGTTCGTCGAGCATCAGCAGCCGCGGCTTCGCCATGAGGGCCCGGCCGATGGCGAGCATCTGCTGCTGGCCGCCGCTCATGCTCTGGGCCGCCTGCTTGCGGCGCTCGGCCAGGATCGGGAACAGCTCGAAGATCCGCTCCAGCTCCTGCGCCATCCGCACGCCGCGGCGCGTCCACGCGCCCAGGACGAGGTTCTCCTCGACGCTCATGGGGCCGAAGAGGTCGCGATCCTCGGACACCTGCACGATCCCGCGCCGCACGATCTGGTGCGGCCGCAGCCCGGTCAGCGGCTCGCCGTCGTAGGTGACCGCACCGGAGAGCGCACTGATCAGTCCGCTGATCACGCGGAGCGTGGTGGTCTTGCCGGCACCGTTGGCGCCGACGACGGAGACCAGTTCCCCCGGCCTGACCCGCAGGCTCATGTCGTGGAGGATCTGCAGCTTGCCGTAGCCGGCAGCGATGTTGTCGAGCTCAAGCACCAGGCAGCTCCTGTCCGAGATAGGCCTCCACGACCGTCGGGTCCGCGACCACTTCCGCGGGCTCGCCCGAGGCGATCACCCGTCCGCGGTCGAAGACGACGACAGAGTCGGAGAGCTGCATGACGGCCTGCATGATGTGTTCGACGAACACGAGCGTCAGGCCCTCCGACTCACGCAGGCGGGCGAGCAGGTCGACGACGGGCGCCCGTTCGGCGGGCACGAGGCCGGCCAGGACCTCGTCGAGCAGCAGCAGCCGCGGACGGGTGGCGAGCACCCGGGCCAGCTCGAGCCGCTTCAGCGCAGCTGTGTGCAGCGAGTCGGACACCGCGTCCGCCCAGGCCGCCATGCCGGTCGCTTCGATGACCTCGTGCGCGTGGTGATGGGCGCTGCGGTGATTGCCGCCCCGCGACAGTGCTGCCGCGACGACGTTCTCCCGGACCGTCATGGAGCCGAACGGACGCATCAGCTGGAACGTTCGCGCCATGCCGAGCCGCGAGATCCGGTGCGGCGACATCCCGCTCACGTCCTTGCCGAAGAGCTTCACATGGCCGGTGTCCGGCCGCAGTGCGCCGGCGATGACGTTGAAGAACGTCGTCTTGCCCGCGCCGTTCGGCCCGATGATGCCGACGATCGAACCTTCGGCGACGTCGATCTCGACCTCGCTGAGTGCATGGACGCCACGGAAGGACTTGCTCACGTCGCGTACTTCGAGAGCGGTGCTCATCGGCGCTTCCACCAATCGCGGATCGATCCGACGATGCCTTTGGGCAGGACGAGGGCGATCACGATCAGCAGGATCGAGTAGAGCACCACGTCCAGCCCGCCCCGGCCCGAGAGGAATTCCAGGAAAGCGGGCGGGTTGCGCAGCCAGCCGGCCGTCAGGTCCGAGAGCGGGCCGAGGATCAGTGCGCCGACGAGCGGGCCCCACAGGGTGGCGACGCCGCCGATGACCGCCGGGGCGATGGCCTGGACCGACTGGGCCTGGCCGAACGCGATGTCGGGATCGACGAACATGAAGTACTGCGCGTAGAACATGCCGGCGACGGACGTGATCGCCGCGGAGAGCGCCATCGTGGTCAGCTTGACCCGCATGACGTTGACGCCCAGCGCGTCGGCCGCGTCCTCGTTGTCGCGCACGGCGACCGTGTGGATGCCGGTGCGCGACCGGAGGTAGAACATCGTGATCAGCAGGCAGATCACGACCAGCGCGAGGCCGATGTAGTAGTACTGCGGCGCATTGGCGGCGAACTGCAGCATCGACCACGAGTTGTCGGGCAGCAGCGGGACGTGGAACCCGGTGGTGCCGTTGACCCAGCTGGTGTTGGTCGCGAGCAACCGCAGCATCTCGGCGAAGGCGAACGTGGCGAGCGCGAAGTAGGCACTGCGCAGCTTGTAGCGGAAGGCGAGGTAGCCGATGCAGATGGCCACGAGTGCCGCCAGCATCGCTCCGACGACCAGCGAGATCCACGGCGACCAGCCGAAGTGCTCCAGGAGGTAGACGTCGGTGTACGCGCCGATGCCGAAGAACGCCGCGTGCCCGAAGCTGAACATGCCACCGTAGCCGCTCATCAGGTTCCAGCCGATCGCCATGATCGCGAAGATCAGCACCCGGACCGCGATGGTCTGGCTCGACTCGGGCAGGAGTGCGGGAGCGAAAGCGGCCAGCACGGTGATGACGACCAGGATGATCAGGGACCGCTGGATCGACTGGCGGCGATTCTGGATCGCCGCTGATCCCGGTCGCGTCTCGGTGGTGACGGTCATGATGACGTGGCTCCGAAGATGCCCTGCGGACGGATCAGCAGGATGAGCAGGAACAGGATGAAAACGCCCAGCAGGGGGCTCTGACCGGCGATCGCGACACCGCCCAGCTGCTCGACCAGGCCGACGATCACACCGCTGATGACGGCGCCCATCACGTTGCCCAGCCCGCCCATCACGACGACGACGAAGGCGAGGATGTTGAACTGGTCGCCGGCGGTCGGGGTGATCGTGGTGAACGGCGCGATGAGCATGCCGGCCGCCCCGGCACAGGCGGTGCCCAGGCCGAAGGTGACCGCGTAGACGAGCCGCACGTCGATGCCGACCAGTCCCGCCCCCTGCCGGCTGGCGGCGACAGCGCGGATCGCCCGGCCGAACGAGGTGCGCTCCAGCAGCAGGAAGACCAGCACGGCCAGTACCAGGGCGCCGCCGAGGGCGATGACCCGGGAGAGGTTGGCGACGGCGCCGAACACGTGCACGCCGGGGTCGCTCTTCAGGTTCGCCGACAGCGGGTCGCCGCCGAAGACCAGCAGTAGGACATTGCTGATCAGCAGCGACAGGCCGAGGGTGATCAGCAGCTGGCGCTCGAGCGTGCCGCCCATCGTGCGGTTGAGGAGCAGGAGCTGGATCAGGACGCCGAGCACGAAGAGCCCGAGGATCGCGACCGGGAGGGCGATGTAGGGGTTCAGCCCGGCCTGGTGCGCCACCTCGTAAGTGATGTAGAGACCAACGGCGAGGAAGGCACCGTGCGCGAAGTTGACGATGTCGAGCACGCCGAAGACGAGGGTGAGGCCCATCGCGAGCAGGCTGTAGACACCGCCGGAAATGATGCCGGTGAGCAGCGCCTGGCCGGTGATGCCCATGCTGCCCGAGCGCAGCAGCGCGGCGATGAAGAGAACGACCAGCAAGGCGCCCGTCACGACCAGCGGCGTCGAATGGCGCAGGCTCAGCCGCGACGTGGCGCGGCTACCGCCCCGGAGGGCGGTCCCGTCCTTCGACGGAACCGCCCCTCCGGCGTTCGTCGGGCCGGTCACTGGCCCGGGTTCGCGGGGTAGACGGGGCTCTTGACCGCAGCGGACTGCGGATAGACCACGACCGGAGCACCGTTCTGGACCTGGGTCAGCACGGGCAGCGAGGTGGAGTTCTCGCCCTTGTCGCTGAACTTGATCGGGCCGTCGGAGAGAGTCAGCGGCGTCAGGTTGGTCTGTGCGATCGCGTCGCGAACCTTCGACGCGTCGGTCGAGCCGGCCTTCTCGAGCGCTGCCGCGATGACACGAACCGAGTCGTAGGCGAGGGCCGCGCCGGTGCGCGCCTCGTCTTTGTAGGTCGTCTTGTAAAGGGCGCTGAACGCCTTCGCGTCGGCGCTCTTGTCGTCGAAGTGGTAGTTCACGTCGAAGTACCCCTGGGAAGCCGAACCGGCGTCGGTCGGGAACTGCGGCTGGTCGAACGCACCGTCGGCTGCGCCGACCACGGCATCGAGGGCCGGCTTGACCGTCTGGATCGCCTTCGCGGCGAGGACGCCGTCGCGGTAGTAGCCCGAGACGACGAGGACGTTCGCGCCGCTCGCCTTGACCTGGGCGATCTGGGTGGTCAGATCGGAGACGCTGGCCGCGTCATAGGTGATCTCCGGACCCATCTGGAGGCCGCTCTTCTGAGCCTCGGCCTTGAACGCCTGGTAGACCCCGGTGCCGAACGCCGTGGCCTCGTGCAGGTAGGCGACCTTGGTGACCGGGCGATTCGCCGCCTCGGAGATGGCCTTGACGTACTGGGCCGCGGTCGTGCCGAACCGCGAGTTCTGCGGCTGCATGCGGAACGAGTATTTGTAGCCGTGCGAGAGGATCGCGTCGTCGCCCGAGATGTCCATGACGAAGGGGACCTTGTTGCGCTCGGCGACGGCCGCGACATTGGCGCTCACGGCGCTCTGGTAGGTGCCGACCAGGGCGACGACGCCGTCACCGACGAGGCGCTGGGCCTCGCTCTGGCCGGTGTCGGGCGTGCCCTTGGTGTCACCCCCGTCCAGCTCGAGCTTGGCGCCACCGAGCGCTTTGATGCCGCCGGCGTCGTTGATGGCCTTGATACCGAGCTTCACGCCGTTCTCGAGCTGGGTTCCGTCGCCCGCGTTGGCACCCGAGAGGGGGTGCAGGGTGCCGATCTTGATGACCTTGGCGTCCCCGCTCGAACCGCCGCTGCCGCCGCCCGCACAGCCGGCGAGGAGTACGGCCCCGGAGCCGACCGCGGCGACCAGCTTCACGAAGGATCTTGTACGCATCCTGATGACTCCTGATCTTGATGAAGAGTGGCGCTGTGATCGTTCCGCTAATCGGAACACCCCGATCAAGTTGCGCTGACTGTGGCATGTGGTCGTACTCACGTCAAGTGGTACATCGATGATTGAGGTCACGTGCACTTCGCGACCGCAGAGCCGGACTCCAGGCAGAGCGCAGGTTTCGCCTGGGCATTGACTCCCGACGGGACGGCAGCCAGACTTGTTCCGTCTACAGAAACGCAGTTGTAACACTGGCTTCCGGCGGTGGCGGCCGGCCGCGCGCGTCCCGTGCGCGGCGCCCCCCGCGGTCCTGTGCCCCGGCTATCGAGGAGATCCCCGTGGAGAGCGCGTCACCGCCCGTGCCGACAGCCGGCGCCGGCCTCGCCGCGCGCCTGGGCACCTTCGCGGCAAGTATCCGCGAGCCCGCGGCCCCGGACGCGGTACGGCACCGGGTACGGGCGCTCGTCGCCGACGTGGTGGCCACGGCGGCCGCCGGTCTGGCCCGGCCCGACATCGCGGTTCTCCAGGCCACCTACGCGATCGGTGCCGGCCCCAGCAGCGTGCTGGGCCACCGGACGGGTTTCCCACCGGCCCAGGCGGCATTCCTCAACGCGATGCCGGTCGCGCGCGAGCAGCTCCAGGACGGGCACCGGCGCGCTCGCGGCCATCCGGCATCCCACGTGGTGCCGGCCGTTCTCGCTGCCGCCGAGGCCTGCGGCGCCGATGGCCCAGCGACGCTGTCGGCCGTGCTGGCCGGCTACGAGACGGGCGTGCGGATCGGCCTCGCGATGGGCGGGACCCCGGCCGGGGTCCACGACATCGGGACCTGGGCGACGCTCGGGGCCGCGGCCGGCGTTGCCCACGTGCTCAGCGGTGGCGACGCGGAGACCATTGCCGGGGCCATCGACTCGTGTGCCGCGCTGACCACGGTGCCCGACGCGCCGGGGGTCTTCGACGGCTGGACCAGCCAGAACCTCTACCTCGCCTGCGCGGCACAGACCGCGGTCATCCACGGCCAGGCGGCCGCGGCGGGCCTCCGGGCGCAGCCGGGAACACTGGAACGCCACTTCGCCCGCTGGGTCGCGGCCGACCAGGGCGGATTCTCCGAGCGGCTGATCGCACTGGTCGCCGCCGGCGACTGGACCATCACCCAGGGGTACCTCAAGCGCCACCCCACCTGCGCCCTGCTGCACGGCGTCAACGACGCCGTCGAGGACCTCGCGACCCGTCCTTACCGGCCCGAAGAGATCGCCGCGGTCACGGTCCGCACCTACGCCGCGGCGGCCGCGTTCGACAACGTGCTGCCCCGCAGTGAAATGGCCGCCCGGTTCAGCATCCCGTGGAGCGTGGCCGCCGGTCTGGTCCTGGGCACACTGCGGACCCACGCGTTCGAGTCCGGCACCCTCCGCGTCACCGCGGTGCGGGATCTGGCGGCTCGGGTGCGGGTGGAACACGACCGGACCCTCGACGCCGGGTATCCGGCGGGGCGCCCGGCCACGGTCACCGTGCGGTTCACCGACGGCACCCAGCTCACCGCGTCACGCGACGGCGCCCCCCGCGGTGACGGGCCTGACGCGGTCGACGACCCGGTGGTCGGTCAAAAGGCCGCGACGCTGCTGACCGACGCCGTCGGTGAGAGCGGGGCGCGGGCAGTGCTCGCTGCCGTGGCCTCTCTCGGCCAGGACGGCCCGATCCCGTTCGGCCTCGTGCTGCGCACGCTCGACGTACGACGGCCGTCGTGAAAATCGGCACCGGCCGCACCGGCCGGCCCCCGGGCCCCTCGGGTATCGCGCCGGGAGCGCGATCCGCGGATCTGACGGGCGAACGTGATCCGCGCCGACCTTGCCTCGTTTCGTGAGGCCGAACTTGTCCGGAAGAAAAGGGGATCCTGTGGTTCGCGAACGGACGGTCGAGACTCCGGGAGGTACCGAGGCCGCGGACCGGGTCGCCGACGTCCTCCTCCTCTTCGCGCGGTCCGACAGTCCGCTCGGGGTATCCCAGATCGCCCGTGACCTGTCCCTCAGCAAGGCCGTCGTCCACCGGATCCTGCAGTCCCTGGTTTCCCGCTCACTGGCCAAGGTGGCGCCCGGTGGGTCGTCCTATGTGCTCGGACCGGCGGCGCTGGGTCTCTCGGCGCGGGCGTGGAGCCAGATCGACGTGCGCAGCATCGCCTCGCCGATCCTTCGTCGGCTGCGAGACACCACCCGGGAGACCACGACTCTCTCGGTGCTCGTCGGCAACGAGCGGATCTACCTCGACCAGTTCGAATCTCCCGAGGAGGTGAAGATGGTCATCGAGATCGGGCCGCGTTACCCCCTGCACTCCGGTGCTTCGAGTCGCGCGATCCTCGCCTTCCTCTCGCTCTCCCTCATCGACGAGGCGGTCCGCCAGCTGCGCGCGCGGCGCGCCGGTCTGGACGAGAACGCCTACCGCGACGGCCTGGACCGGGTTCGCGAGCACGGATATGCCACGTCCATCAACGAGCGCAACACCGGCGCCGCCTCCATCGCCGCACCGTTCTTCGACTCGGCCGGCAACGTGATGGGCTCCATCAGCTCCTCCGGTCCGGCCTTCCGCTACGCGATCGAGGACCACGAGGAGCACGCGGCGCTTGTGGTCGAGGCGTCGCACGCCATCACCCAGCGTCTGCGCGGCTGACCCAGCCCCCGACCCGACAGCCCAGCAGGAGACACCGTGCTGCCCCGCTCGTTCCTCTACGTTCCCGCCTCACGCCCGTCGCTGTTCGCCAAGGCCTCGACCGGGGCGGCCGACGCCGTCATCCTCGACCTCGAGGACGCGGTGCCGGTCGCCGAGAAGAGCGCGGCCCGCGGCGCGGTCGCCGCCTGGCTGGGCCGGGACCGCCAGGCCCCGGGAGCCGAGGCCGGCGCCCAGACCTGGGTCCGGGTCGACGCGGATCGGCTCGCCGATGATCTCGAAGCCGTCGTCCGTCCTGGCCTCGACGGCATCGTGCTGGCCAAGTGCTCCCCCAAGTCCATGAGCGAGCTCGCCGCGCGGCTCGACGGAGCCGAAGCCGAGCAGGACCTGCCCCCGGTGCCCGTCGTCGGGCTGGTCGAGGACGCGGCTTCGGTGCTCGCCCTCGGCGAGCTCGCCGCCCATCCCCGCCTCACGACACTCGGCCTGGGCGAGGTGGACCTGCTCGCCGCCCTCCGGATCGCCCGCACCACCGCGACCGCTGACGCGATCACCCAGCTCAGACTCCAGGTCGTGCTCCACTGCGCCGCCGCGGGCCTCGCCGCACCGGTGGCGCCCACGTCGGTCGACTTTCGCGACCTCGACGCCTTCCGGCGAACGACCCGGGAGCTGGCCGACCTCGGCTTCCGCTCACGAACCGCCATCCATCCCGCCCAGGTCCCCGTGATTCACGAGGTGCTGGCCCCCACCGCCGAGGCGGTGGCCGCGGCGCGTGACGTCCTCGATCGGTTCTCCGCGGCCCAGGGCGGAGTGACGCTGGATGCCGCGGGACGGTTGATCGACGCAGCCGTGATCAGATCGGCCCGGGAGACGCTCGCACGCCGTCGGGATGACTGAGGGACCGGCCGGCGCCTGACGGCGCCGACCGGTCCCCCTGGGAGATCTTGGATATCGGTGCGTCAGGCCTGACCCGAGCGCTTCACGAACCGGCCCGTCGGGGTGCCGACGATCTTCTCCGCACGCAAGACCTCGGTGCCGCGGACCCAGGTGTCGGTCACCTTGGCCGTCAGCTCGAAGCCCTCGAACGGGGTGTACTCCTGCGTGGAGAGCGAGTCCTGCGCGTGCACGGTGTAGTCGACCGTGTCGTCGAGCAGGCAGAAGTCGGCGTCGTACCCGACGGCGAGATCACCCTTGCCGCGCAGCCCGAACCGCTCGGCCGGGCTCTTGGCGACGAGTTCGGCGATGCGCGGGTAGGACAGACCACGCTTGCGGCCTTCACTGACCATGCCCGCCAGCAGGTACTCGGTGCCGCCGAAGCCGGATTTGGCCACGAAAACGTCCTCGCGGGGCTCGCCGAACTTGGTCTCGTCGCGGCAGCACGCGTGATCCGAGGTGACCCACGAGAAGTGGCCGGCCAGCAGGTGTTCCCACAACGACTCGACGTCTTCGCGGGAGCGAAGCGGCGGGTTGACCTTGCCGCCGAGGTTGGCGGTCGTGAAGTCGGCGAGCAGGTGGCCGACCGTCACCTCGCGGCGGAAGTCGATGTGCGGGAAGGTCTCCTGCATCATCATGGCGGCCTCGATCGCCTTGCGCGAGGTCAGGTGCAGCAGGTTGATCTTGGGCAGCTCGGTCTCGTGGGCCAGGTAGGAAGCGATGGTGATCGCCAGGCCCTCCGAGTGCGGCGGCCGCGAGGCGCTGTACGCCTCGAGGCCGGTCAGCTTGCCCTCCTGCTCGACCAGCTTGGTGTAGGCCCGCATGATCTCCGCCGTCTCGCAGTGCAGCGACAGCGAGATGTTCTCGCGGTCGGCAGCGAACCGGGGGTCGCGACGCGCCTTCTCGATGCCCCGCATCACGAACTCGAAGTGGGCCAGGTCGTAGGACTCGTCCTCGGGGATCATGAGGAACGAGCTCTGGTCGCTCGAGCGGCCGTGCAGCCCGTGGCTGCCGTAGAACATGAAGATCTTGAACGAGGGCACCCCGAACTCCCCGATCAGGTCGGGGATCTCGTCGATGTGCTCCTTGAGGATCGGCGCCACGTGGAACGCGTAGTCGATGAAGGAGCGGCCCTCGGCGGCTGCCAGCACGTCGGGGAACACTTCGCGGTACGGCCCGGTCCGGTTCATGTAGTAGGCACCGGTGCGGATGTAGGTGATGCCGGTCGTGACACCGCCCTGCGCCGAGGCCTGGCTCTCCGAGCTGGTGTCCTCGCCGAGTTCGTTGTAGATGCCCCAGTGCTGGTGGACGTCCACCACACCGGGGAAGAGGTGCTTGCCGGCGGCGTCGACCGTCTCGGCTGCGCGCTCGGAGTCGATGCTCGGCTCGAAGGCGGCGAACTTGCCGTCCTTGACGGCGACGTCGAGGCGCTCGGGGGCATCGCTCGCGGGGCGCACCACCTGGGCGTTACGGATCACCAAGTCGAATTCAGCCATTTTCCCTCATCCTTCGGTTGTTCGTCCTACGTGCGAGCGGGGTCGTCGACCTTCGTCAGGGAAGCGAGCAGCTCCATGAGGTCGGTGCAGTCCTCGAGCGTGCGGCAGGCCGCCGCGAGTTCGTCGGCCCGATCGGGAGGCAGCACCCGCCGGGCGTTGTCGTGGAACTTGGCGGCCAGCTCTTCGAACGAGAGCGGTCGCTGCGGGCCACCGCGGTTCGTGAACACCTCGGCCACCACCTCGCGGCCGTCCTTGAGCCGCGCCGTGAGCACCGCGGGGAACTGGTGCGGGAAGATCTCCGTGCACCGCTCGTCGGCCGTCACGTCCACCTTCGCCATCAACGCTCTTCGCTCGGGGTCCTGCGCGAGTTCGTCGGTGTAGTCGTCGAGCCCGGCACCGAGACCGGAGCCGCCCAGCAGGCCGAGCACGACCGCGTAGGGACCGCTGAACTGGGCCATGTAGCCGGTCTGCGGCGTCCGCTTCACCTCGATCGGCTCCCCCACCGTGCGCAGGTTCTGCGCCGGTACGCCGAGCTGGAGCGAGACGATGTCCTCGACCCGTACGCCGTCCGCGCGCAGCTGCGCGGCGGCGTCGACGGCCGCGTGCGTGAAATGGTTCGCCGGGTAGGGCTTGAAGAAGATGCCCGGGACCGACCACTCGGTCCCCAGCCCGTCGACGATGGCCGCCGGGTCGAAGATGCCGTGCAGCCAGGCCTGGAAGAAGCCGAACCGGCCCTCGAGCACCGTGGGCGGACCGGTCAGGCCGAGCTTGACCAGCTCCGCCGCGGAGACAGCCGCGTGCGCCGCCCACCCGCAGTGGATCCGCTTGACCGTGCCGCCGGTGCGGTTGGCCTCGATGATGCCCGAGGCCAGCGAGGCCGTGACGCCGAGCGCATCGACGACGGCTTGCTCATCGCCACCGGCGAGCAGCGTCGCCGCGACCGAGGCACCCATCGCGCCGCAGATCGACGTGGCGTGCTGGCCGTGCTCGAAGAAGACGGAGTTGTTGCTCGCCTGGTCGTAACCGGCCATGCCGAGCCGGACGCAGATCTCGATCCCGATCGCGACCGCCCGGATGAGCTCACGACCGTCCGCGCCGGCACGCTCGGCGGCGGCCAGTGCCGCAGGGACGACCGAGGCGCTCGGATGAAGGACCGACGGCAGATGGGTGTCGTCATAGTCGAGGGAGTGAGCGAGGACCCCGTTGACGAAGGCGGCCATGTTGGCGGGCAGCCGGCCGGGCACACCGACGGCCGAGGCGGCGCCCGTCCCGCCCTGGCTGGCGGCCCACTCCCGCGCGGAGCGGCTGGTTTCGAGCGTGCTGGCGGCGGCGGCGATGCCGAGGATGTCGAGCACCCGCATCTTCACGCTCTCCACGACCTCGGCCGGGAGGTCGTCGTAGGACGTGCCGGCCGCGAAGGCGCCGAGCTGCTGGGCCAGGGTCTGCTCGCTCACGCGGTACGCACCGCCAGCGGGCGCACCGGCGACCCGGTCGCGCCGTAGATGTTGAGCGGCACCAGCACGAGCGTGAACTCCGCCCACCCGCGGCCGGCCAGCTCCTCGAGGTCGAGCGCCTCGATGAGATAGATCCCGCTCTCGACGAGCAGGACACGGTGTGCCGGCAGCAGCGCGTGCCCACCGCCGGGCGCGAGCCGCTCGAACGCGATGGTGTCGGCGCCGGCGGCGTGGATGCGCCGCTCGGCGAGCCACTGAGCGCCGGCCTCGCCGACCCCCGGGACCCCGGACGGCCCGCCCACGTAGGCGCCGCCCTCGGCGAACTTCGTGCCCCAGCCGCTGCGGATGAGCACCACGTCTCCCTCACCGACACCGCCGTCCGCGTTCTTGGCGGCCGCTTCCAGGTCGCCGACGGTGATCTCGTAGCCGCCGTCGAGGCAGCCGACTCCGTGCAGTCCCGCGATGTCGAGGAGCACACCACGGCGGATCATCGGCGCGATGGAGTGAACGCCGAGCGCGTCGTACTTGCCACCGACCCCGGCCTGCATCGCGTCGACGCCGCCGAACATGAGCCCGTCGTGCGAGACGTGCGCCAGCGCGTCGATGTGCGTGCCCACGTGGCAGCCCATCGTGATCATGTCATTGGCGGCGCTGCCCCCGTCGGCACGCGTCATGTCGCCGTGGCGGCGCGGCAGGGTGTGCCAGAACTGGGGGTGGTTCGGGGACTGGGGCATGCCGACCCGCAGCTGTCGTCCCAGGTCGACCACGTCCAGCCCGCCCTGAACCGCGCTGAGCAATGCATCGGTCATCGGATGATCCCACTCTCCTTGAGCTCGGCGATCCGGCCGGCCTCGAGGCCGGCCTCGGTCAAGACTTCGTCGGTGTTCTCGCCCAGCCCGCGGCCGGTGAACCTGATCGCCCCCGGCGAAGCGCTCATCCGCCACATCACGTTGTGCTGCAGCAGCGGCCCGAAGTCGGCGTCGTCGACCTCCAGCAGCATCTGCGTCTCCCGCACGTGGGGATCCTCGACCAGGTCGCGGGCGTCGTAGACGGCGGCGACGGCGGCACCGGCCTCGGTGAAGGCGCTGATGACCTCGTCACGGCTGCGCTGCGCGATCCAGCTGCCGACGTAGTCGTCGAGCAGGTCGACGTGCGCCGCCCGGCCGCCGCCGGTGGCGAACCACGGTTCGCTGATCACCTCGGGATGGCCGACCAGCTCCAGCACCCGTTCGGCGATCCGCTGGGCGCTGGTGGAAACGGCCACCCACCCGCCGTCCGAGGTCCGGTAGGTGTTGCGCGGCGCGTTGTTGGTCGACCGGTTGCCATGGCGCTGCTCGACCTCGCCGAGCTGCTGGTAGATCGTCGGACCGGGCCCGACGGCTGCCATGATCGGCTCGAGCAGGCTCATGTCGACGACCTGTCCCTCGCCGGTCCGGTCGCGGTGGCGGAGCGCCATCATCACGGCCGACGAAGCGGCGATCCCGCAGATGCTGTCGGCCAGGCCGAAGGCCGGCAAAGTCGGCGGGCCGTCGGGCTGCCCGGTCAGCGAAGCGAAGCCGCTCATGGCTTCGACGAGCGTGCCGAAGCCGGCCCGGCCTGCGTAGGGACCGGTCTGGCCGAAGCCGGTGAGCCGCACGAGCACCAGCCCGGGGTTCTCGGCGAACAGCGCGTCGGGGCCGATGCCCCACCGCTCGAGGGTCCCCGGACGGAAGTTCTCGACGACGACGTCCGCCGTCTTCGCCAGAGCACGGAACACCTCGCCGCCGCGCTCGTCCTTGAGGTCGAGGGCGACGGTCCGCTTGTTGCGGCTGATCTCCTTCCACCACAGCGGGACGCCGTTCTTGCTCCGGCCGTGGCCGCGCATGTTGTCGCCGTTGCGCGGGTGCTCGATCTTGATCACGTCGGCACCGAAGTCACCGAGGATCTGACAGCAGAACGGGCCCGCCAGGATCGTCGACACGTCGAGCACGCGTAGTCCGTCGAGAGCTGCCGCTGAAGCCACTCGAACCTCGTTCCGTCAGAAGAAACACTCCATCTGGCGACGACTGTAGCCGGAACGGGCGTCCACCTGAAGAGGTCGAGTCGAATCTGCGGACATTGAGGCTATCCCCACATGCAAGCCCGACCAGACCGCTGTGATCACCCGCGGTCGGATCAATGACTTCCCTGTCGATCACGTTCCGCTTGCCGGAACGGAGATGGGCGCGCACCCCGGCGCCGGTAGGTGATCGAGCGGCAGGCCCACCACTTGCGCGGCCGGCGACCGGGAGGTGCGGCGGCTCGACGGCGCCGGCCTCGTCTGGCCGGCGCGCCACGGAGCCGTACTGGTCCGGCGGTGTCCCGAGGGAAGGAGAAGGACGGCCGCGCGGGCCTCGGCGATCCGGTGTCCCAACGGGACGAAATCGTCGGCGCGGCCTTGTCTCACAACGGGATCATGGCTCCCGGCAGAGCTGATGACGGGGCGATCGCAGCGCGACGCCGAGCCTCGCGCGTGTCGCAGCGAGGCCGGCTACATGATCGGGCTCCAGCGTCTGGTCGCCGGCGACGGCCGGAGTCGCGCGAAACGATCGGAAGGTGTGCCGCACTCGCGGGACGGGGCCGGGCTCGGGAGTCACCCTTCCCCCGTCCGGGGCTTGAGTGCCGCGGCAGGTGCGGGGACGGGCGGCTCCTGAACGAAGCCCGCTGTCGAGCCGCGGCGTGACCTCGTCCGTGCCGACCTCGGTTCAGCCCGCCGTTAGGCCACGGCGATCCACCGATGCGGCCGGTCGCCGCAACTTCGACCCGACCGGCTCGACGCCGCCGGCGAACCCGGGGCGTCGATCAGGTCGCCAGGGTGGAAAGCCGGTGTTTACAGGTCCACGTTTCGGTACAGCGAGCCGACCTCACCGCGGTTGAGCCTGCGGATCGTGCCGGGGCGCTGGGCGCCCAGCTGCACGTCGCCGATCGCCGTGCGCACGAGCTTGCGCACGGGGTGGCCGGTCGAGGCCATGAGCCGGCGCACGATGTGCTTGCGGCCCTCGTGGATCACGAGCTCGATCATGCTGCGGCCGGAGTGCATGTCCTTCACGCGGAACTGGTCGACCTTCACGATGCCGTCGGGCAGCTCCCAGCCCGCGCGCAGCTCCTTGCCGAGCCCGCGCGGCACGAGACCCTCGACCTCCGCGAAGTAGGTCTTGAGCACGTTGTACGACGGGTGCATCAGCCGGTGGCCGAGGTCGCCGTCGTTGGTGAGCAGCAGCAGGCCTTCGGTGTTCTCGTCGAGCCGGCCCACGTGGACGACGCCGGGGGTCTCCTCCCAGCGGCCGCGCAGGTAGTCGCCGACGCACGGGCGGCCGCGGTCGTCCGACATCGTCGAGTGCACGCCCTTGGGCTTGTTGAAGGCGAGGTACACGAGGTCGTCGCGCAGGTTCACGCGCGTGCCGTCGACGTGGATCACGGCCTCGACCGGGTCGACGCGGCGGCCCAGCTCGGTGACGATCTGGCCGTCCACCTCCACCCGGCCCTCCACGATCAGGTCCTCGGCCGCGCGCCGCGAGGCGATGCCGGCCTGGGAGAGGACCTTCTGCAGCCGGACGCCGTCGGGGTGCTGGTCAGATGTCATCGATGGTGTCCACTTCGGGTAGCAGCGGAGCGATCGGGGGCAGGTCGTTCAGCGACGACAGCCCCAGTCGCTCCAGGAACAGCTCGGTCGTCACGTACAGCGTGCCCGTCGTCTCCGGGTCGGTGCCCATCTCTTCGATGAGGCCGCGGGCCAGCAGGGTGCGGATCACGCCGTCGACGTTGACCCCGCGCACCGCGGCGACCCTGGCCCTGGTCACCGGCTGCCGGTACGCGATCACGGCGAGGCTCTCCAGCGCGGCCCGGGTCAGCTTCGACCGCTGGCCGTCGAGCAGGAGCTTCTCCACGAACGGGGCGTACGTGTCCCTAGTGTAGAACCGCCACCCCTCACCGACGCGCCGCAGGTCGATCCCGCTGCCCCGCTCGGTGAGCCGCTGCGCCATCGTCCGCAGCGCGACGGTGACCCGCGCCACCGGCTGATCCACGGTGTCGGCCAGCATCTGCTCCCCCGCCGGCGAGTCGACCACGAGCAGCAGCGCCTCGAGCGCGGCCTCCAGCGCCTCGTCGGACGTCACGTCGGGCAGGTCGCTGACCGGCTCGACACCCTCCTCCGGCTCGGGCTGCTCGGCTCCGGCTGCCGGGTCGACCGGCTCGCCCTCGCCCGATTCGGCTTCGGGGCTCTCGGTGGCAGAGTCGGTTTCCCGCTCGGCGGACTCGGCTTCCGGCTCAGCGCTGGGCTCGCCGGACTCGGCTTCCAACTCGGCGCTGGGCTCGCCGGACTCGGCTTCCAACTCGGCGCTGGGCTCGGTGGACTCGGGCTCCGGGTGTGCCTCGCTCGCCTCGGTGTCGGCGTCCGCCCGGACCTCGGTCGCCTCGGCGGCCTCCGGTTCCGGCTCGGTTTCCGCCTGATCTTCGGTCGCCTCCGGCTCGGCCTCCACCGCGCTCGCCTCGGCCGCCTGCGGGGTGCTGTCGCTTTCCGCCGCTTCGCCGGGCGAAGCCTCGGCGGAGTTCTCCTCCCGCGGCGAACCTTCCGGCGCGGCACCGTGTTCGGGCGGCTCGGACACCGAGGTCTCCGTCGGCACGACCTCGTCGAGGTCGATCGCTTCCACGGCCGGCGCGCGGTCGTCTTCGGTGCTCACCCGTACTCCTCTTCGTCGGCCGCGGCGCGGTCGTGTTCGGCGGCGACCGAGGCCTCCGCGACGCTGCCGCCGGTCCAGCGCACGTGGAGCTCGGCGAGCGCCTCGAGCTGTTCGAACTGCACCGTCGACTCGCGGTACAGCTCCAGCAGCGCGAGGAACCGCGCGACGATCTCCACGGTGTGCTCGCAGTCCTCCACGAGCTCCTTGAACGTGGCCTGCCCCGCCTCCGCGAGCTTCACCCGCAGCAGCGCCGCGTGCTCGCGCACGGACACGCGGCCCATGTGCAGGTGCGCCAGCGACACCGTCGGCGGCGGCTTGGGCTTGAAGACCGAGACGGCGATCTCCGCGAACTTCTGCGGGGTCACGCCGAGCATCACCTCGGGCAGCAGCCCGACGTAGCGCTCCTCCAGCGCCACCGAGCGCGGGTAGCGTCGCAGCGCGCCCTGTTCAAGCTCGCCGAACAGCGCCGCCACCTGCTTGTACGCGCGGTACTGCAGCACCCGCGCGAAGAGCAGGTCGCGGGCTTCCAGGAGTGCGAGGTCATCCTCGTTCTCCACCTCGGCCGACGGCAGCAGCCGCGCGGCCTTGAGGTCCAGCAGGGTCGCGGCGATGACCAGGAACTCCGTGGTCTCGTCGAGGTTCCAGTCGGACCCGAGCGCGCGTGTGTAGGCGATGAAGTCGTCGGTGACCGTGTGCAGCGCGACCTCGGTGACGTCGAGCTGGTGCTGCGAGATCAGCTGCAGCAGCAGGTCGAACGGCCCCTCGAAGTTCTTGAGGCGCACCTTGAACTTCGAGGTGCTGAGCTCCTCGGCGTAGCCCGCCGGGATCGTCCCGCCGTGCACGGTCTCGTGCTCGACGGGCTTCTCCTCCGCACCCGGCGTGTCTTCCGGGAGCGGAGTCCCGCCCGCCGACTCACTCTGGGCCGCGGTCTCGGCCGGGCCCTCAGTCTCTGCCGGGCCCGAAGTGTCGTCCGGGAGCGGAGTCTCGTGCTGGATCGGCGTCTCGGTACCCGGGGCCGCGGCGTCCGGCTCCGGCTGCTCGGCCGATGCCGGTTCGTCCATCAGCCCTCGGTTCCGCCTTCTTCTTCCATCGCCTGCAATCGCTGGACCAGCACCGACTCTTCACCGCGCTGGTCGAAGTCCGCGATCAGCACGGCCACCGCCTCGCGCACCAGGCGGCCGCGGTCGACCACGAGGTTGTGCTTGGCCCGCAGGTTCAGCCGGGTCTGCTCCATCGCGAGCAGCTCGTCGCCCGAGACGTACACGGTGATCTTCGCGTCGTGCTTCGTGCGGCCGGAGCCGCTTCGCGCAGCGGCGCGGCTGAGCTGGTCGGCGTCCGCGCTCTTCTTCGGGAGCGGTTCGGCCGGGGCGGGCGCTGCCGGGCGCTCGAGTGCCGGGCCGGCGGGACTGGAGGTGAGGCGGAAGAGTTCCGACGCTCCGGGCAGGGAAGCGCGCCTGCTCACCGAGCGATCACCTCGCGAGCCAGCGCGCGATAGGCTGCCGCGCCGGCCGACTTGGGGGCCCAGGTCGTGATCGGCTCACCCGCGACTGTCGTCTCGGGGAACCGCACGGTGCGGTTGATCACCGTGTCGAACACGATGTCGCCGAATGCCTCCACCACGCGAGCCATGACCTCCTTCGAGTGCAGGGTTCTCGGGTCGTACATCGTGGCGAGAATCCCCGTGATGTCCAGTTTGGGGTTGAGGCGTTCCTGCACCTTCTCGATCGTGTCGATCAGGAGCGCGACGCCTCGCAGACTGAAGAACTCGCACTCCAGGGGGATGATCACACCGTCCGCGGCGGTCAATGCGTTCACCGTCAACAGGCCGAGCGAGGGCTGGCAGTCGACAAGAACATAGTCGTAGTCGTTCATGACCGGACGAAGGACCCGTAACAACGTGTGTTCGCGCCCTACCTCTGCGACGAGCTGGACCTCCGCCGCGGACAGGTCGATGTTGCTCGGCAGCAGGTCAACGCCGTCGACGCGGGTTTTGCGGAGCACGTCCTCGATGCCGACGGAGCGCTCCATGATGACGTTGTAGACCGTCTGGTCCAGCTCGTGCGGCTGGATGCCGAGACCCACCGACAGGGCGCCCTGCGGGTCGAAGTCCACGAGCAGCACGCGACGCCCGCACTCGGCGAGCGCCGCACCCAGGTTGATGGTCGACGTGGTCTTGCCGACGCCGCCCTTCTGGTTGCACATGGCGAGCACCTTGGCCGGGCCGTGGTGGTCCAGCGGCGCCGGTTCGGGGATCTCGCGCAGCGGCCGGCCGGTGGGGCCGATGCCGCTCTCTTCGCGCTCCTTCGCGCGCGCCCGGGCTCTCTCGGCGCGGCTCAGGCGCGGGCTGTCGGACGGTTCGTCGCCGTCGTGGTTCGCGGGGGTGGCGATGTGCGCCTGGGAGAGGCTCGCCGCGGCCGAACCGGCGGACGCGGCCGGGCGCTCCGGCTGGTTCGGTGTCGACATGGCGGGAAAGCTCCTTGTTTCGGCGTCGGAGGCAGCCTATGCGGGGAGTCGGAGCCCCGGCAAAGCGCCGCGCCGGGCCGGGCGCGCGAAGTCACCACTGGTGGCTGATGCCCTGAGGACCGGTCAGCCCAGTGCGCGCGGGTGCGCCGTCGCGTACACCTCGCGCAGCGTATTGACCGTCACGAGCGTGTAGACCTGCGTCGTCGTCACCGAGGCGTGGCCCAGCAGCTCCTGCACCACGCGCACGTCGGCGCCGCCTTCGAGAAGGTGCGTGGCGAACGAGTGGCGCAGGGTGTGGGGCGAGACGTCGGCGGTGATGCCCGCGCGTTCGGCCGTGTCCTTGAGGACCTGCCACGCGCTCTGCCGGGAAAGCCGGCTGCCGCGCACGTTGAGGAACATCGCGGACGTGCCGCGCCCGTGCGCCGCGAGCACCGGGCGGGCCCGCACGAGGTAGGCGTGCAGCGCCTCCACCGCGGGGCGGCCGATCGGGACGAGCCGCTGTTTGCCGCCCTTGCCGTCGAGCAGCACGGTGCGGTCGGTGTCGTCGACGTCGTCCACGTCGAGCCCCACGGCTTCGGAGATCCGGGCGCCGGTGGAGTAGAGCAGTTCGAGCAGCGCCCGGTCGCGCAAGGCGCGCTCGCCGTCGGGCGGCGGGGTCTCGAGCAGCTTGAGGACGTCGGTCACGGGCAGCGCCTTGGGCAGCCGCTTCGCCGCGGCCGGCGGGCGGACCTCGCGTGCGGGGTCGTGCTCGGTGAT
Source organism: Amycolatopsis sp. NPDC001319 (assembly GCF_042896185.1). Classification (NCBI taxonomy): domain Bacteria; kingdom Bacillati; phylum Actinomycetota; class Actinomycetes; order Pseudonocardiales; family Pseudonocardiaceae; genus Amycolatopsis; species Amycolatopsis sp. NPDC001319. Next base: position 23,092 of record NZ_JBIAWY010000012.1, on the reverse strand, counting down.
GCCGTCGGCGTGGGCGAACTTGTGCAGCCCGCGCACGGCGACCAGCGCCCGCGCGGCCGAGGACGCGGCGAGCGGCCGGTGCTCCTCGTCGCCTTCGCGCAGGGCCGCGCCGAACGACGTGACGTGCGCCGGCGTCACGTCCGGGAACCGCGTGACGTCCGCGGCGGCGAGGTGCGCGGCGTAGCGGCGCAGGTCGCGGGCGTAGCTGTCGAGCGTGTTGCGGGCGGTGCCGCGCTCGACCACGAGGTGGTCCAGGTACGCGGCGATCACGTCCCCCACCGCCGTCCTGCCCGTGCCCGTCACGGGGTCACACTCTAGGCCGCCGGGCCGTCCGTGCCCGCCGACGCGCGGCGGGCACGGACGGGCAGATCAGCCTTCCGCTCGGCGCCGGGCGAAGCGGGTGGGCCGGTCGCGCCACGGGGCGTCGGCCGGACGGGCCTTGGCCGCGCCGGTGAGCACCGCGTGGGCGGCCAGCACACCCGAGACGGTCGCGCCGTTCACCAGCTCACCCGAGAGCGCCATGGCGACGGCTTCGGCGAGCGGGAACTTCTTCACCACGAGGTCGGCCTCCTCCTCGCCGAGCACCTCGCGGTCCACTTCGGACAGACCGCGTGCGAGGAACACGCGCACGACCTCGTCGGTGAACCCGGGCGAGGCGGCCACGTCCACGAGCGTCGACCACTCGTCCGCCGCCAGCCCGACCTCCTCCACGAGCTCGCGCTTCGCCGCGTCGACGGGGTCCTCCCCCGGCTTGTCGATCAGGCCTGCCGGCAGCTCCCACAGCCGGTGCCCGAGCGGGTGCCGGTACTGGTGGACCATCGTGACCGCGGCATCGACACCACTGCCGTCGAGCGCCAGGATCGCGACGGCACCGAGGTGCTCCACGACCTCGCGCTTCGCCGTGCCGCCGCCGGGCATCACCACGTCGTCGACCCGCAGGCCGACGACGCGTCCGATGTGGACGACCTCGCTGCCGGCGACCGTGAACTCGTGCGTGCCGGGCTCGGTCACCGGGCCGCCACGGGCGCCTCGGCGAGCTCCACCGGCAGCCGCTCGGCGACCTTGCGGTCCACCACGGCCTTCACGAACGCGCTGAAGAGCGGGTGCGGCCGCGTCGGGCGGCTCTTGAGCTCCGGGTGCGCCTGCGTGCCGACGAAGAACGGGTGCACGTCGGCCGGCAGCTCCACGAACTCGACCAGGCGGTCGTCGGGCGAGGTGCCGGAGAAGACGAGCCCGGCGTCCGACAGCTGCTTGCGGTAGGTGTTGTTGACCTCGTAGCGGTGGCGGTGGCGCTCGGAGACCTCGGTGCTGCCGTACGCCTTCGCGACCTGCGAGCCCGGCTTGAGCTTCGCCGGGTACGCGCCCAGGCGCATCGTGCCGCCCATGTCCCGCTCGCCCGCGACCACGTCACGCTGGTCGGCCATCGTGGAGATCACCGGGTGCGTGGTGTTCTCGTCGAACTCCGCCGAGTTCGCGTCCTCGATGCCCGCCAGGTGCCGCGCGCCCTCGATGACCATGCACTGCAGGCCCAGGCACAGCCCGAGCAGCGGCACGCCGCGCGTGCGGGCGTACTCGATGGCGCCGACCTTGCCCTCGATGCCGCGGATGCCGAACCCGCCGGGGATCAGCACGCCGTCCACATCGGACAGCACCGAAGCGGCGCCCGACGCGGTCTGCGCGTCGTCCGAGGCGACCCACACGATCTCGACCTTGGCGCGGTGGGCGAACCCGCCCGCGCGCAGGGCCTCGGTGACCGACAGGTACGCGTCGGGCAGGTCGATGTACTTGCCCACCACGGCGATCCGCACGGTCTCGCTCGGGTTGTGCACCCGGTTGAGCAGGTCGCCCCACACCGTCCAGTCGACGTCGCGGAACGGCAGCCCCAGGCGGCGCACCACGTAGGCGTCGAGCGCCTCGCCGTGCAGCACCTTGGGGATGTCGTAGATCGAGCGCGCGTCCGGGCAGGCGATGACCGCCTCCGAGTCGACGTCGCACATCAGGCCGATCTTGCGCTTGAGGTCCTCGGGGATCTCCCGGTCGGCCCGGCAGACCAGCGCGTCGGGCTGGATGCCGATGTTGCGCAGCGCGGCCACGGAGTGCTGGGTCGGCTTGGTCTTGAGCTCACCCGACGGCGCCAGGTAGGGCACGAGCGACACGTGCAGGAAGAAGCAGTGGTCCCGCCCGACGTCGTGGCGCACCTGGCGGCACGCCTCGAGGAACGGCAGCGACTCGATGTCGCCGACCGTGCCGCCGACCTCGGTGATGACCACGTCCGGGGTGTTCCCGTGCTCGTCCGGACCGGCCGCGGCGGTGATGCGCGACTTGATCTCGTCCGTGATGTGCGGGATGACCTGGACCGTGTCGCCGAGGTACTCGCCGCGGCGTTCCTTGGCGATGACCTCCGAGTAGACCTGGCCGGTCGTGACGTTGGCCTTGCCGTCGAGGTCCCGGTCGAGGAACCGCTCGTAGTGCCCGATGTCGAGGTCCGTCTCCGCACCGTCGTCGGTGACGAACACCTCACCGTGCTGGAACGGGTTCATCGTCCCGGGGTCGACGTTGAGATAGGGGTCGAGCTTCTGCATCGTGACGCGAAGCCCGCGTGCGGTAAGGAGCTGGCCGAGGCTCGAGGCCGTCAATCCCTTACCGAGAGAGGAGGCGACGCCTCCGGTGACAAAGACAAACTTGGTAGCCCGCGACTGATGTCCCACGGGCCGCCAGCATATCGCACGCACGCCGATCCGCTCGTTCACGCCCGTTCCCGGCGCGGCGCCGATGACGCTGACCACCACGCTAGGCTTCGGTGCGTGACGGATGCGCACGAAAACCACTGGGCCGCGCCGGTCGCGGCGGCGGCACTCGACGCGCGGGTGCGCGTCCCGGGCTCGAAGTCGATCACGAACCGCGCCTACGTGCTGGCCGCGCTCGCGGGCGCGCCCACGCGGGTGCGCGTGCCGCTCGACTCGCGCGACACGCGGCTCATGCTCGGCGCGCTGGCCTCGCTGGGCGCCCGGTCGGAGGAGACCGCCGACGGGTTCCTCGTCCACCCGCTCGGCGCCACCGGCAGCAGCCACGGCGAGCCGGTCGAGGTCACGCTCGGCAACGCCGGCACCGTCGCCCGCTTCACGCCGGCGCTCGCCGCGCTCGGCGACTCCCCCGTGCTCTTCGACGGCGACGAGGCCATCCGCCGCCGCCCGATCGGCCCGCTGCTGGCCGCGCTGCGCCGCCTCGGCGTGCGCATCGACGACGACGGCCGCGGTGCCCCGCCCTTCACCGTCCACGGCGACGGTGGCGTCCGCGGCGGCACGGTCGACCTCGACTCGTCGGCCTCGAGCCAGTTCCTCTCCGCGCTGCTGCTGGCCGGCCCGGCGTTCGATCGCGGCGTGACCGTGCGCCTGGTCGGCGACGCGCCGCCGAGCGAGCCGCACATCGCGATGACGCTCGACATGCTGCACCGCTTCGGCGCCACCGTGGAGCGCGAAGGCGCGGAGTTCCACGTCGCGCCGGCGAAGCTGTCGTGCCCCGAGTACGTCGTGGAGCCGGACCTGTCCACGGCCGCGCCCTTCGTGGCCGCCGCCGTGGCCGCGGGCGGCACCGTGCGCGTCGCGGGCTGGCCGAGCACCACGACCCAGCCGGGCGACTGGCTGCGCACCTTCCTGCCGGCGCTCGGCGCGTCGGTCCGGCTCGAGGACGGCGGCCTCGCCGTCACCGGCGGCTCGCACATCCCGGGCGTGGAGCTCGACCTGCACGAGGTCGGCGAGCTGACCCCGGTGGTCGCCGCGCTGCTCTGCTTCGCGGACGGCCCGTCGGTGATCAGGGGCGTCGCGCACCTGCGCGGCCACGAGACCGACCGCATCACCGCGCTCGCCACGGAGCTGTCCGCACTGGGCGGCGACGTCTCCGAAACGGACGACGGCCTGCGCATCACCCCGGCCCCGCTGCACGGCGGCGTCTTCCACACCTACGACGACCACCGCCTGGTCATGGCCGCGGCCGTGCTGGGCCTGCGCGTGCCCGGCATCCGCGTCGAAAACCCCGCGACGGTCGGGAAAACGTTCCCGGCGTTCGTGGAGACGTGGACCGGGATGCTCGGGTCAGGCCAGTAGTCGGAGTGGCCTTGTCCCCAGCGGGCGGCCGCTACGCCTGAGCGGCAGCAGCAGCCGCCCGCTTGACCCCCAGGGGCGGCCGGCCCGTCAGCGCCTTGCTCCACGGCAGCCTCCGCAGCAGTTCGACGATCAGCAGCGTCAGCGCGACCGTGGCCGGGTAGACGACCACGGTCGTCCACGGCGCCCCCACGCCGTCGCCGACGAACGCGATCAAGGGGCTCAGCAGCGCCAGGGCGAGAGGGTGCGTGAGGAAGATCGCGAACGACCGGTCCACCGCCCACGACACCACACGGCCGGCGGGCCGGCCCGCCTCCGCCCAGCGCGTGCCCGCCAGGAACAGGCCCGCGATGGCCGCGACGCACCACGGCACGAGGTAGGGCCGGAACGCGTCGCTCGCCAGCTCCGGCCACAGTCCGTTGTGGACACTCACGAAGTAGCCCGTCTCGGCCACGGCGAGCGTCACCACCAGCCCGCCGGCCACGAACCACCGGTGCCGCCGCACCCACGCCTGCACGGCCTCGAAGTGCACGGCCGCGACGGCGCCGAGCACCGAGTAGAACTGGTACGGCAGCAGCGTCGTGAAGAACCGGCTGACGGTCGAGTACTCCACGCCTTCGGGCGGGTAGCTCAGGAAACACGTGACCGCGATCTGCACCGCACCGGAGATCCCCAGCACGAGCCACGGCCGGCGCTCCAGCGTCCGCACCAGCTTCATCAGCACCGGGAACAGCAGGTACACCTGCAGCGTCACGAGCAGGAAGTACAGGTGGTACCACGCCGTGCCGTTCGCGATCTCGATGCCGAGCGCGCGCAGGGCCGCGGCGACGGAGCCGACAGGCTGCTCGGCGGTGAGCAGCGAATAGCCCCAGTACAGCACCGACCAGACCACGTACGGCACCGCGACCAGCGGCACCCGCCGGCGCCAGAACGCCACCGGCCGCGGCGGGCGCGAGCGGTAGGAGAACACGAGCACGAACGTCGTGAGCGCGAAGAACGCCTCGCGCGTGAGGTGCAGCGGCGCCTCCAGCGCGTCGGACACGACGTCCTGCGGGAAGGTCGTGGCCCCCAGCACGTGCATGAAGATCACCAGGGCGAAGGTGATCACGCGGTACAGGTCGAGCTGGTGGAGGTGGGCCGCCCGCGCCGGGGCCGCCACGGGGGCGGGTGCGATCTCGGTCGTGGTCATCGTGCGGCCGGGCCCCCGGGTGCGGAGTGGATCATGCGACCACATTTGCCGCACTGCCTGTGAAGCAGCCATGAAGTGGCTGAGAACCCGCTTTACCGCAGGAAAACGGGCGTAGCGAAAATCACGTCCGTCCACGGACCGGGAACGCGTCCGCACCACGGTGGTACATACCGCTCCGAAATGGGCGTGCGGAGTCGACGACCGCACGCGTAGCGTCCGACGACCATGGGCGATCGAGACGATCCGGCCGACGGCTGGTTTCCGGAAAGCGTGGCCGCGGGGTGCGACGAGCCGGGTGGCGCGAACGCGCCCGAAGTGGTGACGCCGGCGGTGGATGTCCTCGAGGAGCTGGCCGACGGCCCCGTGCTCGAATTCGCCGTCGGGACCGGGCGGATCGCCGCCCCGCTGGCCGCGCGCGGCGTGCGGGTGAGCGGAATCGAGCTGAGCCGGGCCATGGCGGCGCGGATCGCGGGCAAGCCGGGCGGTGCCGCGGTCGACGTCACGATCGGCGACATGACGTCGACGCGGGTGGCGGGTGAGTTCTCGCTGGCGTACCTGGTGTTCAACACGATCGGCAACGTGACCACCCAGGACGGGCAGGTCGACGTCTTCCGCAACGCGGCCGCGCATCTGCGGCCGGGCGGGCTGTTCCTCGTCGAGGTGGGCCTGCCGGATCTGCGGCGCCTGCCGCCCGGGCAGGACACCGTCCCGTTCGCGGTGGTCCCCGGCCGCGAAGGCGCCGGCTACGTGGGGTTCGACCAGTACGACGTCGTGACGCAGGAGTTCACGTCGAACCACCTCACCGTGGCACCGGACGGAACGGGGCGGTTTCGCCGCATCCCCTTCCGGTACGTCTGGCCGGCCGAGCTGGACCTCATGGCGCGCATCGCCGGGATGAAGCCGAAGTTCCGATGGGCGGACTGGGATCGTTCCGAGCTCACGGCCGCCGGCACCAAACACGTGTCGGTCTGGGAAAAAGCCTGAAGCACTCCCGGCTCACCCGAGCTTCAGCCCGTCAGCCAGGGCCGGAGTTTCTCGGGGTTGCGGATCACCCAGATGTGCTTGATCCGGCCGTCCGCGACGTCGAACGCGTACACCGTCTGCGTGATCCCGTCGCGCTGGGCCACGAGGCCGGGCTGGCCGTTGACGGTGCGTTCCGCCAGCGTGGTGGTGCCGAGGGCACGGTGGGCGAGCTCGGCCCAGGCCCGCGCGATCCGCTCGGCGCCTTCGATGGGGTGCAGGAAGGTCAGGGCGCGGCCGCCGCCGTCGGCGGTCGCCGTGGCGTCGGGGTCGAGCAGGCCGATCAGGGCGGCGATGTCCTTGGCTTCCCACGCCTGCTTGAAGTCCCGCACGACGCTCGCGTGCCGGGCGGCCGGGCTCGCCGGCACCTGCGCCGCGCGGACGCGCCGGCGGGCCGAAGACGCCAGCTGCCGGCAGGCCGCGGGCGTGCGGCCGACGATCTCGGCGACTTCGCCGAACGTGTAGCGGAACACGTCGTGCAGGATGAACGCCACGCGCTCGGCCGGGGTCATCGACTCGAGCACGACGAGGAACGCCATGCCGACCGACTCGTCCAGCGTCACGTGGTCGGCCGGGTCGGCGCCGCCCGCCCGGCCGGGCCACTCCGCGGGCCCGGGCAGCGGCTCGGGGATCCACTCGCCGACGTAGGTCTCCCGCCGGGAGCGCGCCGAGCCGAGCAGGTTGAGGCAGATGCGGCTGGCGACCGTCGTCAGCCAGGCGCCGGGAGACTCGACGGCGTCCTGCTGCTCCCGCGACAGCGCGTACCAGCGGGCGTAGGTCTCCTGCACGGCGTCCTCGGCTTCGGCCAGGGAGCCGAGCAGCCGGTAGGCGAGGTTGGTCAGGTGCCGGCGCTCGCTCATGATCGCGCTCAGGCCCGGCTCGGGCGGGGTGGTCGGGTTGGACATCGCGGCGGCGGCTCCCTCGGTCTCGTCCTCAGCAGTACGACACGACAGCGCGCCCGAATGTGAGGCCGCCACCCCGCCTCACACTTCGGGGGCGTGAGTTGTCGAGCTGGTGAGACCCTCGACCGCCGGCAGGAGACACCATGACCACCTCGCTGTTCACCGCCCCCGCTTCCGCGCAGCGCCTGCAGCGCACGGCCACCGCGCTGACCGCGCACGGCTTCACCGTCGAGATCCTCGACGACGTCGCCGCGGCCCGCACCCGCGTCGCCGAGCTGGTCCCGGAGGGCGCCAGCGTACTCACCGCGGCCAGCGAAACGCTGCGTTTGTCCGGCATCGACGACGACCTCAACACCAGCGGGCGGTACGAGGCGATCAAGCCCCGCACCCTGGCCATGGACCGCGCCGCCGACGCCGACGACATCCGCCGGCTGCGCGCCAGCCCCGACTTCCTCGTGGGCAGCGCGGCCGCGGTCACCGAAACCGGCTCGCTCGTGATCGCCTCCGGCAGCGGCAGCCAGCTGCCCGCGTCCTCCGGCGGCGCCGCCCGCGCGATCTGGATCGTCGGCGCGCAGAAGATCGTGCCCGACCTGGACACCGCGCTGCGCCGCGTCGAAGACCACTGCCTCCCGCTGGAAAGCGAACGCGCCCTCGCCGCCTACGGCTGGCCCAGCGCCGTCAACCGGCTGCTGGTCCTCAACGCGGAACCCTTCCCGGGGCGCAGCACCATCGTGTTGCTCCGCGAAGCCATCGGGTTCTGACGCGCCGGTCCCCGATTGACACCGGCACCGGGCGCCCAGCAGAATTCCCGTCGCCACAGCCGCACCGCCGCCCGGTTGCCGTGGGGATCCCTGGCGTCCCCGGGAGTTCGAAGGGCGAAACAGTGCGAAGGCAGTTACGCGTTCTCGGCGCGACCGTGCTCACCGCGGTCCTGGCGGTGGTCCCGCTGAGCGGCACGGCGGCAGCGCAGCCGGTGCCGCACACGATCGTGACGGACGGCAAGAAGCTGGCGCAGATCCGCGCCGAGCTGCGCGGCGGACACGCCACCCCGGCGCAGAAGGCCGCGCTCAAGACGGTGCTGGGCAAGGCCGACGAGGCGCTGACCGCCGGCCCGTGGTCGGTCATGGACAAGCCGACCACCCCGCCGAGCGGCGACAAGCACGACTACCAGAGCCAGGCGCCCTACCAGTGGGCCAGCCAGCCGAAGACACCCGACAATCCGCAGGGCTGCCCGTACGTGAACCGCGACGGCGAGCGCAACCCCGAGGCCGACGCGATCACCGACCACACCTACCGCATGGTGGCGTGGGACGCGATCTACTACCTCAGCACCGCCTGGTACTACACCGGCGACGCGAAGTACGCCCAGCGCGCCGCCCTCGACGTCCGCACGTGGTTCCTCGACCCGGCGACGCGGATGAACCCGAACATGACCTACTCGCAGATCGTGCCGTGCAAGAACACGATCAGCGGCACGGGGATCATCGACTCCACGCAGTCGTTCAGCCAGCTGCTCGACGCGTTCGCCCTGCTCGACTCCGGCGCACCCGGCTGGACCGGCCACGACCGCTCGGCGATCCGCGCGTGGCTCGGCCAGTACCTGGCCTGGATGCAGACCAGCCCGCAGGCGAAGCTGGAACTGGCCGCCACCAACAACCACGGCACGTTCCTCGACATGCAGAACGCCACCATCGCCGCTTACCTCGGCAAGACCGCCGAGGCGCGCAAGATCGTGACCGACGCGCTGCACAAGCGGTTCCCGGTCCAGTTCGACGCCGACGGCAACCAGCCGCTCGAGCTCACGCGCACGATCTCGTGGCACTACGTGAACTTCAACCTCACGGCGTGGGGCCGGATGGCGGAGGTCGGGCACACCGTCGGCGTCGACGTGTGGGGCTACCGCGCGAGCAACGGCGTGACGCTGCGCAAGGTCGTCGACCGGCTCATCCCGGCGGCGCTGAACGGCGTTTCGTCCTGGCCGTACCCGCAGATCGCCCCGCTGGACCAGTCGATCGCCGCGGACATCTTCCACGCGGCCGCGGAGGAGGCCCACGACACCGATGCGGCGAAGGCGCTCAAGCAGATGCCGCTGCCCGCAGGCGGCGACACCTGGCCGGTGCGGGTCACCTGCTTCCCGCTTGACCCGCCGCTCAAGTGACGGGCCGACCTTCGGCGGGCTTTTCCGGACGAAACACCCGATAGTACCCACGGCCCGGAATTGGTCTAGTCCGAAGTATTGACTCTCCCTGTGCACTGGTTCACATTCTCTGGAACGGGCCGGTACCGCTCAGGCAGTGATCCACACGTCGCGTCGGTCCTCCGCGCACTCCCCGCGCGCGGAGGACCGTTCGCCTGCGCGAGGGAGAACCCATGCAGCACAAGGTATCCAGAAGAGCCGCGTGGCTCTCGGCCGCCGCGGCGGCCGTGGTCGTCGGCGGGCTCACGACACTGGCCGGCCCGCCTGCCGAAGGCGCGGCCGTCGCACCCGCGGCGAGCCGGCAGGCCGCCGCCTCGGGCGGGCTGCGCGTCGCCTACTACGACCAGTGGAGCATCTACCAGAACGCCTACTACCCGAAGAACGTCGACGCGCTCGCGGGCAACCTCGACTACCTGATCTACGACTTCGAGAACATCGATCCGACGAACCTCACCTGCTTCGAGGCCACGAAGGCGAGCGACCCCGATCCCGCCGGCGAGAACGACCCGAACGCCGGCGACGGAGCGGGCGACGCCTTCGCCGACTACCAGAAGTCCTTCGGGTCGGACATCAGCGTCGACGGCACGGCCGACGCGTTCGGCATGCCGATCGTCGGCAACTTCCACCAGCTGCAGGAGCTCAAGGCGCGCCACCCGAACCTCAAGGTGGTGCTCTCGCTCGGCGGCTGGACCTACTCGAAGTACTTCTCCGACGCCGCGGCCACCGACGCGTCGCGCAAGAAGCTCGTGAGCTCGTGCATCGACATGTTCATCAAGGGCAACCTGCCCTCGCAGGGCGGCTACGGCGGCCCCGGCACCGCGGCCGGCATCTTCGACGGCTTCGACATCGACTGGGAGTACCCCGGCTCCACCACGGGTCACCTCGGCAACCACGTCAGCGCGAACGACACGGCCAACTTCACCGCGCTGCTGAAGGAGTTCCGCACGGAACTCGACGCACTGGGCGGCAAGCACTACTCGCTGTCCGCCGCGCTGCCGGGCGGGCAGGACAAGATCGCGAAGCTGCAGACCGACAAAATCGGCCAGTACATGGACTTCGCCGATGCGATGACCTACGACATGCACGGTGCGTGGGACGCGACGGGGCCGACGAACTTCCAGGACCCGCTCTACGGTTCGCCGAACGACCCGTCGGGCACGATCCCGCCGGGCACCGAGAAGTACACGACCGACTCGGTGATCAAGGCCTACACCCAGGGATCCCCGGCCTACGGCATCCCCGGCGGCTTCCCGGCGAACAAGCTCACGCTCGGCATCCCGTTCTACTACCGCGGCTGGACGGGCGTGCCCGCCGGCGCCAACCACGGGCTGTACCAGTCGGCGTCCGAGCCTTCGGCCGGGAAGACGTTGAGCGGCAACGTGCCCGGCATCGCGATGTACAAGGAACTGAGCGGCATCGTCGACAACCCGGCGGACACGTTCTACGACCCGGCCACGCAGTCGGCCTGGTTCTACGACGGCACGAACTTCTACGGCGGCTCGTCGGCGCAGTCCATCAAGGCCCGCACCGATTACATCCACTGCACCGGCCTCGCCGGCGCGATGATGTTCTCGCTCTACGACCTGGACCCGAACGCGACGCTGTTCCACGACGTCGTCAACGGGCTGGCGAGCTCCACGGCCGGCTGCGGCACCACGCCGCCGACCACGCCCACTACCCCGACGACCCCCACCGCACCGACTACGCCGACTACGCCGACGACTCCGCCCACGACTCCGACCGCGACTCCGACCACGCCGGGCGGCGGCTCGTGCTCGGCGGCGGCGTGGAGTGCGACGCAGGCCTACACGGGCGGTGCGGTCGTCTCGTACAACGGGCACCAATGGACGGCCAAGTGGTGGACGCAAGGCGATACCCCCGGCGGCAGCCAGAACGTGTGGACTGACAACGGGGTCTGCTCGCAAGGCGGCACCACCACGCCACCGGGTGGCAGCTGCCCGGCCGCGTGGAGCGCCACGCAGGCCTACAGCGGCGGCGCCACCGTGTCCTACAACGGGCACAAGTGGACCGCGAAGTGGTGGACGCAGGGCGACACCCCCGGCGGCAGCCAGAACGTGTGGACCGACAGCGGCGCCTGCTGAGCGCAAATCGGCGGCGGGTCCGGATCTCTCACCCTCCAAGAGATCCCGGCCCGCCGCCGACGTGCGTGGTGCTAGTTCCCGGCCGACGACCCGACGCCCGGCGCGGGGGCCTGGGCGTTGCCGCCGATGCCGTAGCGGCCGGAGCCGCCGTCGAGCTGCTCGCGCAGGGCCAGCAGCGTCGCGACGCGGCCGGCGGCGGAGTCCACGTTGTCCACAGTGGACAGGATCGAAGTCGCCGAGGTGTCGGCGCGCACCACGCCGATCGGGCCGGAGCCGTCGGCCGAGCCCGGGTCGCCGGCGAGCACCGTGCCCGCGCCGGAGCGGTCGAGCTGCGTCGCGAACCGCGCGATCGTGGCCGCGCGGTCGCCCGCGCCCTCGCCCGTCTGCTGCGCGCCGGTGAGCACGATCGCCAGCTGCGCCGGCTGCACACCCTGGCTGGGCTTCACGAAACCGCCGTCGGTGAGGCCACCGAGCGCCGCGGCCAGTTCGTCCCCTGTGGACTGCGGCTTCGCCGTGGACTTGTCCAGCAGCAGCACCGAACCGAGCAGCGCGCCGGCGAGCGTGCCGGAGTCACCCGCGGTCGGGAAGTGCGAACCGGCCGGCTGCAGGCGCGTGACGACGTCGCGCAACTGGTCGGCCTTCTCCGGGTCGGTGAACGCGTCGGTGAGCTGAAGCTCCCCCGTGACCGAGGCGCCGGACTGCTGCACGAGCTGCTTGATCGCGTCGCGGTCGGCCGGGCGCGCGTCCTCCGTGGTCACGAGCACCACCGTGCGCTTGTCGAGCGTGCCGGCCACGACCTTCGGGCCCATCGACCCGGCGAACGCGTCGGAGTCGGCCAGGCGCGCGTTGAGCGCGTTGCGCTGCGCCTCGAGGTCGGAGACCTGCGTGCCGAGGTCCTTCTTCTGGTCCGACAGGCCCGAGAGCAGCGAGCCGTTGAGCGCGGTGGAACCCAGGACCACGCCGACGGCCAGCGCGAGGAAGCACGCGGTGATGGAAACGATGTGGTACCGCAGGGAAATCACGTGAAGAGCCCCTTCACCCAGGTGGTGAACGTGGTCCAGGTGTGCTGGATCCAGTCCAGGTAGACGGAGCCGACGTCGGAGACCAGCAGCGCGGCGACCACCACGACGACGGCGGCGAGGACGAGCAGCGCGACGGCGCCCAGGGACACCCGGCTGCGGTGCAGTGTCGCGACGGCCTTGCCGTCGACCAGCTTCGTGCCCAGCTTGAGCCGGGTGAGGAACGTCGACGGGTTCGAACCCGACCGGCCGTGGTCGAGGAACTCCCGCAGCGTGGCCTGGAACCCGACGGTGACCACGAGGCTCGCGCCGTGGGCGTCGGCCAGGAGCAGCGCGAGGTCCTCGGAGTTGCCCGACGCGGGGAACGTGACCGCGCCGATGCCCAGGTCCTGGATCCGCTCGACACCGGGCGCGTGGCCGTCGGGCTGCGCGGGCACCACGACCTCGGCGCCGCTGCGCAGGGTCGCGGTGCCGATGCCGGTCGGGTCGCCCACGATCACGTCGGGCGTGTGGCCCTGCGCGCGCAGCGTGTCGGCCCCCGCGTCGACGCCGACGAGCACCGGCCGGTGCTCCCCGATGTACTTCTTGAGCCGCTTGAGGTCCTCGGCGTGGCCGTTGCCACCCGCGACCACCAGCACGTGGCGGTCGCGCATCGGCAGCCGCAGCTCGGGCACGCCGACCCCGTCGAGGATCAGCGTGCGCTCCCGGCGGAGGAACTCGATGGTGTTGGCCGAGAACGCCTCCAGCTGCGTCGACATCCCGGCCTTGGCCTCGATCATCTGGTCGGCGACGCTCTCGGGCGTCTGCTCGTCGCCGGAGGCGATCTGCCGCTCCCCGATGTAGACGCCGCCTTCGTGCACGCGCAGCTTCGTGCCGTCCTTGACCGTGCGCAGCAGCTCGCCGCCGACCGAGTCGACGAGCGGGATGCCCGCGGCCAGCAGGATCTCCGGGCCCAGGTTCGGGAACCGGCCGGAGATCGACGGCGAAGCGTTCACCACGGCGGCGACCTCGGCCTCCACCAGCGCGTCGGCCGTCGCGCGGTCGAGGTCGAGCTGGTCGAGCACCGCCACGTCGCCGGCGCTGACGCGGCGCAGCAGCTCCCGGGTGCGGCGGTCGACCCGCGCGACGCCGGTGATGCCGGGGAGGGCTTCGTGGTTTCGCGCGAGCAGACCGGTGAGCTTCATGTGGCTGATGGTGACAAATTTGTGGGTGGGACGAGCGCCGACGCGCCGAAGGGGACGTGACTCATTGTGGTGAGCCGTGTCGCCGTGAGCGTCCGTTCAGGGTTGGATGGTGGGTTCCGCCGGGGCGAACGAGAGGTTCAGCCAAGGACTGGCGGGATCTTGAAGCAGCAGGTGATGGACTCGCACGGCCGAGGTGTACTCCTCGCCGAACTCCTCCTCGTCCAGGGCGAGGGCCCGGCCCATGACGTAGCTCGCCGACAGCTCGGCCCATGACTGGTGGTAGCGACGCGCCACCGCGCCCGCCTCGAGCACCATCAGCTCGGCCGTGAGCGGATCGCAGTGACCCACCGCCAGACCCCAGCGCGCCATCGCCACCGCACGGGCGACGTCCCACCCGATCGTGGTGCCGACGACGCCGGAGGGTGGCAGCAGCCCGTCGGCTCGGAAGCGCTGTTCGTACCGCACGACGCGGCGCAGGACGTCGGTGAGGGCGGGCGCTTGGTCCTGCGCGCCGTTGTCCGCGCACCAGCGCACCACGAGCTCGGCCCAGGACCACGGGTCGAGCCCCGCGCCGTAGCGGGCGCGCAGCACGAGAACCAGGTTGCCCGGCGTGAGCGTGTACCCGGGGCCGACGAGGTCGTTCATCGCCGCGCGCCAGCCGGCCGCGTCGGAGACACCCCACCAGTCGCGCAGGCCGCGGACCTCGGCGACGAAGTCGTGGTAGCGGGCGTCGAGCACGTTCCACGGTTCGGCCGTGAGCACGGCCTGGTGCGCGCCGCAGGCGAGCGCGTGGGCCAGCGGGCCGTCGAAGTGCCCGTAGCGCGCGGTGTTGAGCCGTTCGACCTGCTGCTCGACCGCCGTGACGCGGTGCGGGTTCGCGTCGAGCCACGGCAGCACGGCCGAACCGGGTACGCGCCACTCGCCGAGAGTGCCGGCGTTGAACACCACCTGCTCGTCGGCGTCGACCCCGTGCAGCGCCCAGTCGAGATCACCGCTGAGGAACACCACGTCGGCGCCGAGGTCGGGCAGCGCGCCGCGCGTGAACAACCGCAGCGAACGCTCGCGGCAGCAGGCTTTGGCCGACGACCAGCCCTGCTCGCCGGCGAGCTTCTCCGCGTCTTCCCGGAGCATCGGCACGAACAGCTCTTCGTCGCCGAGCAGCCCGAGGAACCGGTCGAGATCGCCGTCGCGCCGAGCGCGGGCGAGCTCCGCCTCGACGTCGGCCACCGCGGCCCAGATCATGGAGTGTGGTCAGCCCTTCTTGGCGCGCTTGCGTTTCGGCTCGGCGGCGGCCTTGTCCTTCTCCGCCACGGCGAGCAGCTCCTCGGCGTGGGCGCGGCCGGTCTCCGTGCCGTCCATGCCGGCGAGCATGCGCGCCAGCTCCTTCACGCGATCAGGCTGCTTCAGCGTCTTCACACCGCTTCGCGTGACGCCGCCGCTCGTGCCCTTGTCCACCACGAGGTGCTGGTCGGCGAAGGCCGCGACCTGCGGCAGGTGCGTCACCACGAGGACCTGGTGCGTGCGCGCGAGCCGGGACAGCCGGCGGCCGATCTCGACCGCCGCGCGCCCGCCGACGCCGGCGTCGACCTCGTCGAACACCAGGGTCTGCACGGTGTCGGCGTGGGCGAGGACCACCTCGATGGCCAGCATCACGCGCGAGAGCTCACCGCCGGAGGCCGCCTTGTGCACCGGCAGCGGCGGCGCGCCGTTGTGGGCGCGCAGGAGCAGCTCGACCTCGTCGATGCCGTCGGAGCCCGCGTGGACCGCGTGGCCGTCGATCGCGAGCGCCTGGCGGTCGCCGTGCTCGGCCGGCTTCTGCTCGACGGTGATCTCCAGCTCCGCCTGCCCCATCGCGAGGCCGGACAGCTCCTTGGTGATCGCCGACGCCAGCTCGGCCGCGGCCTTGCCGCGCGCCGCCGACACCGCGGTGGCGTGGTCGCCCAGTTTCACGGCGAGCTCGTCGCGGCGGCGGGCCAGCTCGGCGAGCGCCTCCTCGGAGGTGTCCATCGACTCGAGCCGGCGGCGGGCGTCGTCGGCCCAGGCCAGCACGCCGTCGACGTCGGCCGCGTACTTGCGCGTGAGCCGCTTGAGGTCGGCCTGGCGCGCCAGCACCTGCTCCAGCAGCGCCGGGTCGGCGTCGAGGCCCTCGATGTACCCGCCCAGCTCCGCGCCGACGTCGGTGAGCAGCATCGACGCTTCTTCCAGCCGCGGCACGAGCTCCCGCAGCGCCGCGTCCTCGGCCGAGGCCAGGCGCCGCAGGGCTTCGCCGACGAGACCGAGCGCACCGGGCGCGTCGGGGTCGCCGTCCTGCGAACCCGACACCGCGACGTGCGCCTCGGTCGCCGAAGCGCGCAGCTCGTCGACGGCCATCAGCCGCTTGATCTGCTCGGTGAGCTCCACGTCCTCGCCCGGCTGGGGCGCGACGGCGTCGATCTCGGTCAGACCGTGCTTGAGCAGGTCGGCCTGCTGCGCCATCTCACGCGAACGGGTGGACCGCTCGGTGAGCTCGCCGATGACCGCCAGCCACTCCTCACGCACCTCGCGGTAGGCGGCGAGCGGCTCGCCGACCGCGGGGCCCGCGAACCGGTCGATCACCGCGCGCTGCTCGCTCGGGCGCAGCAGCCGCAGCTGGTCGTTCTGCCCGTGCACGGCGATCACCTGCTCGGACAGGTCCGCCAGCACGCCGACCGGCACGGACCGGCCGCCCAGGTGGGCTCTCGACCGCCCGTCGACGGTCACCGAGCGCAGTGCGATCACGCTGCCGTCCTCGTCGATGTCCGCGCCCGCATCGGTGACGATGCGGCTCGCGGTGTCGGCCTTGTCGAGGGTGAAGCGCCCCTCGACGAAGGCCTTGAGCATTCCGTTCCGGACCTTGGACGCTTCGGCCCGCCCACCGGAGAGCAGGTGCAGCCCGGTCACGACCATGGTCTTCCCGGCGCCCGTCTCACCGGTCACGACGGTGAAACCCGGGTGCAGTTCCAGCAGGGCGTCCTCGATGACTCCGAGGCCCTGGATGCGCATCTCGGCCAGCACGACGCCTACGGTAGCCGCCCCCACCGACCTTCCGTGCGCTCGACCGGTGCTAAACGTTCTTTTCCCTGGTCGAACACCTGTGCGGACGGATGGGCCCGGGCGTGTCACCGGTCACCTCGCGCACCCACACCCGGTCAGACCGAGCGGCCGCCGGTGCGCCGTTCCCGCCAGCTGCGCACCGGGAGGCCGAACTTGTGCACCAGCCGGTCGGTGAACACGCCGTCCCACAGCCGCACGAGCCGCACCGGGCGGCGGCCGCAGACGACGCGCACGCGCGAGCCCGGCGGCATGTCGAAGCTGCGCAGGCCGTCGCAGGTCAGGACGGCGCTCGGGCCCGCCGGGTCGATGCCGACGGTGATCACCGAGTCGGGTGAGACCACGAGCGGGCGCGAGAACAGGGCGTGGGCGTTGCTGGGCACCACGAGCAGCGCCTCGACGTCGGGCCACATGATCGGGCCGCCGGCGGAGAAGGCGTACGCGGTGGAGCCGGTCGGTGTCGCGCACAGCACGCCGTCGCAGCCGAAGGACGAGACCGGGCGGCCGTCGACCTCGATCAGCGCGTCGAGCACGCGTTCACGCGAGAACTTCTCGACGCTGGCCTCGTTGAGGGCCCACGTGCGGTAGAGCTCGACGCCGCCGTGGGTGACGGTGACGTCGATCGTCATCCGCTCCTCGACCTGGTACTCGCGGTCGACCACGCGCTGCACGGCGTCGGCGAGCGCGTCGGAGTCGGCCTCGGCCAGGAAGCCGACGCGGCCCAGGTTCACCCCCAGCACCGGCACTCCCGCGGGCCGCGCGAGCTCGGCCGCGCGCAGCAGCGTGCCGTCACCGCCGAGCACGAACACGAGCTCGGCCCCGCGCGCGGGGTCGTCCTGCGGCGCGACGACAGTGCAGGGCATGTCCATGCAGCCGTCGGGGTCGATGAGCTGACGCACGTCTTCGTCGGTCACGCGCAGCCGGATCCCGGCCTTCGTGAACCGCGCGGACACCTCGCGTGCGGCCTCCCGCGTGTGGTCCCGGTCCGGGTGCGCCACGAGAAGCACTTCACGTTCGCTGGTCACTGGGGTCCTTCCTGGACGGCGGCCCGCACGAGCCGCTCGACACCGTCCACAGTGCCATCGGCGGCCCCGGGCTCGCCCGGATCTTGACGCCGAAGATCCCGGCGCAGCCACACGAAGTACTCGACGTTGCCGGAGGGGCCGGGCAGCGGGCTCGCGACCACTCCGCGCAGCGCGAGCCCCAGCTTCGCGGCTTCGGCGATGACGTCGAGAACGGACTGCACGCGCAGCTCCGGGTCGCGGACCACGCCGCCGCTGCCGAGGCGGTCCTTGCCGACCTCGAACTGCGGCTTGACCATGGGCACGAGGTCGGCGCCTTCGCGCGCGCACTCGGCGAGCGCGGGCAGCACGAGCTTGAGTGAGATGAAGGACAGGTCGCCGACGACGAGGTCGACCTGGCCACCGAGCGTCTCCGGTGTCAGGTTGCGCACGTTCGTGCGGTCGAGCACGACCACGCGTTCGTCGGTCCGCAGCCGCCAGTCGAGCAGGCCGCGGCCCACGTCGGCGGCGATCACGGTGGCCGCGCCGTTGCGGAGCAGCACGTCGGTGAACCCGCCGGTGGACGCGCCCGCGTCGAGGCAGCGGCGGCCCTCGACCGTGAGGCCTTCGGGACCGAACTTCTCCAGCGCGCCCAGGAGTTTGTGCGCGCCGCGCGAAGCCCAGCCGGGGTCGTCCTCGTCCTTCACCACGATGGGCGCGTCGAACTCGACGCCGGTGGCGGGTTTGGACGCGACCATGCCGCGCACGGACACCTTGCCGCCGGTGATCAGTGCCGACGCCTGTTCCCGCGAGCGGGCGAGGCCGCGGCGGACCAGCTCCGCGTCGAGGCGGGCCCGTTTGGGCACGCCGGTCAGACCCTGTCGATGCTGGACAGGGCCACGGTGAGCTCGGTGTGCACGGCTTCGAACCGGTCGACGTGCTCGAAGAGCGGCACCGAGTTCAGGTCGTCGAGGCCCGCCACGGCTTCCTCGATCCCCGCGCGGGGGTCGATCTGCTGCGGGCCGGGTCCGGGTACCGGCGGAGGGCCCGGGACGGGCCGCGGGACGTTCGGGTGCACGAGCTCAAACTACCAGTCAGGCCAGGCGCAGCCCGGTCAGCGCCGCCTCGGCCGCGTCGCCTTCGGCCCGGACCTCGGTCACGCCGCTCGCCCACGCCGCGTGGCACAGCGCGCGCAGCAGGTCGAGGGCGTCGCCGCTGCCGCGGACGGTCAGCACGTCGCCCGGCACGATCTCCCAGCCCGGCCGGGGACCGATCTTCAGGTCCTCGGCGCGCTGCGTGAGCGCGGTCAAGTCGGCGGCCAGGTGCGTCGGCCGTTCCGCCGGGATCGCGGTCAGGAGACCGGCGGGCGTCGCGACGCCGGAGAGCACGGCGAGCACGTCCATGCCCGCGGAGACGGCTCCGGCGATGTCCGTGTCGAGCCGGTCGCCCACGACGAGCGGCCGGCTCGAGCCGGCCGACTTCGCGGCCGTCTCGAACAGCAGTGGCTGCGGCTTGCCCGCGACGACCGGTTCGGTGTCGGTGGCTGTGCGCAGCGCGGCGACCATGGAACCGTTGCCCGGCAACAGGCCTCGCTCGGTGGGCAGGGTCGCGTCGACGTTGCACGCGACCCACAGCGCGCCCGCGCGGATGGCCAGCGCCGCCTCGGCGAGGTCGGCCCACCCGGTCTCCGGCGAGTGCCCCTGCACGACGGCTTGGACGTCGCCGTTCTTCCGCGTCGTGCCCAGCCCGGCCGCTTCCACCTGGGCGGCCAGCGAGTCCGTGCCCACGACCAGCACGCGCGCACCGGCGGGCAGGCGCTCGCCGAGCACCGCGGCGGCGGCCTGGGCGCTCGTGTGCACCTCGTCGACGGCCGCGTCGAGACCCAGCTCACGGAGGTGCGCCACCACATCGGCCGGCGCTTTGGACGCGTTGTTCGTGACGTACCGGACGGCCGCCCCGTGCTCCCGCACGGCCGCGACCGCCTCCGGCGCGCCCTCGATCACCTGCGAGCCGTGGTACACGGTGCCGTCCAGGTCGAACAGCACCGCGTCGTAGCCCGCGAGGAGCGCGTCACTCATTCGACAGCTCCGCGGCCCGCTCGGCGGCATCGGTGTCGTCTTCGTTGTCGGCCTCGGCGGCGTTGAGGAACCAGCGCACGGCCTCGTCCTTGCGACCGGCGGCCACCAGGTTGTCGGCGTACGCGTAGAAGAGACGCGCACTCCACGGGTCCCGCTTGCTCGGCACCAGGTCCGGCCCCTGCAGCGAGACGACCGAAGCGTCCACCTGCCCGAGGTCCCGCCGCGCCCCGGCCGCGACGATCGCGAGCTCGACCTGCGTCGCCTTCGACAGCTTCGCCGTGTCGGTCTCCTTCGCCAGGTCCAGCGCCCGCTCCGGCCGGCCCAGGGCCCGCTCGGAGTCGGCGATGATGGCGATGTGCTCGTCGCTGCGCGTCATGCGGCGGACGGCTCGCAGCTCCGACAGGGCCTCCTGCCAGTTGCCCGCGTGGTAGGCCGCCAGCCCCATCGCCTCCCGCACGATCGGCACGCGCGAGGCCTTCAGCTTCGCGTACTTCGCGTGCTCCAGCGCCGCCTCCGGGTCGACGTCGATCAGCCCGCCCGCCGCGACCAGGTGCTTGCCGACGGTCTCGGCCAGCCCCTTCGGCAACGTCCGCAGCTCACGCCGCACCTCTTCGTCCAGATCGGAGTACTCGATACCCTCCGGCAGCTCCGGCGCTTCGAGCAGCTCCCTCGCCAGCGCCGCGTCGTCCAGCGCCTCGGCGCCGGCCCGCGTGCCGCCGCGCACCGGACGGTCATCCCGCCGCGGCCGCGAGTCGCGGCCACCGCGCGCGTCCCGGTCGTCCCGACGGGGCCGGTCGTCGCGGCGATTGTCTCGGCTGTCCCTGCTGTCCCGGCCTTCGCGGAAGTCGCGACGGGGCCGGTCGCTGCCGCTGCCACGGTCACCGCGGTCGTCACGGTCCCGCTGGGGACGCTCGTCGCGGCCACGGTCACCGCGGTCGTCACGAGAGGACCGCTCGCCACGGTCGGCAGCGGCGCCGTCGCCACCGGTTCGGCTGTCGTCGGAAGAGTCGCCGCGAGAGGACCGCTCGTCGCCATCGTCGCCGTCGCCGGGCGTGGTGCCGTCGCCATTATCGCGGCTGTCGTCGCCCGCGCGGATGTCACGAGAGGACCGCTCGTCGCGGTCGTCTCCCGAGTTGTCGCCGTCGCGCTCTTCGCGAGCGGACCGCTCGCTACCCTCGCTGTCGCCACGGTCTTCACGCGAAGCGTCCTCGCGGGTGTCGCGGTCGCCGTTGGCGTCGTCTCGGTTGTCGCGAGTGGACCGATCGCCGTCGGGATCGGCCGAGTCGGTCTGCGACCTTGCAGCGTCGCGAGAAGCCGGCTCTTCGCGATCGGCGGTGTCGTCCGCGCCGGCGTCGGCCGTCGCGTCCGAGCGCTCGCCGCGGCCGGTGTCGCCGGGCTTCGAGAAGTCGTCGCGGTCGGCGGTGTCGCCGGCGACGAAACCGTCGTCGGTGATGTCGAAGTCGTCGTCGGCGGCGCTGTGGGTGTCGGCTCGGTCGAAGCCGCGCGAGTCGCCCGAGTCGCGGCGGAAGCCTCCGCGGTCGTCGCGGTTGAAGGAGCCGCGGGTGTCACGCGGCCCGTTGTCACGGCGGTCGGAGCCGTGCGAAGCGCCCCGGTCGTCACGGCGGTCGGAGCCGCCCCGGTACCCGCCGCGGTCGTCCTTACGGAAGCCGCCGCCGGAGCCGCGGTCGTTGCGGAAGCCGCCGCGGTCGTCACGGTCCTTGCGGAAGCCGGAGCCGCCACGGTCGTCGCGCGAGCCACCGCTGCGGAAGCCGCGGTCGTCACGGTCCTTCTGGAAGCCACCCGGCCGGCGGTCGTCGCGCGACCCACTGGTGCGCGGACCGCGGTCGTCGCGGTCGCCCCGGTAACCGCCCGAGGTGCCGCGGTTGTCCCGGTCACCCCGGTAACCACCCGAGCCGCCGCGATCATCGCGGTCGCCCCGGTAGCCACCGGAGCTGCTGCCGCCGCGGTCGCTGCGGAAGCCGGAGCCGCCGCTGCCGCGGTCGTTCCGGTACCCACCCGAGCTGCCACCAGTGCGGTCGCCGCGGTAACCACCGGTGCTACCGCCACTGCGGAAGCCGGAGCCACCGCGATCGTCGCGGGACCCACCGGAGCTGCTGCCGCGGTAGCCCGAGCCGCCACGGTCGTCACGCGACCCACCGGAGCTGCCGCCCCGGTAACCCGAGCCGCCACGGTCATCACGCGAGCCCGAAGCGCTGCCGCCGCGGTAACCACCGCGGTCGTCGCGCGAGCCACCCGAACTGCCGCCCCGATAACCAGAGCCGCCCCGGTCGTCACGGAAGCCGGAGCCGCCGCGGTCCTTGCGGAAACCGCCGGAATTGCGGTCGTCGCGGTCGTTGCGGAAACCGCCGCCGCGATTGTCGCGGTCGCCGCGGAAACCGCGGTCGTCGCCGCCCGAATCGCGGTTGGGGCGGTATCCGCCGGAACCCCGGTCGTCACGGAAGCCGCCTCGGTTGTCGCGGGGAGCGCCGGCGCCACGGGAATCGCGGAAGCCGCCGCCGGAGCGGTTGTCGTTGCGGAAGCCACCGGTCGAGCCGCTCGAACCGCGGTCTTCCCAGCGACGCCCGGACGCCGACTTGCCCTGCGGCCGGCCGGAGCGGTTGTCGTAGCTGCCGCGCGAGCCGCGGTCGTCGGAACCGCCGCGCGGGCCGCCCTCGCGGTTGCCGGCGTAGCCGCCGCTGCGCTGGTCACGGGAGCTGTCGCCGCCCGAGGGCCGGCCCTGGTACCCACCGCCGCGCGCACCGCGGTCGTCCCGCCGGGGGCGTCCCTGGTAGCCGCCGTCACGCCCGCCACGGTCCTGCCGCGCGCCACGCCGGTCTCCCCGGGGCGCGTCCGACCGGTTGCCGCGGGAGCCCTGGTCGCGGCGAGCCGACCGGCCGGACCCATCATCCTCTGAGTCACGTCGACCGAACTCGGACACCTGGCCTCCTGCCATAGAAAAATCTTGTGTTCTCACGGGCCACCCGCTACGGGGGCCGACTGACCATCCTACGGGGCCGTACGGAGCACCCCGCGCGCGCATGGCGCTCCGTCACGGGCACCACACAGCACGCCACATAGAGATAGGCCCCGGGAGAACCGCTTTCGCGTTCTCAACCGGGGCCTAACCCTTACTTTTAGTTCGGCGGCGTCCTACTCTCCCACAACCCTTCGGTTGCAGTACCATCGGCGCTACCAGGCTTAGCTTCCGGGTTCGGAATGGGACCGGGCGTT
>NZ_JBIAWY010000011.1:0-332337 GCF_042896185.1 Amycolatopsis sp. NPDC001319 | reverse complement strand
CTCCAGCACTACAACACTCAACGCCGCCACAGCGCACTCGGCGGGCATCCACCCACCAGTCGACTGCCACCAACCTGACGGCCGAATACACCTAGGCGGCCTGGCGCCGCGAGTGCAGCAGGTAGCCCCCGCCGCCGGTGAGCAGCAGGCCCGCGAGGATGAGCAGCGGCAGCCAGCCGGAGTCGTGGTCTTCGGGCGGCGGGGTGTCGCCGCGCGGCAGGACGTCGGCGACGAGCCGGACGGCACGCGCCTCGCCGGTGGCCGATTGCGGGACGAGGTGGGCGTTGCCGACGCCGGAGGGCTGCGCCGCGCTCGCGCCCGGTGCCGACGTCAGCAACGCCGTGCCGACGAGCACCACGAGCGCCAGAACCCGGCCTGTGGTGCGTACTCTCTCGATCCGGACCCGGCCACGGTGGACGGCGGCCCGGACGGTGACGAGTGACTGCTTGACGAACACCGGCACGGAACCTCCCCACCCCACGATGTGCCCCTCGGTCGTCACAACGGTGAACAGTGCGGTCACGCGGAGCAAGATGCTCTTCCGGTGATCAACGCGTTCCGGGTCAGTTCTGGAACACGGAATGGGCACCCTTGCGTGGCCAACCACCCCGAACGGGGGTCGGAGCGGCTACCGTGCGCTGCTAACGTGAACGTTCCGCGGTGTTCACGGCCGGCGCACGCAGTGATCTCCACACTGGTCTGGTGAAGGGACAAGCGGTGTCTCGAGACGGGGAAGGCGCACTGATCATCGAACCTGTTCGCCGTGGCTCGGGCGACCTGCCCGCCGAGCTGGCCGACGCGTTGCGCACCGGCGAGTTCCACCACGCCCTGCGCACGGCCATCTCGCACCGGGGACTGTCACTGGCCCGCCTGCGCGCCCACCTGGCGCTGCGCGGTGTCCAGATTGGACAGTCGACGCTCAGCTACTGGCAGCGCGGGCTGCGCCAGCCCGAGGTGCCCAAGGCGTTGCCGGCCGTGCGCGCGCTGGAGTCGGTGCTGCAGCTGCCGGCCGACTCGCTCGTGGTGCTGATCGGCCCGCGCACCGCCCGCCCGCGCGGGCACCAGGCCGCGGTGTCGTTCCACGACCTGCGCTCGGGCGACATGGGCTCGATCGTCGACCAGCTGCTCACCGACCTGGGCGTGCTGCCCTCGTCGAACCACTCCAACGCCGACCTGGAGCTGCTCTCGGTCCACGACCGCATCACGGTCGACGAGCGCCGCCGCCAGGTCAGCATCCGCACGCGCCTGGTCACGCGCGCCCGGCGGCACGGCCCCGATCGCTACGTGACCGTGTACAACGGCGACCCCGGCTGCAAGATCGACGACGTCGAGCTGATCACCGCGGAGGGCTGCCGCGTCGGACGGATCCGGCGCCACCCCGGCGGCGAGACGATGGCGACCGAGCTGCTCTTCGACCGCAAACTCGGCGAAGGCGACATCCACGTTTTCTGCTTCGAGGTGCGCGACGACTCCAGCGCGTTGTTCCCCGGCTACTACCGCATGCTGCGCGACCAGGCCGCGAGCTACCTGCTGCAGCTGCAGTTCGCGCCCACCGCGATGCCCGCCCGCTGCACCCGCCAGGTCCGGGCCCGCGACGACGCCCTGCCCGTCGAGGCCGAAGAGCTCCCGCTCGACACGGGTGGCGTGACAAGCGGTTACTTCCGCGACGCGGGACCGGGGCTGGCCGGCATCGCCGTCGAGTGGAACTGAGCTCTCCGGTGAACAACGGGGCCCCCGACCTGCGTTGACGGGCCCCGGTGCCACGCGCACGATGAGTTTTCGGGGCAGCCTCACCAGGAGCCGAAAATGAGTTTCGTACAAGTCATCGAGTTCAAGACCACGCACCCGGACGAGCTGAACGAGCTCATGGACGAGTGGAAAACCGCGACACAGGGCACTCGCACGGCCACCCACGCGGTGGTGATGAGCGACCGCGACAACCCCGGGACGTACATGGAGTTCGTCGAGTTCCCGTCGTACGAAGAGGCGATGCGGAACTCGGAGCTGCCGGCGACCGCCAAGATCGCCGAGCGCATGGGCAAGCTGTGCGACGAACCGCCGGTGTTCCACAACCTCGAGGTGATGCGGGACGAACGGCTCTGAGCGGCCGGGCGCCACGCGGGCGACCCGGCCGCGACCTCGTCAGAGGTGATCAGGTCAGAGGATGATCAGATCCGTGACGCTGTAGGACAACGAGCCGCGGAAGCCCGCGCCGGTGCGCTGCGGTGCCAGGTCGGCCAGTTCCTCGGCCTGGGCCGGGAAGAACGACAGCTCGCCGGTGCCGGTCCACGTGCCGGCCACCTGCGGAGTGTCCAAAACGGACTGCGTCAGCTCGTGCACGGCGGGGTTCTGGTACTGCCCGGCCGAAAGCCGCGGGAAGTGGCGCAGGTTCACGATCGGCCGCCCGAGCGCCGGGATGGTCGGCGCGGTCTTCTCCAGCGTCACGCGGGCCTCGGCCAGCTGCCGGCCGTTCGACGACAGCGTGGCCCCGAACCGGCCGCCGGGGCCGACCACGGGGCCGGCCTGGCTCGGCACGCCGAACGCCCGGGTCTGGTGCACGGCCCCGATCTTCTTCGGGAAGCCCTGGATCCAGCCACGGGCGAGCGCCTCGTCGTTGTCCACGTAGATGAACGGGCACCACGCCACCGGCGAACCCTTGTGCACGGCGTCGAGCAGCACGAGGAACTCGCTGTACTGGCTGCGCACCGGGTCGAGGTACTCGTTGTCGCTGGCGGAAAACTGCCAGTCGATGAACAGCGCGTAGCCGTGCCCCGAACTCGCCGGGTCCGGGTCCAGCCCGGTCGGCAGCGACGCGGCGGCCGCGGCCGGCGTGGTCCAGAACTCGACGCCGACCACGTCACCCACGTAGTGCCACGGCGGCGTGGGCGCAAGGTTGGCCACCCCACGAGCGCTGAGCGGATAGCTGTAGCCCTTGAGCCGTTCGTTCACCGGCGTGGTCGTGGCGCCCTCGGCGAACGCGGGGGTGCTCATCGCCCCCGCCGCCACCGCGGCCAGCCCTCCGGCGATTACCCCTCTTCGGCCCACTTCTCCTGCGGACAAGGCAGATCCCCTTCACTTCGACAATCCCCCGGCCGTCGTACGCGACCGCTCCTCTCCGAAGGAACCACGGGATTGCGCCGAACGCGGACGGATGCGCGGAGGCCGGAGTCCAGGAGGCAGACCCGGGGCGGATCTTCGGGCACATCGGACGTCGTGGACTTGTCCTCGGGGAACCGGAGTACACCGCGCGGTGGTCCGAGCCACCTGGGTGTCCACTGTGGAGGCAGCAACGCCGAAGCGGCGCCCGGGAGACACCCCGGACGCCGCTTCGGCCGTGCGGAAAGCTCAGTAGCGGTAGTGGTCCGACTTGAACGGGCCTTCCACGTCCACGTCGATGTACTCCGCCTGCTCCTTGGTGAGCTTGGTCAGCTCGCCACCCAGCGCCTCGAGGTGGATGCGCGCCACCTTCTCGTCGAGCTTCTTGGGGAGGCGGAACACCTCCTTGTCGTACTCCTCGTGCTTGGTGAACAGCTCGATCTGCGCGATGACCTGGTTCGAGAAGCTGTTCGACATCACGAACGACGGGTGCCCGGTCGCGTTGCCGAGGTTGAGCAGCCGGCCCTCCGACAGCACGATGATCGTGTTGCCGTTGGGGAACACCCACTCGTCGACCTGCGGCTTGATGTTGATCCGGTGGATGCCCGGGTAGCGCGCGAGGCCGGCCATGTCGAGCTCGTTGTCGAAGTGGCCGATGTTGCCGACGATCGCCTGGTGCTTCATCTTCGCCATGTGCTCGACCATCACCACGTTCTTGTTGCCGGTGGTGGTGATCACGATGTCGGCCTCGCCGAGCACGTTCTCGAGCTTCTTGACCTGGAAGCCGTCCATCGCCGCCTGCAGCGCGCAGATCGGGTCGATCTCGGTCACGATCACGCGCGCGCCCTGGCCGCGCAGCGACTCCGCCGCGCCCTTGCCGACGTCGCCGTAACCGCAGACCACGGCGACCTTGCCGCCGATCAGCACGTCGGTGCCGCGGTTGATGCCGTCGATCAGCGAGTGGCGGATGCCATAGCGGTTGTCGAACTTCGACTTGGTCACGGCGTCGTTCACGTTGATCGCCGGGAACAGCAGCTCACCCGCGGCGGCCAGCTGGTAGAGCCGCAGCACGCCGGTGGTGGTCTCCTCGGTGACGCCGCGGACGCCCTCGCCGATGGTGGTCCACTTCGAGGAGTCCGCCGCAACGGAAGCGCGCAGCAGCTCCAGGAAGACCTTCCACTCGTCGGGGTCCTCGTCGTCGGCGGGCGGCACGACGCCGGCCTTCTCGTACTCGGTGCCCTTGTGCACGAGCATGGTGGCGTCACCGCCGTCGTCGAGGATCATGTTCGGACCCTCGCCGTCCCAGGTGAGCATCTTCTCGGTGCACCACCAGTACTCCTCCAGCGACTCGCCCTTCCAGGCGAACACCGGCACACCCTTCGGCTCCTCGGTGGTGCCGTGCGGGCCGACGACCACGGCGGCGGCCGCGTGGTCCTGCGTGGAGAAGATGTTGCACGAGGCCCAGCGGACCTCGGCACCCAGCGCCACCAGCGTCTCGATGAGCACGGCGGTCTGCACCGTCATGTGCAGCGACCCGGAGATCCGCGCACCCCGCAGGGGGTAGACCTCGGCGTACTCACGGCGCAGCGACATCAGGCCCGGCATCTCGTGCTCGGCGAGGCGGATCTCCTTGCGGCCGAACTCGGCGGCCTCGAGGTCGGCGACGGCGAACTCGATGCCGCCCCGGGTGTCGTGCCGCTTGGCAACGCTTTCGGGGGTCATAGTGCGGTTCCTCCAAGGATTGATGGCATCTGAACAGTACCGTTGTCGGCTTGACGTCCCCCCGACCGGCTTAGGAGACCCTTACCGTGCCCGCCCCGCTGCCCGGCCCCGACACCCGCATCGTCGAGCTCAGGGTGGCCGGACTCGCGGGCACGAGCGGCGAGACGCTGCTCGACGCGGTGTCCACCGTCGACGTCGCCGGCGACGGGGTCGGCCGGGTCGTGCGCCCGGCGGACCGGCTGCGGCGCCCGGCCCCCGGTCCGATGGTGCCCGCGCTGGGCCGTTCCATCCCACGCACGCTCGAAGGATACCTGTGGAGCCGCATGACCTCGGGCGGCGCCGCCAAGGCCACGTGGGCGCTGCTGTTCCCGTTCTCACTGGCCAACGTCGCGTTCTGGATGCTGCCGCCGGTGCACCGCGCCCGGTGGCTCGGCGGCCTGTGCCGCGGGCTGCTGCGCGTGGTCGCGGTGCTGCTCACGATGCTGTTGATCGGGCAGGTCGCCGTGACCGTGCTCGACCTGTTCGCCACGCAGTGCCTCGCGCCGGGCAGCGGCTGCCTGCCGTGGGCGCCCTCGTGGCTGCGCTCGGACGCGGCGCGGCTGACGATCGGGGTCGCCGTGCTGTTCGCCGTGGTGGTCCTGCTGCACCGGGTCTCGTCGTCGAACTGGCAGGTCAAGGCCCCTGAACCCCGTGCCCGGCGCGGCTCGCCGCTGCAGCTGCTCGCCGACCCGGAGGCGCCCGGGATGTCCGCGACGCACACAGTCGCGGCCCTGGCCTGCGTCGCGTTGCTGCTGCTCGGCGGACCGCTGCACGTGCCCGACGACGTGCCCCGGCTGATCGGCTGGATCTGCGTGCTGGGGCTGGTGGTCGCGGTGATCGTCGGTGCGGCGATCGGGAGCGACCCCGGCCGCGTCGCGCGGCGCACGCTGATGACCTTCGCCGCGGCGCTCGTGATTTTCGCTGCCGTGCTCGCCGCACCGCTGCCCGCGCGCGGCGGCCTGCGCGGCACCGACGGCACGGTCGAAGGACTCGGCGCGGCGCTGCTCGCGATCACCATCCTGTTCGCGCTGGCCCTCGTGCCGATGGCGCTGCTCGCGCGAACGACGTGGAAGACGCGGCCGAAACGGCTGCGTCCGTGGCTCGGCGGCTGGGCGGCGGCACCGGTGGTCGCGCTCGCGGGCCTGCTCGGCGGCGGCTTCGGCGCCGGGCTGGCCATCGCCGTCCGCCGGCTGCTGGGCACGGGCGGGCTGCGGCTGCCCGACACCTACGAGCTGATCACTGTGCTGTGGGGCGCCGGGCTCGCGTTGATCGCGGTGCTCGCCGTGGCCGGTTACGCGATCGCGGTGCCGCTGCGCCGGCGGCGCCGCGGGATCCCGGCGCTGGTCGAACTGGTGCAGCTCGACGCGAAGCAGGAGCAGGCCGCGGCCCGCGCGTGGGCCCGCTCGGCGTGGGAACGCCGGCACCTGCACCAGCTGGCGATGATCGTGGCCATCGGGCTCGGCGTCGCGGGACTCGCGTTGCTGGTGGTGCGTTTCGGCTTCGACCTGCGGCCCTCGTGGTTCACACCGGTGTCGGCCGTCGGCGTGTTCGCGCTCGGCGGCTTCGCGCTCGGCCTGTTGCGGGTGGTCTACTCCGCAGCGCGCACGCCGGAACGCAACCGGCACCTCGGCGCGCTGGCGGACCTCGTGTCGTTCTGGCCGCGCGCGGCACACCCGACCGTGCCACCGTGTTACGCGCTGAAGGTCGTGCCCGAGCTGGCCGAACGCGTCAAGGAGCACCTCACCGAACCGGGCACGCGCGTGGTCCTGTCGGGACAGAACCTCGGCAGCCTGCTCACCGTGCTCACGGCCGCGCGCCTGTTCACGGAGCTGACCCCCGACGAACGCGACCGCGTCGGCCTGCTCACCGCGGGGTCGCCCCTGCAGTGGGGTTACCAGCGTGCGTTCCCCGCGGTGCTGCCGCAGGATGCGCTCGCGACGCTGTTCGGCGACCTCGACGGCCGCTGGCGCGCGCTGTGCCGCGGTACGGACATCTTCGGCGGCGGCGTCACGACCTGGCGGCACAACGTCTCCGGCCGCCACCTCATCGGCGACGGCTACCGGCCCGAAGGCGGCTCGGGCCCGCTCGAAGCGACACCCGAGGAGTCCGGCGTGCTCGTGCTCGGCGGCGACCACTGGCTGCCCGACCCGCTGCGCGCGCCCGACGGCCGCCACCGCTGGGCCCCGGGCGTGCTCAAGCACACCGACTACCTGGCCGACGCCGAGTGGGACCAGGCCGTGGCGATGGCCGCGGGGCTCGGCCGCCCGAGCGGGCGCTCGCGGCTGCTGGGCGAACAAGGCTCGCTGTTCGGCGATCTGCCGCGGCCGCGTTAGAAACCCTTGCGCCGTAACGAAAAGACCGGAGGGGAACCACACCCGTGGGCAAACGGGCGTGGCTCCCCTCCGGTTTCAGGAACCCGAAATGCAGGTCAGTTGGCGCTGCGGCGACGGAACTTCAGCAGCGCGAGCAGGCCACCACCGACGACGAGCAGCGCCGCGGCGATGTAGATCAGCCACGCGTTGTCGAAGCCCGTGTTGGCGAGCTGGCCGCCGGTGCCACCGGTCTCGTTGCCGGCCGGGGCGGCGGCGACGGCGGTGGTGCTGGTCGGAGCCTCGGTCGCGGCGTGCGACGTGGTCGGGACCGCGGGGGACTCGGTCTCGGTCGGCTGCGTGGTCGGGGTCTCCGACGGCTTCGTCGGCTGCGTCGACTCCGGCGCGGTCTTCGTGCCGCAGGCGTACCAGCTGTCGATCTTCGGCTGGCTGCCGTTGTAGTTGTGCGGCGCGATGAGGTTGTTCCAGGGCAGGTCCTTGGTCAGGTTCTTCTTGCCCGGGACGTACACCGCGTAGCCGTCGTCGCCGCCGGCGACGACGAGCGCCTCGACCTTGACGCCTTCCTTGGTGGCGGTGATGTTGAGCGACTTGCTCTTGTCGCCGCCGGTGAACGTGAAGTCACCCTGGTCGAGCTTCTTGCCGCTGACACCCTTGATCTGGGAGCAGTCGGGGGCGTGGCCCTGGATCGGGTTCGCGCGGCCGTCGTCGGAGGTGCACGCGAGGGCGGACGTCGCGGTGCCCAGCAGGGCGAGTCCGGCCACCGCGGCGACCGTGAAACCCGCACGCAGTCTGGTGATGGTGGGCATTCAGTGAACTCCTGTACCGAACGGGGGATACCTAGAGAAGATCAGTGCACTCCCAGTGAGGATCGAAACCACTTACCGTATGAATCACACACGAGTGATTAACCCGTCAGAGGGAAGCCGAGGCGGACGGTATCGCAAACGGCTCACTCGCTCACCCTGCGTTCGAGACGTGATCCAAACCGAGATATCGACGTTACCCTTGCGTGATCATTCTGACTTAGGTGACAACTCGGCCACATCACGCAACCTTCCCGAACCTCGGTGAATGCCCAGGTCAGGGACGCAAAACGGCCCGCCACCCCGAGTGGGACGGCGGGCCGTTGCGGGCAGTGGTTCAGTCCTCTGAGGACGCCGGCGACTCCGGCGAAGCGGACTTCGCGGCCGGTTCCTCCCCCGCGGCGATCCGCTTGCCGAGCAGCGAGTGGCGCCGGCTGTAGACGAAGTAGATGACGACCCCGACGACCATCCAGACCACGAACCGCAGCCAGGTCAGCACCGTCAGGTTCAGCATCAGCCACAGGCACGCGAGGATCGCCAGGATCGGGATCAGCGGCACCGCGGGCACGCGGAACGCGCGCGGCAGGTCCGGTCGCGTCCGGCGCAGCACCAGCACCCCCGCCGAAACGAGGATGAACGCGAACAGCGTGCCGACGTTCACCATCTCCTCGAGCTTGTCGGCCGGGAAGAACGTGGCCGCCACGACCACCAGGCCGCCGACGAGCAGCGTCGCGCGCTTCGGGGTGCCGTGGCCGCCGGTCTTGGCCAGCCCTCGCGGCATCAGGCCGTCGCGCGACATCGCGAAGATGATCCGCACCTGGCCGAGCATCAGCACCATGACCACGGTCGTGAGGCCGGCGAGCGCGCCGACGGAGATGATGTTCGCGGCCCAGTCGACACCGTTGACGGAGAAGGCCGTGGCGAGCGTCTTGTGGCTGCCGTCGCCCGCCTCGGTCGCCAAGTCGGTGTAGGGCACCATGCCGACGACCACGAGCGACACGGCCACGTACAGGACCGTGACGATGGCCAGCGAGCCGAAGATGCCGCGCGGCACGGACTTCTGCGGGTTGCGCGTCTCCTCCGCGGTGGTGGCCACGATGTCGAACCCGATGAACGCGAAGAACACCAGCGACGCACCGGCCAGCAGACCGAAGATGCCGAACACGCTGCCGCCGCCACCCAGGATCACCGAGAACAGCGACTGGTCGACCCCGCTGTCGCCCGGGCTGCCGGGCTTGGCCTCCGGGATGAACGGCGTGTAGTTCGCGCCCTTGATGTAGAAGACGCCGAGGATGATCACGAAAAGCACCACGGCGACCTTGATCCCCGTGATCACCATGGAGAACCGCGAAGACAGCTTCGTGTCGATGGCCAGCAGCGTCGTCAACGCGACCACGACCACCAGCGCACCCCAGTCGATGGTGACCCAGCCGAGGTCGATCGTGGTCTTGGCGCCCTCGCCGAAGAGGTAGCCGAGCACGGTCTCGAGGTAGACCGACCAGCCCTTCGACACCGCCGCCGCGCCCACGGCCAGCTCCAGGATCAGGTCCCAGCCGATGATCCACGCCATGAACTCGCCGAACGTGGCGTAGGAGAACGTGTACGCGCTGCCCGCGACCGGCACGGTCGAGGCGAACTCGGCGTAACACAGCGCCGCCAGGGCACACGCGACCGCGGCGCACACGAACGCGACCGACACCGACGGGCCGGAGAAGTCACCCGCTGTGCGCGCGGTGAGCGTGAAGATGCCCGCGCCGATGACGACCGCGACACCGAACACGGTCAGATCCCAAGCACCCAGGTTTCTTCGGAGCTTGGTCTCGGGCTCGTCGGTGTCCGCGATGGATTGCTCGATCGACTTCGTGCGCCACAAACCCTGCCCGGGCACAGCGACCTCCAGATGACCTGCGATGACCTGCATGGAAACGGGTCATTCACCCTAACGCGGCAAACCGGAGGCTGCGCGGCAGGAGTTGATCACCGCGCGTCGCGGTCGAGGTCCGGTTCGAGGTAGATGAGCGACGCGACCGGGACCTTCGCGCGCACGCGGGCCTCGGCGTCGTCGATGGCCAGGGCGACCTCGGACGTGTCGAGGCCGGGCACCAGGGCGAGCTTCGCCGCCACGAGCAGCTCGTCGGGGCCGAGATACTGCGTGCGGATGTGGATCACGCGCTCGACCTTGCCGGCGGCCAGCTCGTCGACGATCGTCTCGAGATCGGTGTCGGTCGCGCCCTCACCGATGAGCAGGCTTTTCATCTCGACGATGAGGATCACGGCGATCACGCCGAGCAGCGCGCCGATGAACACGGTGCCGATGCCGTCGAACACCGGCTCGCCGGTGATCACCGACAGGCCCACGCCGAGCAGCGCGAACACCAGGCCGATGAGCGCGCCCGTGTCCTCCAGCAGCACGACGGGCAGCTCGGGTTCCTTGGCCTGGCGGATGAACCGCCACCAGCCGACAGTGCCCTTGATCTTCCGCGACTCGCCGATGGCGGTGTAGAAGCTGTAGCCCTCCAGGCAGATCGCGACCAGCAGGATGATCACGGCCACGATCGGCGATTCGAGCGGCTCGGGCTCGATGATCTTGTGGATGCCCTCATACAGCGCGAACGCCGAGCCGAGCGTGAACAGCATCAGCGCGACGATGAACGAGTAGAAGTACCGCTCCCGCCCGAACCCGAAGGGGTGTTCCTTAGTGGCGCGCCGGCGTGACGTCTTCTGGCCGAGCAGCAGCAGGCCCTGGTTGGACGTGTCGGCCAGGGAGTGCACCGACTCCGCCAGCATCGACGACGAGCCCGTGACCAGGAACCCGACGAACTTCGCCACCGCGATCCCGGCGTTGGCCGCGAGCGCCGCGATGATCGCCTTGGTACCGCCACCTGCTGACACGGCGTGCTCCCCTGCCTGTTGCGCAATGGATTCCCGAAATGCCCGATCGGGAGCCTAGAGGACCGATCACCACGCCGTCGCTTCGGCCACGTGAACGTTTTGTGCGCGAACGCCGCGCACGGGAAAGGGCACCTCGCGGGGATCGGAGTCCCCGAGGTGCCCCTTCCCGGAACGGCGGAAGTCAGTCTTCGCAGGTGCCGGCGGTGGCGCGGAACAGCTGGGCCGGACGGCCCGCGAGCGGGCGGACCGAGACGGCCGGGTCGGCCGCGGGCAGCCACACCGACTGGCCGCGCAGCAGCTCGACCTGCTCCCCGTCCTCGGCCGTCACGAGCAGGTCGCCGTCGGTGCAGAGCAGGATCTGCGGACCGGTGCAGTCGACCACGAGCTCGGTGTCGTCGCCGGCCTCCCACCGCATGCGCGAGAGCTCGAACTCCGGCGCGTCCGTGTGATAGACGGCCATGCCCTGGCCGGCGCATTCGCCCAGCTGCACCGGCATCTCGCCGCACGCGAAGTCGACCACGCGCAGCAGCTCCGGCACATCCACGTGCTTGGGCGTGAGGCCGCAGCGCAGGATGTTGTCGGAGTTGGCCAGGATCTCCACGGCCGTGCCCGACAGGTAGAGGTGCAGGTTGCCGGCCGGCAGGTAGATCGCCTCGCCCGCGCGCAGCGTCAGGCGGTTGAGCAGCAGCGCGGCCAGCACACCGGCGTCACGCGGGTGCGCTTCGCCCAGTTCCAGGATCGTGCGGCACTCCAGGCCGAACTCACCGTGGTCGGCGACGTGGCGCACGCACGCGTCGAGGACCTCGGGCAGCAGCTCGTCGAGCGAGGCCTGCGGCAGCGTGATCCACGTGGTGAACAACGCGCGCAGCCCCGCCGGGTCCGGCTGCGCTTCGAGCAGGCCGGTGTACTTCGCCAGCCCCGGCGTTTCGATGGCTTTGAGCAGCTTCACCGTGCGCTGCGGGTCGCGGAACCCGGCCAGCG
Organism: Amycolatopsis sp. NPDC001319; assembly: GCF_042896185.1. Classification (NCBI taxonomy): domain Bacteria; kingdom Bacillati; phylum Actinomycetota; class Actinomycetes; order Pseudonocardiales; family Pseudonocardiaceae; genus Amycolatopsis; species Amycolatopsis sp. NPDC001319. The sequence continues at coordinate 320,474 of NZ_JBIAWY010000011.1, read as the reverse complement.
CGTGGAACTCCGTGAGCGCGCAGACGAGCTCGGGTTTCGCCGTCGGGTCCGGGTAGTTGCGGTTGGGCGCGTCGCGCGGGATGCCGAGGCGCTCCTCGCGTTCGTGCCCCTCGGCGGCCTGCGCGGCCGACGGGTGGGCCTGCATCGACAGCGGCTCCTCGGCCGCCAGGATCTTCAGCAGGAACGGCAGCCGGCCGCCCCAGCGCTTCGCGCAGCGTTCGCCGAGCTGGCCGACCGGATCGGCGTCGACGAGCTCCAGGAGGCTCCGTTCGGTGCCGTCCGGGGCGAGCACGCGGGACGGGTCGCCCGGGTGGGCGCCCATCCACAGCTCGGCCTCGGGGTGCGGCGCCGGCACCGGACGTCCCTGCAGCTGCGGGATCGCGGTGCGCGATCCCCAGGCGTAGGGCCGTACGGCGTTGCGCAACAGCTCCACTGTCACCTCAACTCCCAATCCTTCCCATCGGCCGGAGCCGATGTCGTGCGGGCGGTGCCGTCCCCACGGCGCTCGCCGGCACTTCCTCCCCCTGATCCCGTGAGCCGTCAAGCGGTGGCCGGCTCGTACCTCCCGGCGCCACCGATGCTGCCCGCCGCGAGCCCGAGGTACACCGCGGCGAGCTCGAACCGCAGCGCGAGCACCGCGGCCCGGACGATCTCGTCCGCTTCGAACTCCTCGGCCGGCGCGATCACGTCCGCGTCCGGGAGGAACTCCTCGGCCTGGAAGCGGGCCGCCTCGGCGGCGGGCCCGGTCCGCACCGAGAGCAACAGCACCCTCGTGGCGGTTCCACCGGATGAGTCGTCCGGATCGGCGAAGATGTCACGCTCTTGGCCGCCCGATTGCGCAACTCTGCGAAGCGCGGGCCGCGCAAGCGCTTGCCGGAAGTCCTCGGCGTCGCACACCACGCCCGAATGAGCCGCGAACGCGTGTGCCGCGTGCTCCGCGACGGCCACCGCAACGGGGTCGAGACCCCACAGCAGCGGCACGCGGTCGGCCACGCGCAGCGCGAGCGCCTTCGCCGGGTTCGCGAACGACTCGCGCGCGAGGTAGTCCTTCTCGGCCTCGAGGTCGAGCTGGTCGGCCAACGCCTGCACGTCGGCCACCAGCAGGCCCAGCGCGTTGGCCGTGAGCAGGCCGGCGGCCAGCCCGCGCGGGAACGCGAGCTCCGGCGGCACCGGGATGCGCGGCGCGAGCAGCACGCCCTTGCCGGCCACCGAAGCGGCGACGGGGCCTTCCGCCGGAGCGGACAGCACCACGGTCGCGCCGAACCGGGCCGCGCGCTCCAGCGACGCGGCCAGCTCGCGGTCACCCGCGTCGTCGGTGTGCGCGAACACCACGTCGAGCGCGCCGATCCACGACGGCACGATCTCGGCCGTCACCACCGGCACCGGGCACGCCGGCGCGAGCAGCGCCGCCAGCAGCCGCGTGAGCGTGCGGCTCACGCCGGGCCGGTCGATCAGCACCAGCGAACGCGGGCGCCCCAGGTCGAGCCGGTCGCTCAGTTCCAGCTCGGCCGCGGCCTCGGCAGTCGCCCGCACCTGCGCCCCGGCCATGGCGGCGGCACGCAGCAGCCCCGCGCTGTCGGCCTCGGCCAGGCGCGTGGGGTCGTCGAGCAGCGAATCGTCAAGCACTGTCGGCATGGCTGTCATCCGGCCGGCCGGGGGTGCCAGGGACACGGTCACCACTCAGTACGGCTTCGTCGAGAAGCAGTACCGGGATCCCGTCACGGACCGGGTACACCCGGCCGCACTCGGTACAGGTCAGCGCTTCGGCATCCGCGTCGTCCGGCGTGCCGGGACGCAGCGGTGCGTGATCCGGCGACGGGCACGCGAGGATCTCGAGCAGCTGGGCGTCAAGCGTGATGGCCATGGTTCCTCCATACCACGCGTAGGTGGGTCGCAACGGCACCTTCCGGACACAGTTCGCCTCGGTCGGTCCCCATCAGCGTGGCTTGCTCAGCCCCGGACAATTGCCAGTACATCGTCGGTCAGCGCCTCGACGGCGGCGCGGTCGGCCGCCTCCACGTTCAGCCGCAGCAGCGGCTCGGTGTTCGACGGGCGCAGGTTGAACCAGGCGCCGCCCGGGAGCTGCACGGTCAGGCCGTCGAGCTCGTCGATCTCGACGCCCGACTTGTCCGCGTACGCGTCCTTCACGGCGAGCATGCGCGCGACCTGGTCGGTCACGGTCGAGTTGATCTCGCCCGAGGCCGCGTAGCGCGAGAAGTCCTGCGTGAGCGCGGACAGCGGGCCGTCCTGTTCGCCCAGCGCCGCGAGCACGTGCAGCGCGGCCAGCATGCCGGTGTCGGCGCGCCAGAAGTCGCGGAAGTAGTAGTGCGCGGAGTGCTCGCCGCCGAAGATCGCGCCGGTGCGCGCCATCTCCGCCTTGATGAACGAGTGGCCCACGCGCGTGCGGACGGGCTTGCCGCCGTGCTCGGCGACGATCTCCGGCACGCCCTTCGACGTGATCAGGTTGTGGATGACCGTGCCGCCCGGCTCCTTGGCCAGCTCGCGCACGGCGACCAGCGCCGTGATCGCGCTCGGCGAAACGGGCTCACCGCGCTCGTCGACCACGAAGCAGCGGTCGGCGTCACCGTCGAAGGCCACACCGGCGTCGGCGCCGACCTCGCGGACCTTGGCCTGCAGGTCGACGATGTTGGCGGGGTCCAGCGGGTTGGCCTCGTGGTTCGGGAAGGTGCCGTCGAGCTCGAAGTACATCGGCACGATCTCGATCGGCAGCCCGGCGAAGACGGTGGGAACGGTGTGGCCGCCCATGCCGTTGCCGGCGTCGACCACGATCTTCAGCGGCCGCGAATGCGTGAGGTCGACGAGGTTGCGCAGGTAGGCGGCGTAGTCACCCAGCACGTCGCGCTCGCTCACGCTGCCGGTCTTCCCCTCGAACGCGGGCACGCCCTGCTCGACGGTGTCGCGGATCTCCGTCAGGCCGGTGTCCTGCCCGACGGGGCTGGCGCCGGCGCGGCACATCTTGATGCCGTTGTACTTCGCGGGGTTGTGGCTGGCGGTGAACATCGCGCCCGGCATGTTCAGCGAGCCGGAGGCGAAGTACAGCTCGTCCGTGCTGCACAGGCCGATCGACACCACGTCGAGGCCCTGCGACGTCACGCCTTCGGCGAAGGCGGCCGACAGCCCCGGCGACGAGTCGCGCATGTCGTGGCCGATCACCACCGACGGCGACTCGGTCTTGATGAGCAGCGCGAACGCCGCGCCGAAGTCGCGTACCAGTGCCGCGTCGAGCTGCTCGCCGACCACACCGCGGATGTCGTAGGCCTTCACGATGCCCGAAAGATCTGGCACGCCGTCTCCCCGCCGTCAGTTCTCGTCGCGGCGCCGGTCGCGCCGCGCGGAAAGCCTACCGGCGGGAGCGGGGCTCAGGCGCGCCCGGGGAGCACGCGGAGGTGGCCGCGCCTGCCGGACGGGCCCTCCGGCTCGGGCGGCGGCGCCGGCCGGTCCGAGCGGCCCGCCTCGCGGACGGCCTCGGCCAGCGCGGTCAGCTCGTCGGCCGACTGCTCCGGAGTGGCGAACGTGCCCTCGTGGCGCACGACTTCCCAGCCCTTCGGCACGGTCAGCCGCAGCGCGTGGGCCTCGCACAGGTCGTACGAATGCGGCTCAGAGGCGGTGGCGAGGGGACCGACGACGGCGGTGGAATCGCTGTACGCATACGTGAGCGTGGCGACAGCGGGCTCTGGACAACCCGTTCGCGAACATTTCCGTACGCTCCGCACGATCCAGAACGATAGCGCGTCGCCGCAAGGGGGCCCCGGCGACACGCGCGCGACGCGCACGACCGCATAGACTTGCGCGGTGGCGACGGCTCGTGATTACCGACAGCGGCAGCGCATGCGCAGGGACCGGCACGGCCGCGGCCTGCGCGGGGCGCTCTATCCCGCGTCCCTGCCCGCCGCCGCGAGCCGGGCGGAGAAGTTCGACGCGCTCGTGCTCGACGCGCTGGAACCCATCGAAGCGCGCTGGCGCCACGAGCTGACCAAGCTCGACGTGGCGGTGGACGAGGTGCCCGAGGTGCGCCCGGACGGCCGCGCGCCGGCCGAGGGCGTGCTCCACGACGGCTCGGTTCCCCTGTCGCGCCTGGTCCCGGCCGGGGTCGACCGCGCGGGTCTGCCGACGCGGGCGCGCATCGTGCTCTACCGGCGGCCGCTCGAAGCGCGGGCCAAGGACCCGGGTGAGCTGGCGGAACTCGTGCACGACGTGCTGGTGGAACAGGTCGCGGGCTACCTCGGCGTCGAACCGGACGTGATCGAAGGCGATTGACGCCTCCGTGAGGGCACCGCGGTGAGCGCCGTGAACAGCACCGCGGCGAGCTGGGCGAGCAGCAGCAGACCGCGCTCGGTGCCCGGGAACGCGAGCGAAACCTCCGACGATTGCGGCGGGATCGACACCGCCACCTGGTGACCCCACGCGGGCACGATCGGCACCGCCTTGCCGTTCACGCTCGCCGTCCAGCCGGCCTCCTGCTCGGCGGCCAGCACCAGCAGCCGGCCGGTCGGGCCGTCGGAGGCGCGCACGCGAACGTCGGGCAGCCGCGCGTCCACGGGCGAGACCCCGGGTGACGCGCCGGGCGCGCCGCCGCCCGTCACGGCCGCTTTGGCCAGCTCCGGGGAGATCAGCGTGACCTCGCCGGCCTTCGGCAGGAGCCGGACCACGGGCCGGCCGTCGGACATCGGGGCCGCCGGCGCGACGAGGTCGCCGGCCAGGGAGACGAGGGCCTGCGGGTTGCTGCCGGGCGGGAGGATCACGTACTCGACGCCGGAGATCGCAGCGGCCGCGACGGCCGACTTGACCGCACCGGCGTCGCCCGTGAGCAGATCGCGGCGCCAGTCCGCGAGCCGGCCGGGCGTGCCCGGGGTCGGCGCGAGCTGGTCGTCGCCGAAGAGCGCGAGCCGGCCGCCGGTCTGGCGGGTGAGCTCGCCGAGGTCGAGCACCGCGCGGCCGCTGCCGGCGATGTCCGCGGCCACTTCCGGAGCGAGGGCGGGCCGCGGCTGGGCCGTGAGCGGGCCGGTGTGCCCGGCGCCGACGGCGCTGACGCCCAACGCGATCAGGACCACCAGGCCGGCGACACCGGCGACCTTCGGCAGCCACGGCGCGGGCACGCCCGCCGAGCCGCCGCGTTGCCAGGTCGCGAGGACCGCCCACAGCAGCCCGGCACCGACGACCAGCAGCGGCACACCCGTGTAGCCGGTCGCGGCGGGACCGCCCTGCATCGGCGTCACCGGGACCTGCCGCACGAGCACCACCGCGGCGACACCGAGCACCGCGAGCGCGAGTCCGCCGGCCACCTGCTTCGTCGGCCGGACCACGAGTGCGACGAGCGTGGCCGCCAGCACCGCGACGCCGATCGGCCACGCACCGGGCCCACCCGGCGTCAGCCCGGCCAGATCGGCGCCGGACGCCGGCGCGGCGGGACCGCCGAGACCGTGCAGGAGGAGTTCGGGGTGCTTGAGCAGCACCGTCGGCCACGGCAGCAGCAGCACGAGCGGCAGGATCACCACGATGCCGACCGACGCGGCGCGGCGCGCGAGGCCCGTCGGCGCCGGGAGGACCACAAAGCCGAGCAACAGGCCCACGAGCGCGAGGGCGTGCGCCAGCGGCGAGAACGCACCGAGCACCGCGACGCCGAACGCCGAGAGCGCCGACACGTGCAGCCAGCGCGTGCCCGGGCGCGTCAGCAGCCGCGCGATCCCCGCGACGACGAGCGGCAGCACGAGGTGGACCACCACGACGTCGAGGCGACCCTGCGCGACCGACGCGGTGGCGGCGGGCAGCAGGGCGTAGGTCGCCGCGACGACCGCGCGAACCCAGCGGCGGACGGGCAGCTTGCGTGTGGCCGCGTACGCGCTCAGCGCCGCGAGCGGAATGTCGCCGATGAGCAGGATCGCCACGAGCGCGGCCGGGCCGCCCAGGGGCGCGAAGATCGCGCCGATGGTGCCGAGCACGGGCAGCGTCGCGGGAGCGGGCGCGCCGGTGCCGCCCGCGACCGCGTGCCACGGCGCGAGGTAGGTGGACCAGAGGTCGCCGAGGCCGCCGACGGGCAGGAGCCCGCCGCCGGAGAGGTCCAGACCGAGGCGGCCGCGGTTGACCGCGAAGGCCAGAGCCGTCAGCAGCACGACGAGAACCACCGGCGGCGCGAAGATCGTCGCGGCCAGCACGCGGCGGCGGTTCACCTCGACGAAGACCAGCCCGGGTTCGCGGGCCGGCGCCGGGCGCGGTGCGGGTGAGGGCTTCGGGCCGTCGTCGGGCACGACGACGGATTCCGCCGGGACTTCCTCGCGTTCGGCTTCTTGTCCGGTCGGCACGGCGACCGCCACGACCGTGCCCGGCCGGCGCAGCCCCGAACCGCGGGAACTCAAGCCACGCAAGGCTCCGGCGGGCAGCGCGTCGGGTCCGACGGGCCTTCGGTCCGCGGCGCCGAGCGCTTCGGGCGCGATCCAGGCCGGCTCCTCGGCGAGGCCTTCGGGGACCGTGCCGAGCGCGACGTCGCTCTCCACGCCACGGCGCACGAGCCCGACCACGCCGGCGCGCAAGGCGTTGCGCAGCCGCGTGTACCGGCCGACGAACAACCCGCGCACGGTGCCGGGACGCGGCGATTCCCGCCGGTTCGCCCGTGCCGCCCGGAGTTTTCCGCGGCCGCTCGTGACGTAGGCGAGCGCCGAGAGCTCCGCGCGCGCTTCGGAAACGCGCCGCAGGAGGAAGAAGACGAGCGCACGCAGCAGCAGGAGCACGGGCAGCCGGACGAGCCCGAACCAGAACGAGAACGGCGAGCAGTTCACGAGGAACACGCGCAGCCCGTGCGCGCGGTTCACGGCGGCGAGCGAGCGGCCTGCCGCGTCGGGCGTGCGCCGGCCGGTCGAGAGGGCGCGCGCGTGGCGGACGCGGGCGGCGGGCACCGAGAGCACGAGCGCGCCGGCGGCGTTGGCGCGCCAGCCGAAGTCGAGATCCTCGCGCAGCAAGGAGAAGTCCTCGTCGAAGCCGCCGAGGGTGTCCCAGAGTTCGCGCTGCACCAACGATCCCGCGCTCGGCACGGCGAGCACCTCACCGGGCTCGTCGCCGGGCGCGGCCATCTGCTGGCGGTGCCCGGACGCGTCCGTGGACAGCCCCGCCTCCACGATCAGGCGCGGCTCGGCCCAGTCGAGCCCGAGCGGCCCGAGCACCTTCGCCGACGGCGCCGCTTCGGCGGCGTGCAGGAGCTGCTCGAGACAGTCGGGTTCGGGCGCGCAGTCGTCGTGCAGCAACCACAGCCACGCGCCGGGGTCGCCCCACCGTTTCACCGCGTGCGCCACGGCGGCCGCGATCGCCGCAGCGAAGCCAGTTTCACTCGAAAGAGTGATGACGCCGGACAGCACCGGCTGCGAATCGGGCCCTGCCGCGACCCCGCCGGGCTCGGCCGCTTCGGCGAGCAGCTTGGCGGTCAGGTCGGTGGAGCCGGTGTCGACCGCGAGCACGTGCCGCGGCCGGACCGTGCTGCGCCGCAAGGAAGAAAGCGCGAGCGGCAGCCACTCTTCGCCGTCGTGACAGACCACAATGGCCAGAACGGGCAACGTCCTCACAAGCGACGGTGCGACGGTGCGGGTCAACAACCACTCCTGGTCAGGCTGCGGGCGGGTGCGGTCACCCTACGGCTTCACCCGCGCACGCGGCGCCGGACCCGCACCCACCTTTCGCCGTCGCGGCACCGAACGTTTCGCGCCGAACGCCGCAGGGATCACACTGACGTCTCCGCCACACACGTCCACGCCTCGGGACGCACCGACCACATGCGACACACGACGACGGCACAACTACCGTCGTCGCACTGCTTTCGATCCCCACCGCCAGGCTGGGATTGGTCCGCGCCGAAACCCCACCACCACGGCAAGTTCCCCACGCACACTCAGATGACGTCTGGCTACCCAGGCGGTTGCCCGCCCAAACCCCGAATTTCGCCGAAGACCGAAACCCACGCCCTCGACCCCGCTCGACGCCGGCCGCAACCCGGCCACGCGCCGGCGCCCACCAACCCAATCTGGTGCTATACCAGCGAAAACACCACAAAAGCGAGAGGGGCCCGTGCCGCGCACGGACCCCACCTCATTCCTCGCAGAACCCACGCCCGGCCGCAAAGGTGACCACAGCCGTGGGTCCGGGGGCGTGCCCCCGGGCGGGGTCTGGGGGTCGCACCCCAGGAAACACCCGGACAGCGAGATGGTCCGCGCTTTCCGCGGACACACCCCGCCCATCGCTATATCGCGCGCTTTTTCAGCTTCCGCCGCTCGCGTTCGGACAGGCCGCCCCAGATGCCGAAGCGCTCGTCGTGCGCCAGGGCGTACTCCAGGCACTCGTCCTTGACCTCGCAGCCGAGGCAGATCCGCTTGGCTTCGCGGGTCGAGCCGCCCTTCTCGGGGAAGAACGCCTCGGGGTCCGTCTGCGCGCACAAGGCGCGCTCCTGCCAGTCCTGTTCCTCCTCGGTGGCATCGAAGAGGTCGGTCAGATCCCCCAGCTCCTGCTCAGGGTTCTCGCCCCAACCCACGACGTGCCCCCACTCCCTCTTTTCAGGCCTCGAGTCGGTCCTCGAGCCTTCCGCTTCCAACCGCACGTCCGCCTCCTCGCTCCTACGCACTCCCCAGGCTGGCGGTGGTGAAACGACATCCGCTGTCCCCTCTCGACAGCGAATGACATCACTGTGATTACACCCGTGTAGTGCGGTCAGGTCAAGCGGAGTAGCGAGTTCGGGGGATACCTCGGGCCGATCGCGCAAGGGGACACGCCGAACACTTCACACCGGGCATACGGAAGACTGGTGGGGTGCAGAGATCAGCAGTGCGGCCCAGCCCGGTCTTCATCGGCATCCTCGCGGTCACCGTCCTCGGCGGAATCCTGGCCGCGTACGGTGATTCCCTGAGCCTGAGGGGTGACAAGGACCCGCTCTACGTCACCGGTGTCGTACTCCTCGTGGCGGGCGGGTGGATCGCTTCGCTGACCCTGCACGAGTTCGGCCACGCCTTCGTCGCCTACCGCGGCGGCGACGCCGGGGTCGCCCAGAAGGGCTACCTCACGCTGGACGTGCGGCGCTACACCGACCCCGTCCTGTCGATCCTGCTCCCGCTGATCTTCCTCCTCATCGGCGGCATCCCGTTGCCCGGCGGCGCGGTGTGGATCAACCGCGGCGCGCTGCGCAACCGCGCGACGTCGTCGTGGGTGTCGCTCGCCGGGCCGCTGTCGAACCTCGGGGTGGGGGCCGCGCTGTGCCTCGTGGCGGCGCTGATCCCGATGTCGCCCGGGCTGTACTTCGGGCTGTCCTACCTGGCGCTGCTGCAGGTGATGACGTTCCTGATCAACATCCTGCCCATCCCCGGCCTCGACGGCTGGGGTGCGATCGAGCCGTATCTTTCACCGCAGGCGCGGGCGTTCGGCGCGCGCGTGCGGCCGTGGGCGCCGCTGGTGCTCTTCGCGCTGTTCTTCGCGTTCCGCCCGCTGTCCGACGGTCTCTGGTACGTCGCCGGCCTGATCTTCGACGCGTTCGGCGGCGACGGGCTGGCCGCGCAGATCGGGCAGTCGGCCTTCCTCTTCTGGCGCTGACGCGAGCTCAGGAAAAAGACGCCCAGTGCGAGTTGGCCATGAGCCACCCGTGCGCGCGTTTCCAGATCTGCTTGAGCCCCCAGCGCTCGCCGAGGTAGTCGCCCGCCGCGCCGACCACCGGGACCAGCCCTAGGGCCCGGTGGTAGAAGCGGCCGCGCGGGCGCTTCTCGAGCTCCTCGGTGATCCCCCACAGTGACCGGCCGAGCCGCCACAGTGTCCCGGCGACGGCCCTGACCGTCACCTTGCCGTGGGCGCGTTCGGATTCCGTCAGTTCTTCGGTGAGCTGTGCGGCCGCACTGTCCTCTGCGGACTCGTCGGCGGGCTTGCCCGCGGCGAGGACCGGGTCGAGGTCGCGCTCGAACAGCACCGCCGCGATCAGCCGCACCCGGCTGCCGACATCGGTCACGCCGTACTCCCCCGCGATCGCGCACAGCAGCAGCCCCTGCGATGCGGCGCCGAGCGTGTCCTGCACCGGCAGCCGGTCGGCGAGCGCACCGCCGAGGCCGGGGATCGAGGTGAGCGCCGCCGTGAGCCGGCCGACGCGGTTGACCCACCAGCCGCAGCGTTCGTCGATGTCCATCCGGGCCCACCCGGCGGTGCCGGGGACCTTCACGGACCTGAGCGCGCCGAGCACCTTCTCCTTGAAACCGTCGTTGCCGAACTCCTCGGCCGCCTCGGCCCAGCGGGCCCGCGCCTGCAAGCCGAACGGGTCCGCCTCGCGCAGCGCGTCGAGCATCGGCGCGCAGGCGCGGACGAACGGCCGCAGCACCGCCACGACCTGACGGTCCGAAATGGCCTCAGCCACGGACCTTGCCCTTCGTCGCGGCCGCGCGGCCGAGCCCGCCGCCGAGCACGAGCGCCGCCGGCAGCGCGCTCGCGCCGAGCAGCAGGATCGCCCGCCAGTCCTGAACGAGCACGAGATCGCCGCCGGGTCCGCCCAAACCGATGCCGAACACCACGACCACCCACACCACGAGCGGCACCCAGGACAACCCCGGCCGCACGAGCTTCGCCGTCGTCAGCACCAGCCACGGCGTGGTGACCGCGCCGACGAGTGCCGTCAGCGGCAGCGGCACCTCCCCGAGCGCGCCGACGCGCAGCGGCAGGAAGAACACTTCGAGCAACGCCAGCAGCAGCGCGTCCAGGCACAGCACCACGAGCATCAGGCGCTGCTCGGAGCTCAGCGGGGCCGGCACGTCACAGCCCTCCGAACAGGTCGGTGTCCGCGCCGGCCGCGTCGCCGTGGGCGAGCACGAAGTACTCGGCGGGCGGGATCGGCTGCGCGATGTCGTTGGTGAGAGCGAAGTGCACGATCTCGCCGTCGACGACCGTCAGCTGCGTCTCGTGGGCGCGCAGGGCCGCGATCTTCGCCGGCAGGTGGGCCGAGGTGTCGAGCACAGTCGTGACCTTCTCATCCGCGGTGCCGGGGAGCTCGTCGTCCTCGGGTACCCGGAAGGGTGAGCTGTCACTCGCCCGCAGCCGCGCGAGCCCCGCGTCGACCGCGGCGCGGGAGTGCACCACGTGGAAGACGCGCTCGACGGAGGCCGCGCGCGGCGCCGCCGCCATGGTGATGTCGTGGGCCCGGATGTGGTCGGGGTGGCCGTAGCCGCCGAAGGAGTCGTAGGTGACCACGACCTGGGGCCGCAGCTCGTCGAGCAGCTCGGCCAGCTGAGCGGCCTGCTCGTCGAGGCTGCCGCCGGCGAACGCGCGCGGGTGCTCGGCGGCCGGTGTGCCCGCCATGCCGGAGTCGCGCCAGCGGCCCATGCCGCCGAGGTACTCGTGACGTGTCACGCCGAGGGCGGCGCAGGCGGCCGCGAGCTCGCCCGAGCGGTAGCCGCCGAGCTGGTCCGCGGCGTCCGAGGCCAGCAACGCAAGCCGGGGCGGCACGATCTCGCCTTCCTCGCCGAGAGTGCACGTCACCACGGAGACCTCGGCCCCCTCGGCGGCGTACCGGGCGATGGCACCGCCGGTCGTGATGGTCTCGTCGTCGGGGTGCGCGTGGACGAGCAGGAGCTTTCGGATCACGGCACCAGGTTAATGAACTCCGGCCCGGGAGCCGGGGCCCCGGCGTTCCGAGTCCCGGAACGTTCCGCGGCAGGGGTTCCGCCCACCCGTCGGGGGTCGCCCGGAAAGGGCCGGACACGCCCTGCGGCCCGCACTCCGGTAAACGGTCGCCACCGTTCACGAGATCAGGTTAATTCCTTGTCACTTCCGGTTTGTCACGGCTGTGTGACTAGTCCATTCGCGGGGTCCACAAAGAGGATGGCGTCGGTTATTGTCCCCCGAGCCGAATGACCCACCGAGCCGTGGCCGTCCCCGAACGAGGCCTGCAGTGATCGAAGATTAGCTACCGTGAGTAGTCGATCAACCGCAGAACCCGTGGTGGAGATAGGCAAGACGAGATTGCTGTTCCATCACGATCTCACTGAGAGTGTCCGGATCGATAGTTTTGACGGCTGTCCACTGCCTAGGTTGCACGACTACGGTGAGCTAACTCGATTACATCGAAGCTCGCGGTCAGGAAGAAGTCGCCTCGCAAACCCGCGACGGCGTCGAGCAAGGAGAATGAATGTTAGTGACGACTAGGTCGCGCGCTGTGAAGCTCGGTGCGTTCGTCGCGGGCGCGGCCCTTCTGCTCTCCGCCTGTGGGGGCGGCGGTGGCGGCAACAGCACGGTGCAAACCGGGCAGGCCTTCGCCCAATGCGACCAGGACCCGAACACCTGCAACTCCGTCGCGGCCGACCAGCTGCAGCAGGGCGGCGACGTCACGTACGCCATCGAGAAGAACATCCCCAACTGGAACGTGACTTCGGCCGAGGGCAACGTCTTCGAGACGGGCATGGTCACCAAGGGCATCCTGCCCTACACCTTCTACGCGACGCCGGACCTCAAGCCGGTCCTGAACAAGGACTTCGTCGAGTCGGCGGACGTCACCAGCACCAACCCGCAGGTGGTCGTCTACAAGATCAACCCGAAGGCCTCCTGGGACGACGGCACGCCGGTTTCGGCCGACGACTTCATCTACAACTGGAAGGTCCAGAACGGCAAGGACTGCCCCGACTGCGCCCCGGCCAGCACCTCCGGCTACGACCAGGTTTCCTCGGTCGTCGGCTCGGACAACGGCAAGACGGTCACGGTGACGTTCTCCAAGCCCTTCACCGACTGGCGCCAGCTGTGGAGCTCCTCGGGCGCGATGTACCCCGCGCACCTGGCCGCCCAGCACGGTGACACCAAGACCCCGGCCGGCCTGGCCTCGTCGTACAAGTGGTTCGGCGACACCGTGCCGACCTGGACCGCCGGTCCGTTCAAGATCTCGAAGTTCGTGAACAACCAGTCGGTCACCGAGGTCCCGAACGACAAGTACTGGGGCGCCAAGCCGCACCTGTCGAGCGTGATCTTCCGCGTCATCACCGACGCCACGCAGGAGCCGACGGCGCTGCAGAACAACGAGGTCCAGGTCATCTACCCGCAGCCGCAGGTCGACCTCGTGAACCAGGTCAAGAACATGCCGAACATCTCCTCCTACATCGGCCTCGGCCTGACCTGGGAGCACTTCGACTTCAACCTGAAGTCGCCGGGTCTCGACAACAAGGCGCTGCGTCAGGCGCTGTTCACCGCGATCAACCGCAAGGACATGATCGCGAAGACGGTCGGCCAGTTCACCAACAAGGTCGAGCCGCTGAACAACCACAACTTCATGCCGCAGCAGCAGGGCTTCAAGGACGTCATCTCGTCGACGGGCCAGGGCACCGGTGACATCGACAAGGCGAAGAAGCTGCTCACGGACGCCGGTTACAAGCTCAACGGCACGCAGCTGCAGGACCCGTCGGGCAAGAACGTGGGCCCGTACCGGATCCGCTACACCGTCGGCAACCAGATCCGCCAGGACGAGTGCGAGCTCTTCGCGGCGGCCGCCAAGCAGCTGGGCATCACCGTGAACGTGTCGCCGACCGACGACCTCGGTGACACCACCACCAAGGGCGACTACGACATCATCGTGTTCGCCTGGGTGTCCTCGCCGTTCCCGTTCGCGGGCGCCGTCCAGAACTGGGAGACCGGTCAGGGCAGCAACTACGGCAAGTACAGCAACCCGCAGGTCGACAGCCTGATCAACGAGGCCAACGCCGAGACCGACCAGGCCAAGGCCACGGACCTGCTGAACCAGGCCGACCAGATCATGTCCGATGACGCGTACGTGCTTCCGCTGTACCAGAAGCCGACCTTCATCGCGTCTTCCGACAAGATCGGGAACATCCGGAACAACTCCACGCTCGACGCCCCGGTCTACAACATGGCGGAGTGGGGCCTCCGCAAGTGATCACCACCCGGTAGATTCACGCAGGACACCACCGGTGAGGGGCCGGCAGTTTGCCGGCCCCTCACCGCGTGTTCGAACGTTTTGGTCCGCTTCATCCCGAACTCCAGATTTGCCTCTCTCGTCGCCCGGCCCAGCCACCACAAGCGGCGGGTTCGCGGCAGAACCGCCAGAGCAGGAAGACCTCCATGCTTGCCTTCGCACTGCGCCGGCTCCTCGTCTCGGTGCCGATCCTGATCGTGTCGACGTTCCTCGTCTTCGTGATGGTGTCGCTCTCAGCCAACCCGCTGAGCTACCTGATCCAGAGAAACCCGCCGCCGCCCCCGCAGACGATCGAGCTCGAGCGGATCCGCCTGCACCTCGACCAGCCGATCCTCGAGCGGTACTGGCACTGGATCACCGGCGTCCTCAGCGGTGACTTCGGTCCGTCGGTCCAGTCGAACCTCGACATCGGCCACGAGGTCTTCGTCCGCTTCGGCGTGACGCTGCGGCTGATCGTGCTGGCCATGATCGTGGCCCTGATCCTCGCCGTGCTCATCGGCGTGATCAGCGCGGCCCGCCAGTACTCGAAGTTCGACTACACCGCGACCTTCTTCGGCTTCCTGTTCCTGTCGATGCCGTCGTTCTGGTTCGCCATCGTGCTGAAGCAGATCGGCATCTCGATCAACACCTCCGTGGGCGACCAGATCTTCTACACGATCGGCTCCTCGTCGGTGATCACCCCCGCCGGGTTCGGAGCACAGTTCAGCGACGTCGCCGGCCACCTCATCCTGCCGACCATCTCGCTCGCGCTGACGAGCTACGCGGCCTGGAGCCGCTTCCAGCGCGCGTCGATGCTCGAGGTCCTCAACTCCGATTACGTGCGGCTCGCCCGTGCGAAGGGCCTGCCCCGCTGGACGGTGACCCGCCGGCACGCACTGCGCAACGCGCTCATCCCACTCACCACCGTGACCGCGCTGGACATCGGCGCGATCCTCGGCGGTGCCGTGGTGACCGAGACCGTGTTCCAATGGCAAGGCGCGGGCACGTTCCTGCTGAACGCGATCCGGCAGAGCGACGTCTACGCCGTGGAGGCGTGGCTGCTCATCGCGGCGACGTTCATCATCCTGCTCAACCTCATCGCCGACCTGCTCTACGGCCTGCTCGACCCGAGGATCCGCTATGCCTGACGAATCGACGACCGAAGAACTGCCGACCGGCGCGGACTCTCGCCTCGACGTCGCGACCAAGCCGGACACCGTTCCCGAGCGCGAGTTCACGGTCAAGGAACGCAGCCAGGCGCAGCTGGTCTTCAAGCGCTTCCTGCAGCACCGACTGGCCATGATCAGCCTGATCGTGTTCATCCTGATCATCCTGTTCGCGTACGTCGGCCCGCTCGTGTGGAAGTTCACGCCGGTCGACATCACCGAAGACAACTCCGCGCCGCCGTCGGGCGCGCACCCGTTCGGCACCGACGCCGTCGGCCACGACACCCTCGCGCAGGTGATGCGCGGGACCCAGGTCTCGCTGCAGATCTCCGTGCTCATCGCGATCTTCGCGACGTTCGTGGGCACGATCTGGGGCTCGGTCGCCGGCTACTACCGCGGCTGGATCGACACGGTCCTGATGCGCATCGCCGACCTGATCCTGACCCTGCCGCTGCTTGCCGTCGCCGCGGTGCTGGCGCACCAGGTGGGTGGCACGTGGTGGCTGATCGCGGTGGTCATCGCCGCCCTGTACTGGGCCTACGTCGCCCGCGTCGCCCGGGGTGTCGTGCTCTCCTTGCGCGAGAAGGAGTTCGTCGAGGCGTCCAAGGCGCTCGGCGCGACCGACGCCCGGATCATCTTCCGGCACCTGGTGCCCAACGCGCTCGGCGCGATCATCGTGAACCTGACGATCCTGGTGTCGATCGGCATCCTGCTCGAGACGGCGCTGTCGTTCATCGGGTTCGGTGTCACGCCGCCCGACACGTCACTCGGCCTGCTCGTCAGCACCGCGCAGACGGCGGTCGACACCCGCCCGTGGCTGTTCTACTTCCCGGGCGTTTTCATCATCCTGATCGCGCTGACGATCAACTTCATCGGGGACGGCCTGCGGGACGCGTTCGACCCCCAGCAGACGAAGGTGCGCGCATGACCGAGTACGACTCCAACGCACTCGGCGGTGATCCCGTCCTCGTGGTGGAGGACCTGACCGTCGAGTTCCCGAGCGGCGAAGGCCTCGTCAAGGCCGTGCGCGGTGTGAACTACCAGCTGCAGCGCGGGGAGGTGCTGGGCATCGTCGGCGAGTCCGGCTCCGGCAAGTCCGTGACGTCGCTGGCCATCATGGGCCTGCTGCCCCGCACCGCGCGGGTTTCCGGCTCGATCCGCTTCGGCGGCGTCGAGCTGCTGAAGGCCAGTGAGAAGGAGCTCAACAAGGTCCGCGGCAAGGGCATCTCGATGGTCTTCCAGGACCCGATGACCTCGCTGAACCCCGTGTACACCGTGGGCGACCAGATCGCCGAGGCGATCACCGCGCACCACAACGTGCGCAAGGACGTGGCGAAGAAGCAGGCGATCGACCTGCTCGAGCTCGTCCGCATCCCGAACCCGAAGCAGCGCGCGGACGAGTACCCGCACCAGCTCTCGGGCGGGATGCGCCAGCGCGTGGTGATCGCGATCGCCATGGCCAACAACCCGGACGTGATCATCGCCGACGAGCCGACCACGGCGCTCGACGTGACCGTGCAGGCCCAGATCCTCGAAGCGCTGCAGGCGGCGCAGAAGGAGACGGGCGCGGCGATGGTGCTCATCACCCACGACCTCGGCGTGATCGCCGGGCAGGCCGACCGCGTGCACGTGATGTACGCGGGCAAGGTGGTGGAGTCCGGCAGCGTCGACGAGATCTTCTACACGCCGCGGATGCCGTACACGCTGGGCCTGCTGGGCAGCCTGCCCCGCCTCGACGTGAAGACCGAACGGCTCACGCCGATCACCGGCTCGCCGCCCGCCACGCAGAACATGCCGCTGGGCTGCCCGTTCAGCCCGCGCTGCCCGCTGTCGCAGGACATCTGCGACAAGGAAGAACCGCCGCTGGTGGCGGGTCCCGGCTCGCAGTTCGCGGCCTGCCACTTCACCGAGCAGGTCATCGGCCGCGACCCGGCCGAACTGTTCAGCGCCACGTCGGCCGACACGGCAGCCGTCCCGGTGACCGTCGACGCCGCGATCGACACGGAGACGAACCGATGAGCGAGACCACGGCGACCCGGACGCCCGTCCTCTCCGCGCAGAACCTGGTCAAGCACTTCCCCATCCGCGGCGGTGGCCTCATCCGGCGCACGACGGGCGCGGTGCAGGCCGTGTCGGACGTGTCGTTCGACATCTACCCGCACGAGACGCTGGCACTGGTCGGCGAATCGGGCTGCGGCAAGTCGACCACCGCACGCGTCGCGCTGGCGCTGCAGCCGCTGACGTCGGGCAAGGTCAGCTTCGAGGGCCGCGACCTCGGCACGATGGGCAAGCGCGAGCTGCAGCGGCTGCGGCGAGAGATGCAGATCGTGTTCCAGGACCCGTACGCCTCGGTGGACCCGCGGCTGCCGGTGAACGAGATCATCGCCGAACCGCTGCGTATCCACGGCCTCTACGACAACGGCGGCCGCCAGCAGGTCCGTGACCTGATGAAGACCGTGGGCCTGCGCCCGGAGCACGGCAACCGCTTCCCGCACGAGTTCTCCGGCGGCCAGCGCCAGCGCATCGGCATCGCCCGCGCGCTCGCGCTCAAGCCGAAGGTGCTGGTGCTCGACGAGCCGGTGTCGGCGCTCGACGTGTCGATCCAGGCCGGTGTGCTCAACCTGCTGAAGGACCTGCAGGCCGAGCTCGGGCTGTCGTACCTGTTCGTGTCCCACGACCTGTCGGTCGTGCGCCACGTGTCCGACCGCATCGCGGTGATGTACCTCGGCAAGATCGTGGAAACCGCGGCGGCCGAGGACCTCTTCAACAGCCCGACGCACCCGTACACCCAGGCGCTGATCTCGGCCATCCCGGTCCCGGACCCGCGCAAGGAACGCACCCGCCAGCGCATCGTCATCACCGGCGACGTGCCCAGCCCGGCGAACCCGCCCTCGGGCTGCCGCTTCCGCACCCGCTGCCCGAAGTTCGCCAACGAAATCGACGACGCGGGCCGCAAGAAGTGCAGCACGGAAGAACCCCTGCTGATCGATCACGGCCAGGGCCACCCGACGGCTTGCCACTTCGCGGAGAGCCTGCAGCTGATCTGAGCCGTCTTGACGACAAACGCCCCGGTGCCCCTGCGTGCGCCGGGGCGTTTTCGTTGTGAGGCAAGGAGAAACCCGTGCTCACGGACCCCACGCTCACCCGGATCGGCGAGGCGGTGCAGCTCGGCCACCGCGGCGACCGGGACGGCGCACGCCGGGCGTTCGCCGAGATCTGGGCCGAAATCGGTGGTGAGCGAGGCGATGCGCTGCACCGGTGCACGCTCGCACACTCGATGGCCGACGTGCAGGACGACGTTCGGCAAGAGCTGCGCTGGGACAAGCGTGCGCTGGCGGCCGCGGGGCAGCTGACCGATGCCCGCATGGCGGAGGCCGGCTTGACGCTGTCGGCGGCCGCGTTGTCTCCGTCGCTGCACCTGAACTTGGCCGAGTGCCACCGCAAGCTGGGCGACCTCGGCCGCGCCCGCGAGCACCTGCGCGAAGCGGAGGCGACGATCGGCGCGCTCGGCGACGACGAGTACGGGCAGCTGATCCGCCAAGGCCTCCGGCAGATCGCGGATCGGCTGCGCTGACCAAGGCCTGGACGGTGGTGCTCAGCTCGTGCCGCGGGTCCAGTTCACCGCGGAGCCGAACGGGCCCAGCATCGGCGGCCCCGGCGTCAGGCCCGAGATGCCCTTGCCGACGGCCAGGGTCTCGGCTTCCTGGAACAGCGGGATCACCACGTTGGCCGACCACAGGTCGGGCTCCAGCGTCTTCAGCGCGTCGGCCAAGGTCGTCGAGCCGGTGAGGGCCGAGTCGATCGAGGCTTGGCGGCTTTCGTCGCACAGGCCGGCCGAGTTGGCGGGCACGACGGGCTTCGTCGGGTCCGCCGTGGCCTGGTCGGGGGCGCAGCCGAAGGTGGACGCGAGCACCGTGGCCGGGTCGCCGCCGACGGGCTGCGGGACGACGGCGATGTCGACGCCGACGTTGCCGTTGGCGTCGGGACCGGCCTGCTGCTGGCCGTTGAGCACGGGCATGGCGAGCAGCGTCGAGAACAGGTCGCGCGGCTCGGGCTTGATGGTGTTGACCTGCACGCCGCCGGCGATGAGCTCGTCGGAGAGCTCCTTGGCGATCGACGCGTAGGGCTCCTCTTCGCCCGGCGACGCGATGACCAGCGACAACGTCTTGGTGCCCTTGCGCCACACGCCGGCTTCCTTGGTGTAGCCGGCGGCCTTGAAGTAGCCCTCGGCCTTCGCCAGGTCCGGCGCGGCGGGCGGGCCGGCCGGGATGGTGGGCGCGTAGCCGGCGCCGGTGGGCGGGATGACCTGGGCGTCGGCCTTCAGGGCGGCGGCGGGGCCGCCCATGGCGCCCGCGGTGATGAGCTTGCCGCGGTCGAGCAGGGCGGCGACGCCCTGGCGCACCTGCTTGTCCGACAGCACCGCGCTCACCGGCCGCAGCAGGACGGTGGCCTCCATGGGCCGCGGCAGCGTCGTGAGCTTCACAGCGGAGCCGAGGTCGTTGAGCAGCTGCAGGCCGTTGGCGTCGGTGCGGGTGAGGGAGAACTGGTCGTTGCCGCTGCGCAGCGCGGTCGCGATGCCGGACGGGTCGGAGCGGCGCAGGATCAGCGTGTCGACGGCCGCGGGCTTGTCCCAGTAGCGGTCGTTGCGCTGCAGCGTCACCTCGCCGCGGGCGGTGTCGATGGTCTTGATCGCGAACGGTCCCGCGACGGCCGGGAAGCTCGTGGCCAGGGCGGCCTGCCAGCCGCCCGGGGAGTCCTTGAGCAGGTGCTGCGGGAGCAGGTTGTCGAACAGCGTCTGCCAGGCCGGGTACGGCTTGCTGAAGGTGACTTCGACGCCCTTGCCACCGTCTCGCGACTCGATGTCGCTGATGAGCCGGTAGCCGGCGGGCTCGATCACACCGGGCTGCGACTTCATGGCGTCGGCGAGGTAGGTGAAGTCCTCGGTGGCGATCGGCGCGCCGTCGGACCAGGAAGCCTCGGGGCGGATCTCGTACTTCACCGTGAACGGCATCTGCGACACGACCTCGGCCGAGGTCATCAGTGTCTTGTCGAGCGTGCGCTTGCCGTCGTCGGACTGGCGGAACACCGAGGGCAGCAGCAGCTGCGACAGCGCCGAGGTGACCGTGGACGAGTCCGCGAGCGTGTGGGGGTTGTAGCCGCCCACGACGTCGTCGACGCCCACCACGATCTGTGACGCCGTGGGCTGCGCCGGGGTGCTCGACGTCGGCGCCGAGGTGACCACCGGCGGCGGTGGCGTGTTCGAGCACGCGGCGAGGAGCGCCCCCGCGAGCGCCAGCACCGGCGCCGCCTTGCGTCCCATCCGCACGCGTACCCTCCCGATTTCCCGTGGTCCGAGCCGACATGCTGCCACGCCGGAGCCTGCTCGGCACCGAGATTCCCACATCCGGCCGGACCGGCCGACACCGGAGTGGATACCGCCAACCGGTGGACGTGCGGGAACCCCGCCTGGTTCCCGTTCGTGATCAGCGGCGCGGCATCGTGACCGGCGCGCGACCCGCCCGTGAGACGCCGAAGGGCGCCCCACCCCGATGAGGGGAGAGGCGCCCTTCGAGAAGAACCGTCAGCCGTTCTCGCGGCTCTTGGCGCGCGAGCGCTCCTTGGCCCGGGTGTTGATGTCCAGCGTGACCTTGCGGACGCGGACGACCTCCGGCGCGACCTCCACGCACTCGTCGACGGAGCAGAACTCCAGCGCCTCTTCCAGGCCCATCTTGCGCGGGCGGGCCAGCGTCTCCATCACGTCGGCGGAGGACTGACGCATGTTGGTCAGCTTCTTCTCCTTGGTGATGTTGATGTCGAGGTCCTCGAAGCGCGGGTTCTCGCCCACGACCATGCCCTCGTACACCTCGGCGCCCGGCTCGACGAAGAAGGTGCCGCGGTCGGCCAGCTGGATCATCGCGTACGCGGTGACCGGACCGGTGCGGTCGGCGACCAACGAGCCGCTGTGGCGGGTGCGGATCTCGCCCGCCCACGGGAAGTAGCCCTCGAACACGTGGTTCGCGATGCCGGTGCCGCGGGTCTCGGTGAGGAAGTCGGTGCGGAAGCTGATCAGGCCGCGCGACGGGAGCACGTACTCCAGCTTGATCCGGCCGGTGCCGTTGCCGCTCATGTCCTCCATGCGGCCCTTGCGCGCCGCGAGCAGCTGCGTGATCGCGCCGAGGTGCTCCTCCGGCGAGTCGATGTACAGGCGCTCGAACGGCTCGTGCAGCTTGCCGTCGATCGTGCGCAGCACCACCTGCGGCTTGCCGACGGTCAGCTCGAAGCCTTCGCGGCGCATCTGCTCGACGAGGATGGCCAGCGCCAGCTCGCCACGGCCCTGGACCTCCCAGGTGTCGGGGCGCTCGGTGGGCAGCACGCGGATCGAGACGTTGCCGATCAGCTCCTGGTCCAGCCGCGCCTTCACCAGGCGCGCGGTGACCTTGTCGCCGCCGTTGCGCCCCGCCAGCGGCGAGGTGTTCACGCCGATGGTCATCGAGATCGCGGGCTCGTCGACGGTGATCCGGGGCAGGGCCACCGGGTTGTCGGCGTCGGCCAGCGTGTCGCCGATCGTGATGTCCGGGATACCGGCGATGGCGACCAGCTCACCGGCGCTCGCCTCCGTCGCGGGCACGCGGGTGAGCGCCTCGGTGACGAGCAGCTCGGAGATGCGCACGTTCTGCACCGTGCCGTCCTCGCGCATCCAGGCCACGGTCTGGCCCTTGCGCAGCTTGCCGGCGTGGATGCGGATCAGCGCGATGCGGCCGAGGAAGTTGGACGCGTCGAGGTTCGTGACCAGCGCCTGCAGCGGCGCGTCGAGGTCCGCGGCGGGCGGCGGGACGTGGCGCAGCAGGGTGTCGAACAGCGGGTCGAGGTTCTCGCTGTCGGGGATCTCGCCGTCGGCGGGCTGCTCCAGGCTCGCCTTGCCGGCGCGCGCGGAGGCGTAGACCACGGGCAGGTCGAGGATCGCGTCGTGGTCGGCGTCCTCGATGTCACTGGCCAGCTCGAGCAGCAGGTCGTGGGTCTCCTCGACGACCTCGGAGATGCGGGCGTCCGGGCGGTCGGTCTTGTTCACGACAAGGATCACCGGCAGGCCGGCCTCGAGGGTCTTGCGGAGCACGAAGCGGGTCTGCGGCAGCGGGCCCTCGCTCGCGTCGACGAGCAGCACCACGCCGTCGACCATCGCCAGGCCGCGCTCGACCTCGCCGCCGAAGTCGGCGTGGCCCGGGGTGTCGATCACGTTGATCGTGACCTGGCCGTCGGGCGTCTGGCGGTGGATGGAGGTGTTCTTCGCGAGGATGGTGATGCCCTTTTCGCGCTCGAGCTCACCGGAGTCCATGACGCGGTCGACGAGCTCGGCGCGTTCGGCGAAGGCGCCGGACTGCCGGAGCATGGCGTCGACCAGGGTCGTCTTGCCATGGTCGACGTGTGCGACGATGGCGACGTTGCGCAGGTCGGGCCGGGTCTTGCCGGACGCGCGGCCGGTTTCGACTGCGGTGGCGCTGGCTGCGGGCACGCGAAGACTCCTGAACTTCAAAGGCGGGTGGGTGGCCGCGTCGCGGGCGGAGCGGTGGCCTCCACCAGAACGGCTTCGCCACCTCAACCGGCATCGTGACCGGCTTTGGCCACACGCGGACTTCATAAGGATACCTGTTGCCGAAGTGTGAGGACCGCCACGCCCCATGATCGGTTAGGCTCACCTAACCTGAACCATCAGGAACTGCCGCCGAGGACGTGGGAGCCCACCGTGGGCAAAAAGGACAAGAAGCAGCCGGACACCCCCGCCGGGGTCGTCCGCAAGCTGATGAAGGCCGGCAAGGTGAAGAAGAAGTGCTGCCGGTCGTCCTCTCGGTGCAAGAAATGCCCGGTGCTCGCTCTGAAGAAGGCGAAAACGGACCTCGCGAAGGCGGCTTGAGCGCTTTCCCGTATCGCTCCCGACGGCAACAGTTCCGAGAGGATTCACCGGCCGTTCCCGGCCCGGGTTCGCCCCGCGCGCCCGGTTCAGCGTGACCGAAGTCTCGCGCCGCCGAACGCCCTGATCAGTGCGCCACGGCCTCGTTGACCAGGCGCAACTCGGGTGCCGTCTTCGTCGGTGAGAACTCGATCACCTGGTACTGGGCCAGGTGCTGAGTCGCGAACGGGTCGGTGGCCAGGATGGCGTCGAGCTTCCCGCGCGCCATCGGGCGCGTGATGATCACGCCGCCCGTGCGCGGGTTCTGGCGGCCCGAGGCCAGGAAGTGACCGTGGTCGTACTGCTTGCCGAGCCACTCGGCGTGGTCCGGCAGCGCCAGGTCGATCTCCTCGATGGGCGCGGTGTAGGTGAGCAAGACGACGAACATGTCTCGACGGTAAACCCGGTTCCGCGCGTAAGCACCCGCAAGTGTTCTAAGGTGTTCACCATGTTCGCGCACAGCACCCAGTGGTGGCCGCCCTCCGGCGGCCCCGTTGCTCTGCGCTGAACTCCAGCGAAGGCCGCCCCGGTGGGCGGCCTTCTCGCTTGTCAGGCGGGTCTCCTCCCGGGGCACACACCCAGGAGAGGAACCCCAGTGGTCCAGTTATCCGGCATCACCCCGTCCGGCCACGTGCACCTCGGCAACCACCTAGGCGCGTTGCGCCGCTTCGCGTCCGACAGCGAGCCCAACGACCTGTTTTTCGTCTCCGACCTGCACGCGATGACCACCGCGCACAACCCCGCGAAGCTGCGCGCCCTCGCCACGGAGCAGCTGGCCGTGATGGTGGCGACGGGCGTCGACCCCGAGCGCGTGTTCGTGCAGTCGGACATCGCGAAGGAGCTGGGCGCGCTGACCTGGATCCTCGAGTGCACCTGCTCCTACGGCGAGGCCGCGCGCATGATCCAGTTCAAGGAGAAGGCGAAGGGCCAGGCCGGAGTGCGGCTGAGCCTGCTCACCTACCCCGTGCTGATGGCCGCGGACATCCTGCTGCAGGGCGCGTCCGACGTGCCGGTCGGCGAGGACCAGAGCCAGCACGTGGAACTCGCCCGGACGCTGGCCAGGCGGTTCAACTCGACCTACGGCGAGGTGTTCACCGTGCCGCGGGCCGTGCTGCCGCCCACCGGCGCGCGGGTGAAGGACCTGGCCGAGCCGACGCGCAAGATGTCGAAGTCGGCGCACGACGCCGCTGGCGTGGTCTTCGTGCTCGACGAGCCCGACCACGTGCGCCGCAAGATCCGCCGCGCGCGCACCGACGGCGGGTCCGTGCCCGCGTACGCCCCGGAGAGCCGGCCGGGCATCGCGAACCTGCTGGACATCCTCGCCGCCTGCACCGGCCGCGATCCGAACCGGCTGGCGGACGAGTACCCGTCGTACGGCGTGCTCAAGGACGCCGTCGCCGACGCCGTGATCGAGGAGCTGCGCCCAGTGCGCGAACGCACGATGGCCCTGCTCGCCGACACCGCGGAGCTCGAACGCGTCCGCAAGGCGGGTGCCGTCCGCGCCGCCGAACGCGGTGACCACCGGCTGTCCTCGGCGCTGCGCCTGATCGGCGCCGGCTGAAGAGCTCGGGCGGGTTTTCCTTGACGCACAAGGGAAACCCGCCCCCTGCCGCAGGTGAACGTCAGCTGATCAGCAACGCGCGCAACGCCGGGATCAGGCCGCGATCCGCCGGCAGCCAGTCGACGTCGTCGAGCTCGTCCGGCCCGACCCAGCGCAAGGCCGTGTGCTCCACGGCCCGAGGTTCGTCGCCCGGGGAGATCAGCGCGGCGGAGTACACGCGCAGCACCTTCCCGCCCGGCAACGGCACCTCTTCCCCGACGCGCCCGCCCACCGTGACGGCGACGTCGAGCTCTTCCTGACACTCGCGGGCCAGCGCGTACGAGTCGGTCTCGCCCTCTTCGACGCGCCCGCCCGGCAGCTCCCACTGTCCCGCGTGGTGCGGCGGCCACGCCCGCTGCTGGGTGAGCAACTTCCCGTCGCGCACCAGCGCCGCTCCGACGATGACCCCGTCCATCGGCCCAGTGTCCCGCACGGCGTTCACCCGGTTGCCGCGGCCCGATCCGCGCGCCACCTGACCTCGAAACGCGCACCCCCGTCCGGCGACTCCCCCACGCGCACCCGCCCGCCCCGCCGGCGCACGGCTTCGGCGACCATCGCCAGGCCCAGGCCGGTTCCGCCGGACGAGCGGGCGCGGTCGTCGGCCACGCGGTAGAAGCGGTCGAACACCTTGGCGCGGTGCTCGGGCGCGATGCCGGGGCCGTCGTCGTCCACCACCACGCGGACGTCCGAGCGCGAGGCGAGCACCGACACCACGATCTGACCGGTGGCGTAGCGGCAGGCGTTGCGCAGGAGGTTGTCGAGCACCAGCTCCACCTCCGAGTGCGTCGCGAGCGCCCACGCCTGCGCCACGGCAGCGCTCACCCGCGCCTCGGGCGCGCCCGCCGGCAGCCGGTGCACGGCCGCGCGCACCTCCGTGACCAGCTCCACCGGCTCGGCGGGCGGCACCTCGCCGGCGTCGGACCGGGCGAGCGACAGCAGACCGTCGAGCAGCGCCGACAGCCGTTCGGCCTCGGCCAGGATGTCCGTGAGCGTCTCCTGCGCCAGCTCCGGATCCGGGTTCGTCACGGCCACCTCGGCCTGCACCCGGATCGACGCGACGGGCGAACGCAGCTCGTGCGCCGCGTCGCCGGTGAAGCGCCGAAGCCGGCTGCTCACCTCTTCCTGCCGGGCGAGCAGCGCGTTGAACTCCTCGGCCAGCACCCGCAGCTCGTCGTGCGACGTGGGCAGCGGCAGCCGCGAGCTGGGCGGCAACGAGCGCACCAGGCCCCGCATCCGGGCGACCGGCCGCAGCGCGAAGCGCACCACCAGCCACGTCGCGAGCCCCGCCACCACCGCACCGACCAAAGCGACGATGACCAGCCACAACCCGCCGGCGTGCACGGCCGCGGCGAATCCGACAAGGCCCGCGCCCGCGACGACGAGCCGCTGGCTGCCGTCCGGCGTGCTCACGACCTGGCCCCGCCAGCGGTCTCCGTCCGTCTGCACCGGCACGCCCGCCTTGAGCTGCCCGATCGCGTCGCCGCTCAACGGCGGGCGCGGCCGGCCGTCGACCGGCGCTCCTGAGATGTCCAGCACCCGTACCGAGACCGGGTCCGCGTCCGCCGGCGGCCGGCCCGCCGAGACCGAGGCCGACGCGGGTCCGAGCGCGGTCGTCAGCTCGTGGTCGACGGAGTCGACGAGCAGCGAGTCGAGCCGGCCGGCGGCGAGCGTGGCGAGGCCGAGCAGGCAGGCGAGCGTGATCGTGGTGGCCAGCACCGTGATCCGCACCTGAAGCGACCGGCCCCGCCACCAGGACGGCGAGCCGATCACATGACCTCGTCCAGCTGTGCGTCGGACGCGAGGTAGCCGTGGCCGCGGACGGTCCGCAGCAGCGCGCCGGCGCCGACCGCGTCGAGCTTGCGCCGCACGTAACCGACGTAGACCTCCACGAGGTTGCGCGTCACGGCCTGCTCCTCGCCCCAGACCGCGCGCAGCAGCTCGTCCTTCGTGACGACCGTGCCGGCGCGGCTCACGAGCACCTCCAGCAGCCCGAACTCGCGCGGCGACAACGGCACCTCGGCACCGTCCCAGCGCACCTGCCGCAACGCGCGGTCCACCTCCAGCGAGCCCAGGCGCAGCGTGCCGCGCGAAGCGTCGGGCCCGGCGCGCCGCAGCACCGCGCGCACCTGCGCGACCAGCACGACGAAGGAAAACGGCTTCACGAGGTAACCGTCGGCGCCGAGGTCGAGCCCGTCGGCCTGGTCGACCTCGCCGTCCTTGGCGGAGACGAGCAGGACCGGCGTCGTCACGTTCTCCGCGCGCAGCTGCTGCAGAACGCGGTAACCGGACAGGCCGGGCAGCATGATGTCGAGCAGGATCACGTCGAACGCGCCGGTGCGCGCCAGCCGCAGCCCGGACGGCCCGTCGGCCGCCGTGACCACGTCCATGTCCTCCGCGCGCAGGCCGCGTTGCAGCGCCTTGAGCACGCCCGGCTCGTCGTCGACCACCAGCACCCGAGGTTTCACGAGGTTCATCATGGCCGGTTTGCGCAGGTCGTGCGCGAGCTCTCAGCGCGATCTCAGCCGCGGAGGCCGAGCATTCAGGGGTATCTCAGCCTCGAGAGGGAAGCGTCGGTTCCGGGAGCCGAGCACACTGGGGCTCGGAAACACAGGGAGAGACGACATGGATCCGAAGAAGAAGGCCATCACCGCGGCCGTCGTCGGCACCGCTCTGGGGGTCGGGGGGCTCGTGGTGGTCGCGATGCCGGCTTCGGCCGGCGACGCGCCGAAGCTGCCGCAGATCAGCGCCGAGGACCTGGTGCAGTCGGTCATGACGGCCAACCCCGGTCCGTTCGACGGCACCGTGAGCGTGAGCAACGACCTCGGCCTGCCCGCCATGGGCGCGGCCGCCGGCGCGGTCCCGGGGATGAGCGCGCTGAACATCGACTCCGCGCACGTGTTCAGCGACGGCGCCGGCAAGGCCAAGATCTCGCTGACCAACGGCGCCTCGCAGGAGACGATCGTCCGCGACGGCACGACGGTGTGGGATTACCACTCCAGCAACAACTCGGCCACGAAGACGACCATCCCGGCCGACGTGGCGACGAAGCACGACATGGGTGCCGGCGAGATGGCCGACCCGGCCACGGCGACCAAGGAACTGCTGGCCAAGGTGCGCGAGAACAGCACCGTCTCCGTGGACGGCACGGCGAACGTCGCCGACCGCCCGGCCTACGAGCTGGTCTTCACCCCGAAGCCGACCGAACGCACGCTGCTGCGCGAAATCCGCGTGGCCGTGGACTCGCAGACGCGCATGCCGCTGCGGCTTTCCGTGCTGAGCAACGGAACCACCGCGCCGGCGCTGCAGGTGGCGTTCACCGACGTGAAGTTCGCGCCGCAGTCGGCCGACCTGTTCGCCTTCACGCCCCCGCAGGGCGCCAAGGTGACGGAGAAGACCGCGAAGGTCGACGACCAGACCAAGGCGATGGCCGACGAGGCCAAGCAGGACACCAAGCTCGTCGGTGACGGCTGGGACACCGTCATCACGGGCAAGGTGCCGGCCGACGCGCTGTCCGGCAAGAAGCCGGCCGGTGCCTCCGGGGCCGAGGGCCGCAACGTCGACCCGCAGCAGCTGCTCAGCCGCTTCGCCAAGCGCGTGAACGGCACCTGGGGCAGCGGCTACCTGTTCACCACCAAGGTCGGCGGCGCGGTGCTGACCGACGACGGGCGGTTCGCCGCCGGTGCGGTGCCGGAGCAGGTGCTGTACGAAGCGCTGGGCCAGAAGTGACCGAGACCGAAGTGGTCGTGACCGGGGCGGGCATCTCCCAGGAGGTGTCCGCCCCGGCGGTCCCGCTCGCGGCGCGCACGCGCGGGCTGCGCAAGGTCTACCGCGGCACGGTCGCCGTGGACCACGTCGACCTCGACGTGCCCGAAGGCGCCGTGCTCGGAATGCTCGGGCCCAACGGCTCGGGCAAGACGACCACGATCCGCATGCTGCTGGGCCTCGTGCGGCCCACCGAGGGTGAGGTCGAGCTGCTCGGCCGGCCGATGCCCGACGGCGCGCCGCACGCGCTGCCCGACGTCGGCGCGCTCGTGGAAGGCCCGGGCTTCCACCCGTTCCTCTCCGGGCGCGACAACCTGCTGCGCTTCGCGGCCGCTGAGCCGCGGCTGGCGTCGGGAGCGATCCCCGCGGCCGTGGACGGGGCGCTGGAACGCGTGGGCCTCACCGTCGCCGCGCGCCGCCGGTACAAGGGCTACTCGCTCGGCATGAAGCAACGGCTGGGGCTGGCCGCGGCGCTGCTCGTGCCGCGCCGGATGGTGATCCTCGACGAGCCGACCAACGGCCTCGACCCCGCCGGCACGCGCGAGATCCGCCGGATCATCGCCGAGCTGCACGCCGACGGCTGCACCGTGCTCGTGTCTTCGCACCTGCTCGCCGAGGTCGAAGCGACGTGCACCCACGTCGCCGTGCTGCAGTCGGGCACGGTCGTGGCGCAGGGCGAGCTGGCGGAGCTGCTGGAGTCGGGCAACGCGGCGCTGCTCGTGCGGACACCCGACGCGGAACACGCGGTGGAAGTGTTGCGGGAGAACCGGATCGGGGCCCGGCTCACGCCCGACGGCGTCCGCGCGGACCTCACCGCCACGCCCGCGCCGCGGGTGCTGCAGGTGCTCGTGGGCGCCGGTGTCGAGGTGCACGAGGCGACTCGCGCGCGAACCGGGCTGGAGGACCTGTTCGCCCGGCTCACCGAAGGTGCGAACGGCTCGGAATCCGAGGGGGAAGCATGACCACCGCCGACGTACTCATTCCCGCGGAGGCGGCATGAACACCGCCGACGTACTCACTCCCGCGGAGGCGGCATGACTACCGCGACGCTCACGGCACCCGTGAGCCGCACGGGCCACGACACGGTGCCGCTGCCGCGGCTGGTCGCGGCCGAGCTGCGCTGGATCTTCCGCCGCCCGCGCACCCTGGCCGTGCTCGCGCTGCTGGCCCTGGTGCCGATCGTGATCGGCATCGGCCTCACGCTGGTCGGCGACAGCGGTCCCGACGGCGGCCCGGCCGACGGCGACGCGGCGCTGCTCGCGTCGGCCGTGAACAACGCGCTGGTGCTGCCCATCGCCGCGCTGACGATGACGCTGGCCCTGCTGCTTCCGCTGGCCTCGGCCATGGCCGGCGCCGACGCGCTCGCGGGCGAGGCCGCCCACGGCACGTTGCGCGCGTGGCTCGTCGCTCCCGTCAGCCGTGGCCGGCTGCTGGTGGTGAAGGCCATCGGCGTGGCGGTGGTGTGCGTGGTCGCGGTGCTGGCCATGTGCGTCACGGGCGTGGTGACCGGGCTGATCATCAACGGCACCGGATCGCTGTTCACGCTGTCGGGCACGACGTTGTCGCTCGGCGCGGCGCTGGGCCGGATCCTGCTGGTGGCGGGCTGGATCGTGCTGCAGCTGTGGGCCGTCGGCGCGGTCGCGCTGGCTGTGTCGAGCTGGACGGAACACCCGATGCTCGTGGTCGCCTCCGTGCTGGCCGGCGACATCGTGTTCACGATCCTGGGGTTCCTGACCTCGCTCGACTGGCTGCACCCGTTCCTGCTCACGCGCAACTGGGCCGAGGCCCCGACGGAGATCCTGCAGGACCCGATCGGCGGCTCGATGCTCAGCGAGGGCGCGCTGCGGGCGGCTTGTTACATCGTGGTCGGCCTGTCCCTGGCATACGGGCGGCTCGCCACGCGCGACGGCTGACGGGGGTTCAGCCGACGACGGCGATCCCGTCCGGGTCGAGTTCGAGCCGGACGGGATCGCCGGCGCGCAGGTCCGCCGTCACGGGGGCGACGGCGTCGACGGTGTCCTTATCGGAATGGTCGTTTTCGGAATGGTCCTTTTCGGACAGTCGCACGACCAGCCGGAGGTGCTCCCGCCGGTGCACCGCGGCCGTCACCTCGCCGGTCACGCCGGTTTCGGCCACGCGCAAGGCATGCGGCCTGAGCCCCAGACGCACCGGACCGTCTTCGAGCTCCGGGAGCGCGACGTCACCGAGGCCGGTGTGCACCAGGCCGCCCGCGGCCACCCCATCGACGAACGACGTGGCGCCGAGGAACTTCGCGACGTCGTCGTCCGCCGGGTTGCGCCACACCGACCGCACGGCGCCTTCCTGCCGGATCTCGCCGGCGTCGAGGACGGCCACGCGGTCGGCGAGCGTGAACGCCTCTTCCTGATCGTGGGTGACCAGCAGGGCGGTGATCTTGCTGCGCCGCAACAGGTCCGCGAGATCGATGGCGAGCTGCTCGCGCAGCCCCGCGTCGAGGCCGGACAGCGGTTCGTCGAGCAGCAGCAGCCGCGGTTCGGGCGCGAGGGCGCGAGCCAGGGCCACGCGCTGCGCCTGGCCGCCCGACAGCTCGGTGACGCGCCGGCGTCCGAACCCCTTGAGCCCCACCAGTTCCAGCAGCTCTTCGACGCGGGCCCGGTGTTTCGTCTTGGGGATCCCGTGCATGCGCAGGCCGAACGCGATGTTCGCGGCGACGTCGCGGTGCGGGAAGAGCTGGCCGTCCTGGAAGACCAGCCCGAATCCGCGCCGGTGCACGGGCACGGTGGCGAGGTCGGTGCCGTCCCAGCTCACCGAGCCCGACGTCATGGGCTCGAGGCCGGTGATGGCACGCAGCAGCGTCGACTTGCCTGAGCCGGACGGGCCGAGCAGGGCGAGCACCTCGCCGTCGGTGATGTCGAGGCGCGCGTCGCGGACCGCCGCGAACGAGCCGTAGTGGACCGTGAGGTCCCGCACCGTGAGCGCCATTCAGAACTCCCCCACCGTGCCGTGCCCGCGAACGGAGCCGAAGCGGTCGATCAGCGCGACGGCCGCGACCGTCACGACCATGAGCAGCGCGCACGCGGCGTACGCCATCTGGTTGTTGAGCTCGCCCGGGCGCGAGATGAGCGTCGCGACGGCGACGGGCAGCGTCGGCGCGTCGGGGCGGGCGAGGAAGCTCGTGGCGCCGAACTCGCCGAGCGCCACCACGAAACCGAACCCGGCGGCCGCGACGAGCGAGCGCGCGGTGAGCGGCAGGTCGATCTCGCGCCACACGCGGGCCGGGCTCGCGCCGAGCGTCGACGCGGCCTGGCGCAGCCGCACGTCGACGGCGCGCAGCACCGGCAGGATCATCCGCACGACCAGCGGGATGATCACCAGCGCCTGCGCGAGCGGCACGAGCAGCGGCGACGTGCGCAGGTCGCCGGGCAGCGCGTCGAGCGTCACGAGGTAGCCGAAGCCGACCGTCACGGCGGAGACGCCCAGCGGCAGCATCAGGGCGGCGTCCATCGTCTCGCCCATGCCGCGGGCGAGGCGGCCGGGTGCGCGCCGCAGGGCGACGAGCACGACGCTGGCCAGGACGCCGACGGCCATGGCGAGCAGCGTCGCGTCGGTGGCGGCGGCGAGCGAGTTCTGGGCGGCGACCCAGCCGGAGACCTGCAGCGCGTCGTCCGTGCCGGTGCTCGCGAGTGCGCGGAAGCCGGCGAGGCTCCAGCCGTCCGGTGTGGACACCGACTCCAGCAGCAGCGCGACGATCGGCGTCATCAGCAGGGCGATCACGACCGTGGCCGCGCCGACCGTCCACCATTCGCCTTTTCTCGGCCGCCGGGGCGTGGCCTGCTTGAGTTTCACGGCGTTCTCACGGCGGCGCCGGGCGATCGCGCCCAGCGCGAGGGCGGCGAGGACGGCGGCGAACTGGATGAGCGACAGCGCGGCCGCTCCGGAGAGGTCGAGCAGGTCGACCGTGCGCAGGTAGATCTCGGTCTCGAGCGTGCGGTAGCGGCCGCCGCCGAGGATGAGCACCACGCCGAAACTGGTGGCGCAGAAGAGAAAGACGACCGCCGCGGCCGACGCGACGGCCGGGCCGAGCGCGGGCAGCGTCACCGTGCGGAAGGCCCGCCACGGCGAGGCGCCCAGCGCGCGGGCGGCTTCGGTCGCACGCGGGTCGAGGTGGCTCCACAGCCCGGCGACGGTCCGGGCGACCACGGCGACGTTGAAAAACGCGTTGGCCAGCACCAGCGGCAGCACACCGCCGTCGGGCCACAGCGCGCGGAACGCGAGCCCGACGACCACCGTGGGCAGCACGAACGGCACCAGCACCAGCGTGCGCGCCAGCCCGACACCCGGCAGCTTCACGCGCGCGAGCACGTAGGCCACCGGCAGCCCCGCGACCACGGCGACGACTGTCGACGCGGCGGCGCTGACCAGCGTGAACGCGGCGAGCTGCCACGTCTGCGCGTCGGCCAGGACCGTGTCCACGCCGCCGGCCGAGAAGCCGCGGCCGAGGATCGCGACGACCGGCCACGCGAAGAACACGACCAGGAACGCGACGGGCAGCAGGCCGAGCAGCGCCAGGCCCGCCGTGCGCGCGGTCTGCGCCGGCGTTACGCGCCCATGAGCGAGCGCCATTCACCGATCCACTTCTCACGGCCGGCCTGGATCTGGTCGGCGGGCAGAGTCGCGGGGTCCTGGGGCAGCGGCGCGGCCGCGGCCCAGCCGGCGGGCAGGTCGACGCCCTCGCGGGCCGGGTAGACGTACATGTTGGCCGCGACCGTCGTCTGGAACTGCTGCGACAGCAGGAAGTCGACCACCTTCTGGGCCTGCGGCACCTGCTTGGTGCCGGCGAGGACGCCGGCGTACTCGATCTGGCGGAAGCACGTGTCGAGCAGCGCCTTGGTGCGCGGCTTGCCGTCGTCGCCGATCTCGGCGGCCGGCGAGGACGCATACGAGACCACGATCGGGCGCGGGCCCTTGCCCGAGGAGCCGGAGAAGTCCTTGGTGTAGGCCTCTTCCCAGCCGCTGTCGACCTTGACGCCGTTGGCCTTGAGCTTGGCCCAGTAGTCGTGCCAGCCCTGCTCGCCGTACTTCGCCACGGTGCCCAGCAGGAACGCCAGCCCGGGCGACGCCGTAGCGGGGCTCTCGGCGACGGTGAGGTCCTTGTACTTCGGGTCGGCGAGGTCGTCGTAGGTCTTGGGTTCGGGCAGGTGCTTGCTCGCGAAGTAGGCGGGGTCGATGTTGACGCAGACGTCGCCGACGTCCACGGCGCTCAGGCGGTGCTGCGGATCCGCGGAGTACCGCTGCGGCCCGCGGTCGGCCTCGGGGCTCGTGTACGCCTGGAACACGCCCTCGCCCAGCGCGCGCGAGGCGAACGTGTTGTCGACGCCGAACGCCACGTCGCCGATCGGGTTGGCCTTGGTGAGCACCAGTTTGTTGGTGAGCTCCCCCGCGTCGCCCGATTTGAGGATCTTGAGCTTGATCCCGGACTGCCGCTGGAACGCGTCCAGCACGTCCTGCGGCGCGACGAACGAGTCGTGCGTGACGAGCGTGACCGTCGGGGTCTGCTGGGCGTCGCCGCCCGAGCTGCCGCCGGACAGCGAGCACGCGCTCGCCAGCGCCGTGACCGTGGCCAGGCCCAGCACCGTGCGTGCGGTCCGCGGAATCATCTGCCCTCCTTGCGCCGATGCGGGGAGAGCAGCCCTCCCTGCGCCGGCATGATCCGGAATCAGGTGCGAACGGTCGCGGGTCTCGGGCACCCGCCTCTCAGCCCGGCTGCACCGGACTCCCGTGGCAACCGTGCAGCGTAGCCCAAACGGGTTCACCATTGGACACATGGCGCAACTACTGAGCGACTCCGAGATCTCATCGGCCCTGGCCACCGTCCCCGACTGGCGCCGTTCCGGCGACTCCATCACCCGTACGGTCGACCTCCCGTCCTTCCCGGACGCCGTGACCTTCGTGGTCCGCGTCGGCTACCTCGCCGAAGCCGCCGACCACCACCCGGACATCGACATCCGCTGGCGCACCGTGACGCTCACCCTCTCCACCCACTCCGCGGGCGGCCTCACCTCGAAGGACTTCGCCCTCGCGGCCCAGATCGACTCCCTGTGATCTGCCCGACCCCGGCGACACCTCCCGCGGGCTGACACGTCCCCTCTTCGTACGCACTTCCACGGAGGGGACTTTCATGACCCAGGCGATCATCGTCGGCACCACCGCGTTCACCCTGATGGTGGCCTCCGCCGCCGCGGTCCTGTGGCGCACTTTCCGCGCCCATCGTGATCTCGACCACAGGCCGTAACACCACCCTTGATCAGCGCGCTATCCCAGCGGAATCCGCCCACCCCGCCCCGCTAGGACCCGCGATGAACAACTCGCCCACTGCCCTCTCCGCCACCCAGCGCGCCTGGATCACGCTGT
This sequence comes from Amycolatopsis sp. NPDC001319, assembly GCF_042896185.1. NCBI lineage: Bacteria > Bacillati > Actinomycetota > Actinomycetes > Pseudonocardiales > Pseudonocardiaceae > Amycolatopsis > Amycolatopsis sp. NPDC001319. Next base: position 285,696 of record NZ_JBIAWY010000011.1, on the reverse strand, counting down.
TCGCGACGTCGTTCACGCTGGCGGCTTTGGTGGTGCTCGGCCTGCTGGGCTGAGCGCTTCTTTTCACTCTCCGAAGCACGCGGCGCCCGACGAACATCGGGCCGCCTCGAAGAGGTACTCCGCCCCCCGATTTCGTGAATTCGGTCCGCACCTTCACCAGACCCGGCGAATCAGCACCCGAAACGCCCAGTTTTGGCTAAGGTGGTTCTTTCGTCGGCCGCTGACGCCCGCCGACGAGGCAGGACTGGACATTGCGAAGCCCGAGGGACGACCTCGACGAAGCGTGTGCCGACTTCACCTCGGACTGGTCCGGCGGGCTGAAGAAGATCAAGGAAGCCGTCACCGGCATCAAGGGAGGCCTCGACAACGCGGTCCAGGGTTATGCCGAACTTGAAGAAGGCCTCAAGAGCTCACTCCAGCGCATGGCCGCCAAGGTCGAAGAGGCGACCGCCGGATGAGCGACGCCGACTACCCGGCTCTCCGGTTCGACCCGGCGCGCGGCAATGTCAGCACAGTTCGTGAACTGGCCAGGCAGATCAAGGACACCGCCACCTACACGGACGAAGCCTACAACGTGCTGAAATCCATCCAGGACAAGAAAGACGTCTGGACCGGCGACGCCGCCGAAGCGTTCGCCGGCAAGCTCGACCAGCTACCCGAATACCTCGACAGGGGCCAGAAATCGCTGACGCTGGCGGGCAAAGCCCTTGCCGATTGGTCCGACCGGCTCGACGCGCACCAGCAGAAAGCAAAGCAGCTGGAGGAGGAGTGCCGGAAAGCTCTCGGGGACGCCGAGGCGAAGAACTCCGCAGCCGAGTCCGCCCGCGACCTTGCTCTGCAACAGCCTGACAACGCCACGATGCACAACGAGGCGGCGGACAAGATCAGCGCGGCGAACTCCGCTTGGGCCAGGGTGGACGATCTCCGCAGGCAGGCCGAAGACGTACGCGATGCCTGGGAAGACGACGCGGACACCTGCGCGGACGCGCTCAAAGACGCCGCGGAGGAGGCTCCCAAGGAGTCGTTCTGGGATTCGCTCGGCGGCATGTTCGACGACATCGGTGGATGGTTCAAGGACCACCTCGGCGATATCGGGGACATCGCCGGCATCGTGTCCGCCGTGGCGGGTGCGTTGGCGTTCATCCCCGTCCTGACCCCGATCTGCGGTCCGATCGCGCTTGGTGCCGGCGCCGTCGCGCTGGCCGCACACGGCGCGGACATGGCGGTCAACGAGAAGTACGACGACCCGAACGCGTGGGTCTCACTCGGCGGGGACGTCGTCGGGCTGATCCCCGGCATCGGCGCGGTGTCAAAGGGATTCAACGCCGCTGGTGACGCCGTCGCCGGCGTCGACCGCCTGGTCGACGTCACCAGGGCAGGTGGCGCGCTGAGCACTGCGAGCGACGCCGCGGTGGCGGGCGGGCGCGCGTTCGCCGACGAAATGCCGCGAGTGATCAGCGAGATGAAGGACCCGAGCCGGGCCGCACAATGGCTGGCGGACAAGGCGATGGGCACCGGTGCGCTCACCGACCCCGCGCTGACGCAGAACGTCGCGAAGGCGTTCGAAGGCGGAACCAACGTCGCCTTGCAAGTACCGTCGGCAGCGGGCCTGTTCGACACGCACGACGCCACGACCGACGCCAAGAACGCAGCCGGCTGGGGCGGTTTGGCCACCGGCATCCTGACCGCGAGGTGAGCATGGGAATCTCGGACCTGCTCAATCCCGGACGCACCGAGGCACAGCTGGCCTTCAAGGTGCCGGAACAGTTGCACGAGATCGACCTGACGGAGAATCCGGAGATCAGGATTCGGCGAACGTACGACCGGCTCCGTGCATCGTTGCACGGGCTCACCGAGCGGCAGGCACTGCATCTCGCCTACAGCCAGGAATACCTGATCGCCGAGCTGAACGACCACGGTGGCGTCTACTTCGGACTGTGCTGTGCCCGGTCCGAGACCGACCCCCACCGGATCGTCACCGCTCAGTTTTCGGTCACCGTCCACGCTGCGGACCTGCACGCGGAACGTCCGCTCGCCGGCGCGGCGGGAGGTCTGCGCGCGCCCGGTTCTCCACGCGAAGTGGTCCTGGAGCGGTTCCCCGCGGGTGACGGGCTGATCGTCGCCGAGGAGCTGATCGTGACAGTGCCGTTCGGTCCGCTCGGCGAACCGGGTCCTGCCGAGCACCGGGTCCGACAGGCACAGGTCAGTTTCGCGTGCCCCGAGCGCCGCCGGATTGCCACGTTCGGTCTGTCCAGTGAGAGTCTCGAGGACTGGCCGTACCTGATGGTGATCCTCAATGGGATCGTGAACAGCGTTTCGTTCACCGATCAACCGACCAGATCGATCACCGCGACACTGGATGCGTGAACCCAAGATGACGAGAAGGGCACGGTGACCAACGTGATCGGCGCGAGCGTGGTCGCCCTGGTCGCGCTGAGTCTGCTCGTCGACCGGCTGCGGCGGCGTACCCAGCGGCTGGGCAAGGCCGTCGAGCAGGTGCACCGCGAGCTGGCGAAACTTCGCCCGGGCTCCGAGACGGCGTTGGTCGCCGTGTGGTCGGCGCACCCGTTGAGCGACCATATGATCAAGGAGCTCGCCACCGCGCGTGGCTACCGGTACGTCGGCGAGCGGATGACCTACAACGGCGCACGCGGCCTCGAGTTCAAGCCGCCTCAGCAGCGACGGAAGCTGTCACTGGATGTCTGACAAGGTCGCCGACTCCATCGCACTCTGGCTGCTGCTGCCCTCTCTGGCACTGGTCGTGCTGGTCCTCGCCGCACAGGTGGCCGGCACTCCACGGGCGACCCGGCGACGCCGTCGCGAAAGTCAGCTGGGCCGGCTGCGGAACCTGCGCACCGGCACTTCCTTGCACCTCGACTGGCTGGAGTACCGGGAGATCCCCAAGCCCGAACTGCTCGACGTACTGGCCAGGCAGGGCTGGACGCTACGCACCGAAGACGTCGGCGAGACGGCCTGGACACTGCACTTCGCTCGGCAGACCGAGCCTGCGGAAGTCGGCAGTGCCCGTACTCGCCTGGCGGGCGAACTGGCCGCCGCCGAGCCGGACGTCCACGGCCGCTACCTCTTGGACGCCAGCCAGTACCCAGACCTCCCCCTGTCCGACGTCCGGCATGCCGCCGAATCCGCGGGCTGGGAAGTACGCCGAACAGCACAGGACAGCGCACGCCCCAGCCTCGAGCTGGCCCGGCCCGGAACGACTACCGTTCACGACCTCACCGACGGGCCTTTCACGGTCGCCGGTGAGCCACCGTCGGCCACGGCCCTGGACGCCGCCCGGCAGAAGCACAAGCTGTACGCGCGGCAGTTCGCCAGGCAGGTGAGGCTGGCGTTGTTCTACGGCTTCATCGGCGTCTTCGTCCTCGTCGGCACGCTCACCTCTGCCGACGGCAGCACGTTCTGGCTGCTCCTCGCCGTGTCACTCATCGTGCTCGCACTCTGCGGCCTGGCCGTGGCGAAAGCCGCCACCGTCCGACAGCGCCGACGCACAGAGCTGGGCGAAATCCTCGACGACAACATCTGACCAGGCGAACTCCACGAGATCACCGCAGTTGAGTCGCGTCCATCCATCTCTTCCAGGACCGCGAGCGGGGCTCAGACGTTGAACCTGAACTCCACCACATCCCCATCCGCCATCAGATAGTCCTTGCCCTCCATCCGCACCTTCCCCGCGGCGCGCGCGGCGGCCATCGAGCCGGCGTCCATCAGGTCGGTGTACGACACGATCTCCGCCTTGATGAAGCCGCGCTCGAAGTCCGTGTGGATGACGCCCGCGGCCTGGGGGGCGGTGGCGCCCTGGGGGATGGTCCAGGCGCGCGATTCCTTGGGGCCCGCGGTGAGGTAGGTCTGCAGGCCGAGGGTGTGGAAGCCGGCGCGGGCGAGGGCGTTGAGGCCGGGCTCGGCCTGGCCCACGGATTCCAGCAGCTCGCGCACGGATTCCTCGTCGTCGAGTTCCAGCAGTTCGGACTCGACCTTGGCGTCGAGGAAGACGGCGTCGGCGGGGGCGACGAGCTTTTCCAGTTCCTCGCGGCGCGCGGCGTCGGTCAGCACGCCCTCGTCGGCGTTGAAGACGTACAGGAACGGCTTCGTCGTCAGCAGGCTCAGCTCGCGCAGCGACTCGAAGTCCACTTCCTTCTGCGCCTGGAACAGCGTGCGGCCGGCGTCGAGGATTTCCTTGGCGCGCTGGGCGTTCTCCAGCGCCGGGCGCGCCTCCTTCTTGGTGCGCGCCTCCTTCTCGAGGCGAGGCAGGGCCTTGTCGAGCGTCTGCAGGTCGGCGAGGATCAGCTCGGTGTTGATGGTCTCGATGTCGCTCGACGGGTCGATGCGGCCGTCGACGTGGACCACGTCCGGGTCGTCGAACACGCGGATGACCTGGCAGATCGCGTTGGCCTCGCGGATGTTCGCGAGGAACTTGTTGCCCAGCCCGGCACCCTCGGACGCGCCCTTCACGATGCCCGCGATGTCCACAAAGGACACGACAGCCGGCACGATCTTCTCCGAGCTGTACATCTCCGCCAGCTTGTCGAGCCGCGGGTCCGGCAGCGGGACGACGCCGACGTTGGGCTCGATCGTCGCGAACGGGTAGTTCGCGGCGAGCACGTCGTTGCGCGTCAGCGCGTTGAACAGGGTGGACTTGCCGACGTTGGGCAGGCCGACGATACCGAGGGTCAGACTCACGACAGTAAAGTCTACGTGCCCGGCAAACGCCCCGGCCGACCCGGTAACGCCGTGTCGGATTCCCGCCAGCCAAGCCCGCGACCTGCTGGCACCATCGACCACATGGCCACCCAGACCGCCCCGCTCTGGCGCGACACCGAGCGCTGCTACCGGGCCGTCACCGCCCGCGACCAGCGGTTCGACGGCCAGTTCATCATGGCCGTGCGCACCACCGGCATCTACTGCCGCCCGTCGTGCCCGGCGATCACGCCGAAGGCGCAGAACGTGCGGTTCTTCCCCACGTCGGCCGCCGCCCAGGCGAGCGGCTTCCGCGCGTGCCGGCGTTGCCTGCCGGACGCGGTGCCGGGTTCGCCCGACTGGAACGTCCGCGCCGACCTGGCCGCCCGCGCCATGCGCCTGATCTCCGACGGCCTCGTCGAGCGCGAAGGCGTGCCCGGCCTGGCGCGGCGGCTCGGCTACTCCGAGCGCCAGCTCGGCCGCGTCCTCACCGCCGAGCTGGGCGCCGGCCCGCTCGCGCTCGCCCGCGCCCACCGCGCGCACTCCGCGCGGCTGCTCATCGAGCTCTCGGCGCTGCCGCTGACCGACGTCGCCTTCGCCGCCGGGTTCTCCAGCATCCGGCAGTTCAACGACACCATCCGCGAAGTCTTCGCGACGACGCCTTCGCAGCTTCGCGCCGCTTCACTGCGGCGCGGACGCCGCGCCGAACCCACCGGCTCGACGCGGCTCAGCTTGAGACTCCCGTTCCGCGCGCCGTTCGACGCGCAGGGCGTGCTGCGTTACCACGCGTCGCGCGCGTTGCCCGGGGTCGAGGCCGTCGAGGAGAGCGCCGAGGGCATCACCGGCTACGGCCGCACGCTGCGGCTTTCCCACGGCCCCGGCCTGGTCTGGCTCTCGCCGCAACCGGATCACGTCCGCTGCGACCTGGCGCTGACCGACCTGCGTGACCTGGGCAGCGCCGTCTCCCGCGTGCGGCGGCTGCTCGACCTCGACGCGGATCCCGAGGCCGTCGCGCGTGTCCTCGGTGCGGATCCGGTGCTCGCGCCGCTGGTCACGAAGGTGCCGGGGCTGCGCGTGCCCGGTGCGGTTGATGGGCCCGAGCTGGTCCTGCGCGCCGTGCTCGGCTCGGCCGCCACCTCCGTTGCCGCGCTCGGCTCGCGGGTGCCGCCCGGTGACCCGCCGATGGACACTCTGACCACGCTGTTCCCGGAGCCCGACGTCGTGGCCGCCGCCGACGTGAAACCGCACGTCAAGCCGGTCGCCGCGGCCTTGGCAGACGGCACCCTCGACCCGCACGTCGGTCGGGACCCAGGTGAGCTACGGGCGGAGCTGCTCTCCTTCGGCGTCGACGCCGACTACGTCCTGATGCGCTTGCTCGGCGCCCCCGACGTCCTGCTCGCCACCGACCCCGCCGTACGCCGCTCCGCCGCCGCCCTCGGCCTCGACCTTCCCGGCGCGGCCCGCGGCTGGCGGCCGTGGAGCTCGTACGCCACCCGTTACCTGCAGACCTTCGACCCCGAGGAGAACCTCTCGTGAGCACGGCCTTCTGGTCCACCGTGGACACCAAGATCGGCCCCTTCACCGCCGTCGTGGCGGGCGACGGCGCCGTCCTCGCGTCCGGCTGGACCGCCGACGTCGCCGACCTGACCCCGCTCATCTCCCCTTCGCTCGCCCCGGCGACCCTCACCCAGCGCCGCGACCTCGGCCCCGTCACCACCGCCATCCGCCGCTACCACGCGGGCGAACTGGACGCCGTCGACGACATCGCGGTCCGCCAACGCTCCGGCGCCTTCCACCAGCACGCCTGGGACACGCTGCGCAAGGTCCCGCCGGGCCGCCCGGTGAGCTACGCCGAGTACGCCACCCTCTCGGGCAGCCCCACGGCCGTCCGCGCCGCCGCGTCGGCCTGCGCCCGCAACGCCGCCGCCCTCTTCGTGCCCTGCCACCGCGTCGTCCGCACCGGCGGCGCCGTCGGCAACTTCCGCTGGGGCACGGCCGCGAAGCGGTGGCTTCTGACGCACGAAGCCGCCTGACCGGGCAGGCGGCCCGCCGCCCGTTCTCGACCACGGCTGCTGTTGCTCCCGGAACGCGCTCGCCTGCCTGGCCACCGGGCCCCGGCGACATCATCGGCTTCTTCCGCCGCAGCTACCGCCGACCGCCGACCGCTCAAGTGAGAGGCTGCCCGAGCGGCACACCGCTTCTCGGCGACAGCCCGACGGGCCTCCCCACTGAACCGGGCGGCGGCATTGCCTTCTGCCACCACAGCTGACACCGACTGCCAGCCGCTCACGAACGAGGCTGCCTGAGCGGTCCCGTCTCTCGGGCAGCCCAGCGGGCCTCTCCCACCCTGCTACTGAACCCGGCGGCGGCAGCTTCTTCGCCACAGCTGGCACCGACCGCCGCCGGCCCCCGAGCGAGACCCCTGAGCGGGCCCGCTTCTCGACGAAACCCCAGCGGGCCCGCCCGCCTTGCCGCTGAACCGGGCGGCGGCATCGGCTTCTCCCGCCGCGGCTAACACCGACTGCCAGCCGCTCACGAACGAGGCTGTCTGAGGGGGCCCGTCGCTCCGGCGGGCTTCCCCGCGCCTCGCGGCTCAACCGGGCGGCGACATCAGTTCTCCCGCCGGCGCTGACGTCGGCCGTTGGCCGTTCAGGCGGCGGCTCACGCAGGCATGCCGCGTTTCTCCCCGGCCCCCACGACCCCGCGCCGTGGGGTGGCCCGCGACTCGCGCTGAGCTACGCCGTGCGGAGTTCGATTCGCGAGCCGGTGCGGGATTTGTGCACGCGGAGGCGGGTCGGGATGCGTTGGCGGAGTTCTTCGACGTGGGAGACCAAACCGACGACGCGGCCGCCGGCGCGGAGTTCGTCGAGGATGTTCATGACGACGTCGAGGGTTTCGGCGTCGAGGGTGCCGAAACCCTCGTCGACGAACAGGGTGTCGAGCAGCGCGCCGCCGGTTTCGCCGGCGACGACGTCGGCCAGGCCGAGCGCCAGGGAGAGCGACGCGAGGAAGGACTCACCGCCGGACAGGGTCTTGGCGGGGCGGATGGCGCCGGAGTAGTCGTCGAGCACGTCGAGGCCGAGGCCGCCGCGGGTGCCGCGCGCGCCGGCCGCGTCGGAGTGCACGAAGGAGTAGCGGCCCTGGCTCATGGTGCGCAGGCGGGCGGTGGCCGCGAGCGCGACTTCCTCCAGCCGGGCGGCGAGCACGTACGACCGCAGCGACATCTTGCGTGAGTTCTGGCCGCGGCCGTTGACCACTTCGGACAGTGCGCGCAGCTCGTTGTACTCGGCCTCGACGGGTGCGAACTCCGCAAGTGCCTTGCCCATCCGCGCGGCCAGTTTCTTCAGCTCACCGTGCTGCGCCGACACGAACTTCAACGCCGCGAACGCCGTATCCGCCCGTTCGCGCGCGGCCTTCGCCACCTCGACCAGCGGCGCGACTTCCACGACGTCGTCGGGCGAGATCCCGAACAGCTCGGGCTGCGCCAGCAGCTCCCGCGCCCCCGCGGCCGTCGCCTCGGCTTCGGCGAGGCCTTGCTCGAGTTTGGTGACCTGCTCGTCGGACCGGACCGCGCCACGCATCTCCTCCAGCGTGGCGAAACCCTTGGCGTGCAAGGAGATCTCGACCAGACCGTGCTGCTCGGCGAGCCGGGACTCCGCACCACCCACTGCCGTACGCGCCTCCGCGACGGAATCCAACGCGCCCGCCAACGTGAGCAGATGCCGCCGGCGCGCCGTGACGTCCGGGAACTCACCGCGCCCTTCGAGCAGCCGCTTCGAGCGTTCGGCCAGCCGTTCCTCCAGCGCCCGGACCTCGGCTTGCGCCTCCGTGACGGCCTGGTCGGCCCGCCGCCGTTGCTCCGCCAGCTGGTCGGCTTCCTGCTCCAGCGTGACGACCTGCCGAGCGAGCCGGTCCTTTCGCGCGGCCTGCTCGGACAGCGCCCCCACGCCGGCCCGAGCCTCCGCCAGCTCCGCCGCCACGGACTCGGCCGTCCACTCGCCCAGCCGCTCGCGCAACGCGTCCAGCCGCGCCTTCGCCTCCTCCAACGCGGACACCACGCGCTGCCGCAAGGCGCCGGCCTTCTGCTCCGCCTCTTCCGCGGCCCGTTCCTCGGCGGGATCCACGAGCTCGGCCCCGTGCCGCGCGGGCGCCGGGTGCTCCGCCGAGCCGCACACCGGACACGGCGCACCCTCGGCGAGGCTCGCGGCCAGCTCGGCGGCCATCCCTTCCAGCCGACGTTCCCGCAGGTCCAGCCGATGCTGACGAGCCGCCTGATGTGCGTCCACGACCTCGCGCAGCTTCGCCTCGCCGCGCCCGACCTTCGCGACGGCCTCCGGCAGCTCCGCGGCCGCGCGAGAAACAACCGTCAATTCGTCGACGCGCGCCTTCGCACCGTCCAGCTTCGCCGCCGCTTCAGCCGCCGACGCCGCCTCACCTCGCACCGCCGTGAGCCGCTCGGGCACCTCCGCGAGCCGCGTCTGCAACTCGGTGACGCGCTCGGCCGCCGCGCCGGCCGCGGCCTTCCGCTCGTCGCGCCGCTCGGTGTCCACACGCTGCTGCTCGGCCTCCGCGACCAGCTCGGCCAGCGCGCCCGCCTCCTCGCGCAACGATCCGGCGCGCTCACGCAGGTCCGCCGACGCGAGGCCGACGGAGTCGAAACCCAGCTCCCCCAAGGCCCGCGTGTGGTCGGCCTCGGCGAGCTGCGCGTCGCCCAGCTCCGAAGTCCGCCGCTCCAGCAGCTCGACCTCGGGCACCACGGCCGACGCCCGCCGCGCGGCCGCGATCTCCTCGGTCCATTCCGCGCGTTCGCCCGCGGTCTCGGCGATCTGCGCGAGCCGTGTGTGCGCGGTGCGGACGCGGCGGATGCGGTCGGCGTCTTCCTCGGCTTCCCGCAGTGTGGTCTCGGCCTTGGTCGCGGCCGAACGTGCCTGTGCCGCTTCGGTTTCCGCCGCTTCGGCGCGTGCGGCGACTTCCGCGAGCACGGCGTCGACCCATTCCGCCTGATCTTCTTCGGGCGGCTCCTGCTGCGCTTCCTGGGCGTAGCGCGCGACGAGCTCCCGCAGCTCCTGTTGACGCTTTTCGAGTGCCCGCCCGCGTTCGGCGCGCAGATCGGCGAACCAGCGCTCGACGTCGGAGAACCGCTCGGTGCCGAAGAGCCGCTCCAGCAGCTTCTCGCGCTCGGTGGTGTCGGAGCGCAGGAATTTCGCGAACTCGCCCTGCGGCAACAACACGACCTGGAAAAACTGCGCCGCCGTCATCCCCAGCAGCCGCTCGACGGTGCGCGCGACCTCGTCGATCCGGATGATCCCGTCGGGCGGCAGCCCGGCCGGCGGCTCGCCGACCCAGGTCAGCGACACCTTCGCCTGCTGCGTGGTGAATCCGTCGCCGCGTTTCTTGGCGCGCTGGTACTCGGGGCTGCGCACAATGCGCAGCCGCTGGCGTTGCACCGTCAGCTCCAGCACGACCTCGGTGAGCTGTTCGGGTGCGGCGACGTCGCACCGCAGCCGCTTCACGTCACCGCGCGCGCCCGGGACCACGCCGAACAGCGCGAACGCGATGGCGTCGAGCAGCGTGGTCTTGCCGGCGCCGGTGTCGCCGTGCAGAAGGAAGAGGCCGTCGGCGCCGAGTGCGTCGAAATCGACCACCTCGCGGCCCGCGTACGGACCGAACGCCTCGACCTCCAGCAGGTGCAGCCTCACAGTTTCGCCACCGCCGCCCGGTTGGCCGCTTCGAGCGCGAGAAACACCAGCCGTTCCTCGGTTTCCGTGGGGAGCGCGCCGCGGCAGTCGTCGAGGAAGCTGCGGGCGATCTCGATGTCGGTGCGGCCGCGGACGGCGTCGGCGTACTTCAGCTGCGCGCCTGCCAGCCCGCCCTCGGGCTCCCAGTCGAGGTGCACCGCGTACGGGAACCGCTCGCGCAGGCGGCGCATCGCGTCGACCGGGCGCACGCGGTCGGTGACCGTGACCGAGAGGAAGTGGTCGCGCCATTCCTCGTGTTCCGGTGCGTCGAGCAGCTCCTGCAGCTCGCCGCGCAACGTCGCGAGCGGGCGCGGCACGGGCAGTTCGTGGCGGCGGACGTTGGCGAGCCCGGCCGCGTCGAGGTCGACGAGCCAGACCGATTTCCGTTGGCGCGCTTCGGAAAACGAGTAGGCCAGCGGGCTACCGGAGTAGCGGAGGTGCTCGGCGAGCGCCTGCGGGCCGTGGAGGTGGCCGAGCGCGACGTAGTCGACGCCGTCGAACACGTCGCCCGGGACCTGTTCGACGCCGCCGACGGCGATGGTGCGTTCGGATTCACTGCTCGCGCCGCCCGTCACGAAGGCGTGAGCCAGCACGACCGAGCGCGTTTTCGGCCGCGTGCCAAGGTCTTCGCGCACGCGGCGCATGGCTTCGGTGAGCACGCCGGTGTGGCCGCGCGCTTCGGGCACACCCAGCGCGTGGCGCGACGGCTCGGGTTCGAGGTACGGGATGCCGTAGATCGCGACGTCGCCGTGTTCGTCGTTCAGCAGCACGGGTTCGGCGAGGCCCGCGATCGTGGCGCGCAGGTGCAGACCGCCGGCAGCCGCGAAGTCCGCGAAGGCGCCCAGCCGCGCCGCGGAGTCGTGGTTGCCGGGTGTGATCACGAGCTGCGCGCCGGCCTGGCGGATGCGGCTCATGGCCTTGGTCGCGACTCGGACCGCTTCGGCCGAAGGGACCGCGCGGTCGTAGATGTCGCCTGCCACCACCACAACGTCGACGTGCTCGCTCGTGACGAGCTCGGCGAGGTGGGTGAGGACGGCCTCCTGCTCGGCGAGCAGGTCGGCGCCGTGGAACGTGCGGCCGACGTGCCAGTCGGAGGTGTGGAGGAGTCTCACGGCAACCACGGTAAGAGGCGATCACGACGAAACCGCGGAGACTCGCCGGAGAGCCACTCGAACGTGTGTACGAACCCTATCAGGGCCCTGGTGGACACGCCGACGGCCGAACCGGTGAACGCGCTGGTCAGCTACGCAGCGCGACCGCGCTTGCCGGTTTTTGTCGGTGCGGTCCGCCATGATGTCGGCGTCGATCGGTACCGGCCGTTCCGACTGGTCCGGTTGATCGGGCAGGGCTTGATCGAGCAGGGCTTGATCGAGCAGGGCTTGATCGAGCAGGGCTTGATCGGGCGAGGAAAGGAGACTCGGGTGGAGACGGTGATCACGACCGCGGCCGTCGTGCTCGCGCTGCTCCTGTGCGTCGCGGTCGCGCTGCTGTGGCGGCTCTACGGCGACGGCATGCGCCGGGCCGACGCGGCGGCGCGGCTCGTGGCGGCCGAGCGCGCGAAGAACGACCAGCAGCAGCTGGCGTTGCGGCGGTACGAGGTGGCGTTCGCGTCGATCAGCGGCCGCGGTGAGCTCGGTGAGCAGGTGCTGGTCGAGACCGCGCGCGCGTTGGGGTTGCGCGAAGAACTGCATTTCACGCTGCAGACCGACCTGGCCGGCGGCGGCAGTGTGAAGCCGGACATGGTGCTGCGCGTGGGCGGCGGCCGCACCGTGCCTGTCGATGCGAAGGCCAGTATGGCGATCTGGGCCGAGGCCGTGGAGACCGACGATCCCGAGGAACGGCTCGACGCGTTGCGCGCCCACGTGCGACAGATCCGGTCCCGCGCGGCCGAGCTCGCCGGCAAGGGTTACCAGCGCTGGGCCGACGCGATCTACGGCACGATCATGTTCGTCCCGTCCGACGCGGCCGTGGTCGCCGCGCTCGACACCGACCCGGAGCTGCTGCGCTGGCTGATCGACCGCCGGGTGTTCCTGTGTGGACCGACGGGGTTCGGGGTGCTGGCGTCGGCGGCCTTGTTCGCCGCGAGCGACCGGGCGCTGGTGGAGGACGTCGAGCAGGTCCGAGCCGGGGCCGCGGCGGCACACCGTTCGGCGGGCAACGCGGTCGAGGCGCTCAACCTCACGAGTACGCACCTGCAGCGGTTCCTCTCCGCGCGACGGCGCGAACTGGAGGCGCTGGAGAGCTTCCGCGCGACGGTGGCACCCCTGACGGACGCGTCGGGCAGCCCGTCGCAGGTGCCGGAGGTACGGAAGGGGGACGAGTTGGCAGCTAGCTGAAGACGGCTTCTTCGCGGCGGCCCTTCGCCGGACGGCCTCTGGCGGGTGGAGGCCTGCCTCGATGATCGCGCCCGTGAGGCGGCGTCCGGACGGACGCGGCGGACAGTGCGGTGTCACGCTTTCGGTCACAGCTGATCGCCAGGGCAGCTGGCGGCAGGGATCGTACGGCCCGCGGCAGGCGCTTGGACGGCACGGCTCCTGCTCGGCACTCTGCGCGGGATGCTCGGTGCACAGCGTCCAGTGCGCGTGGCTGGTGGTCTGCGGCCCCGGTAGCTGAACCGCGGCAACCCGTAGCGCGCCAGCCAGGCGTGGCCGGTAGCTCGGCGCCGGTGCCGGACGTGCGGACGGCGCGCCGCACCGGAGGCAGCGCGAGACGGCGGCAGCCTTGCCCGGCGTGGCTCGTGATCGCGGCAGCTGAGGCGGCACGGCTCGTCACGGTGCGTTCCGACCGTGGCCGGTTCGGGGTCGATGGGGCATTTGCGCTGCCCGGGGTTTGGTTCAGTCGCTGTGAGGTTTCCGGGTAGCGGGAACGTTCCGCGTAGCCGACCGCCGCGGCCGGTGCGCGACGGGGCGGCTGGCGTCCGAGCGACGACGGGACGGCCGGTCGGACCAGACCAGTGGGCTGTATCCGCAGGTCAGGTGACCAGACCACGGACAGGGCGCGGTACGCGGCGAGACGGGCCGCGGGACACCACGTGTTCCAGCTGCCGGCAACTCACGTCACGCTGCCGGGTGGCTGGTCAGGGCGGTCTTCGGCAGTGGCAGCAAGATCGTGACAAGTAACGGCTACGGTGTTGCCTCGTGACCGCGATACGCGATCGCCAGAGCGATCCTGATGCCGAAGACGCCACCGTGCCCTGGGACGAGCGTCTCGTCGTCGGCGAGAGGCGCGGCCTGCCTTGGTGGGCGGCTGTCCTCGTGGGCTTCGGCCTGGCCGTGCTGGGCGCCATCATCGACGAGAAGACCAAGGGCAGCCTCGACTTCGTGTTCAAGGCCGGCTACTTCCTGGGCGCTGTGTTCGCGGTGGGCGCGGTGCAGAGACGCGCTCTGTTCGGACCGATGGTGCAGCCGCCGCTGGTGCTGGCCGTCACGGTGCCCGGCGTGGTGCTGGTGACCGGCGGGTCCGGCTCGGGCAGCGACACCCTGTCGAAGCTGCTCAACATCGGCACGCCGCTGATCAACGGCTTCCCGACGATGGCGATCACCACCGGCGTCACGCTGCTGTTCGGGTTCTTCCGCATCTTCCGCGAACGCGACCCCGACGCCGCCGTGAAGCTCAAGAACGGCAAACCGCCGCGCGACCGCGAAGACGGCGACGAGCCGCCCGCTCGCCCGCGCACGCGCCCGCCGGGCTCGGGTCGTCCCGCCGGCGCCGGTCAGGCCCCGCCGCCCGCCGGCGCGCGCCGCCCGCCCCGCGACCGCGACCTCGACAGCCCACCCCCGCGCCGCCCCCGGCCGCCTGCGGACCCCGGCGCCCGCCCGCGCCGCGAACCCGGCGACCCCGCCCCCCGCGGCGCGCGCAAGCCCCCGCCGGACGGCCGCCGCCCCCGCCCACCCGAAGGCGACCCCCGCCGCCGCGACCCCCGCGGCGACGCGCCCCCACCCCGCCGCCGCCCCCGCGCCGACGAACCACCACCCGGCCGCCCGCGCCCGCCGCGCCGCGAACCCCCGCGCCGCCCCCGCCCCTGGGACGACGAATCCTGACCGGACAACGTTGACGGCCGGCCCACCCGGCCCGGCCCACCACGAAGGCCGCCGATCCACCCCGGATCGGCGGCCTTCGCACATCCGCCACCTGTGGCGAAGTCCCTGCCGCGCGCCCTGCCCGCCGGACGCCCACAACTGGCAGCCACTCCAAGAACGCAGGGGCGAGAACAAACCGGCTTGAGGGCTTCGACAACCCGAAAGCCGCACTCGACACCCAGGACCGCACCGCCAACCCCGCGAACCGACGCGAGTATTTCGCCGGCTCACCCCGAGGGCTCCGGGTTCGGGCGGCAACACCTAAGGCCGGCTGCACGCAATCTGAAGCCGCGCTCAACGCCCGATCGCGGCCGTTCCGGGAAGCCAGCGCATGTACTCCTAGGAGCTCAACCAGAGGACCTCAGGCAGCAGCAATCGCAAGAACCACCGTGAAGCGCCCGGCACTGCCACCACCACGGGGATTCACAACGTCGGCCCGCATCGGCCGACCCCCGCCGGCGCCTGGCATCGAACGCCAAGGCCGGCAGCGGTCGCAATCCGAACTCATCGCGAGAAACAGGCTCGGCAGAGCATCAGCTCCACGCAACCCGCAGCCCAGCAGTAACTCGTCGCCCGCCCGAAATCCGAGGCGCAGCACACGAAAAAGCCGCGGCGCCCGCCGGAAAACCGGCGACCGCCGCGGCCTCAAAAAGCCAAGCCCTCGTCAGGACTCCGACTTGGCGGCCTTCCGGAGCTCCTTCGGCAACGCGAACGCAACCTTCTCGTTCGCCGTCGTCACCTCGTCGACCTGGCCGTAGCCGCGCTCGGCCAGCCAGGTCAGCAGGTCCATCACCAGCACGTCCGGCACCGAGGCACCCGAAGTCACCCCGACCGTCGACACGCCCGAAAGCCAGGACTCGTCGACCTCTGAGGCGAAGTCGATCAGGTACGACGCACGCGCGCCGGCCTTCAGGGCGACCTCGACGAGGCGCTTGGAGTTCGAGGAGTTCGTCGAGCCCACCACCAGGACCAGGTCGCACTCCGGCGCCATGGCCTTCACGGCCACCTGGCGGTTGGTGGTGGCGTAGCAGATGTCGTCGCTGGGCGGGTCGGCCAGGCCGGGGAAGCGTTCGCGGAGCTGGTCGACGCGTTCCATCGTCTCGTCGACCGAAAGGGTGGTCTGGGAGAGCCAGATCACCTTGGACGGGTCGCGCACGTCGACCTTGTCGACGTCCTCGGCCTTGTCCACGAGCTGCACCTTGTCGGGCGCCTCGCCCGCGGTGCCCTCGACCTCTTCGTGGCCTTCGTGGCCGATCAGCAGGATGTCGTAGTCGTCCTTGGCGAAGCGGTTGACCTCTTTGTGCACCTTCGTCACGAGCGGGCAGGTCGCGTCGATGGTGCGGAGGTTGCGGTCGGCCGCCTCGGCGTGCACGGCCGGCGAAACACCGTGGGCCGAGAACACGACGAGGGCGCCCTCGGGCACCTCCGACGTCTCGTCCACGAAGATCGCGCCGCGTTCGCGCAGGGTGTCGACCACGTGGCGGTTGTGGACGATCTCCTTGCGCACGTACACCGGCGCGCCGTAGAGCTCCAGCGCCTTCTCCACGGCGATCACCGCGCGATCCACGCCGGCGCAGTAGCCGCGCGGCTTCGCGAGCAACACGCGTTTGGCGGCGCCGGACTGGGAGATCGTCGGGGTACCGGCGGGCTCGGTTCCGGGACTCGCAGAAGTCATGCCCCCAGGGTACGGGCTGTGCCGTACCGGCTTCGAAGTCCTCTTTCGGATGACGTCGGCGGCCATCCGGGCTGTGCCGGGAGTCACGTCCTGTGCCCCAACCCACCCGTTCGGTTGGGCAGGATGGCCCACATACGGCACGCTAGACGGCATGAAGCCACTCCCGCTCCCCCTCCGGGTCGCCGCGGGCCTCGCCGTCACCACCGCCGAGCGGGTTCGTGAGCTCCCGAAGCAGATCACCGGCCTGCCCGTGACTGTCGTCAGCCAGGTCCTCCAGCTGTCCATGCGTGTCCAGCAACACGTCACCGAGCTGGCGATCAAGGGCGACGACGCGCTGTCCGGCCTCCGCCCGGTCGAGGACACGCCGAGCTGGGCGACGTTCGACGAGGACGTCGAGCCCGACCTGCCGACGCGTCCCACGCTGGTGCCCGTCGACGACCTGCCCGAGCCGCAGGCCAACGGCCACCGCCCGAACCTGCCCGGGCTCACGGACGAAGCCGACGACCCGTGGACGCAGGAAGAACGCGCCCTGGCCGAGGACCACGCCGACGGCGAGAACGACAGCACCGGTGGCCCCGCGGGCCTGGCCGGCTACGACGACCTCACGCTGCCCCAGCTGCGCGCCCGCCTGCGTCGCCTGACCGTGCCGCAGCTCGAGGAGATCCTCGACTACGAGAAGGCCAACGCCGACCGCGCGTCGTTCGTCGGCATGCTCGCGCGGCGCATCGGCAACGCGCGCAAGGCGGAAGAAGAGGCGGGCCAGCAGGGCGACGACGCGGAAGGCCAGTGAGCAGCGACCCCTCGACCAGCGCCGAGAACCCCTGGCCGGTCCGCACCGTCGCGCGCAAGATCGGCGACTGGATCCACCGCCTCGGCGCCGTGTGGGTGGAGGGCCAGGTCACGCAGATCAACGCGCGCCCCGGCACGCAGACGGCGTTCCTGACGCTGCGCGACCCGTCGGCCGACGTCTCGATGTCCGTGACCGCGCCGATGTGGCTGGTGCGCGAGCTCGCGACGCCGCTGCGCGAAGGCGACCGCGTGGTGGTGCACGCGAAGCCGTCGTTCTTCTTCGGCCGCGGCACGCTCAGCCTGCGCGCCGACGAGATCCGCGCCGTCGGCATCGGCGAGCTGCTCGCGCGCATCGAACGGCTGCGCAAGCTGCTGGCGGCCGAAGGCCTGTTCTCGGGCGAGCGCAAACGCCCGATTCCCTTTCTGCCCCAAGGCATCGGCCTCATCACCGGCCGCGCTTCGGCGGCGGAGCGAGACGTGCTCGTCAACGCGCAGGCCCGCTGGCCGCACGTGCTGTTCAAGGTCGTGAACACCGCCGTGCAGGGCCCGCAGGCCGTGCCGCAGATCCTCCGTGCTCTGTCCACACTGGACAAAGACCCGGAGGTGGACGTGATCGTGATCGCCCGCGGCGGCGGCAGCGTGGAGGACCTGCTGCCGTTCTCCGACGAGGCGCTGTGCCGGGCCGTCGCGTCCGCGGGCACGCCGGTGGTGAGCGCCATCGGGCACGAGCCGGACACGCCGTTGCTCGACCACGTCGCCGACCTGCGCTGCTCCACGCCGACGGACGCGAGCAAGCGCATCGTGCCCGACGTGCGCGAGGAGACCGCCCGCGTCCGCCAGATGCGCGACCGCGGCCGCCGCGCGCTGCACGGCTGGGTCGACACGCAGACCCGGCTGCTCACCCAGCTGCGCAGCCGCCCGTCGCTCGCCGACCCGCTGGGCCCGGTCCAGCGCCGCCTCGACGACGTCGAGATGCACCGCGAACGCGGCCGGCGCGCCATGCTCGGCCTGCTCGCCAAGGACCAGGCCGAAATCGCCGGCGCGCGCGGCCGGCTGACCGCCCTCGGCCCGGCCGCGACGATGGCCCGCGGCTACGCCGTCGTGCAATTCACCGACGACGCAGGCAACCTCCAGGTGCTGCGCTCCGTCTCCCAGATCGAGGACGGTGCACGCCTGCGCGTGCGGATCGCCGACGGGGCGATCCACGCCGTCGCGGAAACGCGCGAGACGGAAGGAGACGGGCCGTGACCACCAGGGCGCCGGCGTTCCTCCCGCTCACCGTCGACGCCGCCGCCCGCCTCGACGCCCGCGCCCTGCTCCACCAGGCGCGCGTCACCGACAGCGCCGCCAGCGAATGCTGGACGGCCCTGCTCGCCGGCTGCGGCACCGCCGCCCGCCGCCAGCTCGGCCCCCAGCTGCGCCGCCTGTCCGAGGCCACGTCCGTCCACGTCGGCACCCGCTGGTGGTTCGCCGAGGGCGCCGACCACCGCCGCCGCGTCGCGAGCGCCCAGGAAACCCTCGAGGACGCGATCGCCGAAGGTGACGGCCAGGAGTTCGCCCTCGCCTTCGTCGGCTACGACAACGCCATGGCCAGCGCCCTCGTCTGCCGCGAGCAGTCCCGCAACCCACCGCCGGCCCCACCGCCCCCGCGAACGGGCGGACGGCACCGCGTCGATCACCGGTCGTGACAGCCCCGGGCGCGGCCGGCCCGTGGCAGCGCGGACGCACCACTCGGTAGCCAAGCTCAGCGCGACCGGCCGAGACGCGACCGAACGGTACCGACGGTGCGCGCCAAGGGAGCCTGATCGCCTCTCGCTGACGCCGCCGTGGTGACGCAGGAGAATCGGTCCGCCCCAAGGTCCGCGCACAACCGCCTCGACGGGCGTCTCACCTCACGCAGGCGGGAGGCCTTGCCCAGCCGGCCCAGCGGTCCAGCGCCGACCATCACCAGCGCGGTACTGTGCCCGAACAGCCCGTGCATCGGAACATCGGAGAGCGTCGAGCGTGAGCGAAGCAGGCAGCGAAACCGCCGGACTCGGTTACGAGCAGGCGCGCGACCGGCTGGTCGAGGTGGTCAGGGAGCTCGAAGCCGGCGGCCTGTCCCTGGAGCAGTCGCTGGCGTTGTGGGAAAAGGGCGAGGAGCTCGCCAAAGTTTGCGAGCGTCACCTGGAGGGCGCGCGCGAGCGGATCGAGGCGGCGTTGGCGTCCGTGGAGAATTCCGACGACGCACAGTGATGTGCACCATGCGCGACTGAATCGTTCAGGTGACGCGATCATCTGAGACACTGTTCTCCCGCCGAATTCCGCGATCCGGGAGGCCCGCATGAGCACCGCCAGTGACCCACGTCGCGAAGCACCCGACCGCAACCTCGCCATGGAGCTCGTCCGCGTGACCGAGGCCGCGGCGATGGCCGCCGGCCGCTGGGTCGGCCGCGGCGACAAGATCGGGGGCGACGGAGCCGCCGTCGACGCGATGCGCCAGCTCGTCTCCACCGTCTCGATGCGCGGCGTGGTCGTGATCGGCGAGGGCGAGAAGGACGAAGCGCCCATGCTGTTCAACGGCGAGGAGGTGGGCAACGGCGACGGCCCCGACTGCGACGTCGCGGTCGACCCCGTCGACGGCACCACCCTGATGGCCAAGGGCATGCCCAACGCGCTGGCTGTGCTGGCCGTCGCCGAGCGCGGGGCGATGTTCGACCCGTCGGCCGTGTTCTACATGGAGAAGCTGGCCGTCGGGCCGGACGCCGCGGGCAAGGTGGACCTCGCCGCGCCGATCGCGGAAAACATCCGCCGCGTGGCGAAGGCCAAGAACTCCAGCGTCGGCGACGTGACCGTGTGCGTGCTCGACCGGCCGCGCCACGAGCAGATCATCAAGGAGATCCGCGAGGCCGGCGCGCGCATCCGCTTCATCTCCGACGGCGACGTCGCCGGAGCCATCGCCGCGGCCCGTCCGACGACCGGTGTCGACATGTTGATCGGCATCGGCGGCACCCCGGAAGGCATCATCGCCGCGTGCGCGATGAAGTGCCTCGGCGGTGAGCTGCAGGGCCGGCTGTGGCCGAAGGACGAGCTCGAGCGCGAGAAGGCCCTGGCCGCCGGCCACGACCTCGACCGCGTGCTCACCAACGACGACCTCGTGCGCGGCGACAACATCTTCTTCTGCGCCACCGGCGTCACCGACGGCGACCTGCTGCGCGGCGTGCACTACCGCGCCGGCGGCGCCACCACGCAGTCGATCGTGATGCGGTCCAAGTCCGGCACCGTCAGAATGATCGACGGTTACCACCGGCTGGAGAAGCTGCGGGCCTACTCGTCCGTGAACTTCGACGGCAACCTCGACGTGCGCGAGGACGAAGACGTCGTCCCGCCCCTGCCCTGACCCCAAGGAGTTCGCCCGGTGCCCAAGCGGTTGTTCGCGCTGCTGCTCACGTTCGTCGCGGGAACCGCACTCACCGCCGGCAGCGCGGCCGCCGGACCGGCCATCGTCGGCGGGACCGGCGCCGACGAGCCCTACCCGTTCGCGGTGTCCATGCACACCGAATCGGGCACGCTCTTCTGCGCCGGCTCGCTGATCGCGCCCGCGTGGGTGGTCACCGCCGCCCACTGCGTGTCCGGAAAGGACCCGGCGACGCTCACGTTCCGCTTGGGCACCAACGAAAGCGACTCCGGCGGCGAAACGGCCCAGCCGGCCGAGATCGTGCTCAACCCGCACTTCAACGCCGCCACGCAGACGGGTGACATCGCGCTCGTCCGCCTCGCCGCGCCCGCGAAGACGGCGCCGATCGCCGTCGGCGCCGCCGCCGCGCCGGGCACTCCGGCCCGGGTGCTGGGCTGGGGCCAGACCTGTGCCACACCCGGTTGCGGCGATCCCGTGCCGACGCTGCAGCAGCTCGACACGCACCTCGTCGAGGGCGCCAACTGCACGTCGTCGTTCGACGGCACGGCCGAGCTCTGCACCGACAACCCGTCCGGCAAGGCCGGTTCCTGCTACGGCGACTCCGGCGGCCCCGAGCTGACCCGCGACGGCGACCGCTGGACGCTCATCGGCGTGACCAGCCGCCCCGGCAACGGTTCCCCGACGTGCGCGACGGCCCCGTCGATCTACACGTCGGTGGTCGCGTACGAACCGTGGCTCTCGTCGAAGACCGGCTGAACCACCTGACCGCCTGATTCACCGGACCGGCTGGATCACTCGGCGTTGCTGGAGTGGCCCGGGAACAGGTGGGCGTCCGGGTCGAGCGCCACCGCGATGTTGTTCACGGCTGTCGCCGCTTCGCCGAAGCCGGTGGCGATGAGCTTCACCTTGCCCGGGTAGTGGGCCACGTCCCCGGCCGCGTACACGCGCGGGCGGGCCGTCGCCATCGTCGAGTCGACCGTGATGGCGCGGTGGTCGATCTCCAGGCCCCAGCTCTCGATCGGCCCCAGATCGGCCGTGAACCCCAGCGCGGCGACCACGGCGTTGGCCGGCAGCGTCAGGTCCTCGCCGCCCTTCACCGACACCTCGACGCGCTCCAGCTCGCCCGAAGGCGACTCGACGAACCGCGTCACCTCGGCGTCGGTGACCAGCGGCACGCCCAGCTCCCGCACCTGCCGCACGATCGACTCGGCCGCGCGGAACTTCCCGCGCCGGTGCACCAGCGTCACGCTCGCCGCCACCGGGTGCAGCGCCAGGCACCAGTCGAACGCCGAGTCGCCGCCGCCGACCACGACCACGTGCTGGCCGGCGTGGACCTGCAGCGACGGCACGAAGTGCACCATCCCGCGGCCCAGCCAGCCGTCGCCCGCGGGCAACGGGCGGGGCGTGAACTCGCCGATCCCGGCCGTGATCAGGACGGCTCCGGCACTCAGCACGTCGCCGCCGTCGAGGGTCAGCTCGATGCGGTCTCCCACCGTTTCCAGCTTCTCGGCCTTGCGGCCCAGCAGGTACGCCGGGTTCCACGGCGCCGCCTGGTCGACGAGGCCCTGCACCAGGTCACGCCCGCGGACGGCCGCGAAGCCGCCCACGTCGTAGATCATCTTCTCGGGGTACATCGCGGTGATCTGGCCGCCCGGTTCGGGCAGGGAATCGACCACGGCCATGGAAAGGCCGCGGAATCCCGCGTAGTAGGCGGCGAACAGCCCGGTGGGCCCGGCGCCGATGATCACGAGGTCGTAGTCCATACAGCTCGCTCCAGCCAGTGGTGGTTGGCGGTGATCGAGAACACACCCGATCCTAGTCCGATCTCACGGGTGAAATACCGGTTCGGCGTGGGCGACGCCACCACGCCGTTGTCACGAATCAGGGCCAGAATCGGGGGTATGGCAGAACAGGAATACCGGATCGAACACGACACGATGGGTGAGGTCCGCGTCCCGGTCGACGCGCTCTACCGCGCGCAGACGCAGCGTGCCGTGGAGAACTTCCCCGTCTCCGGCCGCGGTCTCGAGCGCGCTCAGATCCGTGCGCTGGGCCTGTTGAAGGCCGCCGCCGCGCGCGTGAACCAGAAGCTGGGCGTGCTGGACGCCGACGTCGCGGAGGCCATCGCCGCGGCCGCCGACGGCGTCGCCGAGGGCAAGTACGACGACCAGTTCCCGATCGACGTCTTCCAGACCGGCTCGGGCACGTCGTCGAACATGAACGCCAACGAGGTCATCGCGACGCTCGCCACGCGCGCCCTCGGCCGCGACGTGCACCCGAACGACCACGTCAACGCCTCGCAGTCGTCCAACGACACCTTCCCGACGACCATCCACGTGGCCGCCACAGAAGCCGTGCTCACCGACGTCATCCCGGCCCTCGAGCACCTCGCCGGCGCGATCGAGACGCGCGCGCAGGAGTGGGCCGGCGTCGTGAAGTCCGGCCGCACGCACCTGATGGACGCCGTGCCGATCACGCTCGGCCAGGAAGCCGGCGCGTGGGCCGCACAGATCCGCTTCGGCATCGAGCGCCTGCAGTCCGGCCTGCCGCGCCTGGGCGAGCTGCCCATCGGCGGCACCGCCGTCGGCTCCGGCCTCAACGCTCCCGACGGCTTCGGCGCGGCCGTGTCCGCCGAGCTGGCCGCGCTCACCGGCCTGCCACTCACGGAGGCCCGCAACCACTTCGAGGCGCAGGCGACGCAGGACAGCGTGGTCGAGACATCCGGCCACCTGCGCACGATCGCCGTGTCCCTCAACAAGATCGCGAACGACCTGCGCTGGCTCGGTTCCGGCCCGCGCACCGGGCTCGCCGAGCTGGCCCTGCCGGACCTCCAGCCGGGCTCCTCGATCATGCCGGGCAAGGTCAACCCGGTCATCCCGGAGGCGACGCTGCAGGTCGTGGCGCAGGTCGTCGGCAACGACGCCGCCGTCGCCTTCGCCGGCGCGGCGGGCAACTTCCAGCTCAACGTGAACCTGCCCGTCATCGCCCGCAACGTCCTCGAGTCGGCCCGCCTGCTGGCCGCCGTCTCGCGTCTGCTGGCGGACAAGGTCTTCAACGGCGTCACCGCCAACGTCGAGCGGACCCGGCAGTACGCCGAGGGTTCGCCGTCCATCGTGACGCCGCTGAACAAGTACATCGGCTACGAAGCGGCCGCGGCCGTGGCGAAGCAGGCGCTCAAGGAGCTCAAGACCATCCGCGAGGTCGTGATCGAACGCGGCTTCGTCAAGGACGGCAAGCTCACCGAGGCGCAGCTGGACGAGGCGCTCGACGTGCTGCGGATGGCTCGCGGCGGCGAGTAGAGATCTCTTCACGAAGAGCGGCCCGCTTCCTTTCGGGGAGGCGGGCCGTTCGTCGTTTCACCGCGCCGGGTGGCCACCGGACCGGTCACCGCAAGTGGACGAGGGGTATCTCTGCGCACAAATTCATTCCGGCGTATCGCTTGATTGTGCGCGAATCATCAGGCTGGTAACGTCGTTCACTGCTCTGATTTTCTTTTCGGCGGAGCGATTTGATCAATTCCGCGGCGAAGAGAGAGCAAGCAGTTGGGAGGCTGCGATGGCGACGTACCAATATCGATGCGCACGGGACGGCGTCTTCGAGGTGCGCCTGCCGATGGGGACGGCCGCGCCGAGATCGTCGTGTCCGGTCTGCGGCGGCGAAGCAGCCCGGAACTACTGTGCGCCGATGCTTTCGCTGGCACGGCGTGAGCTGGTCACGGCCATCGACCACACGGAGAAAACTCGCGACGAGCCGGCCGTGGTGTCCGCGGTGCCGCCCGCTCGCGGCCGGTCGCGCGGGCCGGTGCCGACACCGAACCCCGCGCTGCGACGTCTGCCGAGACCTTAGGCGAACGCGGCCCAGCCTGCGCCCTGCCGGGCAATGGCCCGCTCGCTGGGCCGGCGAAGAAGAACTGCGGCTGATGCCCGGGTGCTCTGCGGAGCCGCCACGCTCCGCGTCGCGGAGGTGCTCAGCACGCACAAATACGGTCGCCTACCAAGCCGTCGGGAGATGCCATGCCGCAAGTTGTTTTTTCACTCGATTCCACGAAGAAATTCACCGAACAAGAAATTGTCGGCCACAACCGGTGGCACGGGGACATTCCCGCCCAGGTTCAGGTCAAGCCGGGGGATTCGTTCCGCGTCCACTGCCGCGAATGGTTCGACGGCGCGATCCACAACGACGATTCCGCCGAAGACGTGCTGAACGCACCGCTGCCCGGCGTGCACGTGCTCAGCGGGCCGATCGCGGTCGAGGGCGCCCAGCCGGGTGACCTCCTCGTCGTCGACATCCTCGACGTCGGCCCGATTCCGCAGGAGGACTCGGGACCGCTCGCCGGCCAGGGCTGGGGCTACACCGGGGTCTTCGCCACCAAGAACGGCGGCGGTTTCCTCACGGAGTGGTTCCCCGACGCCTACAAGGTGGTCTGGGACTTCATGGGCGGGGTCGCCACCTCACGGCACGTTCCGGGCGTCTCCTACACCGGCATCGTGCACCCCGGGCTGATGGGCACGGCTCCGTCCGGTGCGCTGCTCGCCAAGTGGAACGCGCGCGAACAGGCACTGATCGACACCGACCCGAACCGGGTGCCACCGCTGGCGCTGCCGCCGCTGCCGGATTCCGCGATCCTCGGCAGCCTCACCGGCGCCGAGTTCGACCGGGTCGCGGCCGAGGCCGCACGCACCGCGCCGCCGCGGGAGAACGGCGGGAACCAGGACATCAAGAACTTCACCAAGGGAACCCGGGTGTTCTACCCGGTGTTCGTCGACGGCGCGAAACTCTCGATGGGCGACCTGCACTTCTCGCAGGGCGACGGCGAGATCACGTTCTGCGGCGCCATCGAGATGGGCGGGTTCATGGACCTGCACGTCGACCTGATCAAGGGCGGGATGGAGACCTACGGCGTCTCCGAGAACGCGATCTTCATGCCGGGCAACGTCGACCCGCAGTACAGCCAGTGGCTCGCGTTCTCCGGCACCTCGGTCACGCTCGACGGGGTGCAGCACTACCTCGACTCGCACCTGTCGTACCAGCGGGCCTGCCTGCACGCCATCGACTACCTGCAGAAGTTCGGCTACAGCGCGATCCAGGCGTACATGATCCTGGGCTCGGCGCCGATCGAGGGCAGGCTCTCGGGCGTGGTCGACATCCCGAACTCGTGCTCCACCGTGTACCTGCCCACCGCGATCTTCGACATCGACGTGCGTCCATCGGCTTCCGGCCCGGCGCAGGTCGAGCAGGGCATGAGCGTGCCGACGGCGAGTTTCTGACGCCGACGCCGGCCCGGTGACCCGGGCGGGAGGCGGCTGGCCTCCCGCCCGGTCCGGCACGTCGAGAACACACCCCATCCGCCGGAGGAGGCGGTCATGACCACAGCACCACCGGAACGCGGCCATCACGGACCGTGGCGATGGATCAACGGCACCATGCCCGAGGTCGACGAACGGGCGCTGAAGGTGCCCGTGGTCGGCTTCGTCGAGTACTGCCTGCGCGGAATCGGGCAGGTGGTGTTCATGAACAGCCCGATCACGGGCGCGTTCATCCTGCTGGCCGCCTGGCTGCAGCAACCGTGGCTGGGGTTCGGGGCCACGGTCGGGGTGGTGGCTTCGACGCTGGCCGCGCTGGCGCTGGGGTTCGACCGTGACGCGATCCACGCGGGTCTCTACGGGTTCAACGGTGTGCTCACCGGCCTCGGGCTCGCGCTGTTCCTCGCGCCCGAGTGGGACGGGATCGTGATCCTGTGGATGATCCTGCTCAGCGCGGTGTCGTCGATCCTGATGGCCGCGCTCGCGGCCGCGTTCGGCGGTGCGTGGGGTGTGCCTCCGTTCACGCTGGCCTTCAACATCACCACGCTCCTGTTCTTGATCACCGCGCTCCACATCACGCGCGGGCGGCTCAGCGACGCGATCGCCCCGGCGGCACCGCAGGTGAACGGGCCCGGGGTGCGGACGTCATTGCGGGCGAGCGCCGACGCGGTCGGCAACACCGACGTGGTGGCCGTGATCAACGCGATCTTCCGCGGCATCGGGCAGCTGTTCTTCTGCAACAGCCTCCTCGCCGGTGTGCTGATCATCGTCGGGATCGCGTTCTGCTCGCGGATCGCCGCCCTCTTCGCGCTGGTCGGCTCGGCCGTCGGCATGCTGACCGGCATGGCTCTCGGCGCCGACGGCGTGCTGATCTACAACGGGCTGTGGGGCTTCAACTCGTTCGACGCCGCGCTGGCGATCGCCGGTGTGTTCTACGTGCTGACGTGGCGCTCGGCCATTCTCGGTGTCCTGTGCGCGATCTTCACGGCCCTGTTGTTCGGGGCCATCGGGTCGATCTTCGTGCCGTGGGGCCTGCCCGCGCTCACCCTGCCGTTCTGCTTCGGCACGCTGACGTTCGTGCTGCTGAAGGACACGTCGAAGTTCTTCGAGTGGGTGCCGCCCGCCGAGGTCGTCACGCCGGAAGAACACGTGCGGCGCTCGCACCGCGAACACGCCATGGCGGCGTCCGGCAACGCGCACCGGCAAACCGACGCCGCGTGACCTGTCCGGTCACACAACAGAACGAGCCCGCGTGGCGGAGACGACCCGAAGCCGTCCGGCCGCCTGCTGGTGCAGTTCCGCGACGACCCGAGCCGTTTCTTCGTCCGCCGGCAGGAAGACGACCAGCTGCTGCGAGTCCTGCGCGAGCTCCAGCGTTTCCCGGTTCAGCCGTAAGGAACGTCCGCCCGGGTGGTTCAACCGCAGAACCCCGCGTGGTGGCACGACGGTCGAGTTGAGGCGGCTGGTGAACTCCGCGCCGGCGACGGGCGCGAGTTCCGCCGTGAGCCACTCCGAGTTCTCGACCGCGGGCCCCAGCCACAGGTCGAACGCCTGCTCGTCGGCGACCGCGGCCCAGTCGGCGAAGAACGCTCGGGCGCGGGGGTCGGTGAAGACGTAGCGGGTGAGGTTCGGCGCCTCGGCGTCGAGCAGGCCGGTTGCGCTCGTCACCGCCGCGAAGCCACTGGTGTGGGCGAGAAGGTCGCCCACCCGGTTGGTGACCACGGCGATGCCGGGTTCGAGCAGGCGCAACGTCTGCAGCACCGAAGCACGCACCTCTCGCGGTGGCTGCACGGGCCGGATTCGGGCCGTGCACTCGCCGCCGGTGATCTTCGAGAGGTAGCGCAGGTGGGTGCGTTCGGCGGGGCCCAGGCTGAGCGCGTCGGCGAGGGCGTTCACCACCGGCACGGACGGGTTGCGGTCGCGGCCCTGCTCGATCCGCGTCAGGTATTCGACGCTGATGCCGGCCCGCGCGGCGAGGTCCGCTCGCCGCAGGCCGGGCGAGCGGCGACGGCCGTGCGAAGGCAGCCCCAGCGTCTCGGGCTGGGTGCTGTCGCGCTTGGCCCGGATGAAGTCCCCCAGCGGCGTCCCCATGTCATCGAGCATAAGCCGGTTCGGGCGGGCTCAGCGTGGCCGTGGCGGGGCCAGCCTGAGCGCGGTCTGGTTACCGCTTCGGCCGGAGCGCACGGTGGTGACCATGGCAAACAAACTCGTGATCATCGTCGGCAGCGTCCGCGACGGCCGGTTCGGTCCGGCCGTTGCCTCGTGGGTGGCCGAGCGGGCCCGGGAGCACGGCGGGTTCGAGGTCGAGGTCGTCGACCTGGCGGACGTCGAGATCCCGCTGTCGCTGCCCGCGGAATCCCCCAAATACGCGGGCGATGGCTACCCGCGCCCCGCCGGGATGGCGGTGCTGACGTCGGCGTTGGAGAGCGCGGACGCCTTCGTCATCGTCACCCCGGAGTACAACCACAGCTATCCCGCGTCGCTGAAAGCGGCCATCGATTGGCACTTCACGCAGTGGACGGCCAAGCCCGTCGCGTTCGTCAGCTACGGCGGCGCCGCCGGTGGGCGGCACGCGGTGCTGCACCTGGAGAACGTGCTGACCGAACTGCACGCGGTGACCATCCGCGACGGGCTCGCGTTCCCGAACTACTTCACCGCCTGGGAGGTCGGCCTGCCGCTCGACCCGCAAGCGCCTGCGTACGCGAAGACGCTGCTCGACCAACTGGCCTGGTGGGCGGGGGCGCTGCGGCGGGCGCGGGAGGCCGAGCCGTACCCCGCTTGAGGGTGTTTTTCCAGGTCAGATGCCGTTCGCCGGGAAACTGTCGGTGCCGCGGGTCATGATGGTCGGGTGCTGCTCACCGAGATCGTCACCGCGTCCGCCGAGCTGGCGGCCACCCGGTCGAGGAAGGCGAAGATCGCCACCCTCGCCGCGGTGCTGCGCGCCGCCGAGACGGCCGAGCTGCCGGCCGTGATCGCGTACCTCACGGGTCAGACGGCGCAGGACCGGCTGGGCGCGGGGTGGCGCACGCTCGCGGAGCTGGCCGTCGAGCCCGCCGAAACGCCGACCGTCGAGGTGCGGGAGGTCGACGAGGCGCTCACGGAGGTCGCGGCGGCTTCGGGGGCGGGGTCGGTGAAGCGGCGCGCGGAGGTGCTCACCGCGTTGTTCACGCGGCTCACTCGCGGCGAGCAGGAGTTCCTCTTCCGGCTGGTCACCGGGGAGCTGCGGCAGGGTGCGCTGGAGGGCGTGATGGTCGACGCCGTCGCGGCGGCGGCCGAGGTGGACGCCGCGGACGTGCGGCGGGCGTTCATGTTGTCCGGCAAGCTTTCCGTCACGGGCTACGCGGCGATGACGGGCGGCGCGGCGCGGCTGGCCGAGTTCCGGCTCACGCTCGGGCGCCCGATCAAGCCGATGCTCGCGTCGCCCGCGGAATCGCTCGACGAGGCGGTGGCGGAACACGAGCACGCGATCGTCGAGTACAAAATGGACGGTGCGCGCATCCAGGTGCACCGGCAGGGCACGGAAGTCCACGTCTACACGCGCACGTTGCGGGAGATCACGGCCAGCGTCTCCGAGCTGGTGGACCTCGTGCGGGCGCTGCCGTGCGAGTCGGTGGTGCTCGACGGCGAGACGCTCGCGCTCACCGACGACGGACGGCCGCGGCCGTTCCAGGAGACGATGAGCCGCTTCGGCAGCACGCGGGAGGAACAGGTGCGGGCGCTGCTGCTGCGGCCGTACTTCTTCGACTGCCTGCACCTCGACGGCGTGGACCTGCTCGACGCGCCGCTGTCGGAACGCAACGCGGCGCTGCGGAAGGTCGCGGGCGAGCACGTGATCCCCGGCGAGGTGGAGCCGGCCGACGCGGCGGCGGTGCTCGACGCGGCGATGGCGGGCGGCCACGAGGGCGTGATGGTGAAGGACCTGGCTTCGCCGTACGCGGCGGGGCGCCGAGGCCGCGCCTGGCTGAAGGTGAAGCCGGTGCACACCATCGACCTGGTCGTGCTCGCGGTGGAGTGGGGCCACGGGCGGCGCACGGGCACGCTGTCCAACCTGCACCTGGGCGCGCGCGACCCGGACGGCGGGCCGCCGATCATGGTGGGCAAGACGTTCAAGGGCATGACCGACGAGCTGCTGGCGTGGCAGACGAAGCGGTTCCAGGAGATCGAGACCCACCGCGACAGCTACACCGTGTACGTGCGGCCCGAGGTCGTCGTGGAGATCGAGCTCGACGGCGCGCAGATCAGCACGCGCTACCCCGGCGGGCTGGCGCTGCGGTTCGCGCGGGTCGTGCGGTACCGGCCGGACAAGGAAGCGGCCGACGCCGACACGATCGACACCGTGCGCGGTCTCCTGCGGGGCGATCGGGCCGAATGACATCCGGACATCACCGGTCAATTCGCCCG
Organism: Amycolatopsis sp. NPDC001319; assembly: GCF_042896185.1. Classification (NCBI taxonomy): domain Bacteria; kingdom Bacillati; phylum Actinomycetota; class Actinomycetes; order Pseudonocardiales; family Pseudonocardiaceae; genus Amycolatopsis; species Amycolatopsis sp. NPDC001319. Next base: position 255,622 of record NZ_JBIAWY010000011.1, on the reverse strand, counting down.
GTCGTGGCCGAAAGGCCAGACGAAAGTCGATGTTGTGCCCTCCGGCGATGCATGAGAGTGGGCTGTACCGCATCGCTCACCACTGGGGAGACGACATGACTTTTCGGGTTCGGGCCGCCGCCCGGCCGATGACCCTGCTCGCGGGTGTCGCGCTGGCCGTCACGGCCGTGGCGGCTCCGGCCGGCGCGGCCACGAACGCGCCGGCTCCGCCGCTGCACCACTTCTCGGCGGCGGCGAAGTCGTTCATCGGCGCGCGCACGGTGTCCGAGCGCGTCGCGAAGCTCGACGCCGCGATGTCCGCGCTGCCCAGGGAAAGCGTCGCGTACAACGCCACGAAGCTGTGGAACCAGGGCATCACGGGGGCGGGCGCCACCGTCACCACGCTGGTGTCGTTCGGCGACGACCAGGTGAAGCAGGTGCTCGACGAGTACTCCCAGCGCCACGGCCTGCCGCCGGCCAACGTCGAGGTGCTCCAGCCGTCGGGCTCGGTGCCGGCGTGCACCGACCCGGGCGTCGACACGGCGACCTGCGAGTCCTGGGGCGGCGAGACCGACCTCGACGTCACGATGATGCACGCGATGGCGCCCAACGCGAAGATCATCGTCGCCGCGACACCGGTCGCCGAGACGCAGGGCTTCACCGGTCTGCCCGAGATGATGAACGCCGTCGACTACCTCACGAAGCACAAGCTCACCGACGTGATCTCGATGAGCTTCGGCACCACCGAGGAGAACTTCCCGTCGTTCCAGTCCATCAAGACGCTCGACCCGGCGCTGGAGCGCGCGAGCAAGGCGGGCATCACGATGGTCGCGTCCTCGGGTGACGACGGCCCGACCGGCGGTTTCCTGCAGGGCCCGGGCAACTACCCGTACCGCGTCGCGAGCTGGCCGGCCAGCGACCCGCACGTGACCACCCTCGGCGGCACGCAGCTGCACCTCGACTCCACCGGCGCCCGCACGAAGCCGGACGACCTGGTGAACGTCGCCGACAACGGCTTCGGCGAAGGCGCGGGCCTGTCGAAGGCCTACGCGCGCCCGGCGTGGCAGGACGGCGTCAAGAAGATCACCGGCAGCAAGATGCGCTCGTTCCCGGACATCAGCATGGAAGGCGTTTCCGGCACGTCGCAGTCGGCGCCTCTGTTCGCCGGTGTGCTCGCCCTGGCGGTGCAGGCCAACCACGGCAAGCTCGGCCAGATCAACCCCGCCCTGTACGAAAAGCTCGGCCCGAAGGGCGCCAAGGCCGGCATCGTCGACGTCACCACCGGCGACAACAGCCAGGACGGCGTCGAGGGCTTCACCGCCGCCCCGGGCTTCGACATCGCCAGCGGCTGGGGCACGGTCGACGCGTCGGTGTTCGTCCCCGCCTTGGTGAAGGCGCTCCGCTGACGCGGCCCTGAACCACTCCGGCGAAGGGCGCGGCCTGCGGGTCGCGCCCTTCGCTGCGGTTGTCGCCGAGGCAAGTGGCGAGCCGCTTGACCAACCCTGCGCCCGTGCCTCGCCCTCGGCGGCGCCCGCCGCACCAAACAACGACCGCCGCCGAACTACTCACTGAGCGACGCGACCTGAGCGTTCGCCGAGGCAGGTCAACAGCTCCCGACGAGCCGCTCGAACACCTCCGCCTCCGCCCGGTCCCCTGCTGCCAGAGCCAACTCGGCAAGCAACGGCCGCAGCTCAGCTGCGCCAAGGCCAACCGACGCCGCAACCAACCCGGGCTCGACCTCCGCAGTCAGTCCCAGCCGCACCGCGAACTCGGCCACCGCCCGCTCAGCCGGCACACCGGGCCGCAACTCCGCCAGAGCAGCACGCGCCCCGACGGCTGCGTCGCCGTACGCGTCCAGTGCGAGCGGCAGAAAATGCGCGTACAGCAGGCCTCGCCCGAGCCCGTGCCGCGTGGACACCAGGTCACAAAGGTGGTGCACCACGCCGGGCCGGCGCAGCTCGTGCAGTGCGTGCCCGGCCAAGCAGGCGCCGGCCAAGGCGTCTTGGCGCGTCGGGAGATCACCGGCGCCGCCCGTGAGCGAAGGCAGGCTGTCCCACAGCAGAAGCAGGCCTTCCCGGGCCGACGCGAGTGCTTCCTCGCTCGCCGGGTGGCACAGCACCTCCAGGCAGTGCGCGACGGCGGCGATGCCACTGCCCGCCACGACTTCGCGGGGCAGCCTGGCGACGAGCTCGGGGTCGTAGACCACCGCGCGGGGCAGAACCCGGTCGGACGTCCCGGTTTCCTTGCCGCGATCGGTGGTGACGAAGTAGCGCGACGTGCGCTCCGCGCCGGAGAAGGTGGTCGGGACCGCGATCAGCGGCAGCCGCAGCGCGAGCGAAACGATCTTGCCCAGCCCGATCGCCGAGCCGCCGCCGATGGCCAGGACCGCGTCGGCGTGGGTTTCCTGCGCCGAGCCGACGGCGAGGTTGGCCTGGTGGGCCGGTACGTGCGCGGGCACGTCCGACCACCGGCCGACGTAGCGCCCGCCGAGCAGCCCCGGCAGCAGGACGACGGCCGGATCCGCCGACCGGGCTGCCACCGCCATCACGCGGCGGCAACCCAGGGCGTCGGCGACCGCGGGAAGTTCTCGCAGGGATCCCTTGCCCCACACCAGGTTCTGCTCAACTGCCGCGTCGCGGGATCGGCGGACGGGTTCAGCGGTCCGCGCCACCGTGGCCGTCCGGGGTGTACTGCAGCAGGTGCTGCCCGTAGACGTCCGAGCCGATCGCGGCCAGCGCCGCCGGCACCGGCTCGGGGTCCTGCAGGAACGGCTGCGCGACGTCGCACGGGTGCTGCCACGTGGCGAACTCCAGCGCGATCTTGTTCACCGGGTCCTCGAAGTAGATCGAGTGGCAGAACCCGTGGTCGAGCTCGCTGTTGACCTTGATCCCGTTCTCCTCCAGCACCGATTTCGCGTGCTGCAGTTCGCCCTCGGAAGGCACCGTGATCGCGAGGTGGTTACCCGCCCCGAGCAACGAGTTGTCCGCCGCGATCTCGACGTCCTTGAACTCGAAGAACGCGATCGTGTCCTGCTCGCTGATGCGGAAGAAGTAGTGCCTGCTGCCGGCGAGGTTCCCGGGCACCGCACCGGGAAACGGGTCCGGGTCGGGCAGCTGCAGCGTCACCACGATGGGGAATCCGAGAATCCCGTTGTAGAACTTCACGGTTTCTTCCATGTCGTTGGTGACGAAAGCCATGTGATGACACCCGGTCGTCCGAATACCCATGACGATTCCTCTCACTTTTCCCGGCGATGTGATAATGACGGTACGCGTAATTTTATTTCCACGTCAACAAGATTTCCACGACGGCCCCCAACGGCCCAACGAGCACGCTCGGTTACGGTGGGGGTGTGACCGCGTCGCACGGGGAACGCCCGGTGCCCCACCTGACGGAGGACGAGCTGCTCGCCTGGCGCGGGCTGCTCGAACTCGAAGCGCGCGTGCTCGGCGTACTCGACGCCGAACTGCGCGCGGACCACGACCTGTCGATCGCCGAGTTCGACACGCTCTACCAGCTGTGGCTCCAGCCCGGTGGCCGGTGCCGCATGAAGGACCTCGCGGAGAAACTGCTGGTCAGCCGGGGCGGCGTGACCAAGCTGATCACCCGGCTCCACAGCCGCGGGCTCGTGGCCCGCGTGTCGCAGCCCGGTCACCAGGCCGTCGACGCGCAGCTGACCGAGGCCGGCGAGGGGCTCCTCACGAAGGCGATGGACACCCACTTCGACGGCGTCCGCCGGCTCGTGACCTCCCGGCTTTCCGCCGCGGAGCTGCACACCCTCCGCACGGTCACCGAACGCCTGCGCGAACCGCCTGCCTGAGCACCCCCGACGGGGTGGCACCGGCCGTTTCAGCTGAGGAAACGCGGTGGTGAACCGTAATCTCACCGCATGCCACCGACGCGACTGACCCGGACCTGGTTCGGGGTGACGGCCCTCGTGGTCCTGATCGGGCTCGTCACGCAGGGCTTCGTGAGCGCGGGAACGCCGGGCCGCTATCCCTCAGCGGGCGCGCGCGTCGCCAACATGTTCGCGTACTTCACCATTGAGTCGAACGTGCTGGTGCTGCTGGCTTCCGTCGCGTTCGTGGCCGGCGCGCGGGCCCACGGGCTGCTGCGCGTGCTGTGGCTCGACGCGCTGATCGGCATCGCGGTGACCGGCGTGGTCTACCACGTCGCGCTGTCCGGGCTGTTCGACCTCAGCGGCGCGGCCCTGTTCGCCGACGTCATGCTGCACACCGTGTCGCCGATCATCGCGGTGCTCGGGTTCCTCGTCGCGTCGCCGCGGATCCTGCAGTGGCGCACGGTGGCGTGGTCGGTCTGCTGGCCGCTTGCGTGGCTGGCGTTCACGCTGGTCCGCGGCGCGCAGGGCGGGTTCTACCCGTACCCGTTCGTCAACGCCGCCGAGCTCGGTTACGGCCGCGTGGCCGTGAACTGCGTGCTCATCGCCGTGCTGTTCGTCGCGCTGGCGAGCGTCGCGAAGGTCCTCGACGGCTGGCTCACGCACGCACCCGCCGAAACGCGTTCAGCGGATCGTTGATCCCCGTGTGCGCCAGCGCGCGCCACGCGCCGCGGCCGCGGTCGGCCGGTTTGCCCGCCGCCAAGCGGTGCAGCTGCTGCGTGTGCCACTGGACTTCGAGCAGGCTGTCGGCCAGGCGGATCCCGGTGTGCGGGCACAGCCGTTCCGCGCGCACGTCCTCGCCCGCGAGCAACCGCCCCGGCAGCTCCGGGTCGACGGTCAGCGGCCGGCCCAGCCCGATCACGTCCAACGCCCCGGACCGCAACGCGTCCGCCATCCCGGCGGCGGTGGTGAAGCCGCCGGTGACCATCAGCGCGACGTCGCTCACCTGCCGCGCTTTCGCCGCGTAGTCGAGGAAATACGCCTCGCGGCGCGCGGTGCTCTCGCGTCCGGAGCCCATCATCACCGCCTTTTCGTAGGTACCGCCCGAAATCTCGAGCAGGTCGATACCGGCGTCGCTCAGTGCGCGGACCACGCGCAGCGACTCGTCCTCGTCGAAGCCGCCGCGCTGGAAGTCGGCGCTGTTGAGCTTCACCGACACGGGCACGCTGTCGCCGACCGCCGCGCGCACGCGGCGCACAAGTTCCAGCAGGAAGCGGCTGCGGTCGCGGCCCCACTCGTCGTCACGGAGGTTCGTGAGCGGGGAGAGGAACTGCGAGATCAGGTACCCGTGGGCGCCGTGCAGCTGCACGCCGGCGAACCCGGCGTCGACGAACGTCCGCGCGGCCAGCGCGAAGCGGTCCACGATCGTCTCGATCTCGTCGCCGGTCAGGGCGCGCGGCGCGGCGAACGCGGTCCGGACGCCGCGGTTGCCGAACGGCACCGCGGACGGCGCAACCGGTTGGCGGGAAAGGAATCGCGGGCTTTGGCGGCCCGGATGGTTGAGCTGCGCCCACAGCTGCGCGTCGGTGCCGGCCACGCTGCGCGCCCACGGCTCGTAGGCGGCGGGATCGGGGACGGCGGGCAGCGCGACGTTGCGGGGTTCGCCGAGCGCCGTGGGGTCGACCATCACGTTGCCGGTCACGAGCAGGCCCGCCCCGCCGTGCGCCCACGTGCGGTACAGCTCGGCGAGCTCGCGCGTCGGGGCGTTGCGGCGGTCGCCGAGCTGCTCGCTCAGCGCCGACTTCCCCAGGCGGTGGGGCAGGACGGCGCCGCAGCGCAGTTTGAGGGGTTCGGCCAGCAGTTCCCGAGCGGCGGTCATGGGCACTCCCGTCTTCACGGCTAACTTACCGGCAGTAAGTCTACCGGAAAGTAGGTACCGGCGGTATGGCTGCCGGACGGGCGCCGGGGCACTAGGGTCTGCAGACCATGACGGCGATAGTGCAGAACCTGGTCACGTCGGGCGTGTTCGAGCTCGACGGCGGCAGCTGGGAAGTGGACAACAACGTGTGGATCGTCGGCGACGACACGGAGGTGATCGTGATCGACGCGGCGCACGACGCCGACGCCATCGCCGACGTGGTCGGGGACCGCGCGCTGCGCGCCATCGTCTGCACCCACGCCCACAACGACCACGTCAACGCCGCCCCCGCCCTCGCGGAACGCACCGGCGCGCCGATCCTGCTGCACCCGGCCGACCGCGTCGTCTGGGACCTCACGCACCCGGACCGCGCCCCGGACGGCGACCTCACCGACGGCCAGACCATCACCGTCGCCGGCACCGACCTCAAGGTGATCCACACGCCGGGCCACGCCCCGGGCGCCGTCTGCCTCCACGCGCCCGACCTGTCCGTCCTCTTCACGGGCGACACCCTGTTCCACGGCGGCCCCGGCGCCACCGGACGGTCCTATTCGGACTACCCCACCATCGTCAAGTCCATCCGTGAACGCCTTTTCCCCCTCCCGGACCCCACGTCCGTCCGCACCGGCCACGGCGAGGGCACGACGATCGGCGAGGAAAAGGCGGCGTCGAAGGACTGGCCGGAGAGCTAAGCCAGCCGGCCCAACGCGTCGGCAGCAGGGCTGCCCGGTTCGGCGTGGTAGATCAGCACGTCCCACTCCCCGCCCGGCACCGTCAGCACCTGCCGCCCCAGCGACAGCTCACCCGCCACCGGGTGGCGGAAAACCTTGCGCGGAGCGGCGTTCGTGCGGACGTCGTGGCGGGGCCACAGCCGGGCGAAGTCCGGGCTCGCCGCCAGCAACTCGGCGACGAGGGCGTCCAGCGCCGGATCGCGCAGCGCGGTCCGGGCGCGGAGCATCGCGGTCACGTTGCGGGCCATCGCCGCCCAATGCGGGTGCAGCGAACGCACCGAGGGGTCGAGGAAAAACGCGCGGGCGAGATTCGTGCCCGGCCGGTACATCGGCGCCAGCGCCACGGCGAGCGGGCTGGCGGCGAGCACGTCCATCCGCCGTCCCCACACGAGCGCCGGGGCGGCGTTGTGCTCGACCAGTTCACGCACCCCAGCCGGCAGCTCGCCGCCGGTGACGCGGGGCGGTGACGCGAGTCGGTGCAGGTGGGCGGCGCCGTCGTCGCCCAGGCGGAGGGCGCGAGCCAGCGCGTCGAGCACCTGCGGCGACGGGTGCCGGTCGCGGCCCTGCTCGAGGCGCACGTAGTAGTCCACGCTCACGCCCGCGACGGCGGCCAGCTCCTCTCGCCGCAGCCCCGGCACGCGGCGCGGGCCGGCGTCGGGCAGGCCGACGTCGGCGGGGCTCACCAGCGCCCGCCGGGCACGCAGGAAGTCGCCGATGGCGTTCACGTCCCCAGGTTAACCGCGGGTGGCCCTGTCGCGGCCTGGTGACCGCCGAGCCCCGCGACGACGCTGGCGGCCATGATCACAGCCCTCGTGAGCGGCGCCAACAAGGGTCTCGGCCGCGAAATCGCCCGCGGTCTGGCCCGCCGGGGCGCCACCGTCCTGCTCGGCAGCCGCGACCTCGCCCTCGGCGAGAAAACCGCCGCCGAGCTCCGTGCCGAAGGCCTGGCCGTGACGCCGGTCCGGCTCGACGTGACGTCCGCGGCGGACATCGACGACGTCGCCCACCACCTCGAAACCCGCCACGGCAGGCTCGACGTCCTCGTCAACAACGCCGGCGCGCGCTTCTCCGTCGAACCCGCCGAGCTGACCGCGGAACACCTCCGCCGCGCCTACGAAACGAATCTCTTCAGCGTCGCCGCCGTCACGCACCGGATGCTGAACCTCCTGCGCGCCGCCGAAGCGCCGCACGTGGTCAACGTCGCCAGCACCTCAGCGTCGCTCGCCCTCACCACCGCGGAGGGCTCGCAGTTCGCGGCCGCGACGGACACCATCGCCTACTCGTCGTCGAAAACCGCGCTCGTCATGCTCACCATCCGCTACGCGACCACGTTCCGCGCCGACCCCGCGTATGCGCACTTCCACGTCAACGCCGTCACCCCCGGCTTCATCGCCTCCGACCTCAACGGCCACACCGGCCCCCGCACCGCCGAACAGGGCGCGCGCGTGGTCCTCGACCTGGTCGCGCAGGGCGCCGCGGCACCGACCGGGATGTTCCTCAACGAGGACGGGCCCGTGCCCTGGTGACCTCAGGGCGTGGTGCCGGCAGAACTCAGCCGCGGCGCCGCCGGTTCGGCGCGCACGCGCGTCTTCGCTTCTCCTGCCAGGTCGCGCGCCCACTTCTGCAAGCCGGGGACGTCGATCCCGTGCGGCGGCGCGGCCGCGAACGGCTCGAGGTTCACCGCGGCGCGCTCCAGCAACGCGACGGCGCCCGTGCCGTTGCCGCGAAGGGCGTGGGTCATGCCGACGGCCAGCTGCGCCAGGCCGCGCCACAGCTCGCGCTCGGGGCCGTCCGTGGCCTTCCACGCGTCTTCGAAGACCTCGTGGGCGTGGAACGGGCGGCCCTCGTCGAGCAGCTGCTGGGCTTCGGCGAGCGTCCCCGCCGGGGTGCGGACCACGCCTTCCGGCTGGCGGGCGACGCCATCGGCGCCGTACGGCAGGGGCCGGCCGAGCCCGTCGCGCGGGCGGGCGTTGCGCGCTCGGCCCGTTTCGTCGCGATCACGGCCGTTCATAACGGCATTGTTCCACGGGTCACGCCGGGTTCGCGTCCGGAGCTTCCGGCACGTAGTCTGGGGACTCGTGCGCTTTCTCGACGGGCACGTGCCCCCTCACGACCTGACCTACGACGACGTGTTCCTGCTGCCGAACCGCTCGGACGTGGAGTCCCGCTTCGACGTCGACCTGTCCACTGTGGACGGCACCGGTGCGACGATCCCCGTGGTGGTGGCCAACATGACGGCCGTCGCCGGGCGGCGGATGGCCGAGACGGTGGCCCGCCGCGGCGGCTTGGTGGTGCTGCCGCAGGACGTGGACACCGCCGCGGTGGCCGAGATCGTGACGTGGGTGAAGAGCCGCCACACCGTCTGGGACACCCCGCTCGTGCTCACGGGCGGTGACGCCGTCGCCGACGCCCTCAACCTGGTCCACAAGCGCGCCCACGGCGCCGTCGTGATCGTGGACGGCGAAGGCCGCCCCGTCGGCGTTGTCGACGAAGCCGCGTGCGCGGGCGTCGACCGCTTCGCGCGCCTGGCCGAGATCGCGCAGCCCGCGACCGTCGCCGTGCCGCTGGACACGCCGCCGCGCGAGGTCTTCGACCTGCTCCACACCCACGGCGGGCGCCTCGCGCTCGGCCTCGACGCCGACGGCCGCCTCGCCGGCGTGCTGACCAGCGTCGGCGCGCTGCGCGCGGGCGTCTACACCCCGGCCACCGACGCCGGCGGCAACCTGCGTGTGGCCGCCGCGATCGGCGTGAACGGCGACGTGGCCGCGAAGGCCGAGGCCGTGCTGGCCGCGGGCGTCGACACGCTGGTCGTCGACACGGCCCACGGGCACCAGGAGAAGATGATCGCCGCGCTGAAGGCCGTCCGCGCGATCTCGCCCGCGGTCCCGGTGGTCGCCGGCAACGTCGTCACCGCCGAGGGCACCCGCGACCTCATCCACGCGGGCGCTGACGTCGTGAAGGTCGGAGTCGGCCCGGGCGCCATGTGCACCACGCGCATGATGACCGGCGTCGGCCGGCCGCAGTTCTCCGCCGTCGCCGAGTGCGCCGCCGCTGCCCGCGAGCTGGGCAAGCACGTCTGGGCCGACGGCGGCGTCCGCCACCCGCGCGACGTCGCACTGGCGCTCGCCGCGGGCGCCTCGGCCGCCATGGTCGGCTCCTGGTTCGCCGGCACCCACGAATCCCCGGGCGACCTGCGTTACGACGAGCAGGGCCGGCCGTACAAGGAGTCGTTCGGCATGGCGTCCAAACGCGCCGTCGGCGCCCGCACCCGCACGGACAACGTGTTCGAGCGCGCCCGCAAGGCGTTGTTCGAAGAGGGCATCTCGACGTCGCGCATGGCCCTGGACCCCAACCGCCCCGGCGTGGAGGACCTGCTCGACTCCATCTGCTCGGGCGTGCGCTCGTCCTGCACCTACGCCGGCGCGCGCACGATGGAGGAATTCCACGAGCGCGCGCTGCTGGGCGTGCAGTCGGCCGCCGGGTTCGCGGAGGGACGGCCGCTGCCTTCTGGCTGGTGAGGACGCGTTTGTCGCCACCCGAACCTGGGTGGCGACAAGCCAGTCAATGCTCTTCGTAAAGCACTGCCCTCGGCCCGCCGGCAGCCCATGCGAAGTAGTCCCGCCACATCGACCAAAGCACCTCGCGCGGGCCATGGACTGTACCCGCGAAACTCACCCACTTGTCATGTACGTCGAGGGCATCGAGGCGAACTTCAGCCCAGCCTGGCTTAGCTACCGGGGAGAAGTGCCGCTCGGGCATATTCCCCGCGATCTTCGGTAGCCACGTCTCGAAGTCAAACGACAGAGTCACGCCGCCCTCCGAGTGGGAGGAGCTGCCATCTTCCACCGTGGTGGAGGAATCAAGATTCACCTCAGTCAGTGGAACGCACAACAAGGCGTCAGTCGACTTCAGGAAATACCACACCAATTCGACGAGCTCGCGACACTCAGCGACCGCCGGTGGAACCGCATCCTGATGCTCCACGGCGTTGCGGATCAGCATCAGCTTGCCCAGCATGAACTGCCGAGAGACGTTCAGCCGCTGCAATGTTTCCAGATCCCCGATCTTCCTCTCTCCCACGACCTGTCTCAGCCGGTTGAGCTGGTACATCTCGCGCAGAGATCGCACCCGATGGTCGATTGCCCGCTTGAGAGTGGTGACAATGTCAATTCGATGGAACTCCGACGTCGCTACGTCCAGCAACTCCTCGGCGTGCCGCCAATGGCGGTAGGCACGCACAGCGACCGCCTCATCCTCGACGGAGCTGGTCGCTCCCGGCCGAGCCCAGCCGCGCCACACCATCTTGAGCCAAGCCGGGCGGTCTGCGCAGAGTTCGATCTGGCTCACGAAGTTTGTATGTCCGTTCTCCGGCCGACGTTTGGCCGGGAACCTGAAACTACCGTGAGCCTGCCCGCCCCAGTTTCGGGACGGGCAGGCTCACGAGCGGATCAGCCGTGGTCCTCCAGCATTTCCGTCACCAGCGCCGCGATCGGCGACCGTTCCGAGCGCGTCAGCGTGACGTGCGCGAACAGCGGGTGCCCCTTCAGCTTCTCGATCACCGCCGAGACGCCGTCGTGGCGGCCGACGCGGAGGTTGTCGCGCTGGGCGACGTCGTGCGTGAGGACCACGCGCGACGCGGTGCCGAGGCGGGAGAGCACCGTGAGCAGCACGTTGCGTTCCAGCGACTGGGCCTCGTCGACGATCACGAAGGAGTCGTGCAGCGAGCGGCCGCGGATGTGGGTCAGCGGGAGCACCTCGAGCATGCCGCGGTCGAAGACCTCGTCGAGCACGTCCTGGCTGACCAGCGCGCCGAGAGTGTCGAACACCGCCTGCGCCCACGGCTGCATCTTCTCGCTCTCGGACCCGGGCAGGTAGCCGAGGTCCTGGCCGCCGACGGCGTAAACCGGGCGGAACACCACGACCTTGCGGTGCTGGCGGCGTTCCATCACCGACTCGAGACCGGCGCACAGGGCGAGCGCCGACTTGCCGGTGCCGGCGCGGCCGCCCAGCGACACGATGCCGACGTCCGAGTCGAGCAGCAGGTCGAGGGCCACGCGCTGTTCGGCGGAGCGGCCGTGCAGGCCGAACGCCTCGCGGTCGCCGCGCACCAGCCGCACGCGCTTGTCCGCCGTGACGCGGCCCAGGGCGCTGGAGCTGCCCGCGAGCAGCCGCAGACCGGTGTGGCACGGCAGCTCACCCACGTCGGGCAGGCCGTACTCGACCGGGTCGACGGTGCCGCCCGAGAAGAGGCTGTCGATCAGCTCCTGAGGAGCGTCCACGTCGGCCATGCCCGTCCAGCCCGACGGCGTGACCTCGCCCGCCCGGTACTCGTCGGCGGCCAGACCCACGGCCCCCGCCTTGACCCGCAGCGGGATGTCCTTCGTCACCAGCGTGACCGACGGCCGTTCCACCGCGAGGTTGAGCGCGCACGCGAGGATGCGGTGGTCGTTGGAGTCGGTCCGGAAGCCCACGGGCAGCACCGACGGGTCGGTGTGGTTGAGCTCCACCTGCAGGGTGCCGCCCTCGTCGCCGATCGGGATCGGCGCGTCGAGCCGGCCGTGCTTGAGCCGCAGGTCGTCGAGCAACCTGAGCGACTCGCGGGCGAACCAGCCGAGCTCGGGGTGGTGGCGCTTCGCCTCCAGTTCACTGATGACGACCAGGGGCAGCACGACCGCGTGTTCGGCGAACCGCGTCACCGCCCACGGGTCGGAGAGCAGCACAGACGTGTCGAGCACGTACGTGGACTGCCCGGATTCGGGCGAGATCGAGGCTTTCTCCGGGCCAGAGGCACCGGTCGAAGAACGGCCAGAGGCCTTGCGGGGTGAACGCTGCGCAGTCACGACGGCATCTCCCTCGAGGGCGTGTTGCACCCCACGCCCGCACTCGCTGGGCCGGGCACCTCCCTGGCTGGGTCCGTGCTCCCTGACGTTGGCTACGTCAGCGGGCACGGCCACGAGGGCCGGGTGCCGGCCCCCTCGTGCATCGTGTGGGCGGCTGTGCCGCCCCCTCGATCAACGCCACGACCAGGGCCTCCCGCGAGGACCCGCACGGAACGCGTGCCCTCACTTCCGGAAGGTACCGACGGATCGCGGTTCGTGCAGGCAGCCACACAGGTGATTCGCTCATTCGTCACCTCACCGTAGGTCGTCCGACATCGACACCCCGTCACTGTCACGCTGCGTCACCGAGTCAGCGATCGAGCGATCACGCGGTGGCATGATCATGGAAAAAAGATCACCGAACGCGTTCACGAGATCAGCGCAAAGGCTTGTACCACGGGCCGGACGAGAATGCAGTTCGCGTCCTGAAGACAGGACCGGACCGGGTGAACCACGCGATTTCGGCCTCACACAATGGGCGTACGCGGCATTCATTTCGGGCCCGGCGAGGGTAATTTTCTCACTGCGGGACACACCACCGGAAACTTCGGTGCCCCGGATCCCAGATATCTCTACCTAGGAGTGTGCGAAGTGCTGAAGAAGGCTGGAATCGTCGCCGGTGCCGCTGCGGGCCTGATGATGATCGGCGGCACGGCGTTCGCCTCGCCGGCAGACCACGGCTACACCCCGGACCCGACGTTCGGCGACGCCTACGCGACCTTCATCGAGGGTGGCGGGGCCCTGGGCTTCGGTGCCGCCTCGCTGGTCGCCGGTGCCTACACGGGCATCGCCACCACCCCGGCGCTGGTCCTCCACTCGCTGGAGCACCACGGCTGATAGCCGACCTCGGCTACGGAAGAGCCCCCGGAGTTCCGACTCCGGGGGCTCTTCTGCTGTGCCCGGGATTTCTCCGACCGAGCGCCTCAGGTTCCGAAGCGGCGGTGCCGCCAGGCGTAGTCACGAAGCGCGCGAAGGAAGTCGACGCGCCGGAATGCGGGCCAGTAGGCCTCCGTGAACCAGAATTCCGAATGCGCCGACTGCCAGAGCAGGAATCCGGAAAGCCGCTGCTCTCCTGACGTTCGGATAATAAGGTCGGGATCCGGTTGGCCGGACGTGTACAGGTGTTCCGAGATGTGGTCCACGTCGAGGATTTTCGCCAGCTCGCGGATCGACGTGCCCTCGTCGGCGTGCTGCAGCAGCAGCTTGCGCACAGCGTCGGCGATTTCCTGTCGCCCGCCGTAACCGACCGCGATGTTGACCTCCATGCCGGTGCGGTCCTCGGTGCGGGCCGCGGCGGCGGTGAGCTTCTTCGCGACGTCCAGCGGCAGCAGGTCCAGCGCCCCCATGATCCGCAGCCGCCACGGCACGGCGGGACCCGCGAGCTCGTCGGTGACGTCGGTGATGATCTTCAGCAGCGGCTCGAGCTCGTCGGGGTCGCGGTTGAGGTTGTCGGTCGAGAGCAGCCACATGGTGACGACCTCGACGTCGGCCTCGCGGCACCAGCTGAGGAAGTCGGCGATCTTCTTGGCACCCGCGCGGTGCCCGTCGGCCACGTCGGTGAACCCGGCTTCGCGCGCCCACCTGCGGTTTCCGTCGAGCATGATCGCGATGTGCCGAGGATGGCGGCCCCGCGCCTGCTGGATCAGGCGGCGGCCGTAGACGCTGTAGACGACGTCGGACAGGAAGGACCGGAGGCTCACGTCGGCTGAGCGTACGCACCCCCGCGTCACACGTGTGACGCGCCACGGGGGGTGGCGAAAAACCTACGCTCCCGTAGCGTGGGGTCGGTGAGCGTGACGACCGAACCCCCACCGTCCGGCCCTGCGCCAGTGGACACCCGCCCGCGCCTGCGCGGCCACATCCACTTCTGGTCCTTCTTCGGCGCGGTCGCGGGCACCGCCGTCCTGGTCAGCCTCGCCGCGTCGACCGTCTCACCCCTGGCCGCGCTGGCGACGTCCGTCTACGGCCTGACCGTCCTCGGCGTCTTCGGCGTGAGCGCTCTCTACCACCGCCGCCTGTGGAGCCCGCGCGCGTACAAGTGGATGAAGCGCGCCGACCACTCCATGATCTTCCTGTTCATCGCCGGCACCTACACCCCGTTCACCCTGCTGGCCATGTCGAAGCCCACGGGCTACATCATCCTGGCCATCGTCTGGGGCGGCGCCATCCTGGGCGTCGCGATGAAGATGCTGTGGCCGCACGCCCCCCGCTGGCTCGGCGTGCCGATCTACATCGCCCTGGGCTGGGTCGCCGTCTTCGTCATGCCGGAACTCGCCCAGCACGCCGGCGTCGCCGCCCTGGTCCTCATCTGCGTGGGCGGCCTGTTCTACACCCTGGGCGCGGTGTTCTACGCGGTGAAGTGGCCGAACCACTGGCCGGAGACGTTCGGGTACCACGAGTACTTCCACGCGTGCACGGTGCTGGCGGCGGTGTCGCACTACATCGCGATTTGGCTGGCGTTGTACGCGTAGCTGCGGTGCTTCGAGGGGTCGATCCTCTCACTCCTCGATCCGGGTTCTCCGGCCCGGATCGAGGAGCATGCTGCCGATGTTCGTCCACTCGAGTCGGTCGCGCCATGCCTTGTCACGGGTGCACCAGCCCCACAGGGCAGCGACAACCTGGGGGCGATTTCTGGCGTATGCCTGGAAGTGCTCCTGCGGGCCACCAGCCCGGTACTCGATCTGATAGTCACCCTGCGGGCGCCGCATCGACTGGATGTAGTGCGCGTCGGGTGCCGCGGTTCGTTCGATGATCAGGAACTGACCCGCGGTTCGCAGGTAACCGACGTCGTTGCGGATCAGGTCTTCAGTGAGGTTGTACTTGGTGAAGCCGTTCGACCACCGCATGATCGCGTCGGACACGACGAGGCCCTCGGGTTCGGAGCTCGGCAAGGCAGCGACTGCCACGGATGGCTGAACGAGTTGCGCGGAGGGCTCCTCCCAGTAGTCCCGAGCGTCGTCTCCGACCCCGTGATCCCGCGGGAGCGCCAACCACCCAGCCTCGAAGGACGGCCGTCGTTCCCGATGCTCCGGGGGAACCACGCTCACGTTTCCCGTCAGCTTCCGGCGGCCACGAACGAGGTCTCGCGGCTTGCCCTCGCGCACGTAGACCGAGGCCAGCGCCAGGGCTTTCGCCGGCATCATGCCGCCGCCCGACGGAGTGCTGGGACCACGCAATTCCAGCCAGTGCCCCACCGAACCGATCCGGAGGAGCTCGTCCCCCGTGCAAGTCAAGACCCAGTGCGCGGTTTCGACCTCGCCGTACTGAACCAGGTACCCGGCAATGCTCGAATCGGCGGCGTCGATCATTCCCACAGCTTATCGCCGCCGGCACGCGAAACTGCCGATTCCCGGCTCACCGCAGCAACAAGAACACCGCCGCTCCCACGGTCCCCCGGCTGATCAAAACCAGTAGTGCGTAACGGAACGTCGTCGCCCAGCCGGCTTTGGCGGCGGTGAGCAGGGTGGCGTGGCTGGTCCCCCGGGTGGCTGTCAAGGCCAGGACCTCCAGTGATGGGGATGGAATCCCCCCAGGCAGCGGCAGAACCGGCGCCTGGCCGAAGGGTAGCGGGCGGCCCGGGGTCGCCGCGAGGGGCCGATCAGGTGGCGTCGCGCCAGGTGTGGATGGAGAGGCCGGAGCCGGAGCGGCGGAGCTCGACGGCCGAGGCGTCGGCGAAGTGGGCCGGGACGACCAGTTCACCCAGGTCGGCGGCGCGGGTCAGGACCCGGGTGCGTGTGGTGGCGGCCTGAACGGGGTCTTCGCAGAAGCAGCTGCTGTGCGCGGGCGCCAGGATCTGCACTGGGCTGTGCAGCAGATCCCCCACGAACACCGCGCGATCCGAGCCGGAAGTCAAGCGCAGCAAGGAAGATCCGGGCGTGTGGCCGGGCGCGGACTCAAGGATCAGGTTGCCGTCGATGCGGTACGAGTCCTCCCACAGCACGGCGCGGTCGAGGACCGGGGTGATGCTGTCGGCGTAGACCAGGAGGCTGCCCTGCAAGCGAAGCGGGTCGACGGAGCGGCGGTGGACGTTGCGCGGATCGAACCACTCCTGGTCGGCGCGCGGGATGAGGTACGTGGCGTTCGGGAAGGTCGGGACCCAGCCGTCGCCGTCGGCGCGGGTGTTCCAGCCGACGTGGTCGTAGTGGATGTGGGTGTTGACCACGACGTCGACGTCGCCCGGTTGCACGCCGGCGGCGGCCAGGCGTGCCAGGAAGTCCGTGTCGAGGTGGTCGAACAGCGGGATTTGCGGCCGAGTGCGCCCGTTGCCGACCCCGGTGTCCACGAGGATCACCTTGCCCTCGCTGCGCAGCACCCACGTCTGCACGGCGGCGTGGTACGCGTCGGCCTCCGGGTGCCAGTGCCGCGGCGCGAGCCACTCCTCGTTGTCGCGCCAGAGTTCGGCCGGGGTGTCCGGCAGAACGGCGGACACGGGCGCGATGTCGCCCGACCACTCGACGACCTTGGTCACTTCGACTTCACCGAGCTGAATCATGCTCTCGACGTTAAGCCGCACCGATGAGCATTCCAATGCTTCAAATCTGCGAATCGATGCGCAAAAGTCTCATCGCCTTACACTGGGCAGCATGGATGTGCTCAGCGACGCGATCGCCGTGATGCGCACCGGCGAGCCGTCGTCCAACCGGCTGCGCGTCGGCGGCGAGTGGTGCTACCGGTTCGCGCCGTACGCGGGCGCCGGGTTCCACGTGGTCCTGCGGGGCACCGGCTGGCTGCTCACCGAAGACGAACCCGTGCAGCTCAGCCCCGGCGACGCCGTGCTCCTGCCCCGCGGCGCCACCCACGTCCTGTCGGCTACGCCCGACGGCCGGCGCGCGGTCCCGTTCGAAACCGCCGTCGACGATCCGGCGGGCGGCACGGATCTCCTCTGCGGCAAGTACCGCTTCGACTACTCGCGAGCGCACTTCCTCGTCGACGGTCTGCCCGACGTCGTGCACCTGCCGGCCCGCGTCGGCGAGCACACCGAGCTGCGCACGGCCATCACGCTGCTCGGCGGTGAGGTGCACGACAGCCGGCCCGGTCGCGACGCCGCCGTTGCCGGGCTGCTGGACCTGCTGCTCGTCTACCTCGTACGTGCGTGGTTCGCCGACCACCCGCAAGCCGGCTGGCCGAAAGCGTTGCAGGACCCCGAAATCGCCGCGGCCCTGCAGGCGTTGCACGCGGACCCGGCGCGCGCGTGGCGGCTCGAGGACCTGGCCGCCGAGGTCGGCCTGTCCCGTGCGACGCTCGCCCGCCGCTTCACCGCCCTCACCGGCCGCGCACCGATGGCCTACCTCGCGTGGTGGCGCATGGCCACCGCGGCGCGCCTCCTGCGCGACGGCGACCGCGCGTTGTCCGCCATCGCGCGGCAGGTCGGCTACGGCTCGCCGTACGCGTTTTCCCACGCCTTCAAACGACATTTCGGCGTGGCCCCGGGCCAGTACCGGCTCAGTCCCGCAGCATAGGCGCGGCCAGGAACTGCGCTGGAATCGCAAAAGCGTCCACCAAAGTCCGAGCGTGCGGGCGCAGCTCGGCACACAACTCGTTCACCGCGGCAGTCACCGCCTTCGACCGCGACGAAGTCAGGCGTCCGTGCTCCAGGAACCACGCCCGGTCCTCCTCGATGGCCGACAGGGCGTACAGATCGCACACCCGCGACAGCAAAGCCGCGGCCTCCGGATCGGCGCACGCGTCGACCGCGCGGGCGAACGCCGACAGCACAAGGTGATCCACGTGCACCCGGCCGGCGCGCAGCACGTGGTCCTGCGCGGCGTTGAAGACGCCGAACGGGTCGTCGGCGGCCTTGCGCAGGCGGTTGGCGACGCCGTCGAGCACGTGTTCCTCGCGGTCCTCGAAGAGGCGCAGTTGCCATTCGCGGTCGAAGAGCACCTCGGCGTCGTCGGATTCCGTCAGGCGTTCGACGAACTTGCGGGCGGAGGTGCGTTCCAACACCGCGCCCACGAGTTGTTCGGCGACGAAGCGCGCGGTCGCAAGTGGACTGAGGTCTTCGAAGTGCTCTTTGTATTGCGTGAGAAGGCCTTTGGCCACGAGCTGGAGCAGAACCGTGTTGTCGCCCTCGAAGGTCGTGAAGACGTCGGTGTCGGCTTTGAGGCCGGCCAGCAGGTTTTCCGACAGGTAACCGGCGCCGCCGCAGGCTTCGCGGGCGGCCTGGATCGTGGCGGTGGCGTGCCAGGTGTTGGCGGCTTTCAGGCCGGCCGCGCGGGATTCCAGCTCGCGTTGTTCCTCTTCGGGCGCGTCGGGCGCGATGTCGTTCAGCTTCGCGACGAGCTCTTCCTGCGCGAAGTGCAGCGCGTACGTCTTCGCGAGCGCAGGCAGGAGCTTGCGCTGGTGGCCGAGGTAGTCGAGGATCACGACCTCGTCGCCGTCGGGGCGCTTGAACTGCCGGCGCTGCTCGCCGTAGCGGATGGCCAGCGTCAGCGCGCGTTTCGTGGCGCTGCCGGCACTTCCGCCGACGCTCACGCGGCCGCGGATGAGCGTGCCGAGCATCGTGAAGAAGCGGCGGCCGTCGCTTTCGATGGGGCTGGAGTAGGTGCCGTCCTCGGCGACGTCGCCGAAGCGGTTCAGCAGCGCTTCGCGCGGGATGCGGACGTGGTCGAAGGCCAGGCGGCCGTTGTCGACGCCGTTGAGGCCCGCCTTGCGGCCACAGTCCTCGATCGTGACGCCGGGCATGGGCTCGCCGGAGTCGTCGCGGATGGGCACGAAAAACGCGTGCACGCCACGGGATTCGCCGCCCGTCACGAGCTGCGCGAAGACGACCGCGGCGTGGCCGTCGCGGGCCGCGTTGCCGATGTATTCCTTGGTGGCGCCCGGATCCGGGCTGTGGACCACGAACTCCTGCGTCGCCGGGTCGTACGTCGCGGTGGTGTGCAGGTGCTGCACGTCGGAGCCATGGCCGTGCTCGGTCATCGCGAAGCAGCCGAGCAGGTCGAGGTCCATGATGCGCCGCAGGTACTTCTCGTGGTGGCGCTGGGTTCCGAGGAGCTGGACGGCGCCGCCGAACAGCCCCCACTGCACGCCGGCCTTGACCATCAGCGAAAGGTCACCGAGGCCGAGCATCTCGAACGACACCACGGAACCACCGATGTCGCTCTGCCCGCCGTAGGCGCGGTCGAACCCGAGCGCGGGCCGGTCCGTGGCGGCGAGTTTGCGCAGCTGGTCGAGCACCTGCGCGCGGTGCGCCTCGATGTCCAGGTCGACGGGATCGCGGAACTCCTCGGCCGACATCTGCGCACGCACACCGCCGCGCAGCTCGGCCCAGCGGCCGTCGAGGACGGCGGTGAGCGCGTCCGGATCCACCTTCGCGGGAACGGCAGGGATGTCCACGGCTCCTCCTCGGTGAGACTGGGCTACTCACTGGTAAGCCTGCTCCCGCCGCCGCGTCGTCGCAGGTCGAGGTGACGAAGACGACTCGATCGTTTGGTGGCTGTCCCGGCGGGGAAAGCCCGCGGCGATGAGTTCGCAAGTCACCGCCACGTGGGTCTCGGCGATCGGCAGTGCCGGCTCACTGCTCGGGTTCGCGTCGTACGTGTGGATCATGCTGCTCAACCGCAAGGACCAGCCCGAGATCCGGCAGCAGGAACAGGCCCACTCCGTGTCCGCCTGGCTCGACGAGGGCGGCCGCTACGACCGCGCCGAGGACTACGTCGTGTGCGTCCACAACGGCGGCGACGCCCCCGCGTTCGACTGCACCGTCACCGTCCGCCGCCCCGACGAAAACACCCCGCACCAACTGCGGCTCGCCATCGTCCCGCCCGGCGCCACCGCCGTGCGCGGCCTGCCCTTCGGCCACGCCCAGCTCCCGGCCGACGACCTGTACTCCACCGCCGCCGTCCCGGGCCTGCAGTTCACCGACTCCCACGGCGGGCACTGGGGCCGCGACTCCGACGGCCTGCTGACGCGGACGGACCGCCGGACTCTGCGGGGACGGTGGCGTTCCCGGGTCTGACCGGGGCTCTCGGGCGACGGAACGGCCGCGCGGCGGAGGGTGGCCGGCTCACGCGGCGGGGACTTTCGCGCCAGACGAGAGTGGCCGGGCGACGGAACCCACCACAACCGCGCGCACGCAGCGATCGACAACCGGCCCCTGCGTGCGGGGAACTCCCGCGCCGCAACGAAAACCCTTGCCCGGCGGGTCCTCCGCGAACACCAGCGCGGGAGGGCGCCCGAGAGTGGCCGGCTCGGGCGCGGCGGGGACTTTCGCGCCGGTCCGGCCACGCCACTACCCGCGCCCGTCAGCCGCCCCATACGCGAAAGGGACCCTCGCGCCGAAGCACGAGGGTCCCCGTCGGTACCCGGCTGTCAGCTCAGGTCCGGGCCTTTCGAGCGCAGGTCGTCGACCTTGGTCATCGCGTCGCGGAGCTCGGCGAGCCAGGTGTCGGCGTGTTCGCCCACGAGCCGGACGGCCCAGACCAGGGCCTCGGAGCGCGAGCGGGCGACGCCGGCCGCGACGAGGGTGTCGAGGACCAGGCGTTCGGGCTGGCGCAGCCGTGTCATCACGGGCGCGGACAACGTCGTGAACAGCACCTTCGTGCCGCCGAGCTTGGCGCCCCACGCGACCTTGCGCTGGTAGCGGTGCTCGGCCTGCCGGGCGATCTCGATGCGCTCGTCGCGCGTGTCTTCGCGGAACCGGCTGATGCGGCCGTCCTCGGCGGCCGCGCGGGCCGCGTCGTCGGCGTATTCGCCGGTCAGCGCGGGCAGCTCGCCCACGATGATGATCTCCTCGCGGTCGACCGTGACCTCCGGGTCGCCCGTGAACCAGCCGTCCGGGAGGCGGCCGCCGAGCCAGGCGGCCGCGTCTTCGGCCGACGGCACCTCGGCCTGCTGCCAGCCGCCGCGGCCCTTCCAACCTCGTCCCATGTGTTCCACCACCTCGAAGTGCGCGATTACATGATTACCTCGCTACTGAAGCTACGCCGAATACACGTCGGGCAGGGCAGTGTTCACCAGGGGCGGAACTCAGAGCTGCGCGAGCAGGTCCTCCGCCGAGGTCACCGGGCGATCGCAGACGTAGCCGCGGCAGACGTACGCCGCCGCAGCGCCGTCCACCAGCGGGCGGTCCGCCAGCAGCGGCACGCCGGGCGCGTCCGGAGCGCCACCCAGCACCACACCGCCGCCGTGGATCTGTCGCGCGGCCGCTGCGATCAACGCCGCCCGGTCCTCCCCGACGACGGCCACCTGCACCGGCCCCGACTGCGCCGCTTCAGCCACCGAAAGCCAGTGCCCGGCGAACCGCGGCGCCCGGCCGATCAGCAGGCCGGCACGCTGCAACCCCGCATCGGCCGCGTCGCGATACCGCGCGGCCTGCTCGTACCCGCCCAGCGCGGAAGCCGTCAGCAACGCTCCCGCCAACGCCGATGCTCCCGAAGGGCTCGCGTTGTCCGTGGGGTCGGAAGGGCGCTGCACCAACGTTTCCGCGTCGTCCGCGGTGTCGTGGTACGCGCCAACGACGTCCGAAGCGAAGTGCGTCAACGCCAGGTCCAGCAGCCGCGAAGCCTCCTCCAGCCACCGCGGCTCGCCTGTCGCCTGGTGCAGGGCGAGCAGCCCGTCGGCCAGGCACGCGTAGTCCTCGAGGACGCCCGCCGGCACGCCCACCACACCGTCGCGCGAGCTGCGCCGCAGCCGGCCGTCCACGAGATGCGTGGACAGCAGCAGCGAAGCCGCTCCGCGCGCCAGCTCGATCCACTGTGGACGCTCCAGCGCGACACCCGCCTCGGCGAGCGCGGTGATGGCGAGACCGTTCCACGCGGCCACCACCTTGTCGTCCCGCGCCGGCTGCGGCCGCGAAGCCCGCGCGGCCAGCAACGCCTGCCGGACGCGCTCGAACCGGTCAGTGGACTCCGGATCACCCGGCAGCTGCAGGGTCGACGAGCCCTTTTCGAACGTCCCGGACTCCGTCACCGAAAACACCGAAGCCGCCCATACGCCGTCCTCGTCCCCGAGCACCTCGCGCAGCTCGGCCGGCGTCCAGACATAAGTGAGACCCTCGACGCCTTCGGTGTCCGCGTCGAGCGAAGCCGCGAAGCCGCCCTCCGCGGTCAGCAGATCGGCCTCCAGGAACCGGACGATCCCCTCGGCGACACCCAGAGCGAACGGAGACCCCCGCCGCGCCAAATGGGCGTAAACCCGGAGCAGCAAAGCGTTGTCGTACAACATCTTCTCGAAGTGCGGCACGATCCACTCGGCGTCCACGGAGTACCGAGCGAAGCCGCCGGCGAGCTGGTCGTGGATGCCACCGCGGGCCATGGCCTCCGCGGTCGACGAAGCGAGCGACAGCGCTTCGGACGAGCCCGTGCGCTCGTGGTGGCGCAGCAGGAACTCCAGCACCATCGACGGCGGGAACTTCGGCGCGCCGCCGAACCCACCGTGGACGGGGTCCACCTCGGCCGCGAGCTTCTCCACGGCGCCGGCCAGCACGCCGGTGTCCACCGCCGAGGCCTGCAACGGCCCGCTCTGCTCGGTGAGGTGCCCGATCAGCCGCTGCGCGCCCTCGCGCAGGTCTTCCGGCCGCTCCGTCCACGCCTCCGAGACGGCCACGAGCAGCTGCCCGAACGACGGGATGCCCGGCCGCGGCGTCGGCGGGTAGTAGGTACCGCAGTGGAACGGCTCACCCTCGGGTGTGAGGAAACAGGTCATCGGCCAGCCGCCCTGGCCGGTCATGGCCTGGGTGGCGGCCATGTAGACCGCGTCGATGTCCGGCCGCTCCTCGCGGTCGACCTTGATGTTCACGAAGTGCGCGTTCATCAGCGCCGCGGTGCCCTCGTCCTCGAAGGACTCGTGGGCCATCACGTGACACCAGTGACACGCCGCGTAGCCGACCGACAGCAGGATCGGCACGTTGCGCTCACGCGCCTCGGCCAGCGCTTCGGGCCCCCATTCGCGCCAGTCGACGGGGTTTCCCGCGTGCTGCAGGAGGTACGGGCTGGTCGCGTCCGCCAGTCGGTTCGCCATGCCACCAGGGTGGCACGGCGCTCGCCGGGCCTCGTCAGGCCCGTCGGCGAACCCGCCCGGCGGGCAGGGTCAGTCGGACTTGGCCCGCGCCGGGTCCGCCGGTTCGGCGACCTTCGCCTCGACCTGCTCGCCCGCGTCGTCCGAAGGCTTTTCGCCCGAAGTGTCGGAACCCTCGGAGGACGCCTCCTCCTTGTCGAAGCTCGCCGGCACCTTCTTCAGGTGCTTGCTCATCGACCGGATGAGGAACGCGACCGCGATCAGGAACAGGATCAGCACCAGCAGGCCGACGGGCGAGGACTTGCCGAAGTCCTCACCCTGGCCGCCGTTGTCACCGCTGTCGGGCTGCTGGGCCAGGAACAGGGCCGACGCCGTCAGCGGGGCGACCGCGACGGCCGGCACACCGAAACTCATGGACTCACCTTCTCCTTGATGCCGGCGAACAGATCATCCTCCGGCAGCGTGCTGTCCACCAGGGAGCGGTTCAGCTCGTACTCCTCGGTCGGCCACGTCTCGCGCTGGATCTCGAGCGGGACCGCGAACCAGCGGCTGGTCGGGTCGATCTGCGTGGCGTGCGCCTTCAGCGCCTCGTCGCGCACCTCGAAGTATTCACCGCACTCGATCCGGGTGGTCACCCGCTCCATGATGTCGGCCCGGTCGGGGTCCCAGGACTTGAGCCACTCCTCGTACGGCGAGGGCAGGCCGGCCGCCTTGAGCGCCGTGTCGAACGCGATCATCCGGGCCTTGGAGAAGCCGTGCACGTAGTACAGCTTGAGCGGCTGCCACGGGTCGCCGGCGTCCGGGAACCGGTTCGGGTCGCCCGCCGCGTCGAAGGCCGCCATCGACACCTCGTGGGTGCGGATGTGGTCCGGGTGCGGATACCCGCCGTTCTCGTCGTAGGTGATCAGCACGTGGGGCTGGAACTCCCGCACCACGCGCACCAGCGCCTCGGTGGACTCCTCCAGCGGCACCACGGCGAACGAGCCCTCCGGCACCGGCGGCAGCGGGTCGCCCTCGGGCAGTCCCGAGTCGACGAAGCCGAGCCAGCGGTGCTTCACCCCCAGGATCTTCGCCGCCCGCGCCATCTCGTCGCGCCGGATCTCGGCCATGTTGGCCAGCACCTCGGGCCGGTCCATGGCGGGGTTGAGGATGCTGCCCGCCTCACCGCCCGTGCACGTCACGACCATGACCTCGTGGCCCTCGGCGACGTACTTCGCCATCGTGGCGGCGCCCTTGCTGGACTCGTCGTCCGGGTGCGCGTGCACCGCCATGAGACGCAGGTTTGAGGCGCGGTCGCTCGTCATCAGCTCGTCAGCTCGCACCATGTTCCGAACGACCCTTTCGTGTCCCGTTATTCCGTCGTACCCTGCCCCGGCTCCACGCCACCGGAACGGCTCGCGGATACTCGACGACAGGTGGTGCCCCCAGGCGGGCTCCCCCCATTGTCCCCGCGGGTACGACAAGAACGACCGGAGGCCCGGACTTGCAGACCGGAGAGACCGCAACCGCCGAGGGAGACGCCCGTCCGGCGCCGCCCGCGGACCGGTACGGGTCGGCGGGCAAGACGGGGTCGAAACGCTGGAAGCGCTGGGTTTTCACCGCGATCGCGGTGGTCGCGGGCTTCGCCGTGGCGTGGATCGCCTACGTCAACCTCGGCCAGACGTCGATCGACGCGGAGCGCGTGGCGTTCGAACCCCGCCCGGGCAACGCGATGCAGATCACCATCAACGTGACGCGTGACGACCCCGACAAAGCCGGGGTGTGCGTCGTGCGGGTGCAGGACAGGTCCGGCTCCGAGAGCGGCCGGAAAGAGGTGCTGGTTCCCGCCGGGGCCGGCCACAGCCGGGTGAGCACGGTGGTGAAGAGCATCGGGGAACCGGTGACAGCCGACGTGTACGGCTGCTCGTACTCCATACCACGTTACATGTCAACCCCATAGCGGCCAACGGGGTGAAATGCGCGGCGAGTGCCCGCGCGCCGTGGAATGGACCGGCGTCGCTGCACCCTGCCGTGATAAGCTGACACACCAGCACGGCCCGAGGCGGGCCGTGTTTTTCCTTTATCCCAGCCGTGCGGGCGCAGTGAGCCCGTGCGGAGGCCGGCTTGAACACCCAAGCCTGGCAGGCCCGACGAGGAGATGGTGACCGTGAGCGACAAGGTGACCTGGCT
This sequence comes from Amycolatopsis sp. NPDC001319, assembly GCF_042896185.1. Taxonomy (NCBI): domain Bacteria; kingdom Bacillati; phylum Actinomycetota; class Actinomycetes; order Pseudonocardiales; family Pseudonocardiaceae; genus Amycolatopsis; species Amycolatopsis sp. NPDC001319. The sequence continues at coordinate 230,149 of NZ_JBIAWY010000011.1, read as the reverse complement.
GACCCAGGATGCCTACGACAGGCTCAAGCACGAGCTCGACGAAATGATCGAGAATCGTCCGGTCATCGCTGCGCGCATCAACGACAGCCGCGAAGAGGGAGACCTCAAGGAAAACGGCGGTTACCACGCGGCGCGCGAGGAGCAGGGCCAGGCCGAGGCGCGCATCCGCCACCTGCAGGAACTGCTGCGTTCGGCGAAGGTCGGCGAGGCGCCCGAGGACGACGGCACCGCCGGTCCCGGCAAGGTCCTCACCGTGAAGTACGCGGGCGACGACGACGAGGAGAAGTTCCTCCTCGCCACCCGCGAAGAGGGCGCCGAGGGCGCGCTCGACGTGTACTCCCCGGAGTCGCCGCTGGGCAAGGCCCTGCTCGGCGCCAAGGAAGGCGAGTCGCGCGAGTACGAGCTGCCCAACGGCCGTACCCAGCAGGTGACGCTGGTCAAGGCCGTGCCCTACAGCGAGGCCTGACCCACCGCGGTCTCCGCGTACCCGGCTCGCGAGAGCCGGGTACGCGACTAGCGTGGCCCCTGAACACCACTGGGAGGCCACGATGAGCACCGAACCGATGTGCCGCGCTTGCGGAATGCAATACCCGGGACCCCGCGACGACTGCCCGATCTGCGAGGACGAACGCCAGTACGTCCCGCTCACCGGCCAGGCCTGGACCGACCTCGCGACGCTGCGGTCGAGCGGCGAGTACCGCCCGCGCGTCGAAGAGCAGGGACCGGGCGTGATCGGCATCGGTTCCGAGCCCGGTTTCGCGATCGGGCAACGCGCACTGCTCGTGCAGGCCGCCTCCGGCAACTTCCTCTGGGACTGCGCGGCGTACCTCGACGACGCGCTGGTGCAGCAGGTCACCGAACTCGGCGGCATCACCGGCATCGCGATCAGCCACCCGCACTACTACACGACGATGGTCGAGTGGGCCCACGCGTTCGACGCGCCGATCTACCTGCACGAAGGCGACCAGGAGTGGATCGGCCGCCCCGACCCGTCGATCCGGCTCTGGTCCGGCACCACCCTCGACGTGGCCGACGACCTGCGGCTGATCAACCTCGGCGTGCACTTCACCGGCGGCACGGTGCTCCACTGGCCGGCGGGTGAAGACGGCCGCGGGGCCCTGCTGGCGGGCGACATCGTCCAGGTCATCCCCGACCGCACCCACGTCGGTTTCATGTACAGCTACCCGAACCTGATCCCGGAACGGCCGAGCGTGGTGCGCCGCGCGGCCGAACTGCTGGAGCCGTACGCGTTCGACGCGATCTACGGCGCGTGGTGGGACCGGATCGTGCGCAGTGACGGGCACGAGGTCGTGCAGCGTTCGGCGAAGCGGTACCTCGCGCACGCGCTCGACGCGTTCTAACCGCGCGCCGTACGTTCCAGCAGCGGACGCACGCGCGGCGGCACCGGCGTGGACAGGGCGATCGAGGTGGACGTGCGCAGCACCCCGTCCACGCCGACCACCTCGTCGATCACGCGTTGCAGGTCGTCGTTGTCGCGCGCCACCAGCCGGACGAACAGGTCGCCCTGCCCGGTGGTGGCGTGCACCTCGCACACCTCCTCGATGGCGGCGAGCGCCTCGGCCACGCCGCCGCGCCGACCCTGCGCGATCTCCAGCACGGCGAACGCGGTGAGCCCGTAGCCCATCGCGGCGAGGTCCAGCTCGGGCGGGAAGCCGCCGAGGATGCCGCGTTCGGTGAGCCGGTCCAGGCGCGCCTGGACCGTGCCGCGCGCGACGCCGAGGCGGCGCGCGCACTCCAGCACCCCCAGCCGGGGCGAGTCGGTGAGCAGCAGCAACAGCCGGGCGTCGAGCGAGTCGAGCACGGTTCCTCCCTGCGCAGGTTGTCCACGTTGACCGCAGCTTACGGGTTTTCGCTGAGCACATTGTCCAGTGAATTCGGTGACCGTTGCTCAACTTGCCGTGGCGGACCCATGCTTTCGGCATGACCCACACCATGGATCCGCAGGGCGCACTCGACGACGTCAGCTTCGACCAGCTCCGTCAGCTCGTGGGGCTCGTCGAGCACGACGCCACCAACGACCCGTTCCCGGTCAAGGCTCTCGACGCGGTGGTTTTCGTCGCCGGCAACGCGACGCAGACCGCGTGGTTCTACCAGGTCGCGTTCGGCATGCAGCTCGTCGCTTACTCCGGGCCGGAGACGGGCCGCTTCGACCGCAAGGCGTTCGTGCTCAAGTCGGGCTCGGCGCGGTTCGTCATCACCGGCGGCGTGCGGCCGGACTCGCCGCTGCTCGACCACCACCGCCGCCACGGCGACGGCGTGAGCGACCTCGCGCTGGAGACGACCGACGTCGACAAGTGCGTGGCGCACGCCCGAGCACAGGGCGCGACGATCCTCGAGGAGCCGCACGACGTCTCCGACGAGCACGGCACGGTGCGGATGGCGGCGATCGCGACGTACGGCGAAACCCGCCACTCGCTGATCGACCGGTCGCGCTACGACGGCGTGTACCTGCCCGGGTTCGAGGCGCGCGAGAGCACGGTGAGGCGGCCGGAAGGCGCGCCGAAACGCCTGTTCCAAGCCGTGGACCACTGCGTGGGCAACGTCGAGCTCGGCAAGATGGACTACTGGGTCGACTGGTACCACCGCGTGATGGGCTTCGTGAACATGGCGGAGTTCGTCGGCGACGACATCGCAACGGACTATTCCGCGTTGATGAGCAAGGTCGTGTCCAACGGCAACCACCGCGTGAAGTTCCCGCTGAACGAACCCGCCGTGGCGAAGAAGAAGTCGCAGATCGACGAGTACCTCGAGTTCTACGAGGGCGCCGGCTGCCAGCACATCGCCTTGGCCACCAACGACATCATCGCCACGATCACCGCGATGCGGGCCGCGGGCGTCGAGTTCCTCGACACGCCGGACTCCTACTACGAGGACCCGGAGCTGCGCGCGCGCATCGGCGAGGTGCGGGTGTCGATCGAAACGTTGCAGGAGCACAAGGTTCTGGTCGACCGAGACGAGGACGGGTACCTGCTGCAGATCTTCACGAAGCCGATCGGCGACCGGCCGACGGTGTTCTACGAGCTCATCGAGCGGCACGGTTCGCTGGGCTTCGGGAAGGGGAACTTCAAGGCGCTGTTCGAGGCGATCGAGCGGGAGCAGGAGCGGCGAGGCAATCTCTGACGCCATCGGACACAGCCGAGGCAATCTCGGACGCCTTGCGGCGCCACAGGAAACCCCTGATCGGCGTGGTTGTCAAGGATTGAGTGGTACGAGCGGCCCGTTCGCGACGAAAAGTCGCGGGCGGGCCGCTTGCCACGTTTTGTGTCGGTGCGGGCACGTACAGTCGATTCAGGTGCCGGCGAGACCGGTTGACCCGGATGGCAAACTGGGCCGATCGGATCAATTCGGACGGCACCGGAACCTGGGGCGGGCCGGATCCGTCACTGTGGGGAAGTCGGCTCGAGAGGAATGGGGGCCCGATGTCGGACGGCGTCGACGCCAGCCAGCGCATGGTGGACGGCTGGACGCGGCAGCTGCAGGAGACGGCTGCGCGCTACCAGGCGATGGCCGACCGCATGCAGGGCCAGACCGTGACCGAGCGAGCGAAGGACGGCACGGTCGAGGTGACCGTGGATGCCAAGGGGCTGCTGAAGAACCTCGTGATCTCCGAGTCCGCCAGCGGCAAGCGGATGGCGGAGGTGTCGGCGCAGGTGATGCAGCTCGTGCAGAAAGCACAGGCGCGGATTCCCGAGCTGCTGCAACAGGTTGCGAGCGAGACGCTGGGCAGTGACGCCACCGGGGACAAGCTCGTGGAGGACGCGAAGAGCACGTTCCCCGCGCCGCCGCCGGAAGAGCCACCTCCGCCGCCCGCGCCCGTGCACCGGTTCGGACCCGAGGACAACGACCCGCCTCCCCCGCCACCGGCCACACCGCCTCGGCAGCAGGCGCCGCAACCGCCACCGCGTCGTCGCCGGGCCGAGACGTCCGACGACGATGATGACTTCGGCGGTTCGATCCTTTCTTGATTCCGGTTTCGCACAGCCATCCTGGGGGATGAAACACCATGGCACCTAAGGGATACGAGGTCGGCAGCGACCTCGAGGCGCACGCGCGCCAGCTCGACGGGATCAGCGACGGGCTGCGCCAGGCCGTCGACGCCGCGAACCAGGTCAGCATGCCCACCGACGCGTACGGCATCCTCTGCCAGCCGTTCCGCGCCATGCTCGACCCGGTGGAGGAGTTCGGCATCAACGCGTTGCAGAACACCGTCACGGCGATGGACGCGCAGGCGCAGAAGGTCCGCAACGCCGCGCAGGCGTACGAGACCTACGAAACCGGCACGACCGACGCCATCGCCTCCACGAAGGTGCCCGACTGATGGCCGACGGCAACCCGCTCGTCGCGCAGGCGAAGCAGGACGGAGACGGTCCCGGGCCGCTCACGGCGGGCAACGGCGACTACGGCTACGCCACGGGCATCGGCGTCGCCGAGTCGGCGATGGACGCGTTCAACGGCATCAAGGACGGCGACTGGGTCTCGGGTGGCCTCGGGGTGCTCAGCCTCGCGGGCGAGATCGCGGGCGCGGCGATCGACCCGTTCGGCTACCTGATGTCGTCGGTGGCGTCGTTCCTCATGGAGCACGTGCAGCCGCTGAAGGACATGCTCGACTCGGTGGCGGGCAACCCGCCCGTGATCCAGTCCTATGCGGACACCTGGGGCAACGTCGCGAAAGCGTTGCAGGACCGGCAGGCCGACTACGCCAACGCGGTGAAGACCGGCACTGCGGAGTGGACCGGCGACGCGGCCGACGCGTACCGCAAGGGCGCGGCGGAGTGCGCGGAGGCCCTTGGCGGGGCCGCGACCGTGGCGAGTGCGATCGGCACCGTCACGATGATCATGGGCCAGGTCGTGTCGTTCGTGCGGGAGACCGTGCGGCAGCTGATCGCCGATCTGGTGGGCAAGCTGATCTCGTGGGTCATGGAGGAGGTCTTCTCCCTCGGCTTCGGCACGCCGCTGGTGGTCGCGCAGGCCGTCACGGCGATCTCCAAGTGGGGCGAGAAGATCAGCGGGCTGCTCACCAAGCTGTGCGACACGATGCGCCGGGTGTCGCCGTTGCTCGGCAAGCTGGCCGACGTCTTCACGAAGATCATCAAGATCCTGGGCAAGCTGGCCGGCAAGGTCACGGGCCTCGACGTGATCAGCACGAAGAACATCAAGGCCGGCGGGTTCGCCCACCACACGGGCGGTGGCGGCGCCGGCGGTGGTTCGCACCACAGCGGCTCCGACGGGGACTCGCCCGGCGGGGAGGGTTCGGACAGCCCGGATGGCTCGCATTCCGGGGACTCGGAGGCCGACAGTTCCCACTCCGGTGATCCGGACTCCGGCGATTCGCGGTCCGGTGACTCCGATTCCGCGAGCTCGCACTCCGGCGACTCGGACGCCGACGGCTCGCACTCCGGTGACGGGGACTCCGCGTCGTCGAGCCCGGACGGCGGTCCCTCCACAAGGGACGGTTCTTCCGGTGATTCGTCGCGCCGGAGCACGGGCAACGGCACCCACGACGCCGGGGGTGACAACTCCGCGTCGACGTTCGGCGGCGATTCGCCCTCGTCCGGCGGCTCCGCGCCGCACAGCACCAGCGGCCCGTCCGGTGGCGGGTCGCCGAGCCACGCCGGTTCTTCGTCGAGCTCGCCGAGCCACGCGGGCAGCTCTTCGCCGTCCGGTGGCGGCAGTTCCGCGCCCTCGCACACGGGCGACGCGCCGAGCGCCCACACCGGTGACGCGCCCAGCTCGGCGCACGCGGGCAACTCGCCGTCCGGCGGCTCACCGTCCGGCGGCTCACCGTCGGGTGGCTCGACGCCGCACAGCAGCGGCGGGTCCGGCGGCGGCGCCCCGGCCCACTCCGGTGGTGGCTCTTCCGGGAGCAGCTCGCCGTCTTCGCACCAGAGCTCGGGCGACAGCTCGACCTCGGCCGCGGGCTACGCGCCGCCGAAGGTCGACGAGCCGGCGCCCAGCGCTCCCGCGCCGCGCACCGGCGATGGCGCCGGTCCGTCGGGCTCCACCGCGCCGAACCAACCTGTCGCGGGCGGCCTGCCGCCGCAGGGTGGTGCGCCGGCCGGTTCGCCGTCCGGTGGCGTCCCCGGTGGCACGCCGGCAGCCCGGCCCGGAAGCGGCGGTGGCTGGACCGGTACCCCGGGCAGCCCCGGCGCTCGTACTCCGGAACCCTCAGGTCCGCGCACCGGTCCCGATCGCGCGCCTTCGTCGCGGCGGCCCGGTGAGGGACCCGAGCCCTCCTCGCGGCGGCCCGACTCGGGTTCGCCGCGCCGCCCGAGTGAGCCGAACCCGCGCTCGCCCCAGAGCCCCGACGGGCCGCGCCGCCCGGGCGACCCGGCGGCGGGCGGGCCGCGGCGGCCGAGTGACACTCCGGAGCCCGCCGCGCGTGGTGGCTCGCCGACCGCGACCCGCCCGGAGGCTGACAGTCCACATCAGACTCCCGACGGCAAGCCCGGCGACCGGACCCCGCGCCACGGTGACCCCGACGATCGGGCTCCCCATCACAACGAGCCCGAGGACGGCGCTCCGCACCACGACACCGACGGTTCACCAGAGCACCACGACAACACCGATCACCACGACGCCGCCGATCATCACGACAACGCCGACCACCACGATCCGTCCGACCACCACGACACGCCCGACCACGACGGCGGGCCGCACCACCACGACGACGAACCCCTGACACCGGACGAGGTCAACCAGCACCACTCGGAAAGCACGCCGGCGGGCAGCTCGTACCACCGCGGCGACACGGACATGGGCGACCTCCCCCACCGCGTGCAGCCGGATCCGGACGGGCGCTACACCGTCGACGTGCACGTGACGTCCGACGGGCACGCACGCATCGGCGACCGGCACTACACGCCGGAGGAGTTCGCCGACGTCTTGCGTCACAACGCGGACTACGACGGCCGCCCCATCCGCCTGATCGGCTGCGACGCCGGCTCCAACGACTTCGCCAACCGGCTCTCGCGCGAGCTCGACACCGACGTCATGGCGCCGACCAAACCGGCGTGGACCGACGCGAACGGCCGGGTCTTCTCGTCCGACTACGAAATCGGGCCGGACGGCCGGATGCGGCCGCGGATCCCGCCGGACGGCGAGTGGTCCGTGCACCACCCGGACGGCACGTCGCACCACGCCGGCCAGGACGGCTTCGCGCCGGAGTCGCACCACCACGACCCGCACGACGTCGACGCCGACAGCGCCCACGCGCGGGGCGACGACGACGCCAACGGGGGCGTTCCGGAGGAGGAGTTCGACCTCCCGCCGGCGACCCGCACGTACAACCCGGACTCCCCGGAGTTCGACCGGCGGTTCGTGGACTGGGACCGGCCCGACGACTCCGAGTTCGCCGGCCCGCGCCACCGCGACGGCCACCCGGACGTCGACTCGCCGCGCGATCTCGACGACGTACCCGCTCGGACCAGCAACGCCGACCCGGACCCGGACGGCGTGCCGCAGACGCTGCACGACGAGCGTCCGCTGGCGGGCCACGCCGAGTACCGCGTGTCGTACGAAAACGGTGCCACCACGCGGTTCTACACCGACGCCGACGGCCACATCACGCACGTCGAGGCGACGCCCGGCACGTCATCGCCCAACCACAACCCCGACCTGCGCTACCCGCTGATCCCGGGCGCGCAGTACCGCGTGCCGAACTTCCACGACGCGGACAAGTCGTGGACCTTCCACATCGGCGAGAACGGCAAGCCCGACGCGATGACGGGCGACCCGAGCTTCGACGGCCGCAACGACACCTACCGCGACACCAACTCCCAGAACCGGTCCGGCGGCGAGGGCAAGGAGGCGTTCGCCGACCACCCCGAATACGGCGACAAGTACGAGAAGGTGCGCTGGGCGGGCGGGCACCTCGCGGCCAACGAGATGGGCGGGCCGGGTGAGTACGTCAACATGCACCCGCAGATGGCGGCGTCCAACAGCGGCAACTACCGCGACGGGTGGATCCACGAGGCCTCGTGGCGCAACCAGGAGACGGAGCTCGGCAAGTTCGCGAACACCGAGGGCCAGGACCTCCAGAACTACCAGGTCGCCATGCACGGCGACAGCAACGGCGTGCCGGAGAGCGTCACCATGCGCTGGCAGGAAGTGGTTTACAAGACCGACGCCAACGGGCACGTCGTGCTGGAGAACGGAAAAACCGTGGAGATCTCGCGCGTGACCAAGGAGCGCGAGTTCCCGAACAACCCCGCGGACATCAACTTCGGAAAGAACAGGCAGTACAGTGACCGATCCCGTTCCCGCTGAAATCGCGGCGGCACTGGCGAACGCGGCGCCGTCCGGGTGGGCGGAGATCGTGCTGACGGTGTCGGCGACCGTGGTGGCCAACGACTTCGCGCTGCAGGTCCGGATGCGCGACGGCTCCCCCGGCTCGATGGAGCTGCCCGCGCCGGTGAAGGCCGCGTTCCGCGCGCTGCGCGACGACATGTACGAACCCGGCCGTGGCACATGGTTTTCCGCGAAGGTCGTGCTGCGCCCTGAGTCGTCGCCGGAGTTCACCTACGACCTCGACGGCGACCCGAACTGGTGGCCGCCCTTGCACCCCAGCGCGTTCACGCGTGATCTGGAGGCGTACCCGCGCGACGACGAGCACGTGCCGGCATGGCTGCGAAAGCTGCTCGACGAGGGCGGCGAGCAGGACCGCCTGCGGGCCCAGGAGTGACCACGGGCCCCGTGCCATGATGGGGCCGCCCGAAAAGTCCGAACGATCAGGAGGACACCACCGATGCCGTTCAAGTGGCCGGAGCTGGACCCGATCCAGCAGAACGAGCTGCTGGGTGAGATCACCACGGCCGTGGTCGAAGCCCTGCCGCCGGGCTGGCAGCAGGTGATGATCGACTACCGCATGGTCGGTCGCAACGTCGACGTCGCCGTCGGGGTGAAGGATCCCAGTGGCACGTTCCGCCCGTGGGATCCGCCGGTCGACGTGTGGAAGATGTTCCAGCGCCTGCGCGGAGGCATGTACACCGAGGGCGAGGGAACGTGGTTCTCCGCGCGCTTCGGCATCGAGCCGCCGAGCCGGTTCACGATCCAGTACAACTGGCGCAACGAGCCGGACTTCGACCCGTACCCGGCCGCGGAGCAGTTCGCGATCGAGCAGGAGCGGTTCCCCCGCACCGAGGAGTTCATGCCCGACTGGTTCCGCGAGCGGCTCGCCGCCGCCGGCAACTGACACCACCGCGGGGAGACGCCTTGAGCCAACCGCCGGTACCCCTGAGCCCGGCCCAGCAGCAGGACCTCGTCCAGCGGATCGGCCAGGCGTGCGCCTCGGCCGTGCCACCGGGGTGGCGGCAGCTGCGGGTCGAGTACCGGGCCGTGGGGCGCCACGTCGAGGCCGACGTCGTCACCACGGCCCCGGACGGGCGCGACTACCCGGCCCGCCCGCACCCCGAGGCCGTCCGCCTCCTCGCCGTCCTCCGCGGCGGCATGTACCGCCGCGGCCGCGGCACCTGGCTCAGCGCGACACTCGTGTTCACCCCTCAGCACCCACCTCGCCTCGACTTCCGCCCCGACGTCGAACCGTTGTGGCGCCGCCCACCCCCACAACTCGGCTTCCAGGACGAACTCCGCTTCTTCCCCCGCTCGGATGCCTTCATCCCACCCTGGCTGCGCACCCGCGCAGGCCTGCCACCCCTCCCGGCGCCCTGGACGCCCGACACACCCCCGCCCCCGTCCCCGCCCGACCGTGCACCGACTGCGTACACGGGCCCGGCTGGGGCACCACCGCCCGCCACGCCGCCCCTTCCCGCCGATGCACCTGCCACACCACGCCAGGCAGCCGCGGCGGCCACTGGCGCGGACGCGGCTCCCTCACCTCCGCCGGAGAACAACGCTTCCGCGCCACTGCCAACGGACGGCGGCGAAGAGCCCGCGATTCGGCAAGAGGACTTGTCCGCGCCTGTACCGGCGACCGAGGACTCAGCCCCCTTACCCTCGGACACGGCCGTCCCCACTCCGGAAGCCGCTGCCGCTCCCGAGGAATCGGCCGGCCCCGTCGCGACGGTCGAGCCCGGCGTCGCCGATCCGCCGGCGACGACGGTGGCCGGGATGCGGACGCCGCGGGTTTACGACGGGCTCGACGACGCCGGGCGGCCCGTGGTCGAGCGGGAGGCGCTGGCCGAGGCGGAGCGAGAGCGGGTGCTGGCCTACCTCGAGTCCGCGCCGGCGGTGTTGGCGTCGCGGAGTTTCGACGTCGACGCGTTCGATCCGGGGCGCGTGGACGTGGTGCCGTTGACGTTCCGGACGGATGGCAGCTGGGTGTGGCCCGGCGCCGTCGCGTACTACCTGCGGGAGCACGCCGTGGCGCCGGACCCGGAGCTGCTGAGCCACATTCGCGGGCGGCGGTTCGAGGTGCCCGAGGTCGGGGAGCCGGCGCGGCAGCTGGCGCTGGCGGCGGTCACCGGGGAGCCGCCAGTCCACTGAGGACGGTCACGGCACGATGGTGAACCCGGCGTCGGCGAGGGCGGCCTCGACCTCCTTGCAGTGTTCGGGGCCGCGGGTTTCCAGGGCGAGCGCGACGTCGACCTCGCCGAGGGCGAGGCTGCCGGAGATGCGGGAGTGCTCGACGTCGAGGACGTTGGCGCCGAGGTTCTTCACGCACGTCAGCACGGAGACGAGCGAGCCGGGCCGGTCGGGCACGCGCAGGTGCAGCTTGAGGTAGCGGCCGCCGGCCGTCATGCCGTGCTGGATGATCTGCTGGAGCAGCACGGGGTCGACGTTGCCGCCCGACAGGATCGCCACCACGGGCGGCTCGAAGGCGCCCGGGTGCTGCATGAGCGCGGCGACCGTCGCGGCGCCGGCGGGCTCGACCACGAGCTTGCGCCGCTCGAGACACAGCAGCACCGCGCGGGACAGCGACTCCTCGCTGACCGTGACGACGTCGTCGACCAGCGAAGACACGTGCGCGTAGCTGACCGGGCCCGGCTCGCCGACCGCGATCCCGTCGGCCATCGTGTGCAGTTCGCGCAGGCGCACGGGCGAGCCGGCCGCCAGCGAAGGCGGGTACGCGGCGGCGTCCTCGGCCTGCACGCCGACCACGCGGATGTCGGGCCGCAGCCCCTTCACCGCCGCCGCGACACCGCCGACCAGGCCGCCGCCGCCCGTGGCCACGAGCACCGTCTTCGCGCCGGGCACCTGCTCCAGGATCTCCAGGCCGACGGTGCCCTGCCCGGCGATCACGTCGACGTGGTCGAACGGGTGGATGAACACCGCCCCCGTGCGCTCGGAGAACGCGATGGCCTCCGCCAGCGTCTCTTCGAGGACGGCGCCGTGGAGGTGCACGTCGGCGCCGTAGCTGCGGGTGGCCGCGAGCTTCGGCAGGGGCGCGCGCAGCGGCATGAAGACCGTCGACGAGATCCCCAGCAGCGACGACGCCAGCGCCACACCCTGCGCGTGGTTGCCGGCGCTCGCCGCGACGACGCCGCGGGCGCGTTCCTCCCGGGTGAGGCCGTGGATGCGGGTGTAGGCGCCGCGGATCTTGAACGAGCCGGTGCGCTGCAGGTTTTCGCACTTGAGGTAGACCGGGCCGCCGTGTAGGCGCCGCAGGTCACGGGCGTGTTCCATGGGGGTCACCCTGGTGATGCCCTCGAGGAGCTTGCGCGCCTCCTCGATCCGCTCGATGCTGACCAGTTCCATAGGTCGCGATGATGCCACCGACGGATGGCCGAGGTGCCACCGCCGCGGGACCGGTACTCTGATAACGGCAACCACACGTGATCAGGGAGTGCGACCATGGCCCGCGCGAAAAACGCCACGACCGCTCGTGGGACGCGCGCGACCCGTTCGGCCGGTGTCCTGCCCCTCGTGCTGGGCGTCGCCTCCGCCCTCGCCCTCACCGGCGCCGCCTACTTCACCGTCGACGCGGCCGGCTGCGGCGGCCACCCCCAGTACATCCGCCACGACAACCACGTCGAGCTCGTCGGCGGCTGCATCGACGGCTCCGAGCTCCCGGCCGCGCCCGCCGAGCAGCAGGAGGCCGTCCACCACTCGATGCACACGGCCGGTCCGCAGCCGAGCAGCTACCGGCCCTGACGGGTCTGGACCTCCCTTTGGAACCCCGCGGCCGCTGATCGGCGCGGGTTCTTGCGTGCTGAGGTCCGCGTCCGCGGCACCGTCACGCCGGCCGCCCAGAGGCACGCGCCGTCCGAGGTACACCTGAGTTATCCACAGCAGATCCCGCCGGCCGCGAGTTGTCCACAAATTTCCTGATCGCCAATTTTGTGCCCGTGACCTCGGTAAACTGGAGCAGGGCAGTCCCCCCGAGGAGGGCGGGGGTGTGGCAACGCTGTTGTGGTGGTGAGGGCCGATTGCCGGGTGGGGTGAGTGACGGCTTGTGCCTCGGGTCATGTGGCGTATCCCGGTGAGGGTGTTGGTTCAGTCGGTGTGGCGGAGTGCGCTGGTGGCGAGGTGGCGCGGGGCGGCTCTGACGCTGGGTTTGGCGCGGGCGAGCGAGTGGGCTTCGGTGTAGGTGACGTCGCGGATCCAGCAGAGTGTGCTTTGGGTGTGCCAGTAGCCGCGGGCGTAAGGGCTGAGGCGGCTGGGGTGGGCCCATTGGCCAGTGATGGTGGTGATCCCGATCGCGGTGTGGGTGGTGTGTTCGCCGCTGGTGTGGTGGGTGGTGCGGCGTGCGATGAGAAGCGCATGAGTCGCGTGCGGGAACTCGATCGCGGGATAGCCGAGGAAATCGCCGAGATGCGAGCCGGCCAGTCACCCGGCGCACGGTCGCCTCGTCCGGGCGACCTACCCGCCCTGATGCCGATCGCGGCCAGCAACGCCAGCACGTGGTGCGGGCATCCGCGGCCCCTTCGCCGATCGCGGCGAACGAGCGTGCTCCGCGACTGCGGCCAGGATCAGAATCAAGGCCACGGAACGGCGAACACCGTGTCGGTCACACGGGTCTGGTACCTGACACAGGAGTCACGCAGGTGCATGGCCCATTCCGGACTCGCGCCCGGGGTGATGCGCGGGTTCAACCGATCAAGGATGGCGGGCATGAGGCCCGATGCCGCGGGCCCTGCAACCACGCCACAAGACTTTGCCGGAGCCCTGCCGAAGACGCCGGGGATGTGGCCACCGAGCAAGCCACAGCAGAAACCCCGCACCACGACAGAGTGGCACGGGGTTTCGCGAGAACGCAGACTCAGCCCAGCGCGGCCGTGAGGTCGGCAACCAGGTCGGTGCCGTCCTCGATGCCGACGGAGAGGCGCAGCAGGTCGTCCGGGACCTGGAGCGTGGAGCCCGCCGTGGAGGCGTGGGTCATGCGGCCCGGGTGTTCGATGAGGGACTCGATGCCGCCCAGGGACTCGGCCAGGATGAAGAGCTTGGTGCGCGACGCGACTTCCAGCGCGGCCTGCTCGCCGTCGGCGTGGCGGAAGGACACCATGCCGCCGAAGCGGCGCATCTGCTTGGCCGCGACCTCGTGGCCGGGGTGCTCGGGCAGGCCCGGGTAGTAGACCTTCGAGACCTTCGGGTGCTTGGCGAGCGTCTGCACGATCAGCTCGGCGTTGTCGCTGTGCCGCTCCATGCGCAGGGCCAGCGTCTTCAGGCCGCGCAGCGTGAGCCACGCGTCGAAGGGGCCGGGGACGGCGCCGGCGGCGTTGCGAAGGTAGAAGAGCTGCTCGCGGACCTCGTCCTCGTTGGTGAGCACGGCGCCGCCGACGACGTCGGAGTGGCCGCCGAGGTACTTGGTCGTGGAGTGGACCACGATGTCGGCGCCGAGGGCCAACGGCGTCTGCAGGTAGGGCGTGGCGAAGGTGTTGTCGACGACCAGCCGCGCGCCCGCGTCGTGGGCCACGCCGGCCAGCGCGGCGATGTCGGCGATGCCGAGCAGCGGGTTGGTGGGCGTCTCGCACCAGATCAGCTTGGTCTCGGGCCGCAGCGCGGCGCGGACCTCGTCGACGTTCGCGAGGTTGGCGACGGTGTGCTCGATGCCCCAGAGGCTCAGCACCTTGTCGATCAGGCGGAACGTGCCGCCGTATGCGTCGTTGCCCAGCACCAGGTGGTCGCCCGGGCGCAGGGTCGTGCGCAGCACCGCGTCGGACGCCGCCATGCCGGACGCGAACGCCAGCGCGTGCCGGGCGCCTTCCAGCGAGGCCAAAGCCTGCTCCAGCGCGGTGCGCGTGGGGTTCGCCGTGCGCGAGTACTCGTAGTCACCCTCGCGGGTGCCGCCGACGCCGTCCTGCGCGTAGGTCGACGTCTGGTAAATGGGCACGATGACGGCGCCCGTCCGCGGATCGGGCTGCTGCCCGGCGTGGATGGCGCGTGTTTCGAAACCCAGCACGGAGTAGTCGTCGACCATGGTTCCAGGGTACGGCCCGGTACCGACAATCCCGCCAGGTGGGATGGAATTCACGCTTGCCTGGACCTGTCGTCGCAGGTCCCGCCGGTGCGGTCCCGCAGTGCGCCGGCGGGACCGTTCGTCACCAGCTTTGTTGCGGAGGGTAGGTGCCCGGGTACTGCGGCTGCGCCGGCGCGCCGAGCCCGACCCACAGCTGGGTCGGCTTCACGATCGCGAGGACCAGCGTGGCCACCGGCGGGATGAGCCCGACGAGCGCGCCGGCGATGCCCACGCCCAGGAACTCGGCCGACGAACCGAGAGCGGTGGCGCCCGCCGCGCTGAGGATCACCGAGATCAAAGAGAACGCGATCGAGACGCCGCAGCCGATGATCACGCACATCCGGCCCGCGGGCTTGTGCATGATCAGCGCGATGGCGCCGTAGAGCAGCAGGCCGGCGAGCGCGAGGTCGACGACCAGCGAAATGATGAAGAGAATCTCCGTCCCGTGGAACGTCGCCAGTCCGACGATCGAGCTGATCACCCCGAGCAGCGCGACGATGCCACCCAGGATCGCCAGCACGGCCGCGGTGATCGCGGTTCCGCCGCCCGGCTTCTGCTGCAGTATGCCCGGTCCGCCCGGGTACGCGGGGAACGGCTGGCTCGGCTGACCGTACTGCTGGGGGTACTGGCCGGGCACCGGCTGCGGTCCCGAATACGGCTGCCCCGGCATGGGCTGCGGACCGGAGTAGGGCGCCGGCTGCTGGCCCGGGTACGGCTGGCCGTAGGGCTGCTGACCGGGGAAGGCCTGTGGGCCGGAGGGCTGCTGGCCGTACGGCTGCTGCGGATTCTGCCCCTGGCCGGGGTTCTGGGGATAGCTCACGGAAGTCCTCGGGAATCCGGCCCCCACCGGCTGCGGGGAGATGTCCTCGTATCGTGCCAGGCTGGAGACGTTTGCGGGGCGAAAATCACCACTGTCCGGGCGCGTAGGTCCGGTACCTGAGATACGAGAACGTCGGACGCAGCGCCGCCAGCACCAGCACCAGCGGCGCCAGCACCACCAGCACGGCCCGGTCGACGTCCGCGAACGCGTTCAGCGCGAAGACGGCCTCGAAGTAGGCCGCGTAGCCGCCGTTGCCGAGCGTCGGCTCCAGCAGGATCGCGCCGATGGCGATCACCGCGCCGAGGATCAGCAGCACGGCGCCCGCGGTGGCGCGGAAGATCGCGGCGAGCGCGCCGACGAGCAGGAAGAGGCCCGCGCCCAGGTAACCGCCGAGGTCCACGAGTGTCCACACAGGAAGGTCGCCGAGACTGAACCCCGAAGGGATGTCGATGAACAACGTCACCGGCAGGTAGCCCGCCGCCCCGGCCGCCACGAGCCCCAGCAGCGCCGCGACCAACGCCGTCGCCCCGGACGGACGCCCGCGCCGCGCCGGCGGTTCCCCGTGCGCGGGACCTGACCGCTGCTGCGCTGGAGATCCGTACGGGCCGCTCAACTCTGCTCCCCCTCGGGCCGAAGGCGAAAACGAACGGCTCACCCTAGCCCGGAAATCGCGATCATGGACGAGAAATGGTGAAGCGATGAAGAACCAGTGCCCGTTTCGCCCAGGTCGGGTAATGGCCCAAGATCAGGAGGGTAGGGGTGTTACTGAAAAACGGCATTTCTCAATTTTTCGCAAAGATCCGCTGTGTGGGTGACGCGGTGGGGCGTCGGGGGCTCCGCGCTATCGGAGCGCAACGGGATAAGTGCCGACAGTGGGGAAAAGTCCGCGGAGACGGGCTTCGGTCGTGGGGGCTTGCAATACCGAACGGTATTCGACGAGCGGCCTTGTCTGCCTGATCCTCAACGCCACTGCCGACAACAAGTTCGCGGCACATCGCGAAACCGAACAGCGCTCCGAGAGTCCGGCCGACGAGGCAAACGCCCGCGGCGACGGAACTCAGCGACTCGCCACGACCGGAACTTCCCCACACAGCGCACCGCACAGGTTCAGCCATCGACGGTCCCGAACGGCCACGACTGACTTCGCAAACACAACACCGGCCGGGACACCGAACCAACCTCAGGGGACGGTCGGCTGCCGGCGCAGTGAAGGTTTGCAGAGCCCAGCAATCCACCACCGCGCGGCGCCAGTGGGCACTGGCGCGCTGCAACTTGCAGACGGCGGCCGCAGCTATGCCGGGCGCCCGGCGAACGACCGCGAGTGCGGAGCGACGTCAGCTTCAGCACAAGCGCCACCAACGGACACGGCGGCGCAAGGACAAGCGCGAGTCGACCTACAAAAGGATGGCGGCAGCCGTTGCCGACAGGCGGCGCAGCGAACGACCGCGAGAGTGGAGCAACGTCGCCCTCAGCACGAGCACCGCCGACGGCAGGCCGCGTAAGGGCAATGGCGAGACCACCTGCGATCGGGCGGTCCGCAGTCATAGCCAGGCGGCGCGTCGAGCGACCACGAGAGCGGAGCGATGCCAGCCCCAACGCACGCGTTGATGCGGGCAGGGCAGCGGGAGAGCAAGCGCAAGTCGACCTGCGAAAGGACAGGCAATCATTGCCCGTCAGCGGCGCGGCCGACGACCGCGAGAGCGAAGCGACGCCAGCCTCAGCACAAGCGCCACCACGGACACGGCAGCGCAAGGACAAGCGCAGGCCGACCTACCAAAGGACGGCCGCAGCCGTTGCCGGCAGGCGACTGCGAGAGCGGAGCAACGTCGCCCTGAGTGCGAGCGCCGCCACGGGGAGGGCAGGGGCAACGGCGAGTCGACCTGCGAAAGGACGGCCGCAGCCTTCGTTGGCATGCGGCGGCGCGAGCGGAAGGGCGTCGGCATCAGCGCAACCGCCGCTGCGGGCAGGGCAGCGCGAGAGCAAGCGCAAGCCGACCTGAGAAAAGGCTGCCCGCAAGTCATCGCCGTGCCACGGCGCGGCGGGCGGCGGCCCGAGCGGAAGGGCGTCGGCATCAGCGCAACCGCCGCTGCGGGCAGGGCAGCGCGAGAGCAAGCGCAAGCCGACCTGAGAAAGACCTGCCCGCAAGTCATCGCCGTGCCACGGCGCGGCGGGCGGCGGCCCGAGCGGAAGGGCGTCGGCATCAGCGCAAGCTCCGCTGCGGGCAGGGCAGCGCGAGGGCAAGCGCGAGTCGACGTGCGACAGGGCTGCTTGCAGTCATTGCCGGGCGGCGGCGCGGCGGACGACCGCGAGAGCGAAGCGACGCCCCCCAGCACGAGCGCCACCGCAAGCAGGCAGCGCAAGAGCAATGACGAGTCGGCCCGCGGACGGGCGGCCCGCGGTTGTTGCCGGGCAGCACGGCGGGTGAAGGTGGGATGACGGTCCTGTCGGTGCAAGTCCCTGGACAGCGAAAGGCCCCTTCGGTGACATCCACCGAAGGGGCCGTTCACGTGAAGCTCAGCTGGTCACCACTGCTGTTGCTGCGGTGACTGGCCGTAGCCCGGGGGCTGCTGCCCGGGCGGGGGGCCGTAGCCCGGGGGCGGCTGTTGGCCGGGCTGGCCGTAGCCGGGGGGCGGGCCGTAGCCCGGAGGGGGCTGCTGGCCGTAGCCGGGCTGGGGCTGGCCGGGCTGGGGCTGGCCCGGCTGGGGGAAGCCGCCGCTGCCGGGCTGGTCGCCGGGCTGGCCGTAGCCGGGCTGGGGTTGGCCGTAGCCGCCGGGCTGGGGGAAGCCGCCGCTGGCCGGGTTGGGGGTGCCGGGTTGCTGGCCGAAGCCGGGCTGGCCGAACGGGGGTTGTTCGCCCGGCTGGCCGAAGCCAGGCTGACCCGGCTGACCCGGCTGGCCGGGCTGACCCGGCTGGCCGGGCTGACCCGGCTGGCCGCCGAAGCCCGGCTGGCCGAAGCCCTGCTGCGGCTGGCCGAAGGGGCCCGGCTGGCCGAAGCCGCCCGCGCCACCCGCGGGGCCGCCGAAGCCGCCCGGGGTGCCGCCGCCGAGGCCGACGAACTGGGCGGTGGGCGGGATCAGGCCGAGGAGCCCGACGATGAAGATCAGGATGCCGAAGATGAGCGTCGGCATGCCGATGCTGTCGGCGCCGTTGCTGCCGGCCTGGTCGAGGAGCTCCTGGTTCGGCGTGGAGCCGGCGATGAGCAGGATGCCGAAGACGCCGAGCAGCACGCCGCCCACGGCGACCACGATCGGCACGATCTTCTTGATCCCGCCGCCGAGACGGCCGGCCAGGATGAGCCCGGCGCCGCCCGCGATGGAGACGACCGCGCCGACCAGGACCATGATCACGTAGAACCAGATGGCGCCCGGCGAGGCGAGGCCGGACTGGCTGAGCAGCTCGTCGACCTTCGCGTCACCCGCCGACTGGCGGGCCTGGTCGAGGCTGGACGAGTAGTCGCTCGCGTCGCCCATGTAGAGGAACGACCAGATCAGCGACAGCACACCCAGCAGCGCCACGACGCCACCGGCGATGAAGCCGTACATGCTGTTGCCGCCACCGGACGCGGCGGGCGCGGCGCCGAAGGCCGGCGGCGCTCCGAAACCGCCCGGCTGACCCGGCTGACCCGGCTGGCCGAACCCGCCCTGCGGCGGCGCGCCGAACGCACCCTGACCCTGGTCGAACCCGCCCGGGGCACCGAAGCCCTGCGGCTGGCCCGGCTGACCCGGCTGGCCGAAGCCACCAGGAGCGCCCGGGGCACCCGGCGCACCGGGCTGTCCCCCGAAGCCCGGCTGGCCGAACCCGCCACCCATGGCAGCGGGGTTGTCGGCCGCGCTCGGCGGCGGGGAGTACGGGATGGCCGGCGGCTGCGAGCCGGGCGGGACGAGCTGCGTCGACTCGGCGCCGAAGTGGCTTTCGCCGCCGGCGTTCGCGTCACCGGGCCGCACGACCTGCGTGGGCTCGGGGGCTTCGCCGAACAGTCCGCCTTCGCCCGAAGACGGGGCCGACGGGTACGGCTGGCCCGGCTGGACCACCTGGGTCGGCTCCGACGCGCCGAAAGGACTGTCCTGCTGAGGTGTGGGACCACTCGGTGGGCCCTGCGGCGGCTGCTCGCCGCCGTCCCCGGGCTGGTTCGGTGGCTGCGGAGCACTCATGTGGGTCTTGAACCCCCTTGACGAGGACGCGAAAAAGTTCTATCGCGCCCACGCTATCGGATAGCGGGGCAGGGCGCTCGGAACGCCCCGGCCCGCTTTGCCGATTTGTCGTCCTTAACGCCCAGCCAGGAAGCCGAGCAGATCGTGCCTGGTGACGACGCCCGCGGGCTTGCCGTCGATCAAGACCAGCGCGCCGTCCGCGCCCTCGAGCGCCTTCATCGCGGAGCTGACCTGTTCGCCGGCGCCGATCGTCGGCAGCGGCGGGGACATGTGCGTCTCCAGCTTGTCCGCGAGCTGGGCCTTGCCGGTGAACAGCGCGTCGAGCAGGTCGCGCTCGTTGACGGCGCCGACGACCTCGGCGGCCATGACCGGCGGCTCCGCGCTGACCACGGGCATCTGGCTCACGCCGAACTCCGACAGGATCGCGACGGCCTCGGCCACGCTCTCGTTCGGGTGCGTGTGCACCAGGCTGGGCAGGGAGCCACTCTTCTTGGTGAGCACGTCGCCCACCGTCGCGCCGGAGGAGTCGGGCGGGAGGAAGCCGTAGGACGACATCCAGTCGTCGTTGAAAACCTTGGTGAGGTAGCCGCGGCCGCCGTCGGGCAGGAGGACCACCACGACGTCGTCCTCGGTCAGGCCCTCGGCGAGCTTCAGCGCGGCGGCCACGGCCATGCCGCACGAACCGCCGACCAGCAGGCCCTCCTCCACCGCGAGGCGGCGGGTGGTTTCGAACGAGTGCGCGTCGGAGATCGGGATGATCCGGTCGGCGATGCCGCGGTCGTAGGTCTCGGGCCAGAAGTCCTCGCCGACGCCCTCGACCAGGTACGGCCGACCGGTGCCGCCGGAGTAGACGGAGCCCTCGGGGTCGGCGCCGACGACCTCCACGCGGCCGTCGCTGGCCTCCTTGAGGAAGCGGCCGGTGCCGGAGATCGTGCCGCCCGTGCCGACGCCGGCGACGAAGTGCGTCACCTTGCCCTCGGTCTGGCGCCAGATCTCGGGGCCGGTGGAGAGGTAGTGGCTCTCCGGGTTCGCGGGGTTGGCGTACTGGTTGGGCTTCCACGCGCCGTCGATCTCGCGGACGAGGCGGTCGGAGACGTTGTAGTAGGAGTCGGGGTGCTCGGGCGCCACGGCCGTCGGGCACACGACGACGCGGGCGCCGTACGCGCGCAGGACGTTGCGCTTGTCCTCACTCACCTTGTCCGGGCAGACGAACACGCACTTGTAGCCCTTGCGCTGCGCGACCATGGCCAGGCCCACGCCCGTGTTGCCCGACGTCGGCTCCACGATCGTGCCGCCCGGCCTGAGGGCACCCGACGCCTCGGCGGCCTCGATCATCCGCAGCGCGATGCGGTCCTTCACGCTGCCGCCCGGGTTCACGTACTCGACCTTCGCGAGCACCAGCGGCTTGAGCCCCTTGGTGAGGGAGTTCAGCTTGACCAGCGGGGTGTTCCCCACGAGGTCGACGATGTGCTCGGCGTACTCCACGACTGCGCTCCTGCCCTTCCGCGCCGGATCTCGGCGGCGACGCCCAGCCTAAACGCTGGACCTGCGGCGCTGTCCACTCAGGCGGACGCCCGATAGTGGTCCACGTCGCCTTCGGCTTTGCGAGACGCGGGACACGCGGCACTATGGTGAGCAACCGCTTAGCGCCCGCCGTTGTCACCGACCCGAGGAAGTGTCACGCCATGCCCGAAGCCGTCATCGTCTCCACCGCCCGCTCCCCGATCGGCCGTGCCGCCAAGGGCTCGCTGGTCAGCATGCGCCCCGACGACCTCGCCGTGCAGATGATCCGGGCGGCGCTCGACAAGGTGCCGCAGCTGGACCCCGCCGACATCGACGACCTCATGCTCGGCTGCGGCCTGCCCGGCGGCGAGTCCGGGTTCAACATGGGCCGCGCGGTGGCCGTCGAGCTCGGGTACGACCACCTGCCCGGCTGCACGATCACCCGGTACTGCTCGTCCAGCCTCCAGACCACCCGCATGGCGATGCACGCGATCAAGGCCGGCGAGGGTGACGTGTTCATCTCCGCGGGCGTCGAGACGGTGTCGCGCTTCGCGAAGGGCAGCTCCGACTCCTGGCCCGACACGCACAACCCGCTCTTCGCCGACGCCGAAACGCGCACGAAGGCGACCGCGGAGTCGGGCACGGACAGCTGGACCGACCCGCGCACGGAGGGGAACGTCCCCGACGTCTACATCGCCATGGGCCAGACCGCCGAGAACCTGGCGCGCCTCAAGGGAATCACGCGCGAAGAGATGGACGAGTTCGGCGTGCGCTCGCAGAACCTCGCGGAGAAGGCGATCGCCGACGGCTTCTGGGCCAAGGACATCACGCCGGTCACCCTCCCCGACGGCACCGTCGTGTCCAAGGACGACGGCCCCCGCGCCGGCGTGACCATCGAAGGCGTGTCCGGTCTGAAGCCCGTGTTCCGCCCCGACGGCCGCGTCACCGCCGGCAACTGCTGCCCGCTCAACGACGGCGCCGCCGCCGTGATCGTCATGTCCGACACCAAGGCGCGCGAGCTCGGCCTCACTCCGCTGGCCCGCATCGTGTCGACGGGCGTCACGGGCCTGTCGCCGGAGATCATGGGCTACGGCCCGGTCGAGGCCTCGAAGCAGGCACTCGCCCGCGCGGGGATGTCCATTTCGGACATCGACCTCGTCGAGATCAACGAGGCGTTCGCCGCGCAGGTCATCCCGTCCTACCGCGACCTCGGCATCGACCTGGACCGCCTGAACGTCAACGGCGGCGCCATCGCGGTCGGCCACCCCTTCGGCATGACGGGCGCGCGAATCACCTCGACGCTGATCAACTCGCTGCAGCACCACGACAAGCAGTTCGGGCTGGAGACGATGTGCGTCGGTGGCGGGCAGGGAATGGCGATGGTGCTGGAGCGCCTTTCCTGAGTTAGAACACGGACGAAGGGCCGCTCGCGACGTTGTGCGCGGGCGGCCCTTTTGCTGTCCCTGAGGCGTGATGCCTGACGACCGGCGCGGGGACACCGCGGCGAACACCAGACTCGTCGGAGGCGGTGCGTCTCGCGCGATTCCCATGGAGCCGCAGAGCAAGTAAGCGGCAGCTATCCGGCCGGTTCGGCGCGAAGTAGCCAATCGCTCGCCCGGTGATCCCGTGACACCAAGGAAACCGGTCACCCTGACAAATCACACCGCGGCTGCCGCTCGGGTGGCGGGGCGGGATCGCACGAGGAAACCCCAGCCAGCACAGGAAAGGGCCGCCCGCGGCAAGCGCGAAGCGGCCCTCCCCCGTGGAGCAAACCAAGTCAGTGCAACGGCGCCGCCGGCACCGGAGTGGCCGCGTCGTCGGAGCCGGTGGCAGGGGGCGACGGGATGAAGCGCTTGTTCGGCAGGAAGGCGGCGGGCACCAGGCAGACCGCCAGGATCACCGTGGCGATGAGGAAAGGCGTCGCGAAGGCGCCGGCGGCGAGGGCGGAGGCGGCGGTGTGCGTGGCGGGGTTCAGGGTGGCCGCGGTGGCCGCCAGCTGGCCCTGGTTGGTGGGGACGCCGAAGCGCGAGCCGAGCAGGGCGGCCAGCACGATGGACATGATCGCGGAGCCGATGGCGCCCGACGTCTGCTGCAGGATGCTCGTGGTGGTCGAGGCCTTGGCCATGTCCTCGGAGCGCAGCGTCTGCAGGGCGGCGGACGTGATCGGCATCATCGTGCAGCCCATGCCGAGGCCCATGACGAACGCAGCCGACAGCAGCAGCGCGTACGGCGTGGTCGACGTGACCTGCGTGAACGGCACCATGCCCACCACGATCAGCGCCAGGCCCGGCAGCACGATGCGGCGGGCGGCGAACTTGTCGAACAAGCGGCCCGCGATCGGCATCATGATCATCGCGCCGAAGCCCTGCGGGGCGAGCAGCAGGCCCGCGTGCAGCGCGGATTCGCCGCGCACCAGGGTGAAGTACGTGGGCAGCAGCAGCATCGCGCCGAAGAAACCCATGCAGAACACCGAGAGCGTGATCATCGAGACCGAGAACGTCCGGTTGCGGAACAGGCCCAGGTCCATCAACGGGTCGGCCACCCGCAGCGCGCGCAGCACGAAACTCACCAGCAGGACGACGCCCGCGACCGCCGGCAGCCACACCTCGATCGCGGTGACCGTGCCCGTGGACGGGATGCGTGAGACGCCGAAGATCAGCGCCGCGAGGCCCGGCGACACCATCAGCAGGCCCGCGAAGTCGAAGCGGCCCGACTTCGTCGCCTTGTCCTTCGGCAGCAGGCGCAGCGCGAGCACGAACGCGACGATGCCGATCGGCACGTTGATGTAGAAGATCCAGCGCCAGCTCACGGCGTCGACGAGCCAGCCGCCGAGGATGGGACCGCAGATCGGGCCCAGCAGCATCGGCACACCCAGCACGGACATCACGCGCCCGATGCGCTGCGGCCCCGCCGTGCGCGTCAGGATCGTCATGCCCGCGGGCATCAGCATGCCGCCGCCGAGGCCCTGCACGACGCGGAAGATGATCAGCGACTCGACGTTCCACGCCAGCCCCGCCAGCATCGACCCGACCAGGAACGTGCCGATGGCCAGCAGGTACAGCCGTTTGGTGCCGAAGCGGTCCGACGCCCAGCCCGTGACCGGGATGACCGTGGCCAGCGCGAGCATGTAGCCCGTGGCGACCCACTGGATCGTGTCGAACGACGTGGAGAACTGGATCGTGAGCTTCTGCAGCGCGACGTTGACGACCGTGGTGTCGAGGATCGCCATGATGGCGCCGAGCACCACCACGGAAGCGATCTTGAGCACTCCACGGTCGAGTTTGTCATCGAGCCCGGCGGCGCCCGGCGCGGCCGGGCTCGGTTGTGCGGACATGCGGTGGACCATCCCCATCGTTCGGAAGCGAAAGGTCACGCAAGCCCCAGTTCGGGTCCCCCTTGCGTGACTTCGTCGAGGCTAGAGGACGCCACCGACAAAAAGCCATCGATTTCGCCCGAAGCACCACGTAGACGACTTTTCGCGTTCTCCGGCCGGCCACGGAAAGTCCTCCACCTGCGCTGATGCGGCCAGGAATTGGTCCCGCACAAGCACTCTGCGTACGCGCTCCGTCGCGCGAAGAGCGATTTCCCCGCGTACAGAACGCGTACACAGAAAAGGCGCCCCGTAGTACACGGAGCGCCTTCTCGGGATTCCTACGCGAGCACTAGTCGCGTAGGTAGGACAACAGCCGCAGGATCTCGAGATACAGCCACACCAGCGTGGTCATGAGGCCGAAGGCCGCGAACCACGCCCACTTGGCCGGCATCCCCGAACGGATCATGCGGTCGGCCTGGTCGAAGTCGAGCAGGAAGCTGAACGCCGCGATGCCGATGACCACCAGGCTGAAGATGATCGCGATCGGCCCGCCGTCGCGCAGCGGGTTGAAGCCGAAGAACAGCGAGGTGAGGAGGTTGACCAGCATCAGGACCACGACGCCACCCACGGCGCCGACGATCCACTTGGTCAGCTTCGGCGTGACCTTCACGGCGCCGGTCTTGTAGACCACCAGCATCGCGATGAACACACCCGCCGTGCCGATCAGCGCCTGCAGCGCGATCCCCGGGTAGAGCAGCTCGAACAGCCCGCTGAGCGCACCGAGGAAAATGCCCTCGGCGGCCGAGTAGGCCAGCGTGAGCGGACCGCTCGCCTTCTGCCCGAAGATGATCACGAGCGAGAGGACCAGGCCCACGATCAAGCCGCCGAACAGCGCGCCGAGCAGCGCCCCGCTCATGCCCTCGACGCGGCCGAGCGAGTCGGTGATGAGCTGGGTCTGGGCCCAGATCGCCGTGAGGACGCCGAACAGCAGGGCGACACCCAGCGAAAGACCGGTCTTGACGACGACGTCGTCGACCGTCATCGGACGGTCGGCGGAACCGGCGGCCATCTGCCCGGGACCGTAGCCGGGCACACCTCCCTGGCCTTGCGGAGTGCCGTAGGGCCGCTGGTCGAAGCCCACGTTCGGCCCGTACTGCCCTGAAGCGGCCGAACCGCGGGACAGGTTGCGGAACGCCGGGTTGCTACTGGAACGCACCTGATCCTCCTGGATCTGCTGGCACCTTGCATGGGGTTCAACGACCGCTCGGGCCTGCTGGTTCCCGTCGAGACCGTCGAGTAAAGGAGACTTTACCCTTTTGCCCGATCAGGGGACCGGACCCGCGCCGGGCTACACCGTATGCGACTGAGATCACGACCGTTCACCGCAGGTCACCCGATGGCCCCTAGACAATCCGGGTGATCAGCCGCGAACCTTCACTTCGCGTGTTCGGAATGTGACCGAAGGCGTGTCGGGGAGTTGTTCGATCGTGTGACCTGCGTCGACGCAAAGGCGTCACGGCAGAGCATGTTGAAGGAGTCAACACACCATGGGGTGGTCTTCACGCCCGCGCGCTCGCCTGCGCGCGGCCGCCGGTCTGGTCGCCACGGCCGTGCTCGGCGCACTCTCCCTCACCGCAATCGCCCCGACCGCCGCCGACGCCGCGACCCAGCAGGGCATCGGGGTCGAGGTCCCGGCCCAGCGGTTCGACAACAAGGACCACAGCGGCAACTGGCTCGGGTCCTACCTCGTCGCCGGCAAGCAGGTCTTCTGCGTCAGCTTCCAGCTGAAGGCGCCGGACTCGAACGAGAAGTACAAGCCCGGCGACAAGCTGCTCACCAAGTGGGGCGACGAGATCCCCGCCGACAAGGCGGCCAACATCTCGTACCTGCTGCTGCGTTACGGCGACACGAAGGACGCGAACGTCGCCGCCGCGCTCGCGCACCTGCTGCACTCGTGGACCTCCGCGCCGCGGCCCGGGCACGACGACCTCAACGAGGCGCTGCCCGCGGACAAGATCGGCTACGACATCGCCATGCACCTGCAGGGGCTGAAGGACAAGGCCCCCACGGCGTACGACGACGTCGCCAAGCTGACCGCCGACGCCGAGGCCAACCGCGGCCCGTGGACCGCCTCGGTCACGCCGCCGAAGGACGACCAGCACCTCGGCACCGCGGCGACCTGGACGGTCACCGTGAAGAACGCCAAGGGCACCGGCGTGCCGGACGTCGCGGTGAAGCTCGACGCCACCGACGCGACGCTGACGACCGGCGACGCCACGGACGACACCACCCAGACGTCCGACGCGGCCAGTGGCAGCGCCACCGTGCAGGGCGCGCAGACCGAGACCACGCTCAAGACCGGCGCCGACGGCACGATCTCGGTGAAGCTCACGCCGACCGGTGACCAGCCGAAGCTCGCGACGTCGCTGTCGGCGCCGGCCGACCGGCCCTACGTGCAGAACCCGGTGAACACCGGCATCCAGAACGTGGTGTCCACCGGTGGCGAGAAGACGCTGACCGCGGAAGGTGCCGTGGCCGTCGCGAAGCCGGGCAAGGTCCAGGTGACCAAGACCGACGCGAAGACCGGCAAGGGCATCGGCGGTGCGACGCTGCGGATCACCGGCAAGGACAAGAAGACCGCCGCCACCGGGCAGGACGGCAAGCCGCTCGACGGTCCCGACGGGCAGCCCGTGGTCGTCACGACCGCCGGCGACACCGGCGCGGTGACCGTGGACAACCTGCTGGCGCCGCAGGACATCTGCGTCGTCGAGGTCAACGCGCCGCCGGGCTACGAGAACGCGTTCGACCCGAAGAACCCGCCCTCGGTGTGCGGCTCGCTGAAGCCGGGCGACACACTGGCGCTCACCATCGCCAACACACCGAACGAGGTCCCCCACGCGATCCCCGCGGGCGACCAGCCGGTCGCGATGGCGAAGGGTGCGATCGAGACGAGCTTCTCCACGCCGGGGCTGATCGGCCTCGCGGTGCTCGCGCTCGTCGGTTCGGGTCTGGTCGGGTTCGCCGCGCGGCGCGCGTCCCGGAGGTAGTGAGAGCGGAACGGGTATGGCACGCAAGAGCCGGTTGATCACCGGTTTCGTCCTCGGCGCGGCGAGCGTTCTCGTGGTGGAGCTCGCCACCGTCGTGATCAGCGCACCCCCGATGGCGGTGGTGGCGGGCAGCGCGCAGCCGGCCGCCGCCGCCCTCGCGGGTTTGCGGCCGGCCGCGCCTCCGGAGGCGCCTTCTTCTTCGGCGCCTCCGCCGACGCCGTCGTCCACCGTGCCGGCCGCGCCGCCGCCCGCCGCGCCGGTGGAGCACAAGCAGCCTCCGCTCGCGCCGCAGAAGCCGGGCACGCTGCGGCTGCCCGGCGGCGGGACGGCCGCGATGGTGCGCCAGGGCCTCGGGCCGGGCAACACGCTGCCGGTGCCGTCGGACATCGGGCAGGCGGCCTGGTGGGGCGCCGCGCTCGACGCGGTGAGCGGCGCGAGCGTCTTCGCGGGACACGTGAACTGGAAGGGCGCGACGGGCCCGTTCGCCGAGCTGTGGACCGAGCGCATCGGCGGCGAGGTGACCATTGTGGACAGTGCGGGGAAGACGTCGAAGTACCGGATCTCGCAGCTGGTCACCGTGCACAAGGACGATCTCCCGGCCCGGGCCGACGACCTCTTCGGACAGGCCGGGCCGCACCGGGTGGTGCTCGTGACGTGTGGCGGCCGGTGGGTCGGCGGGGCCGACGGGTACGAGGAGAACCGGGTCGTCATCGCGGATCCGGTCTGATCCTTTTCGACGAGCTTTTCAACCGCGTTCTTCGACAACGGTGCCCCGGCGGGATTTCGCCGGGCACCGTTTTTTCTGCCTTTTTCTCCTGCGTGGCAGGCAATGGCGTGCAGTTCGCGTGGCACGAGGGGACCGTTCGCGCTGCTCGGCGGGTGTCACGAACGGGCACCTCGTGCCACTCATCGGGACGCCGGCGCCGGGAAAAGGTGCCTCCGACCTGGGGGACCCGGGTTTCGCAGGAAGTTACTAGCGAGTAACATCACTGGGGCGCGCTGTGGTCAGCGCGGCTTGGATGCAGCAGAATGCGGCAAGGGTCCAGCGTTGTACGGCGGAGGGTGATGGAGATGGCGACGTTCTTGGTGACGGGTGCGACCGGGTTGATCGGCCGCCAGTTCACCCGGCTGCTGCTCATGCGGCCGGATGCGGAACGCGTCGCCCTCGTGGTGCGCGCGTCGTCGAGGGAGAAGCTGGCGAAACTGGCGGACGGGTGGCCGCACGCGGACCGCGTGACGCTCGTGACCGGCGACCTCGGCGAGCCGATGCTGGGTGTGTCCGAGGAGGACCGCGGCAATCTGCGCGGCGTGGACCACGTCGTGCACCTGGCCGCCCTCTACGACATCACCGCCGACGACGAGACCAGCATCAAGGCCAATGTGGACGGTACGCAGCACGTCGTCGACCTCGCCGCGGACCTGCGCGCCGGCGTGCTGCACCACGTGTCGTCGGTGGCGGTGGCCGGTGATCACGAGGGCCTGTTCACCGAGGACATGTTCGACGTGGGGCAGCGGCTGATCACGCCGTACCACCGCACGAAGTTCGAGGCCGAGAAGCTGGTGCGCGAGCAGCACGAGGTGCCGTGGCGCGTGTACCGGCCGGCCGTGGTGGTCGGTGACTCCAAGACCGGCGAGATGGACAAGATCGACGGCCCGTACTACCTCTTCCCCGCCATCAGCCGGCTCGCCGGGCTGCCCGACGTGCCGATCGTCGGGCCGGACCTCGGCGACACCAACGTGGTGCCGGTCGACTACGTGGCCAAGGCACTGCTGGAGCTGGTGACCACGGCGGGCCTCGACGGGCGGGCCTTCCACCTCGTGAACCCCGAGCCGCAGCCGGTGGTGTCGGTGTACAACGCGTTCGCGCGGTCCGCGGGCGCGCCGACGATCTCGGTGCAGCTGGGCGACGGCGTCTCGAAGGGGCTCATCGGGCTGGTCAAGCTCAGCGAGCACATCCCGGGCTTCACGATCGCGCGCGACGCGGTGATGGAGCGGCTCGGGATCCCGCCGGTGCTGCTGGAGACGATGGCGTTCCCGTCGGTGTTCGCCTCGACCGAGACGCGCAAGGCGCTGGCGGGCACGGGCGTCGAGGTGCCGCGGCTCGAGGACTACGCGGCCACGCTGTGGCGCTACTGGCGCGAGCACCTCGACCCGTTCCGCGCCCGCAAGCACGGTCCGCGCGGCGAGCTGGACGGGCGGCGCGTGATCATCACCGGCGCGTCTTCGGGCATCGGGCGCGCGACGGCGCTGAAGGTCGCGGCCGCGGGCGGCGTGCCGCTGCTGGTGGCTCGCCGGCAGCACGAGCTGGAGGAGGTGCGCGACGAGATCATCGCGGCCGGCGGCACGGCGTCGGTGTACCCGGCGGACCTGACCGACGAGGAGTCGGTGCACAAGGCCGTGGACGCGATGCTGGCCGAGCACGGCCGGATCGACATGCTGGTGAACAACGCGGGCCGCTCGATCCGCCGGTCGATCAAGCTGTCGTACGACCGCATGCACGACTACGAGCGCGCGATGGCGATCAACTACTTCGGTGCGGTGCGGCTGATCCTCGCGGTGCTGCCGCACATGTCGGAGCGGAAGTTCGGGCACATCGTGAACGTGTCGTCGATCGGTGTGCAGGGCATCGCGCCGCGCTTCTCCGCGTACGCCGCGTCGAAGGCCGCGCTCG
This sequence comes from Amycolatopsis sp. NPDC001319, assembly GCF_042896185.1. NCBI lineage: Bacteria > Bacillati > Actinomycetota > Actinomycetes > Pseudonocardiales > Pseudonocardiaceae > Amycolatopsis > Amycolatopsis sp. NPDC001319. The sequence continues at coordinate 200,270 of NZ_JBIAWY010000011.1, read as the reverse complement.
ACTACTTTTCACGGATCGCGGCGACGGAGACCCACGGTGACGGGATCACGTTCACCACGATCCACATGCCGCTGGTGCGCACGCCGATGATCCGGCCGACGAAGATCTACGACGCGTTCCCCACGAAGTCGCCGGAGCAGGCGGCCGACATGGTCATGAAGGCGCTGATCGAGCGGCCGAAGCACATCGGGACGCCGGCGGGGCAGGCCATCGGGCTCACGTACACGCTGGCACCGGGCCTCACGGACGCGATCGCGTACCAGGGTTTCCGCATCTTCCCCGACTCGACGGCGGCCGGCGGTTCGGGCCGGCTCAAGATCGGCCGTGGCGAGAAACACCTGTCACGGGCGGCGATGGCGCTCGCGCGGCTGTCGCGCGGGTTCCACTGGTAGTCACGGTGCGTTTCGAGGGTGAGGCCGTTCAGGGGACGATCACCAGGTAGCGCCCGACACGTGGCGGTGAATCACCAGTCCTGACGCCGACGACACAATGTGCGCGGGTACGGTCGGGCCCATGGTTCCCGAGCGAGACAACGGCCTCCTGCCCCTGCGGCGCGAGTACACCCAAGCCTGGCACGGCTTCGACCGCAACGAGGTGCGCCAGTACCTCGACCACATCGAGGCGCAGCTGCGCCGGCTGCTCAGTGACCGCGACGCGGCGGCGGCGCAGGTCGCCACGCTGTCGCGCGAGCTCGAGGCCGCGCGCGGCGAGGTGACCAAGCTGCAGGGCCGCGTCGAGGAGCTGATGAAGCCGCCCGAGCGGCTCGAGGACCTGGACGAGCGCATGCAGCGCACCGTGCAGCTCGCGCAGGCGCGCGCGGACGAGATCACCAAGCGCGCGCAGGTGGCGGCGGAGAAGCACTGGGCTTCGTCCACCGAGGCGTCGACGAAGCTGCGCGAGCGCTACACGCGCCTGGTGTCGGAGCTCGACAAGCAGGCCGAAGCGCTGCACTCCGAGCACGAGGCCGCGCTGAAGGAGACGCGCGCCGAGGTCCAGCGGCTCACGGTCGAGGCGGCGCAGCGCCGGGAACTCCTCGACAACGAAGCCGAGCGCAAGCGCCGCAAGATCGAGCGCGACTTCGACTCGAAGATCACCGCCGAGCGCAGCGCGCACGAGAAGCTCATCGCCGACCAGCGCACGGCGAGCAAGAACCAGGCCGAGCGCCGCATCGCCGAGGCGACGGCCGAGGCCAAGCGCCGCGTCGACGAGGCCACCACGGAAGCCAAGCGGCGCCTCGACGAAGCCACCACGCAGGCCGCCCAGCGCACCACCGCGGCGACCCGCAAGGTCGAGCGCCTCGCCGAAATCCGCGAACAGGCGCGCAAGAACCTCGCGATGGCGGACGAGGTGCTGAAGAACAGCGAGAGCCTGCTGGCGGCGCTCCCGGCGGAGTCGGTGATCCCGTCGGCGTCGAAGCTGGTGGGCGGAGATGATCCGGCTGGTTCTTCTGCGTCGGCTGCTTCTGGCCCGGCTGCTGCCAAGCCCGCTGCGGCTTCTGGACCGGCTGCTGCCAAGCCGGCTGCGGCTGCTCCGGCCAAGCCTGCCGCCGCTCCTTCACCGACCCCGGCTGCTCCCGCCAAGCCCGCCGCCACTCCGGCACCCGCGCCCAAGCCGGTTCCGGCCCCGAAGCCGAAGCCCGAGGTCGTCTCGGTCGACTCCCCGACCACCCCGGCCCCGACGGTGAAACCCCAGCCCGCAAACGGCAACGCGAACGGCAAGAGCTCCACACCTCAGCCGGTCTCCCAGACAGCCGGCAAGTCCAGCTCCTGACCCGCACTTCACGACGAAGGCCGCTCCCCACCATCGGGGAGCGGCCTTCGTCGTCGGCGGAGTCAGCGGCTGCGGGGCCAGGGGTTGGCGGCCTCCAGTTGTGCGGCCAGGCCCAGCAGCAGGGATTCGCCGCCGGGCGGGGCGACGAGCTGGACCGAGGTGGTGAGGTCGAGCGTCGGGTGGTGGCCGACGGGGACGGAGAGGGCGGGGAAGCCCGCGAGGTTCCAGAAGCCCGTGAAGTCGGCGACGCGGACGGCCGGCAGGGCGTTCGCGCCCCAGGAGCGGCGGTGCCAGCGCTGGGCTTTCGGGGGCAGGGTGGCGAGCGTCGGGGTGATGAGGACGTCGTGGGACGTGAAGAAGTCCTCGGCGCGGGAGATCCACGTGGTGCGGGAGCGGTCGCGGACGAAGGCGCGTGTGAGGTGGCCCAGGCGGACGTGGGTGCGGGTGCGGGGCTGGAGGTGGCGGAAGGTGAACTCGGCGTCGGCTTGGGCGGCGGGACCGGCGAACCAGCGGGCGACGAGGGCGAGCATGGTGTCGAAGCCGTAGGCGGGGGTGGCTTCCGTCAAGGTATGACCCGCAGCGGCCAGCAGCGTCGAGGCCTGGGCGACGGCCTGGCCGAGCGGGCGCGGGAGCGGGGCGCGCGTGACGGGGACCTGTGTGGAGAAGGCGATGCGCTGCGGGCCCGGCACCGGAACCTCGGCCAGCGAAGGGCGCTCGCCCAGCACGGACATCAGCAGGGCCGCGTCGGCGGTGGTCGTGGCGAGCGGGCCGTGCGTGGACATGCCGTACCAGCCCTCGGCGGGCTCCTGCACGACACCGCGGCCGGGCTTGAGGCCGACGAGGCCGCACATGGCCGCAGGCAACCGCACCGAGCCGAGGCCGTCAGTGCCGTGCGCGATGGGGACGAGGCCGGCGGCGACGGCGGCCGCGCTGCCGCCCGAGGAGCCGCCCGCCGTGTAGGCGGGTTCCCACGGGTTGCGGGAGATGCCGGTGGGGTCGTCGCTCATCGGGTACAGGCAGAGCTCCGGCACGCGGGTGAGGCCGACGATCACGGCGCCCGCCGCGCGCAGCCGCGCGGCGATCACCCCGTCGGAAGGAAACGGCGTCTGCGGGCCGGCGACCGAGCCCCAGCCCGCGTATTCGCCCGCGACCTCGGTGACGTCCTTGACCGCCACGGGAACGCCCGCCAACGGCAGGTCACGCAGGTCCGGGCGGGCCGCGACCTCGGCCGCCTCCGCCAACGCCTCCGCCGCACGCACGCGCCGGAACGCGCCGACCACGCCGTCGGCCGCCGCGATGCGGGCGAGGGCCTCCTTGGTCACCTGAACGGGATCCAGCTCGCCGGCGCGTACCGCGCGCGCGATCTCCACCGCAGTCTGCACCATGATCCGCACCCTAACCGTCCTCAGTGGACAGCGACAAGGCTCCGCGCGCAGTCGACGACGGTCGCGGCCGCGGGCCGGGGCTGCCAGCCGAGCACCTGCTGCGCTTTGGCCGAGGTGTACACGTTCTTCCGGCCGAGGTCCGGCGCCACCTCGCGTACACCCGCGTTGACGAGGGCGAAACCGCGCAGCACGAAGTCGGGCAGACCACGCGTGGGCACCTTGGCGGCGTCGGGGCCGAGCTTCGCGCGGATCTCGCGCGCCGCGTCGCGCAGCCACAGGAACTCGCCGACGGCCACGAACCGCTCGCCCGCCGCCTCGGGCGCGAGCATGGCCCGGAGGTGGAGATCAGCGAGGTCACGGACATCGGTGATGCTGTACCCGAGCCGCGGGACGCCGGGGAGGCGGCCGTCGAGCAGGGCGCCGATCAGCTGCACCGAGCCGAGCGCCTGGCCGGCCAGCACCGGGCCGAGGATCGCGCCCGGCAGCACCGTCGCCAGCGAAGTGCCGCCACCCGAAGACGCGATGAAGTCCCACGCCGCCCGCTCGGCCACGGCCTTGGAGCGGCGATACGGGTTGAGGCGGCGGTCGTCGGGGTCGGTCCACAGGGTCTCGTCGAACACCTCGGTGCTGCGGGTGCCGATCTGCGGCGCCGCGGCGGCCAGCGAGGACGTCATCACAACCCGCGAGACCCCGGCCTCGGTCGCGGCCTTCAGCACGCGCAACGCACCGTCGCGCGCGGGGCCGATGAACGCGTCGGGGTCGCGCGAACCGTCGCCGCCCAGGGGCGACGCGACGTGCAGCACGTAGGTGCAGCCGGCCACCGCCTCGGCCCAGCCGGCGTCGGACGTCAGGTCGGCGACCACGACCTCCAGCCGGTCACCGGGGTCGGTCTCGCCGCCGACCGCGCGGCGCACGGCGGCTTCCTAGGCGGCCGAACGCACCGTCGTCCGCACGTCGTAGCCGCGCCGCAGCAGCTCGACGAGGCACCAGCCGGCGACGTAGCCGGTCCCGCCGGTCACCAGTACGCGCATGGGTCTCTCCTCGATATTTCATTAGCCGCTTGGCTAATGAAACCACTGTAGCCCATCCCGGCGAGGAACACCGTGGGTTAGCATCGCCGGGTGTCACCCACCCGGGCTGAGCAGGCCGAGAAGACCAGGCGCACGGTGCTCGCCACGGCGCGAGAACTGTTCGCCGAGCACGGGTTCGACGCCACGTCGCTGCAGCTGATCGCCGACACGATGGGCGTCACGAAAGCCAACGTCTACTACTACTTCCACACCAAGGCCGACATCCTCGCGGCTCTCCTGCAGAGCAGCATCGCGGCGTTCGACGAACTCCTCGAAGCAGCCGCGAAGGTCCAAACCGGACAGCAGCGGCGCGAGCTGCTCGTCGACGGTTTCGTGGCGCAGGTCGTGGCCCACCGCGCCGTCTCGCCACTCAGCCGCACCGACCCGGGCACGCGGCGGCACGAGAGCATCGGCCAGGCCCTCGACGACCAGGCCCGGCGCGGCCTGCGCCTGCTCTTCGGCGACCACCCGACACCCGACCAGACCGCCGCCTACTGGACGGCCACCGAGCTCGGCCCGGCGCTGCGAGGACTGGACCACCTGTCCGACGACGACCTGCGCGCCACCCTGCGCCGCCTCTGCCTGCGCATTCTGGACGTCTGAACCACAAAGCGCGAAAAGGGCCTTCTCCCACGAAACGGGAGAAGGCCCGGAGCAAAGGGCGGCGGCACTGCCGCCCGGCGAAAGTGGCTCAGATGGCGCCGGCACGCAGGGCGTAGGCCACGGCGTGAGCGCGGTTGTTGAGGCCGCAGCGGGTCATCAGGCCGTAGAGGACGTTCTTCACGGTCCGCTCCGAGTAGCAGAGCTTCGTCGCGATCTCCTCCGTGCCGTAGCCCTCGGCGACGAGCCGCAGCACGTCGCACTCGCGGGCGGCGAGGCCGGACAGGGTGAGGCCGTTGGGCTCCAGCACGTCGCGGCGCATGCGCTGGACCTGGCCGAGCAGCGCGCCCTGCAGGCGCGGCGGCAGGCTGGCGGTGCCGTCGCCGGCGGTGAGCACGGCGGACACGAGTTCGGCGCCACCGGTCTCGCGGCGCGGCAGGATCGCGACGACGCCGCACTCGATGGCGGTCATCAGGTCGCTCTCCCGGAAGTGGTCGGCGACGATGACGAGGTGCGGTCCGGCCAGCTGCTCGGACTCGCGGCCCAATTCCTTGACCCGCGACAGCACGCGGTCGGTCACGTGCTCCTCCATCACGAGGACCACGTCGGCCTGCGCGGCCGAGTCCTCGGGGAGGACCTGCAGCTCGGCGCGGGTGCCCAGCAGACTCGCGGCGCCGGCCTTGGTGATCGGGTCCGAGGCGAGAACAGCGACTTTGACGAGCTTCACGAGATCTCCTACCACCACTCCAGGTTGACGGTGACAAGTCTCGCGCGGACGACTTCACGTTTTCTTACCAAGATTCTTCACGCCCGCCGCGATCGTGAAGAACCTCCGGATAACCGCAGGTCAGCGTCCTCTACGGGCCGCTTCACGAGGGCCTTGACGGCAGGGTTGAGCCACCCGTCGGCCCGGGCTTCACGCCGGCCTTCACGCCTCGGAGCACACCCCGCAGGCACCCGGCCCCGCCGCGCCGGAGTTCCCGGCGATCTCCCGGAACGCCTCCCGCGCCCGTTCGACGCAGTCGGGCATCCGCCCGACTGCCTCGGTCCAGGCCTGCTTGGCCGCCCAGTAGCGCGCCTGCGCCTCCGGCGTCCAGGCCGCCATGTCCCGTTCCACAGTGGACTCCAGCTCCGTCAGCACGGCCCTGATCCCGCCGGTCGTCCTGCCCATCCGGTCGAGGATCTCGTCGGCGTCGGTGAAGTCGAAGCGCCCTGGACTCATATCCCGCTCAGGCCGCCCGTCCACGGCGTCGCCCGCTCGTCGGCGGCCGGGCGCGCGCCGGCCGCGCCGCCGGTGACCGCGAGCAGGTCGGCGAGCCGGCCCAGGATGAGGTCGTACTGCTGCTCCCAGTCGTTCATCGCCTGGCCGAAGCGCACCGAAGCGTCGCCCCGCCACGACGCCTGCAGCGCCGCCATCTCGCTGTTGACCCGCCTCAAATGGGCGTTGGCCGAGTCTATGGCGCGGGCGAACTCACCCGCCGCACCTCGCATACCGTCCGGCACCACCGTCGGAGGAATCGAATTCACGACGCTCTCCTCACCACACGTCCCCAGTACCCGCACCCATGCCGCGCGGGCTTACCACCGAGCGTGACCCACCGACGGGGGGTGGCGAAACCGGGGACCAGGTGGTATGCCCGATTTTCGGATATCCTTGCCTGCCGTTCCACCGGGGTCTCGGCGGCGGAGTTTCCCCGGTGTTCGCCGTCACGCCGAGTGGCCGCAACACCGCGCCCCGAGACTGGCGGTCAGGGCGGCCGGCGAGACCCGGCCCCGGCCCGCTCCACCACCCGTTCGGGCGTAAGATCACGAGTGGCATCCGGCGTGTGACGATCCGTCAACGCGTGAAGGGAGACCGATGTCGGCAGCGGACGGCGCGGCAGGCGGTATCACCGCGCCGAAGATCCGGCTGCTCGGCCCGGTCCGCGCCTGGCGCGGTGATACGGAACTCGACAGCGCCGAACTGGATCTGGGCTCCGCCCACCGCCGCACGGTTCTCGCGGTGCTGGCGATGTCGCCCAACCGCACCGTTTCCCGCGAAGAGCTGATCGACGCCGTGTGGGGCGACGCGCCCCCGGCCAGCGCTCAGGGCAGCATCTACACCTACATCTCCGGCCTGCGCCGCGCGCTCGAGCCCGGCCGTGCGAAAGGCACCGGGCCGCAGCTGCTCGCGTCCATCGGGTCGGGGTACTCGCTGTGCGTGGAGCCCGAGACCGTCGACGTGCACCACTTCGAGGCCCTGCGCGACCAGGCCCAGTGCCACCTCTCGGCGGGCGAACGCGGTCCGGCGCTGGCGAAGCTCGACGAAGCGCTCGCGCTGTGGCACGGCGAGCCGCTGCAGAACCTGCCCGGCCCGTTCGCGGCGTCTCAGCGCACGCGGCTCGAGGAGCTGCGCCTCGCGACGGTCGAGCGTCGCGCCGAAGTCGTGCTCGACAACGGCGGGCACCTGGAGCTCGTCGAGGAACTGCTCGAATCGGCGCGCGAACACCCGTTCCGCGAGCCGCTGCACGGGCTGCTCATGCGAGCGCTCGCGCTCGGCGACCGCCGCACCGAAGCGCTGGCCGTGTACACGGACTTGCAGGACAAGCTGATCGAGGGCTTCGGAACCGAGCCGGGCCCGGCGCTGCGCGAGCTGTACGAGCGGCTGCTGGGCGGTGGTTCCGCGGTGGAGACCCCGGCCGCCGCGCCACGGCCGGCGCCGGCGCCCGCCCGGGTGCCGCGGTTCCCGTTGCCGGTGCTGCCGCCGCGCGCGGAGATCTTCTTCGACCGCGCGAGCGAGACGTTGCTGCTGCGCGAGGCCGTCGCCGGACTCGCCGGCGGCCTCGGCCGTTCGGTGTGGGTCGAGGGCGAACCCGGCATCGGCAAGACCGCGTTGCTCGCCGAAACCCTGTCGCTGGCCCAGGACGCGGGCGTCAAACCGCTGTTCGCCTCCGCCGACGCGCTCGACCAGCGCTTCGCCCTGCGGCCGCTGCTCGACGCGCTCGGGGTGCACCCGCGCGCGTCGGACCTGCGCCGCGCGGAGCTGGCCGTCGCGCTCGCCGAGAACCCCGGCGCCGACCCGGTGGAGGGCATTCTCGGGCTCGTGCGCGAGCTGTGCGCGGAGGAACCGCTCGCGCTCGTGGTCGACGACCTGCAGTGGGCCGACGACACGACACTGCGCGTGTGGCGCTACCTCAGCCGCGAGACGCGGCGGCTGCCACTGCTGCTGATCGGCGCGTGCCGCCCGGTCCCCCGTCCCGCCGAGCTGGACGGCCTGCGCGCGGAGCTGGCGGCGGACGGCACGGAGCTGCTCACGCTCGGTCCGCTGCCCGAAAGCGCGATCCGCGACCTCGCCGGTGATCTCGCCGGCGCCCCGCCGGGCCAGGTGCTGCGCACGCTGATCGCGTTCGCGTCGGGAAATCCGCGCTACGCCAGGGAAATCGTGGAGACGCTGCTCTCCAACGCGATGATCCTGCTCGACGGCGCGCAGGCGATCGTCGACGGCAACAGCTGCCGCACGATCCCCGCACCGCTGGGTTCGCGCGTCACGCTGTACCTGAGCTTCCTCTCCAGCGGCACGCGCGACGTCCTGCGCTGGGCGGCCTTGCTGGGCAAGGAGTTCTCGCTGTCGGACATCGCGATCGCCACCGAGCGGCAGGCGACCGCGCTCGTCGGCGCCGTCGAGGAGGCGCTCGCGGCCGGCGTGCTCACCGAGTCCGACGAGCTGCTCACCTTCCGCCACCCGCTGCTGCGCCGCGTGCTGTACGAAAAGACGCCGGCCGCCATGCGCGTCGCGCTGCACCGCCAGCTCGCCGAGGCGTTCCAGGGCGCCGGTGCGTCGCCCGAGCGCGTGGCCGAGCAGCTGGCCGCGGCGCCGGTGCAGGTCGACCCGTGGGTGACGGGCTGGCTGACCGAGCACATCGGCACGGTCGCGACGGAGGCGCCGCGCATGGCCGTGGACCTGCTCAAGCACGTGGTCACGCAGGCCTCGCTGCCCGCCGACGCCCGCGAACCGCTCACGGCCACGCTGGCGCGGCTGCTGTTCTGGCTCGGCCGCGAGCCCGAAGCCGAGGCCCGCTCGGTCGTCGCGCGGACCGAGGACAGCAGGCAGGCCGCGGAGATGCGCTGGATCCTCGCCTACATCTACTACCGGCGCGGCGAGTTCGCCGAAGCGTCCGAAGAGGTCCGTCGCACGCTGGCCGACCCGCACGTGCCCGAGATGTGGCGCGGCCGGCACGAGACGCTGCGCGCGACGCTCGAACGCCTGGCCGTGGACGAAACGTCCGAACCGGACCTGTCGGAGCTGGGTGTGCTCGACGGCCTCGACGACGCCGCCGAACCGCTCAGCACCGCGCGCCGGCTGGCCGCGACCCGCGCCGTGCCCGGCGAGATGCACCTGGCGGGCGCTGTGCACTACTACTGGCGCGGCCGCTGGCCCGAGGCGCTGGCCGAGCTCGACACGGTGATCAAGGGCGGTGCGGAGACGGCGTCGTACGTGTTGCGCAGCCCCGGTTCCGCGCTGCTCGTGCACGGCGTCGGCGCGTTGATCGCGAGCCACCGCGACGAGCCGGAGGAAGCGAGCGCACACCTCGACGCCGCTGCGCACCAGCACTGGCCGCAGGGCCTCGAGCCCAACGGCGGCGACTACCTGCTGGCCGCCGAGGCGCAGCTGTCCGAACAGGAAGGCAACCCGGAGGCGGCGCTCGCCGCGCTGACCCCGTTGCTGGACCAGGGTTATCCGCCTTCGGCGCGCCAGCAGTGGCTGCCCGACCTGGTGCGCCTGGCGATGCAGCTGGGCGAGACGCACTACGCGTACCAGGCGCTGCGGCTGATCGGTGACACCGAGGGCACCGATGTCCCACCCGCGCACATGGCCGCCGCGGCCCACTGCCGCGGCCTGGTCGCGGGTGATCCCGACGCGATCCTCGGCGCGGCCGCGCACTACGAGGCCGCCGGCCGGGTGCTGAAACACGCGCGCGCCACCGAGGACGCCGCGATCCTGCTGGCGGAACACGGCCGGCTCGACGAGGCCCGCTCGGCGTTCCGCACGGCGCTCACCAGCTACACCACGCTCGGCGCGGCGTGGGACGTGCGCCGGGCCGAGACCCGGATGCACCCGCACGGCATCCGCCGCGCGAACCCCGTGCGCAGCCGCGCGGCGGGGGAATGACCCCGCTTTTCCCCGGCGCGCCCCGCTGAGCGGGACTGGCCGATGGGCTTTTGAGTCGAACATGGGCGCGCAGCGCCTCCGTTGAGGGTGGTGGCGGGGGCATCGGTGGATGCCGGCCACTCGTACGATGCCGGGTGATCACCGGCTCCCGGTAAGCTCGGCGAGTCAGACCGGTACGTCGAATGGAACGGCATGCCAGGGGATGCGCACAGCGGGTTGCGGGTGGACGTGCTCGGCCCGTTGCGGGCCTGGCGAGGTCCGGCCGAGATCAAGCTCGGGCCAGCGCGCCAGCGTGCCATCTTCGCGATGCTCGCGGTCAACGCAGGCCGGTCCGTGCCACGCGCGGAGCTCATCGCGGGGGTGTGGGGCGACTCGCCGCCCGCCAGCGTCGAGGGCAGCGTGCACACCTACATCTCGGGGCTGCGGCGCGCGCTCGACCCCGAGCGCACGAAGTGGGCGGCCTCGGGCGTGCTCGTGTCCGACGCCGGAGGCTATTCGCTCGCACTGGAGCCCGGGGGCCTCGACGCGGCCGTGTTCGAACGCCACCGCGAGCAGGCCCAGCAGCACGCCACCGCCGGTGACCACGACAAGGCCGCCGCGGAGTACGACGCCGCGCTCGCCCTCTGGCACGGCGAAGCGCTGTCCGGCGTGCCCGGCGAGTTCGCCGAGCGCCACCGCGAGCACCTGGCCGAGCTGCGGCTCGACACGCTGGAGCGCCGCGCCGCCGCCGTGCTGGAGCTCGGCGGCCACCAGGACCTGATCGCGGAGCTGACCGTGCTCGTCGGCGAGCACCCGCTGAGGGAGGCGGTGCGCGAGTCGCTGATGCTCGCGCTGTACCGCAGCGGCCGGCACTCCGACGCGCTCGACGTGTTCCGCGACGCCCGCGCCACCCTGCGCGCGGAGCTGGGCGTGGAGCCGGGGCCGCGGCTGCGGGAGCTGCACCAGCGCGTGCTGGAGCAGGACCCGGCGCTCGACCTGCCCAAGGTGAAGACGCCGGAGCCGCCGGCCGGTCCCGAGCCGATTTCCGTGCTGCCGCCGCGCGTCAGCCGGGCGCTGGACGACGGGGACGACAGCCCGTTGTTCGGCCGCGAAGCCGAGTCGGCGCAGCTGAGCGAGCTGCTGGCCGAGGTCCGCGACGGGCGGGGCCGGGCCGTGTGGATCGAGGGCGAGCCGGGCATCGGGAAGTCGGAGCTGCTCACGCGCGTGTTCAGCTACGCGACCGGCGGTGGGCTGCAGCTCGCGTGGGTGGCGGCCGACGAGCTGAGCACCCGGTTCCCGCTGCAGGTGATGCTGGAGTGCCTCGCGATCGACGCCGCCTCGCCGGATCCGCGTCGCGCCCGCGTGGCGAAGGAGCTGATGGGCGAGGGGCCGGCGCAACGCGCGTGGGGTTCGAGCGACCCGGTGCTCGGAGCCGTCGACCGGCTGTTGTCCCTGGTCGACGAGCTGTGCGCCGACGCCCCGCTGGTGCTGGTGATCGACGACCTGCAGTGGGCCGACGAGTCGAGCGTGCTCGTGTGGCACCGGCTGTGCGCGGCGACGCGGCAGCTGCCGTTGCTGCTCGTGGCCGCGACCCGGCCCGCGCCCGACCGCGCGGAGCTCGCTCAGCTGCGCCGCGGCGTCGAGTCGCGAGACGGCGTCGTGCTGGATCTCGAACCGCTGGTGTCCGACGACGTCGTGCGGCTGATCGAAGGGCTGCTGGGCGCGGATCCCGGCCCCGGTCTGCGTGAGCTGGCCGCTCGTGCCGCGGGAAACCCGTTGTACGTCAAGGAAATGGTCGACGTGCTCGTGCGCGCGGGTGCGGTCGAAGTGGACAGTGGGTACGCCGACGTCGACGACCCCGCCGAGTTCGAGACGCCGCGCTCGCTCGTGGCGGCCGTCGACCGGCGGCTCGACTTCCTGCCGGCCGAGACGCAGGACGTGCTGCGCTGGGGTGCGTTGCTGGGCATGGAGTTCGCGGTCGGCGACATCGCCGCGGTGCTGGGCATCCGCCCGTCGGACCTGTTGGCGCCGCTGGAAGAAGCGGTGGCGGCCAACGTCCTCATCGACACGGGCACGCAGCTCGCGTTCCGGCATCCGTTGCTGCGCCAGGCGTTGTACAACCGGCTGCTGTCGGGTACGCGGGCGGCGCTGCACCGGCAGGCGGCGGAGGCGCTGGCGCGGATCGGCGCGCCGGTCAAGCGTGTCGCGGAGCAGCTCGTGGCAGCCCCGTCCACTGTGGACCCGTGGGTGCTGGACTGGCTGACGGAGAACCAGTCGGCCGTGACCAACCGGGCGCCGCTGATCGCCGTGGAGCTGCTGGAGCGGGCGCTCACGGCGTGCTCGGCGGCCGACCCGAGGCGTGAGGCGCTGATCACCGCGTTGACGAAGGTGCTCTTCCGGCTGGAGCGAAACCCGGAAACCCTTGCTGTGCAAGCGCTTGAGCTTTCGCAGGATCCGGAGAACGTCGCGGAGATGCGGCACCTGCTGGCCACGCTGCGGTTCCGGCGCGGGGCCGTCGCGCTCGCCGTGCAGACGCTCGAAGAGGCCGAGGACGATCCGGCGCTGCCCGAGATCTGGCACGTGCGTCGCCGGCACTTGCTGGCCAACTTCCGCCGCGGCGGGCTGGACGACCTCGACGTCGCGGAGGCCAGCGCGCACCAGGCCCGCGCGGAGGCCGACGGGGACCCGTACCTGTCGGCGCACGCGTTGCAGACGTTGTGGCTGGTGGATTCCGTGCGCCGCCACCACGAGAGCGCGCTGGCGCACATCGACGAGGCCATCGAGGCCGTCGGCGACGAGCACGAGCTGGCCGACCTGCACCTGGACCTGCTGGACAACCGCGTGTTCACGCTGCAGAACCTCGACCGGCTCGGCGAGGCGGACCGCACACTGCAGGCGGCGGGCGAGATCGCGCAGCGGCATTCGATGCCGATCGGCTTGCAGGTGTCGGTCGCGGTGCACCGGTATTGGGAGGGCCGCTGGGACGAGGCGCTGGTCGAGCTCGACACCGTGACGGAAGACGGGCCGGCGATCACCTTCTACGGCCTGCGCGAACCCGGCGCGGCGGCGTTGCTGCTGCACGGCGTGGCTTCGCTGATCGCCGCCCGCCGCGGCGAGCGCGGGCAGGCGGCGGCGCATCTGGACGCGGCCGAGGAGTACGCGCCGGCGACCGGTGCCGAGCGGGAGAGTTTCGACTTCCTGCTGGTGGCCAACTCGGTGGTGGCGTGGCAGCGCGGGGAGATCAAGGAGGCGCTGGCCGTCCTCGAACCGATCCTCAACCCGACTTACGCCCAGATGATGCTGCGGCACCAGTGGCTGCCGATGTTCGTCGGGCTGGCCTTGGAGGCCGGAGACCAGGCGCTCGCGTTGCGGGGGCTGGCGGTGTGCGAGGAAGAGGCCGCCAAGGAACGCGAACCGGCCCGCGCCCACGCGGCCATGGACTGGTGCCGCGGCCTCATCGACGGCGACCCGGCGCCGGTCCTGCGGACGGTCGAGCACTTCCGCTCGGTCGGCCGCCGCCCGGAGCTCGCCGCCGCGTTGGAGGACGCGGCGGTGCTGCTCGCGCGCACCGAGGACCTGCCCGCGGCTCACGCGGCGCTGGACGAGGCGGCTGAGCTGTACACGTCGCTGTCGGCCCGGTGGGACTTGCAGCGGGCGGAGAAGCGCCTGCGGGAACTCGGGGTCCGGCGTGGCGGGCGGTTCGTGGCCGCCGCCCGGCCGGGGCATGGGTGGGATTCGCTGTCGCCCCTGGAGGTTCGGATCGCGACGCTGGTGGCGGAGGGGCGGTCGAATCCCGACATCGCCACGGAGCTGGCGCTGCCGCGGCGGACGGTGCAGGCGCATGTGGCCCGGTTGCTGGGGAAGCTGGAGTCGCCGTCGCGGTCTGGTGTCGCGAATGCGGTGGCGCGGCGGATCGGCTGAGTTCCACGCACCCCCATGCGGCGTTGGTTGCGTCCAGCGCACCCAACGCCACATTGGGGCGGGTCAGGCAGGGTCAGGCAGGCGGTTGAGTTTCGCCACCTCGCCCAGGAAGCGGCCCGAGTCCTTGATGGTGCGGACCTGCGTGTCGAAGTCGACGTGGACGACGCCGAAGCGCTGGGTGTAGCCCATGCCCCACTCGAAGTTGTCCAGGAGGGACCACGCCAGGTAGCCGCGGACGTCGGCGCCGCGCGCGAGGGCGCCGTGGACGGCGCGGATGTGGGTGTCGAGGTAGGCGACGCGGGCGGGGTCGTGGACGCGGCCGTCGACGACGGTGTCCTCGAAGGAGGCACCGTTCTCGGCGACGACCAGGGGCAGGCCGCCGGTGTGGGAGTTCAGCCACACCAGCAGATCCGTGAGCGACGACGGCGTCTGCTCCCAGCCGAACGACGTCAGCGGGCCGCGGGCGGGCAGGACGTCCATTCCGCGTAAACCGGGCAGCGGGCAGTTGCTGGTCGCGAGCGGGTCGGCCAGCGGCGCGACGCGGGCGGGGGCGTAGTAGTTCACGCCGAGCCAGTCGATGGCCGCGGCGATGAGGTCGGTGTCACCGTCCTGAATGGACGCGGCGAACCGGCCGCCGTGGTGTTCGACGTCGGCCATCACGTCGGCCGGGTAGCCGCGGCCGAGCACCGGGTCGAGGAAGAAGCGGTTGTGGATGCCGTCGAACTTGCGTACGGCTTCGCGGTGGGCATCCGTGTCCCCGTCGGCCAGTGCGGGCGCGAAGTTCAGCGCCAGCGAGAAGTCCTGGCCGGGGCGGGCCTGTTCCGTCAGCGCCCGCATCGCCAGGCCGTGGCCCAGCAGCAGGTGGTGCGCGGCGACCAGCGCGGTGTCGTAATCCTGGATGCCCGGCGCGTGGACGCCGCTGCCGTAGCCGAGGAACGCGGCGCAGAACGGCTCGTTGATGGTCGTCCACTGGGGCACGCGGTCGCCGAGGTAGTCGTGGACCACGGCGGCGTAGTCGGCGAACCGGTAGGCCGTGTCCCGCGCGGGCCAGCCGCCGGCGTCCTCGATGGCCTGCGGGAGGTCCCAGTGGTACAGCGTGAGCACCGGCAGGATGTCGCGGCTGAGCAGCTCGTCGACGAGCCGGTCGTAGAACGCGAGGCCCTCCGCGTTGCGGGTGCGGCCGTCGGGCATCACGCGCGGCCACGCCACCGAGAACCGGTACACCGGCAGGCCCAGCTCGGACAGCAGCGCGGCGTCCGTGCCGTAGCGGTGGTAGTGGTCGCACGCGACGGCACCCGTGTCGCCGTTGAGGACCTTGCCCGGCGTCGCGCTGTAGGTGTCCCAGATGGACGGTCCGCGGCCGCCCTCGGTCACCCCGCCTTCGATCTGGTACGACGCGGTCGCCGCGCCCCACCAGAAGCCGGACGGGAACTCGAGCTCAGCCATGGACAGCACCTTTCAGGATCCCCCGCACGATGTAGCGCCCCAGAACCAGGAACAGCGCGATCACCGGCAGCACGCCGAGGGTCGCGCCGGTGAGCATCAGCGCGTAGTCGGTGTAGTACCCGCTGGCCAGCTGCGAGAGCACCACCTGCACGGTCGGCGTCTCGTTGGGGTCGAGCACCACCAGCGGCCAGAAGTAGTCGTTCCACGTGGCCATGAACGTGAGCATCGCCAGCACCGCGGCCTGCGGCCGGATCGCGGGCACCGCCACGTGCCAGAACGTGCGCACCACCGAGGCTCCGTCCACAGTGGCCGCGTCCACGAGCTCGCTGGCCACCGCGCCCTCGCACGCCTGACGCATCCAGAACACGCTGAACGCGCTCACCAGCGCCGGCACGATCACCGCCTCCAGCTTCCCGTACCAGCCGAAGTCGCCGACCACGAGGTACAGCGGGATCACGCCGAGCTGCGCCGGCACCATCGCCGAGCCGACCACGAACAGGAAAAGACTGTTGCGGCCCGGAAACCTCAGTCGCGCGAACGCGAACCCGGCCAAGCTCGCGAGGACCACATTGGACACCATCACCGTCACGGAAACGATCAGCGAGTTGCCGATCGCGAGCCAGAAGTCGACCGTGTCGAACACGCGCCGGATGTTCTCGAACAGGTGCCCGCCCGGCAGCAGCAGCGGCGAGGTCTCCCCGATCGCCGAGTTGTCCCGGGTGGAGATCACGAACGACCAGTACAGCGGGAACAGCGAGGCGCCGACCACGCCGACCAGCACCACGTACACCCACGCGCCCGCGCGCCGCCGCGGCATCACGGCGCGCTCACGAACCGGCGGACCAGCCGGTAGTTGAAGAACGCGAACAGCACGCAGAACACGAACATCACCCACGACAGCGCCGACGCGTAACCCGCGTCGAACTTGCCGAACCCCTTTTCGTACAGGTACATCGTGAGCGTCTGGAACTGCCGGTCGTTGCCGCCCGTGCCGCTGGAGCCCGTCGCGTCGAACAGCTGCGGCTCGGCGAACAGCTGCAGCCCGTTGACCGTCCCCGCCACGGCCGTGAACGCGATGGTCGGCCTGATACCCGGCACCGTCACCGACCAGAACGACCGCCAGCGCGAAGCCCCGTCGAGCGCCGCCGCCTCGTACAGGTCCTGCGGCACGGCCTGCATCGCGGCCAGGTAGATCAGCGAGTTGTAGCCGGTCCAGCGCCACATCACCATCGTCGCGATGGCCAGGTGCGAGGACCACTTGCGGGCCTGGAACGAGATCGGGTCGATCCCGAACCAGCCGAGCACCTCGTTGACCACGCCGTAGTCGCGGCTGTAGAGCTGCGCGAACACCAGCCCCACGGCCACGACCGACACCACGTTGGGCAGCAGCACGCCGGTGCGCCACCACGTCGCCCCGCGCAGCGGCCGGTTCAGCAGCGCCGCGATCCCGAGCGCCAGGAAGAATTCGGGGATCGCGGCGAGCAGGAAGATGCTCGTGGTGTTGAACAGCGCGTTGTAGAACCGGCCGTCGGTGAACAGCTCGGCGTAGTTCGCGAGCCCGAACCCGCCCCGGTCACCGGCGAGCAGGTCCCAGTCGTGCAGGGAGACCCAGGCGGTGTAGACGAGCGGGAACGCGCCGAACACCACGAACACGGCGAAGAACGGGGCGATGAAGAGGAACGGCGAGACCTTGCGGTCCCAACGCGCCGACAGGGAGCCGCGCATGCGGGGCCTTACTTGATGGCCTCGCGGCCGAGCTTCACGGCGTCCGCCCAGGCCGCGTCGACCTTTTCGGACCCGTCCTCGATCCGCCCGAGCGCCCGGCCGAACTCCGGCCGGACGTCGGCGTCGTGCAGGCCGCGGTAGTTGGGACGAAGGGTGTCGGCGGACGCGGCGTAGATCTGGCCGATCGGCGCGCCGGAGAAGTACGGGTCGGTGTGGTTCACGACCTGCGGGTCCTTGTAGACGCTGGGCTCGCTCGGCAGGATGCCGTCGGAGAGGAAGAGCTTCTTCTCCTGCTCGGGCGCCGTGAGCCACTTCGCGAGGTCGTAGGCTTCCTTCGGGTGCTCGCTCTGCTTCGGGATCGAGAGGAACGAGCCGCCCTGGTTGCCGCTGGCGCCGGGGACGGTCGTCACGTCCCACTTACCGGTATTGCCGTCGCCGCCGGCTTCCTTGATCTGCGTGAGCATCCAGGCCGGGCACGCGATCGTGGCGAAGGTGCCCTGCTTGATCGCGACATTCCAGGCCTGCGTGTACGTGGTCGCGCCGGCCGTCTGGCCCTTCTGCGCGAGGGTGCCGGCGAGCATGAAGGCGTTGCGCACGGCGGGGTTCTTGTCCGCGATGTAGGAATCGTCGCGGGATGAGAAGTAGTTCTCCGGCGACTGGTTCAGCATCGCCGTGAAAACGGTTCCAGCCGAGTCGGCGAACTTCACCTTCGGCAGCTTGTCGGTGAAGCGCTGCGACAGCTGGGCGTACGCCTCCCAGGTCGGCATGAGCGCCGCGACGGCCTTGCGGTCGGTCGGCAGGCCGGCCTGCTGGAAGAGGTCGCGGCGGTAGCACATGGCGAGGCTGCCCATGTCGGTGCCGAGGCCGAGCACGTCGCCGTCCTTCGTGCCCTGGGCCCACTTCCACGGCGCCCACTGGTTCTGCAGCTGGTCGGCGCCGTAGTCCGCGAGGTTCACGAACTTGTCCTTCACCCCGAGGTACTTGGGGATCTGCTGCTCCTCGATGGCGACGACGTCGGCCGCGCCGTGGCCCGCCGCGAGCTGCGTGGCGAGCGTCTTGAAGTGCGTGTCGAAGTCGGTGACCCGGCTCTGGATCTCGATGTTCGGATGATCCTTCTCGTACTGGGCGAAGAGCGGGGCGTAACCGAATTCACCGAAGGTGGCCACGGTCAGCTTGATCTTCCCGCCTTCGGCGGCCGAGCCGCCACTGCAAGCGGTCACCAGCAGGAGGAGCACGGTCGTCAGGACGGCGACGGCCGGGCGCCGGGTCAGCTTTCGCACGGGGTGAGCTTCCCTCAGATAACACCTGCGCGCAGGGCGTAGGCGACGGCATGCGGTCGGTTGCGCAGCTTCAGCCTATTGGTCATCCCGTAGATGACGTTCTTCACGGTCCGTTCCGAGTAGCAGAGCTTCCCGGCGATCTCCGCGGTGTCCCAGCCCTCGGCCATCAGCCGCAGCACGTCGACCTCGCGCGGCGACAGCGCGGCACCCCCGGCGGTGTGCTGCAGGCTCTCGGCCTGGCCCAGCAGGTCGCGCAGCGAGGTCTCCTTGCCCGACGCGGCGGCGGTGATGCTGCGCACGAGCCGGTCGCCCGCGATGGCCTCGCGCGGCAGCACGGCCACGACGTGGCACGCGGCCAGTTCCGGCAGCTCTTCGGCGTCGACGTACCCGGCGACGAGGACGATCGCGGCCGGCGTCTCCGAGGCGGCCGCGCGCAGGGCGGCCTTGAGCTCCGGCGTCACGCGGCCGGCGGCGAACACGAGCACCGCCGCTTCCCCGCGCCGCGGGCCGGGCAGCACCTGCACCTCGGGCCGCGCCCGCAGGTGGTCGATGAGCCCCGCGAGCGCGATGGGATCCGAAGCCCACGCCGCCACCCTGACCTGATCCATCGCTGCTACCTCCCTGAAGAAACACTCATCCCGTGTCTGCCAGTCTGGAGACAGCGGCTTCACGAATTCTCTAGCCGCGATGAAGTCATTCTTCACGACGTGAAGTTGGGCTCCCACCAGGGGTTCCACCAGCGTCGCGAGTACACCGGGACCGAACATGTAAGGAATTCATGAAGATGCCCGTACGGAAGCGGCTACCTGCGGCGATCGGCGGCGCCGTGCTGGTCGCCGGCACCCTCGCCGGATGTGCTTCCACCCACACGGTTTCCGGTACCGCGCTGGCCGAACCGGGTGCTCAGCCGAGCACGAGCGCCGCCCCGACGGTGTCGTCGGAGCCGGCACAGCCGCCGTCTTCACGGCCGGCTTCACCGTCTTCATGCGACTCGCTGATCTCTTCACTCGACGTGCGCGCGCGGGTGGCTCAGCTGGTGGTCCCGGGGGTCGACGCCGCGAATCCCGCGGCGGTGACAAAACTTGTCCAGCAGCAGCAGATCGGCGGGTTCTTCGTGGGAGGCAATAAAACCACGCTGTTGCAGAACCACGCGCTCGACGCCGTGCAGCAGGCCGCGAAGATCCCCGTGTCCGTTTCGGTCGACGAAGAGGGCGGGCGCGTGCAGCGCATCGACGACCTCGACGGCTCGATGCCGAGCGCGCGCGAGCTGGCCGCCACGAAGACGCCCGCCGAAGTCCGCGCGCTGGGCGTGCAGCGGGGCAAGCAGCTGCACGCGCGCGGGATCACCGTCGACTACGCGCCCGACGCCGACGTGAGCGACGAACCGGACGACGCGGTGATCGGAGACCGTTCGTACAGCTCGGATCCCGCCAAGGTCCGGCAGTACGCGATGGCGTTCGCCGAAGGCCTGCGCCAGGGCGGCGTGACACCGGTGCTCAAGCACTTCCCCGGCCACGGCCACGGATCCGGCGACTCGCACAAGGGCACGGTCACCACGCCGCCGCTCGACCAGCTGCGCAAGGTGGACCTCAAGCCGTACGAGAACATCGCCGGCTACGGCGCCGTCGAAGTGATGGTCGGGCACCTCGACGTGCCGGGGCTCACGAACGGTGTGCCCGCGTCCATCTCCCCCGCCGCATATCAGCTGCTGCGCGGCGACTACCACTTCACCGGCCCGATCATCACCGACGACCTCGGCGGCATGAAGGCGATCACCGACCAGTACCCGCTGCCCGACGCCGTGCTGAAGGCGTTGCAGGCGGGCGCCGACGAGGCGTTGTTCTCCTCGGGCAACGGCGACGTCGGCGCGGTGCTCGACCGGCTCGTGAAGGCGGTGTCGAGCGGCGAGCTGCCCGCGGACCGCGTGGCCGCGTCGGTGAAGCGGGTGCTGAAGTCGAAGCACGCGTGCACCTGATCGCAGTCCACTCCGGACTAGGCTGACGGCCGGATCACCGTCCCGGGAGGAGCACCACATGACGACGGACGCCACGGCGGCCGGCACCCTGCAGCTCGGCGAGCTGACCGTGAACCGGATGGGCTTCGGCGCGATGCGCCTGGCCGGTCCCGGGGTCTGGGGGCCGCCGCAGGACCTCGCCGAGGCGTCGGCGGTGCTGCGCGAGACGCTCGCGCTGGGCATCACGCACATCGACACCTCGGACTACTACGGCCCGCACACCGTCAACGAGCTGATCCGGACCAACCTCGCGCCCTACCCGGACGAGCTGGTGCTGGTGACCAAGGTGGGCGCGCGCCGCAGCGCCGACCGCGGCTGGCCGCCCGCGCTCACGCGCGACGAGCTGATCTCCGCCGTCCACGACAACCTGCGCAACCTGGCCGTCGAGGCGCTCGACGTGGTGAACCTGCGCCTGGGCGACGAAACGGGCGGCTACCCCGTGGACGTGTCGATCGTGGAACCGTTTTCAGTGCTGGCCGAGCTGCGGGAACAGGGTCTGATCCGGCACCTCGGAGTGAGCCACGTGACGGGCGCGCAGCTCGACGTCGCGCGCGAGATCGCGCCGGTGGTGTGCGTGCAGAACGCCTACAACCTCGCGCACCGCGAGAACGACGACCTCGTGGACAAGTGCGCCGCGCTCGGCATCGCGTTCGTCCCGTACTTCCCGCTGGGCGGGTTCAGCCCGCTGCAGTCCTCGGCGCTCGACGCGTGCGCCGCGCGGCTCGGCGCGAAGCCGATGCAGGTCGCGCTGGCGTGGCTGCTGCAGCGCTCGCCCGCGATCGCCGTGATCCCGGGCACGTCGTCGATGGGGCATCTGCGGGAGAACGTCGCGGCCGCCGCGCTCGAGCTGCCGGCCGACGTTGTGGCCGAGCTCGACGCGATCGGCGCCTGAGACCTAGCGCGGCGCCACCTCCAGCGTCACCGTGCGGTTCGCGGCCGCGTCCGTGCCCCCGTGCACGGGCGTGGCCTGGTCGGCGCTGGTGATCGCGAACGTCGTGAGCGGCAGGCCGCTCGCCGTCGCCAGCACGCGCGCCGCCGAAGCCGCGCGGGCCAGCGCGGTCGACGAGCCGCCGGTCGCCGGGCCACCCGGCACGGCGACACCGTGGCCGATCACCGTGACTCGCACGTCCTGTCCCTTGAGGACGGCGCCCCAGCGTTCCAGCGCACGCCGGCCGTCGGCGCTGGGGCTGATCGCGTTGGGGCCGAAGAGCCCTTCGTCGAAGGTGATGGTGACGGCCGAGCCGGTGGTGACCTGCACGCCGTCGCCGCCGAGGTGCGCCGCCAGCGCGGTGAGCTTCTGCTGCCGGCTCTGCTCCGCCTCGGCCGCCTGCGATTGCGACGCGTGCAACCGGTCCAGCTCGGCCTGCACAGCGGGGCTGGTCGTCGCGACGGGTGCGGCCGTCGGCGCCGGCTCCGGAGCGGACCACGGCAGCGTCGCCACGATCACCGCCACCCCGGCCACGACCACCACCGCCGCACCGGCGGCCGCGAGCCGCCGGCCGATCGGGCGCTTGCGCAGCCGCCCCGAACGGATCTTCGCGATCAGCCGCCGTCCGGCCAGCGCGGACGCCGACTCCGGCACCAGCTCCAGCACCCGGGCCCACGCCGCGTCGGCCTGCTCCAGATCACCGGCCTGCGCGTGGACGCGGGCCAGCAGGTCCAGCCGCGTCACGTCGT
Source organism: Amycolatopsis sp. NPDC001319 (assembly GCF_042896185.1). Classification (NCBI taxonomy): domain Bacteria; kingdom Bacillati; phylum Actinomycetota; class Actinomycetes; order Pseudonocardiales; family Pseudonocardiaceae; genus Amycolatopsis; species Amycolatopsis sp. NPDC001319. The sequence goes on along the minus strand of NZ_JBIAWY010000011.1, from coordinate 178,254 downwards.
CGGTGGCTTCGCGCTGCAACAGCTCCGCGGCGGCCGCGTAGTCGCCGAGGCGGGCCAGGTCGGCCGCCTCCGCGAGCGTCAGCTCCTCGGAAAGCCCGCTGAACACGGTCATCACGAACGCTCCTGACGCAGGATGCCGGGCCCGGGCTCACCCCGGGGGTCGGGCGGCAGCAGCGCTCGCAGCCGGCGGTTCACGTCCGTCAGGGCGGGCCAGTTGCGCGTGGCGAGGGCGTGCTCGCCTTCGCGGATGAGCTCTCGGGCACGGGCCGGATCGGTCATCCGGTCCTGTGCCGCGCACAGGGCGCGGAAGATCTCCTCGTCGAGCGAGCCGTCGCGGCGCAGCAGCAGCACCTGGAGGTCCGTGGCGCGGTCGGAGACCCGTTCGGCGGCCGCGGCGTCGCGGCTGTCGCGCGCGGTCTCGTAGCGGCGTTCGATTTCCGCCAGCTCGGTGCGGTCCTCGTCGGAGCCGACGCGGTCGACGAGCTCCCGGCAGTGCTCGATCTGGTCGCGCAGCCGGGCCATCACGTCGGGGATGCGCAGTTCTTCCTCGATGTCGTCGAGCTCCGCCTGGACTTCCCGCATCCGCTGCTCGGCCGCGACCGCCGCGCCCTCGTCGGTCGCGCTCGACGTGACCTCCTCGCGGACCGCCGCGACCGTGCCCCGCTCGTCGAGCCGCATCAGCAGGCCGCGGGCGCGGTCCGACCGTGCGTTCTCGGCCTCGGAGCGCAACTGCTCGTGGCGGGCTTCGAGCTCGTTGAGCTGACGGCGCAGTGCCGGCGCCTCGGGGACCGTGGTTTTGCCCAGTTCGACAGCGGCCTCGAACTCCGCGTCGAGCAACGGAACGAAGGCGGTGACCTCGACCAGGCGCGACTCGTCCATCTTGAAGGTCATCTCGATCTCACTGCCGCGCGGCAGGTCGCGGCGGACGTCCTGGGCCTTGATCTCGATCAGCCCGACCTGCTTGTTGCGCTCTCCGCGACGGAACTCCCCTTCGGCGATGGGGATGCGGATGACCGAGGCCGTGTCGGCGCGGTGCACGCCGGCGGTGGTGTAGAACCGCTGCGTGATCTGCGCCGGCAGCGGGCGGTTCTTCATCAGCATCGGGGTGAACGTGCCGTCGGCCTCGGTCAGGCCGACGCTGTTGACCACGGTCTGGCCCTGCATCTCGTTCGTCCAGTGGGTGACCGTGAACCCCGGCGGGTTCACCGGCACCCGCGCGCCCGTGGAGTCGATCAGCTCGACCTCGAACCGGTTGGAGACCAGCTCCTTGAGCAGCACGTCGAGGGTGAACGTGCCGTCCGGGGACAGCGCGACCTCCGCGCTGCGGTACTGCGGCTGCCGGTGCGAATCGCTCAGGACCACGCGGAAGCTGCTCCAGTCGGCGCCACCCGGCGTCTCGAACCGGCCGGAGACCGGGACGGACAGCAGGCTCGTGGTCTTCGGGTACGACAAGGTCGCGGAGAACTCACCGCGCTTCGGCACGACCTTGGCGCGCGGCAACGCCACCGTGCCGGCGTAGATCGCGGCCCCGCGAGCCACGACCGTGCTCGGGTCCTGGCTGTGGTCGAGCTCGATGCCGAGGCCGTCGGCCGGATCGGCGAGCAGCTCGCGCAGGCCGGGCGCCAACGTCGGGCCACCCACGAGCAACAGCCGGTCGATGTCCGACGGCCGCAGGTTCGCCTGCGCCAGCGCTTCGCGGCACAGGTGCACCGCGCGCAGGTAGAACGGCGACGCGAGCCGGTCGACGTCCTCCCGCCGCAGGGTGTGCTCGAACGTGTCGAACACCCCGTCGCCGCGGTCCAGCTCCGTCATGATCTGCGCCTCGTCGGTCGACGACAACGCGATCTTGGCCGACTCCGCGGCCGCGCGGAGGATCGCGAAGTTGTTGATCCAGCGCGGGTTCTCGACGGTGAAGCCGGTCAGCCCGAAGGCCTTCGCGGCAGCCGGAGCGAGCAGGCTGCTCACGATGGCGGCGTCGATGTTCTTGCCGCCGAGCCCGAGGTCGCCCGCGTGGTGGAGCACCGACAGCTCGCCGTCGACCGTGCTGACCACGGCCGAGTCGAACGTGCCGCCGCCGAAGTCGAACACCATCCAGTGGGCACCACGGGTCTCGTTCTGGAAGCCGTAGGCGAACGCGGCCGCCGTCGGCTCCTGCACCAGCGGGCACGGCGCCGTGAAGCCGGCGAGCTTCGCCGCCTCACTCGTCGCTTCGGTCTGGTTGAGCGCGAAGGCCGCGGGCACGGTGATCACCGCGGCCGCCGGCGGTTCGCCGAAGCGGCGGGCGGCGTCGCCGCGCAGCGACTTGAGCACCTCGGCCGACAGCTCGACCGGCGTCATCGACACCCCGGCGCGCGCGAAGGTGCGCCGGGCGTCGGCGAAGCCCATCGCCTGCTTGAACTCGACCTGGACGTTGTCCGAGTCGCGTTCCCGGCGGCTCTTCGCCGCCGCACCGACCTGGATCAGGCCGGGCTTGGGCATCCACACGGCCGAGGGCGTGTAGTCGCCCTGCACGTTGTTCTTGACCACCGAGACCTGGCCGCCGTCCAGCACGGCGAGCGCGCTGTTCGTCGTGCCGAGGTCGATGCCGAAATCAATGGTGTCCCGCATCAGCTTCCTCCGCCGTCGTGCCGGGGGCGACCGGGCACCCCACGATGACCTGCCCCATCTGGATCCGCCGCCCCGCCAGGTAGACCGAAGGCCGCACCGTCTCCACCACGCGCTCCGACGTGAGGCCCGGTTCGTCCTGGAACACCAGCGGTTCCAGCGCGAGCCCGGAGTCGAACGGGTCCCCGTCGTGGTCTTGGATCAGCACCCCTGCCGCGTCGAGCGCGTCCTGGCTCGCCGACAGGTACCGCCCGGCCTGTTTCGCCACCCGGTCCTGCGCGCCGGTGAGCTTCTTGCGGGCCCGCCACAACGCCGTCGCCGCAACAGCCAGGTCCGATTCGGACAGCCGGGGCCCCGCCGGTTCTCCGGGTGAGCTCTTCGTGGGCCCTTCCGCGACCGCGAGCAGGGCCGAGACCTGGGCGGCGAGCTCCCGCAGCCGCGCTCGTTCTTCCGCTCCCCACAACGGTTCTTCGATGCGGAACTCCCGGTGGTGCCGGCGCTGGCGCCGGTCTTCGGTGTTCGTCACGCCCTTGTCCTCTCCGTGCGCATGCGTACGGTCCCCACCACGAGCAGCAGCACCGCGGTCACCACGGTGATCCACGCGGGGATCGGCGTGCCGGTCGAATCCACCAGCCACAGCACGAGCCCGGCCACGGCATCGGTCACGAGCAGGGCGGGCAGCCGCCCGCGGGCGACGGATGCGTCGGTAGCCAGGCCGAGCGCCCCGACCAGGCCGGGCACGCCGATGAGGAACACCGGCAGCAACGGCGAGGTCAGCAGCGTGGCGAGCAGGGTGACACCGAAGGCCACGTGCAGCAGCGCCAGGAACACCCGAGGCGCGGAGACGTGGCGCCGTGGTGGTCCGCCGTCCTCCAGCTGTCGCATTTGGACGATCATCCGGCGCGCCTGTTCCCGATCTTCGGAGCGGGGCGCGATCTCGATGATCGTGGTCAGCACGCGGGTCGCGTCGCTGTACCGGCCGCGCTTGATGTGGCCGGTCACGGTGTTCCAGAGCTGCCCGATGTCGACGGGGGCGTTGCCCCGGCCGGCGCCGAGCGCGCCCTGCTGGTTGCGCTTGACGGTGGCGAGCGTGTCCTGGTCCGTGGTGTATCGCGTCGCCAGGGCGAAGACGTCCTTCACCAGCCCGTGGGGTGCTCCGACGGAATCGGCGAGCGCGACGCCGATGTTGTTCAGCGAGACCGCCGCGAGTTCGGTGACACTCGCCGTACGGCGGAAGTCCTTGCGCGGCACCAGGTCTTCGAGCCGGTCGAGGGACGCGGGGAGCTCCGCGAGCGCGCGTTCGGCCGCAGTGCGCGCCTTGCCCTCGTCGAGGAGCTTGCGCAGCTCCTTCAGCAGGCTCTCCAGCCGCGCGTACGTGGGTTCGGCGGCTTCGCTGCGGGCGTCGGCCACGGTGTGCTTGTCGCCGCCGAAGAGCGGCAGGTACCGCACGAGCCGGTGCGGCTCGCTCGACTCGGCCGTGAGGACCACGAGCGGGGCGACGAGCGCGCCGGGAAGGGCGCTGCGTACACCGTCCACAGTGGACTCGTCGAGCCGCGGATCGCCCAGGCTCTCCACGCGGTGGGTGAGGTGACTCCAGAACGCCTCGCTGCTGAGCGTGACGGCCCAGCTGCGCGCGGCCTCGTCCCACAGCGGCGCCGGGTGGTCCTCGGTGTGCTCGGTCTCGGCCTCGAGCGCGGCCGAGTGGGCCGCGACGGCGAGGTCGTGCTTGTGGTGCAGCTGCGGCGGGCACCCGCAGTCCTCGGGCGTGCCCCAGGTCCAGAACAGCTCGTCGACGAACCGGTGCTCGATGTTGCCGAGCGCGTCGAACGCCGCGCGGATCTCCTCCGGCGTCGCGTCGGCGGGCACCCCGGGCGGGCGCGCGCCGCCGACTTCGAGCACGCCGAGCACCCGCAGCCGCTGCTCGCGCACGGCCCGCCGGGACACCGTCGCGTTGAGTCCCGTGACCCGGAACGGGTTGCGCCGGTACAACTGCGGCGTCGCGATCGCCCGCAACCGCCCGGCCGCGGCCCGCCCGCGGCTCTCGTTCGCACCCATGGCGCAGAAGTTAGGCCGGGACCGCCGGGAGGGGTCCCGATCGTCCTGGTGCTGCCACGGCCGCGGACGTGACCCAGGTCACCGAAAGTCGGTGGAATCCCCCGACCGTCAACGCGCATTACCCGGCGTGAGCACCGGAAAGAGCCTGGCCGGTCGCCGCCGGAGGTGGCCGCTCGGGGTGGCCGCTGGTCCTGGCGGCGGTCGTCGTGGCCGGGGTCGCGGAGACTCCGGCGTCGGCCGCCCCCGAACCGACTCTGGCGCCTGGCTCGGCTCCGCCGACTGTTCCCCTGACGGACCTCAGCTCGACTCGCGGACGGTGAGCGACACCGGCAGGATCTGCCGACGCGGCTTGGGTTCCTGCCCGTCGAGCAGATTCATCAGCGTCTGCACCATCGCGTGCACCTGTTCGCGCGGATCCTGGTGCACGGACGTCAGCGGCGGCGTCATCTCGGGCGCCAGCGTGGCGTTGTCGTCGAAGCTGACCACGGCGACGTCGTCCGGGATGGCTCGTCCGGCCGACGAAAGGGTGCGCAGGGCACCGACGGCCATCATGTCGCTGGCCACGAACACGGCGTCGAGGTCGGGGACGCGGTCGAGCAGGGCGGCCATCGCGCGGGCGCCGCCGGCGAGGGTGAAGTCGGCTTCCTCCGCGAGGTCGGCCGGGTCGAGGCCGGCGTCGACGAGGGTTTTGCGCCAGCCCGCGAGCCGGTCGATGGGCGCGCCCTGGTCCTGCGGCCCGGCGATGGTCGCGATGCGGCGGCGCCCGGCCGACACGAGGTGCTGCACGGCGAGCCGCGCGCCGCCTTCGTTGTCGAAGTCGACCACGTGCACACCGCGGCGCAGGTCGGCGGCCTGGCCACCGAAAACGACGGGCACGCGCAGCAGCCGCAACGCCCGGGGCAGCGGATCGGCGCGGTGCGGCGCGAACACGAGCACCCCGTCGACGTGCCCGCCTTCGAGGAAACGCACCGTGCGCGTGAGGTCTTCGCGCGTGTCGCTGAAGATCAGGACCATCTGGCAGCCGACGTCGGCCAGCTCGCGGTAGCCCGCGCGCATCACGGCCGTGCGGTACGGGTCGTCGAGCAGCCGCGCCTCGGGCTCCGACAGCACCACGGCGATCGCACCCGTTCGCCGCGTGACCAGCGACCGCGCGGCCTGGTTCGGCGAGTAACCGAGATCGCGGGCCGCGGCCAAGACCTTCTCTCGTGACCGCGCGCTGACGTAGGTGTCGTCGTTCAACGCCCGCGAAGCGGTGGAGCGCGACACACCGGCGAACGCCGCGACGTCTTCCAGCGTCGGGCGCTCGTCCTCGGACCGAGGCGCCACTGCACCACCCCTCCACTCGTGATCGTCGGACAGCTTAGCTGCACGATTCAGGGAGCGCTCCCGGAAGGGCACGCTCCGATAACCACCCTTGACATGGAACTCCAGCCGACCCAGACTCGTCAACCGTCTGGGAGCGCTCCCAGAAACTGAACCTTCAAGGGGTTGACGACGGTGACAACGTTCCGGAAGGGCCTGGCGACGGCGCTGGGCATCACGATGACGGCGCTCGCCGTGGCGGCGTGCGGTGGCGGCGGTGGCGACAGCAGCGGCGACATCCCGGCGGCGGCCGGGCCCAACGAGCACATCGAGCTCACGCTGGCCACGTTCACGGAGTTCGGCTACGAAGCGCTGATCCCGGAGTACGAGCGGCTGCACCCGAACATCAAGATCACTCACCGCAAGACGGGCCAGGGCGGCCCGTACGCGCAGGACATGATGACCAAGCTCGCGGCGGGCTCCGGTCTCGCCGACGTGCAGGCCGTCGAGGAGGGCCACCTCTCCGACATTCTCAGCAAGTCGTCGAAGTTCTACGACCTCACCCAGATCGGCCCGGCCGACGCGAGCCCGGACCGCTGGCTGTCGTGGAAGTACGAAGCCGGCAAGGACAAGAACGGCAAGCTCATCGGCTACGGCACGGACATCGGGCCCGACGCGATGTGCTACCGCAAGGACCTGCTCCAGCAGGCCGGGCTGCCGACGGACGACGCGTCGGTGAAGGCCATGTTCGCCAGCTGGGACAGCTACTTCGCGGCCGGCGCGCAGTACGCGCAGAAGACCGGCAAGGCGTGGTTCGACTCGGCCGCGCAGAACTTCAACGCCATGGTCAACCAGCTGCCCGTCGGCTACCTCGACAAGAGCGACAAGCTCACCGTCGAGTCCAACCAGGGCATCAAGGACGCGTGGGCGAAGGTGACCGACGCCGTCGGCAAGGGCGAGTCGGCCAAGCTCACCGCGTTCAGCAACGAGTGGAACTCGGGTTTCCGGCAGAGCGCGTTCGCGACGAAGGTCTGTCCCGCGTGGATGCTCGGCGTGGTCAAGGAGCAGGCCGGGCCGGAGAACGCGGGCAAGTGGGCGGTCACCGACGCGTTCCCCGGTGGCGGCGGCAACTGGGGCGGTTCGTACCTGACCGTGCCGACGCAGAGCAAGCACCCGCGTGAGGCCGCGGCGCTGGCCGCGTGGCTGACGGCCCCGGAGCAGCAGCTCAAGGCGTTCCAGGCGAAGGGCACCTTCCCGAGCCAGGTCAAGGCACTGGAGAGCCCCGAGCTGCTGAACCAGACCGACGCCTACTTCGGCGGCGCGAAGATCGGCGAGCTGTTCGTGGCGCAGGCCAAGAAGGTCAAGCAGGCGCAGTACAAGGGCCCGAACGACGGCCAGATCCAGGAGAACGTGACGGCGCCCGCGCTACAGGCCGTGGAACAGGGCAAGTCGCCGGCCGACGGCTGGCAGCAGCTCGTGGACGGCGCGAAGAAGCTCGCGCGGTGACGACCACCGTCACGCGCGAGGGCTCGCAGGCCGGGGTGCGGCGTCCCGCACCCCGGCCGGGGCTGCGCGACCGGCTGTCCCGCTGGGACGTGAAGGCGTCGCCTTACCTTTACGTGGCGCCGTTCTTCATCGTCTTCGGCATCGTGGGGCTGTTCCCCCTGCTCTACACCGCGTACGTGTCGCTGTTCCACTGGGACGCCGGCGACGACAACCCCGATTTCATCGGCCTCGACAACTTCAAGGAGCTCTTCGCCGACGCCCAGTTCTGGCACTCGTTGGAGAACACGGTGAGCATCTTCCTGCTCTCCAGCGTGCCGCAGCTGATCATCGCCGTGCTCCTGGCCGCGTTGCTCTCGACACGGGTGCGCGGCGCGACCGGCTGGCGCGTCGGGATCCTGCTGCCGTACGCGGCGAGCCTGGTGGCGCTCGGGATCATCTTCGCGAACCTGTTCGGCCCCAAGTACGGCCTCGTCAACGGTCTCCTGCAGACGATCGGTCTGTCCCCTGTGGACTGGCAGGCCAACCGGTTCGCGAGCCACGTGGCCATCGCCATCATGGTCAACTGGCGCTGGACCGGCTACAACGCGCTGATCGTGCTGGCCGCGATGCAGGCCATCCCCAAGGAGCTGCACGAGGCGGCGCTGATCGACGGCGCGGGCACCGTGCGGCGGTTCCGGCACGTGACGCTGCCGCTGCTGAAGCCGACGCTGATCTTCGTCACCATCACCTCGACGATCGGCGGGCTGCAGATCTTCACCGAGCCCAAGCTGTTCGACGCCATGCCCGGCTCGAACAACGGCGGCTCGACCCACCAGTTCCAGACCGTGACGCTGTACCTGTACCAGACGGCGTTCGAGAACTTCGACCTCGGTTACGCGTCGGCGATCGCGTGGGTGCTGTTCCTCATCATCGTCGTCATCGCCGGGCTGAACTACCTGCTCACCGGCCGGATCGCCCGCACTCCGAGAAAGGCAGGGCGGAAGGGATGACCACGCTGACCACCCGGGTGAGCCGGCTGGGCAAACCGCGCAAGGCCACCTACTGGGTGCTGGCCGTGTTCGTGCTCGGCTCGCTGTTCCCGTTCTACTGGTCGTTCCTCGTCGCCAGCCGCGGCAACGGCATGCTCACCGAACGCGTGCCGCCGCTGCTGCCGGGCGGGAACTTCTTCGCCAACGCGGCGCGGGTGTTCGACACCGTGCCGTTCTGGAAGGCACTGGCCAACAGCGTGATCGTGTCGGGCACGGTCACGCTCACCACGGTGCTGTTCTCGTCGCTGGCCGGGTTCGCCTTCGCCAAGCTGCGCTTCCGCGGCCGCAACGCGCTGTTCGTGTTCATCGTGGTGACGCTCGCGGTGCCGACGCAGCTGGGCATCATCCCGCTGTTCATCGCGATGTCGAAGCTCGGCTGGGCCGGCGGGCTGCAGGCGGTGATCGTGCCGAACCTGGTGACCGCGTTCGGCGTCTTCTGGATGCGTCAGTACACAGTGGACGCCGTGCCGTACGAGCTGATCGAGGCCGCGCGCGTGGACGGCTGCAGCATGATCCGGATCTTCTGGAACGTGTGCCTGCCGGCCGTGCGCCCGGCGGCGGCGATCCTCGCGATGTTCACGTTCATGATGTCCTGGAACGACTTCCTGTGGCCGCTCGTGGTGCTCGACGTGGGCAACCCGACCGTGCAGGTGGCACTGGAGAAGCTGCAGAGCGGCTACTACGTCGACTACTCGCTCGTGCTCGCCGGCACCACGCTCGCGACGATCCCGATCCTCATCGTCTTCCTCCTGCTCGGCCGCCAGATCGTGGCCGGGATCATGCAAGGTGCCGTGAAAGGGTGACCATGTCCGTCGATTCACAGGCCACCGGAACCGGGCTCACGTTCCCGCCCGGGTTCGTCTGGGGCGCCGCCACGGCGGCGTTCCAGATCGAAGGTTCGACCACTGTGGACGGGCGCGAGCCGTCCGTGTGGGACACCTTCGCCACCCGGCCCGGCGCGATCCGCGGCGGCGACACGGGCGAGCCGGCGGCCGACCACTACCGGCGCGCCGGCGAGGACGTGGAGCTGATGCGCTCGCTGGGCCTCGGCGCGTACCGGTTCTCCCTGGCGTGGCCCCGGATCCGGCCCGGCGGCGTGCCGAACGTGCGGGGGATCGCCTTCTACGACCGGCTGGTCGACTCGCTGCTGGCGGCGGGGATCGAGCCGTGGGCGACGCTGTACCACTGGGATCTGCCGCAACGGCTGGAAGACCTCGGCGGCTGGACCTCCCGCGACACGGCGTACCGCTTCGCCGAGTACGCGGAGACGATCGTGAGCGTGCTCGGCGACCGGGTGGCGAGCTGGTCCACGCTCAACGAACCGTGGTGCGCGGCGATGCTCGGGTACGCGAAGGGCATTCACGCGCCGGGCCGGGTTTCGGCCACTGCCGCGGCCGCCGCGACCCACCACCTGCTGCTCGGCCACGGGCTCGCGATGGACGTGCTGCGCCGCGATGCCCCGCGCGTGCCGGCCGGGATCACGCTCAACCTGTACCCGGTCACGGCGGACTCGGCCGCACCCGAAGACGCTGAAGCGGCGCGGCGGATCGACGGGCAGCAGAACCGGCTGTTCCTCGACCCCGTGCTGCGCGGGGGCTATCCGGCCGACGTGGTGGCGGACCTCGCGCCGTTCGGGTTCGCCGACGTGGTGCGCGAGGGCGACGAGGCCGTGATCGCCGCGCCGGTCGACTGGCTCGGCGTGAACTACTACCGCGGCTACCGCATCGCCGGCGCTCCTCGGCCCGGCAGCTCACCGGCCGGCTCGGAATGGCTCGGTGCGGCCGACGTGCACTTCGTCCCCGACCCGGCGGCGCCGCTCACGGACTCGGGCTGGGAGGTGCAACCGGCCGGGCTCACCGCGTCGCTGCTGCAGGTGCACCGCGACTACCGGCCGGTGCCGCTGTACGTGACGGAGAACGGCGCCTCCTACCCCGACGAGCTGCACAACGGCGAGATCGCCGACACCGATCGCGTCGCGTTCCTCGACGCGCACCTGCGCGCGGCGCACGACGCGCTGGCCCAGGGCGTGGACCTGCGCGGCTACTTCTACTGGTCCCTGCTGGACAACTTCGAGTGGGCCGAGGGGTACGCCAAGCGCTTCGGGCTGGTGCACGTGGATTACGCGACGCAGCGGCGGACGCCGAAGCGCAGCGCGCAGTGGTACTCGGAAGTGATCGCGCGCGGCGCGCTGCACTGAATTGACCCGGCGGGAATGCGTTTCACCCGGAAAGCGCAAAGCCTCATTCACCGGAACAACCAAAGAGACCAATGCGACAAACAGGACGCCCGGTGTTCACCCTTGTGGACACCGGGCGCACCACTGGCCCGGTCTGGTCTGAACCTGTCGGACAGGATGCGGCCATGACCTGCTGTGATCGCTTCGCAACCCGTTGCCAAGGGCTGGGACGACCGGTATAACTTTCTTCACAACACGCACGAAGTGGTTGGCAATTCGGTCCCCCACCGTTTCTCCGGAATTGCCCGCCCGTGCTCGGTCCTGCCGTTTTCGCAGAATTCGGCCGGACGCGGGTAATCGTGCGCGCAATTCTCCCTCCCCGTCCCCCTGGAGTTCACGGAATGCGCATTTCGAAACTCAGAACGCTTGTTGCCGCGGCTCTGCCCGTGCTGGCCGGCGTCGCCATGGCCACCGTCAGTCCGGCCGTGAGCGAGGCCGCCCCGGCGGCCGGCGCGGCTTTCCCCGCCCACTACTCGGCCCCGTACCTGCAGGTCAGCGACGGCGACATCGGTCAGATGGCCGCCGACATGAACGCGACCGGCACGAAGTTCTACACCCTGGCGTTCCTCACGCCCTCCTCCGGCTGCAACCAGCTGTGGGAGGCCAACGGCACGGGCGTGGGCTCGTTCAAGTCGCAGATCAGCTCGCTGCAGGCCGCGGGCGGCAACGTGATCCCGTCGTTCGGCGGCGCCGCCGGCGGTGAGATCGCGCAGACCTGCACGAACACCTCGAGCCTCACGGCGGCCTACGCCAACGTGGTCAACACCTACGGCACGCCCCGCCTGGACTTCGACATCGAAGAAGACACCATCAAGGACACCGCGGCCAACGCGCGCCGCAACTCCGCGCTCGCGGCGCTGCAGCAGCAGAACCCGAGCGTGCAGGTGGACTACACCCTCGCCGTCGACCCGAGCGGCCTCGGCTCCACGCAGATGGACATCCTGCGCGACGCCAAGAACAAGGGCCTCAACGTCAGCGTCGTGAACCTGATGGTGATGGACTTCTACGACGGCCAGCCGGTGCTGGGCGACGCGCTCGCGTCGGCGCGCGCGGCCGCGAGCCAGCTCGCGAGCCTGTACGGCATCTCGACGTCGGCGGCCTACGCCAAGATGGGCCTCACGCCGATCGCCGGCCGCAACGACGACGGCGCGCAGTTCAGCCAGTCGGACGCGCAGCAGCTGGAGACGTTCGCGGCGCAGAACGGCGTGCAGGAGCTGTCGTTCTGGGAGGTCCAGGACTACGACCGGGCGACCGGGTACGCGTACTCGCGGATCTTCAACGCCATCACCGGCGGTGGCGGCACCACTCCGCCGCCGACCGGCGGCAAGCAGATCACGGGCTACGGCGGCAAGTGCGTGGACGTCGCGGGCGCCAACTCCGCCAACGGCACCAAGGTCGACCTCTACACCTGCAACGGCACCAACGCGCAGCAGTGGACCTCCACCGGCGGCACGCTGCAGGCGCTGGGCAAGTGCATGGACGTCGCCTCGGCCGGCACCACCAACGGCGCGAAGGTGCAGCTCTACGACTGCAACGGCACCGCCGCGCAGCAGTGGACGCATTCGGGCAACCAGCTCGTGAACACCGGCTCCGGCAAGTGCCTCGACGCGACCGGGCCCAGCTCGGCCGACGGCACGCAGCTGCAGATCTGGAGCTGCACGGGAGCCGCGAACCAGTCATGGTCGCTCTGAGTCGGTGATTTTCCGTCTGCCTGACACGGCCGGTGGGGAGCGTTTTCCTTGCTCCCCACCGGTTTTTCTTGTTCCGAAGAACTTCTCGTGTTTTGCCGTCATGGCTCGCCGGGCCGGTCGTCGGATCCACGTCGGGGCCAGCCCACGAGCAGAAGCGAGGCAAAACGATGACCGTTCAGTGCCACGACGCAGTCGAAGAGGTCGGCGTCTGGTTGACCGGCGAGTTTTCGGGACGAGTGCCCGCCACGACCGTGGCGGACGTGGTGCGCGCGACGCGGCGGGACCTCGAAGGCCGCATCGCGACGGAGGAGCTCGGCGAGATGCTGCACCGCATGGCTCGCGCGCGGCTGCAGCGGATGCTCAGTGCGGACGGCCGGATTCCGCGTTCCCGCTGACGGGTTTCTCCTCCAGGTCCGGGGTCGGTGTTCCGCCGAAGAGGTCCAGCAGGCGGTTGTGGCGCGCGGTGTAGCGGGCGCCGAACCGCCGGCGCGACCGGTCGAGCTTGCGCCCGCTGTAGCGGCGCCGGGCCCACGCCGAGTCGGGTTTCGCCAGCCGCAGCGCGCCGACCAGCGCGATCAGCGGCACGACGACGCCCAGCACACCCGTGGCGAGCTTGCCCTTGACCAGGCAGATCAGTGCCGTGACCAGGTGCACGGCGATGCCCAGCAGGTACGACCACATCGCCGACTCCCCGCGCGTCTCGCCGATCGGCGACGCTTCGAGCAGCAACAGGACGCCCAGCGAACCGCCGATGAGCACGGCGTCGATCGACTTGCGGCCGTTTTCGGCCCAGTAGACGTCGTCTAGGTAGAACCAGAGCGCGAACTCGTCGAGCACGAGGGCGGCGCCCACCCCGAACAGCGCGGCCAGGACCTCACGCCACGGCGCGTCGGGTGAGAACCGGAACTCGAGCGCGCCGACGACCAGCACGAGCAGGATGCCCCACACCTGGTGGTGCACGTGGACGCCGCCGATGTGGATGTCTCCGAGCATCCCGCGTTTCGCCTTCGGCTTGCGGTGTTTCGCGCGGATCCGGCGCGTGATGCCGCGGACGACGACGAACGTGACGAGGAACCCGACCACCGCCCACATCGCGGCGGTGCGGCCGGTGTCGACGAAAACGCGGTCGTACCAGTTCACGGCAGTCTCCCCCGTGTTTGGTGGCGGAAGACGCTACCACCGTTTGATCCCGGTTGTCCTTTTCCCTGATGCGCTCGGAGGGCGTGTGATCCTGGCGCGGGTAGGGTCGAGGTGTGGAAAGCACGCCGGTGGAGATCGTTTCGCTGCTGACCTCGCCGGTGCACGCGTTCGAGGGGCGCCCGGCCGACGGCCCGCGGCCCGACCCCGGGCCGGTGTCGCGCTCGTGCGTGGAGGTGCGCGCGGGCTTGGGCTTGGTCGGCGACCGCTACTTCAACCACGCCGCGCACCGCGACGCCGCGGTGACGGTGTTCGACGTGGCGGCGCTCGAACCGTTCGGCCCGGTGGACCCGCTGCTGACCCGCCGCAACATCGTGCTGCGCGGCTTCCGCGTCGACGACCTCGCCGCCACGCGCGCCCGTCCGGGAGCCGTGTTCAGCCTCGACAGCGGCGACGGTCCCGTCCGGTTTCAGGCCCGCCGCCCGGCGAACCCGTGCGCCTGGATGAACGTCGCCGTGGCACCCGGCGCCTTCCGCGGCCTGCGCGGCCGCGGCGGCGTGCGCTGCGTCCCGCTGGACGACGGCGTGCTGCGGGTGGGGCCGGCTCGTCTTGTCGTGATGGAACTTGCTGTGGAGGCCCGATGACCGACCAGTGGCACCAACCGCTGCGCCACATCCGCGGCGGCTCGTTGACCGGCGACACCAACCAGACCACCGGGATGCGCCGGCTCGAGGCCATCTCGGGCAAGACGGTGGGCTCGCAGAAGGTCTGGATGGGCGAAACGCACGTCACGCCCCACACCAACTCCGGCGACCACCACCACGGCGAGGCCGAGACCGCCATCTACGTGCAGTCGGGCCACCCGGTGTTCGTCTTCGCGGACGGCCCCTCGGAGATCCGCCTGGAAACCTCACCGGGCGACTACGTGTTCGTCCCGCCCTACGTGCCGCACCGCGAGGAAAACCCCACGGGCGAGGACGCCGTGGTGATCATCGCACGCAGCAGCCAGGAGGGGATCGTCGTGAACCTGCCCAGCCTGTGGGCCGAGGTGGAGATCCCCGGCGACTGATCCGCCGTCGAGATTCCTGCTGATCCCTGGCTGAGGTGGAGATCCCCGACTGCAAGGGCTGTTCCTCTGCCGCGGTCTCCTGTGATCCCCGGCCGAGGTGAAGATCCCCGCTCGCCAGGGCTGTTCCCCTGCCGAGGTCTCCGGTGATCCCCGGCCGAGGTCAGGACCCCGGCAGCACCCGGCTGCTCAACGGCAACGCCTGCCGTTCCGGCGGCCACCACACCTGCGCGGGCGGCGGCGGCACGTCGTCGTCGGGGAGTTCGAGGGCGTCCAGGCCACGCTGCCACCGGCTCCAGTGCGCGGCGCACAGCCCGCGCCACAGCGAGTCCTCCGAGCACTCCTGCCGTCGGCACGGCTGCACCTGCTGCCCGCTATCCACCACGTTCACGTCTCCAACCCGCGACTCGGCTCCCGACGCTTCCCAGCTTGCCTCGGAAACGATCGGAACACCCCGTGTGCGCGCCAACACAACCCTTGTGCAGCAACGACAACGAAGGACTCCAGCGTACTCCCGCCCGTCCGCCCACCGGGCCCGGGCGTGCAGCACTCGTTCAGCGGTTGACGGCACCGTCGCCGCGGGGATGGCTGAGATCGTACTCCCGTGCCGCAGTGCGCTGGGGACGGGTGCGGAGCAGGCCTTCGTCCGGGGAGTCGTCCACCTCGTTCAGACCGAGGGAAACCGCGCGGCGGATCTGTTCGCGGTTTTCCCTCACCACGGCGGAGAAGAAGTCGTCGATGCGGGGGTCCAGGAGGACCTCCAGCAGGACGCGGAAGGACGCGTCGACGGCGGCGCGGACGATCTCGTCGTGGAAGGGGAGGCGGCGGAGGCGGCCGAGCTGGGGGTCGGCGGCGAGTTTTTCCGTGATGATGGCCCGGAGTTCCACCTTGTTCTCGCTGAGGGACTTCGCGAGGTTCTCCGGGTAGTTGCCCGTCTCGAGGACCTTGACGACCTCGTCCAGCACGGCGATCGTCACGGGTTTCTTGATGGCGCGGACGATCGGGTCGGAAAGTTTCTCCACCAGGCGGTAGAAGAACTGCTCGCCGACCGCGCGGTCGGCCGCGCGGCCGATGCGGATGAGGAGCAGCAGGCCGGTGATCACGTGGTGCTGCGCGACGAACGGCGGGTACGCGACCGGGATCATCGCGAAGACCTCGTACCAGTTGCGCGTCCGGAAGGCCATGCGCCAGGCGACCTTGCGCCACCGCCAGAGGAAGTGGAGCAGGAAGATGCCGCAGACGACGCAGTCGACGGTGAAGAACCACGCGTCGAGGTCCGCCGGAGGCGGGGGCCCGAGCAGCAGGTAGCCCAGGCCCCCGACGGAGACGACCGCGAGCAGGAACATCACCCAGTCGTCCACGTGCACGTTGCCGGGGAGGATCCCGCTGTTGAGCTCGGCCTCCCGCCGGCCGGTGGTGGTCATGCCATCTCCAGGAGTCGACGCCGCGTGGCCCGATCATGGCACGTCAGCACCCCTCGGGCCGCGCGACGAGCCCCGGCGTCAGGCGGCGACGACCGGTCCCACCGTGACGTTGTGGGCCTCGGCGGACGCGTCCAGCGGCGACTGGTCCCACGGCAGCGTGATCCGCGGGTCACTGGAGTCGCCGCGTGGAGTCGTGGTGCCGGGGGCCGTGATGGTGACGGCGGTGGGCTGGACCTGGTGTTCGGGCGCCTCGATGCCGCTCCAGTGCAGGAGCATGGTGGCCTGCTGCCCGTTCGCGATCGTCACCAGCGGCGCGTCCGACGAGCCGGCCTCGGGGGTGACGGTGACGCCGTCGGCGCCGGTGAAAGAGACCGGCAGCGCGCCCTGGAAGTTGCAGGACTCGCCGGGCTTCGCGGTGAACACGACGTTCGCGTAGCGCTGCCCGGCACCCGGGTCGCCGGCGACGATCGTGGTGTCGACCTGAGCCGCGGTGCAGCGGAAGTCGGTGGGCATGGCCGAGGCCGTACCCGCACCGAGGAACGCGACGGACGCGGCGGCCGCGCCGGCCAGCGCGGTGACGGCGGCGGCCCGGCGAAGAGTGCTGGTCATGGAGTGGCTCCCTCCCTGTCCGCGAGCGGACGATCCGCCGCGGAGCGCGGCCGCCGGTGATTCATTCACCGGTCTGGCCTGCTCACTCGAAATATGCCCACGCCACGGACGGATTACCGCCCGAAGTGGGATTGACCCCACGAAAGCAACCTTGAGTGATCGCAGGCGTCCACCAGGTAGTGAACGTCGCGGGAGGGCGACTGCGCGCCGAAGACCTGACCGAAGTATTACCCCATGCGTAACCTGTTTGACCGGTGACGAATTCGCGTGCCAAGCTCGGTGTCACGAACCGGAGGAGGAAGCGGATGAGGACCATCGGCAAGGGGGTCGCGGCACTGGCCGTGATCGGCGGATCGCTGGCGTTCGAGGCGGTGCCGGCCACGGCGTCGGCCACCGGCACGGGCTTCACCACCCAGAACGGCCGCGTCGTCACCCCACCAGGACCCGGCTTCGGCACCCCGGAACGCGGCGGCGACCCGGTCGCGTGCTTCCTGATCGACACGTTTCGCCGCCGCACCGGCGAAAACCACACCGGCGAAAACCGCACCCGGGAACGCTAACCCGCCGCATTCGGCAACGGCGCCGGGCACGTGCCACCCGGCGTCGTGAGCAGCTCGAAATGCCACAGCTCGTTGGAATACGCCTGGCAGAGGCCGTAGTCGTCGCCGTGGCGGATGAGCCAGTCGTCGGCGTCGGTCGGGCCGATGTCCACGGCCTTGCCGGAAACGTGCGTCGATTTCTCCGGCGTGTTCACGTATTGACGCGCGCTTTCGAGGCTCCCGTACTTCTGGATCCCCTCTTCGAGCAGCCGCTGCTGGTACGCCTTGCTCCGCCAGCCCGAAGTCACCTTGAACTCGATCCCCCGCCCCCGCGCGTCCGTAGCCGCCTGCTGCACCGCCTTCAGCAGCCGAGGATCCAGCTTCGACACGGCCGGGTAGCTCGTGTCGAACGGCGTGAGCTCCTTGCCCGACGGAATCCCGCCCTGCGCCGGATCGGTGTCGGGGTCGGAAGAGCCCGAGGCGACGCCCGTCGGCCACTCCGCCGCCGCCGTCGAACACCCCGCGACGAGCACCGCGGGCAGCAGCAACAGCACGAACTTGGCACGGATTTCAGGCATTCCCACTCCCGGACGACCCCACGACGATCACCCGCACCACGGTGCGACGCGCGTGTCCCCGGACCGTCAGGCGAATGTCCGCGCCGCGTAACAGCTGCGCAGGATCACGTAACAGCGCGCCGGCCGAGCAGCGCCTCGCCGAGCGGGGTCGTCAGGTACAGCACCGAACGCCCGGACCGTTGCCCCGCGACCAGGCCGTTCTCCCGCAGCACGCGCAGGTGCTGCGACACCGCGCTCGGCGATACCCCGAGCGACGACGCCAGGTCCGTGGTCGTCGCCGGCGACCGCAAGGCCTCCAGCAGCTCGGCCCGCGCCCGGCCCAGCAGGCGGACCAGGGCGTCGCCGGCCGGCGCGGCGCCGACCGTCCACAGTGCACCGACGCCGCGCGCCGGATACCGCACGGTGGTCTGCGTGGCGGTGTTGCGCTTGATCAGCACGTCGGGCGAACCGAGCACGACCGGCATCAGCACCAGGCCACCGGGCCCCCGGTTGACGACCACGTCGCGGCCCGTCCCGGACAGGCGCAACCACCCGGCCGACCAGCTCAGCTCGGGATGCAGATCGGCGAACAGCCGTTCCGCGCCACCGGCGGTCAGCTGCCGCGCCCGGTGGGCGACGTCGGCGTCCAGCACGGCCCGGATCCGCGGCCAGAACGGCGCCACCAGCCGTTCGAACGCCACACGCAGCTCGTCCGCGAGCACCCGCAACCCCGCCGCCGGACGCGCCGCGAGCTCCGCGACGACCGGTGGCGGATCGTCTCCGAAAACGCGCGAGATGCTCGCCCGCACCTGCCGCGCCGTGGTGCGCCGGAGCAGGGCGAGATCGTCGTCGATCGTGCTGGCCGCGTTCGCCGGGGCGGGGACGAGGAAGTTCGGCCAGCCCAGCCCCTTGGCGGTCAGCAAGGCCCAGGCCAGCGGCACGTCGAGCGGCTCGCGCGCGAGCTCGTCGGCGACCCACCGCAACCACGGCTGGTTCAGCGGCGCCCGGGTGCGTCCCATGACCTGCAGCAACGCCGCCACGGTCTCCGACAACGGCGACACGGCGAACCGCGTCGCCGCCAGCTCGGCGACGCCCACCTCGACGAGATCCGCCACGTCACCGAGTATGTAGCACTCGGCTAAATCATGTCGCCACCGGCGGCAAAGCCGCCAGGATCCCGGTCGTGACGAAACTGCCGCCGGGGTACCGGAAGCTGTGGTGGGCCAACGGGATCGACAACGTCGGCAACGGCGCCTTCGTCACGGCCATGCCCCTGGTGGCCGTCAGCGTCACGCGTGATCCGCAGCTGGTTTCGCTCGTGGCCGCCGCCGAGTACGTGCCGTGGTTGCTGCTCACGTTGCCCGCGGGTGCCTGGGCCGACCGGCACGACCGCGTCCGGCTCATGACGCGCGCCCAGCTCGCGCAGGCCGCGGTCGCGGGTGCCGTCGCGCTGCTCGTCGCCGGCCACCAGGCGACGGTCGCGCTGCTGGTCGTCACGGCCGTCGCCCTCGGCGCCGGCGACGTCGTGTTCGGCACGGCTGCACAGGCCTTCCTGCCCGACGTCGTCCCGAAACCGTTGCTGCACAAGGCCAACGGTTCCCTCCAGGTCGTGAAGACGGTGGGCGTCCAGTTCGCCGGTCCGCCGCTGGGCAGCGCGTTGTTCGCCGTCGCGGCCGCGCTCCCGTTCGGGCTCGACGCGGTGTCCTTCGCCGCGTCCGCCGCGCTCGTCGCGAAGCTGCCTCGCCGCACGCACCAAGCCACGCGGAAAGCCCCGATCGTCGAAGGCCTTCGTTGGCTCGCGCACCACCGGCTGCTGCGGACGCTCGCGATCCTCCTGGGCGTCAACACCTTCTGCGGCCAGCTCGCCACGGCGACCCTCGTCCTGCTCGCCACCGAAACCCTCCACGTCAGCCCCGGCGGCTACGGCGTGCTGCTCGCGGCCGCGGCCGTCGGGAGCGTCGCCGGTGGCCTGGTCAACGCCCGGGTCGTCGCGAAAATCGGCCCGCACCGCGCCCTCATCACCAGCCTCGCCGCGAACGCCGCGGTCTTCGGCGCCATCGGCCTCAGCCCGAACGCCGTGGTCCTCGGCGGTTTCCTGGCCCTCAACGGTTTCGTCACCACGCTCTGGAACGTCGTCACCGTCAGCCTGCGCCAGGACCTCGTGCCGGCGCCGCTGCTCGGGCGCGTCACCAGCGTCTACAAACTCCTCGGCTGGGGCCTCATCCCGCTCGGCACGCTGACCGGCGGTTTCCTCGCCGCGACCTTCGGGCTGCGCGCCCCCTACCCCGTCGCCGGCGTGGTGCGCGGCCTCGCATTGCTGGCCGCGTTGCCCGCGCTGACGCGAAACCGGCCCCGGTACGATCGCCCCTCATGACAGAACCGCGCTGGCTCGGCGACGGCGAGCAGCGTGCCTGGCGCGCTTTCCTCGAGATGAGCCGGCGCCTCGACCACGCGCTCACCCGCCACCTGCAGGACGAGTTCGGCCTCTCCGGCGCCGACTACACGATCCTGGTCACCCTGTCGGAAGCCCCGGACGAGCGGATGCGCGCGTACGAGCTCGTCGAGTCCACCGAATGGGAGAAAAGCCGGCTCTCCCACCACCTCAAGCGCATGGAGCGTCGCGGCCTCGTCTGCCGCGAGGCGACGGACAACGCGCGCTCCCCCGAGTTCTGCCTCACGCCCGCGGGGCACCAGGCCATCGTCGACGCCGCCCCCGCCCATGTGGCGCAGGTCCGCAAGCTTTTCTTCGACGTCGTCTCGCCCACCGAAGCCGCCCGCTTCACCGCGACGTGCGAGAAGGTCCTCGACGCCCTCGACGGCACCCCGGGCTAGTACGACCGGGCAATTCACCGGACCGGGTCGGAACCGCCCGCGCCCCCGGCCGTCTCCTGGTCATGATGATCTTGACGATCCGCCGCGCCCTGGTGACCCTCGCGGCCGTGGTGGCCGCGTCCGCCACAGCGACCACCGCCGCCTCGGCCGCCGGTGAGAACGACGTGACCGCCTTCAGCCCCGCCGATCGAGCGGCCGCGCTCGCGTACTGGACGCCCGAGAAGATGAAGGCCGCCGGGGCCGACACGATCGATCGTGTGGAACAGGTGGCGAAGCGCTGGTCCGGGCCGGGGCCGCAGGGCGTCGGACGGCTGTTCTTCACCGAGGTCCCGCCCGGCGAGGCGCCGCAGGACAGCTGGTGCACCGCCACCGCCGTGCCGAGCACGAGCGGCGACGTCCTCGTGACGGCCGGGCACTGCGCGTACGCCGGGCTGAACCGCGAAGACCAGGTGATCCCGATCAAGAACTCCGTGTTCGTGCCCGGCTACGACCAGGGCCGCCGCCCGCACGGAGTGTTCGCGACGCGCGCGCTCGCCTTCCGCCACTCGTACACCACCGGCAGCGAACCCGACGTCGCCATGGTCGTGCTCGACCGGCAGCAGGGGCGGCACGTCGCCCAGGTCGCGGGCACGCAGCGGATTTCCTTCGACCACCAGGGAACCACGCAGGCCGCGATCGTCGGCTACCCCGGTTCGAAGGCGTACTTCGGGGAAGCGCTGATGTGGTGCGACCTGCCCACGCACCAGGACCCGGCCGAGTTCGACCACTGGATGTCCACGTGCGACATGGCCGGCGGTTCCAGCGGCGGCCCGTGGCTCGACGGCTTCAACCGCTGGACCGGCAGCGGCGAGATCTTCTCGGTCACCAGCCGCGGCGAGCTCGACTACGACGAGACCACCGGCGAATCCAAGACCCTCAGCCTCGAAGGCGCCCCGCTCGGCGCGGACGCGAAGAACCTGTACGAAGCGGCCGAAAAGCTCTGAACCAAGCTTTGGAGCAACCGGAGAAGCCGCCCGGACAAGGCGGCTTCCCCGGTCGAACTCAAGCAGTCAGGCCGACCGCGGCTTCGGCCGTGTTGACCAGGAACGTCAGCGTCTCGCGGAAGTACAGCTGCACGCTGTCGGCGTCGTGGCTCGTGTAGCCGATCGACAGGTCCTGCCCGAAGTGCAGCTCGTAGTCGCCGCCGCGGGTCGTGAGCACGCACGCGCCCTCGATCGCCGGCGTCAGGATCAGGTCGCCGTCCACGATCTGCTTCAGGTGCTCCAGCACGGGATAACCGTGGTCGGCCGCCTCGATCGCGGCGGTGTAGGCGGCGTTGCTCAGCAGCACCGAGTACGGCCCCGCGACGCCGGCCGAACGCAGCTTCGCCAGCGCGTCGCCGATCGCCTTCGGGTACGCGCTCGCCTCACCGGGCAGCGCGACCGGGCTCAGCGAGGACGCGGGCCGGATGCCCGCGATGCCGGCGCCGGCGAAGCCGTCGAACACGATGCGGTCCTCGGCGTACGCGATGGCCTGCGCGGCGTCCTTCACCGGCTGCCAGTCCGGGTCCTTCGCGCCCCACTCCACGGAGTCGACGGCCTCGCGCGAGACCGTGAAGGGCACCTTCAGGTCCACGATCCGCTGCGCCGTGCGAAGCCGCGTGGTCACGCCGGCCAGCGGGCTCTCGACACCCTCGACGTGCCCGGTGCCCACGGCCGAGAGCGTCGCGTCGTCGGCCACGACCACGTCGACCACCTTGCGCGCCGACGCGAACTCGGCGAACGTGCGCCGGGCCTCGTCCTCGAGGTCCGACCAGGCGACGTCGGAGATCGGGGCGAGTTCGCGATGCAGGTTGTTCATGACCGGGGACTCCTTCGCAGGCTGCCGATGCCCAGCGAGGTACCGGGCTTGAGTGACGGGGGCTGGGGCTCGGGCTCGTCCGACGCTTCGCTCGCGACGGTCGGGTCTTCCAGAAACTCCGCCACGGGCACGTAGAACAACGCACCCGTCAGCGGCGTCGAAAAGTCGAGGATGCGGTCGGTGTTGCCCGGCGGCGAGCCGACGAACATGTTCTCCAGCATCGTCTCGATGATCGACGGCGTCTTGGCGTAGCCGATGAAGTACGTGCCGAACTCGCCGTACGCGGGGCGCCCGAAGGGCATGTTGTCGCGCAGGATCTCGAGCTCGTTGCCGTCTTCGTCTTCGATCACGTTGAGCGCGATGTGCGAGTCGGCGGGCTTCTCGTCGTCCGAGAGCTCCACATCGGACAGTTTGCGCCGGCCGATCACCAGCTCCTGCTGCTCGGTGGTGAGCTTGTTCCACGCCGCCATGTCGTGCAGGTATTTCTGCACGACCACGTAGCTGCCGCCGTTGAACGCCTCGTCGTCGTCGACCAGCACGGCCTCGACGGCGCCGCGGCCGGTCGGGTTCTCGGTGCCGTCGACGAACCCGAGCACGTCACGCGCGTCGAAGTAGCGGAAGCCCTGCACCTCGTCGACGACCGTGACCACGCCCTCGAGCCGCGCCATGATCAGCGACTCGAGCTCGAAGCACAGGTCCATGCGCTCGGCCCGCAGGTGGAACAGCAGGTCGGCCTTCGTCGCCACGCTCGTGTGCTTGTCGCCCGCGAACACGGGCAGATCGTGCAGCTCGGCCGGCTTCGGCGAGCCGTAGATCCGGTCCCACGCCGACGAGCTGATGCCGGCCACGCACGTGAGCCCGCCATCCAGCGACCGGAACCCGACGGAACGCTGCAGCCCGGCCAGATCGGCCAGCAGATCCCTCGCCGCGGACTCCCCGCCGGGGTTCACGCGGACGACGAGGAAGATCGCCGCGCGCGTGAGCGGGCCGACCACTTCCTGGGGCTCCGGAGGCAACTCAGCCGAGGACGCCGTCACCGAGCGCCCCCTGCGCAGCGCGCTTTCTCGACCACTGGCCCTCCTGCCTGCCGACCGAACGTCGGAATCCTAACCTGATGCTGTGGAATCGCCCGGCACACTCACACGGCCGGGCAGCACACGACGTCAGGCCGTGCAGAACAGTTGCTTGACCACCCGCGGCACGGCTTCGCCCAGCTCGGCGGCCGCCGTCTCCCGCCCGGCCAGGTGCCGGAGCAGGAACTGCTGGAAGAGGCCGTCGAACGTGGCATACGCGACCGCCTCGGACACCTGCGGCACGGCGCCGGCCAGATCGGCGTAGCGCTCGACGACGCGCCAGATCATGGCCTGCCTGCGGTCGTCGATCTCCAGCACGTCGGCGCGGAAGGACTCCTCGAACAGGCTCTGGTTGCGCAGGTCGTACCAGAGGCGGTGCATCACGGCGTCGGTGCGCAGCGTGGCCGCCATGGCCGCGCCGAAGCCGCGTTCGAGCTCCTCGGCGGTGTTCGCCTCAGCCACGACGTCGTCGTAGCGCGTCACGCAGACCTCTTCGAACTTGCGCACCGCGTAGGTGAGCAGCTCGACCTTGTCGGCGAAGTAGTAGTGCAGCACGCCGTGGGAGAAATCGGACTTCTGGGCGATCTCGCGCAGGCTCGTGCGGGCGTAGCCCAGCTCGGCGAGCGCCTGCAGCGCGGATTCCGCCAGCTGCTCGCGCCGCTGGGCGAACTTGTCCACGCCCCGGCGCGAGATGCGCTCCTTTGCCTGCGTCACGCCGGGAGTCTAGCGCGGCCCGGCTCTCGGCGCGGAAATCTCTTGACGACTGTCCAAGAAAATCTTGACGACTGTCCAGAGTTGGCTACGGTGTGACCTACGCCGCATGTCTCAAGGAGGAGATGTCGATGGTTTCGTACGACCTCAGCGGGCGAACCGCGCTGGTGACGGGTGGGGCACAGGGCCTGGGGGCCGGGATGGCCGGGGCGCTCGCGAAGGCCGGGGCCACCGTGGTCATCGCCGACGTGCAGGAGGAACTGGGCCGCGCGACGGCCGACTCCATCAAGCAGACCGGCGCCACGGCCGGGTTCGTCCGCCTGGACGTGACCGACGACGCGGGCTGGTAGCAGGCCGTGAGCGCGGTCGTCGGCGAATACGGCGGCCTCGACGTGCTGGTGAACAACGCCGGCGTGGAGATCACCGGCCTCGTCGCCGACCTCGACCCCGCCCACGTGCGCAAGATGCTCGAGGTCAACGTGCTGGGCACCGCGCTCGGCGTGAAGCACGCGTTCCGCGCGATGCGTCCCGGCGGCGCGGCCGGCAACGGCGGGGCGGTCGTGAACATCTCCTCGGTGGCCGCCACCATCGCGTTCCCCGGGATCGCGGGCTACTCCGCCACGAAGTCGGCCGTCGACCGGCTCACGCGGGTGGCCGCGATGGAGGCCGGGAAGCTCGGTTACGGCGTGCGCGTGAACTGCGTGTACCCGGGCCTCGTGCCCACGCAGATGGGCAACCAGCTGGCCAACGACGTCGTCGACGTGGGGTTGTTCCCGAGCGTCGAGGAAGCGATCGGCGCCGTGGTCTCGCAGACGCCCGCGGGACGGCTCGGCGAGGTGGCCGACATGGCCGACGCCGTGGTGTTCCTCGCCTCCGACGCCGCCCGCTTCATCACCGGCGCGGGGCTGCCGGTCGACGGCGGCATGGGCATGTGACCGGAAATCCGAGCCGACCCCACTGACTTCAGCGACCTCTGCGAAAGGACAACCGTCGTGAGCAAGCCCGTCGTCGTCTACGGCGCTTCCGGCTACACCGGACGCCTGATCTGCGAATACCTGCGCGAGTACAACGTGCCCTTCGTCGCCGCGGGGCGCGACAAGGCGCGGCTTCAGGAGTCGCTCGACCACATCCCCGGCCTCGACACCGTCGACCACGAGGTGGTGGAGGTGGCCCACGAGGTCGGCCCGCTCACCGAGCTGTTCGCGGGCGCGTCGGTGGTGTGCAACACCGTCGGCCCGTTCAGCGAGTACGGCCACGAGGTCGTGCAGGCCTGTCTCGCGTCGGGGGCGCACTACCTCGACACGACCGGTGAGCAGGACTGGCTGATCTCGGCCGAGGAACGCTACGGCGCCGACATGGCGGCCCAAGGGCTGCTGCTGTCGCCGGGCATCGCGCAGATGTACACGACCGGCGAGATCGCCGCGAACATCTGCCTGGAGACGCCGGGCCCGGACACCCTCGACATCCTGGTGTTCTGGAAGGGCTACCCGACCGTCGCGTCGACCCGCACGATCCTCGTCAACGCGGCGCTCTCGTCGGCGTACTACCTGGAGCAGAACGAGTACCAGGAGTGGCCGGCCGACGGTGGGCTGCACGACGTCGTCGTGCCCGGTCACCACGAAACCGGCCTCGCGCTGCCGTGGGGCGGGACCTCGCACCCGGTGTGGTTCAAGCGCGACCCGCGCGTGGCCAACGTGAAGGCCATCGGCGGCGTGTTCGACCGCGCGCTGATGCAGGGCGTGCCGATGATCGTGGCCGCCGTGCTGGAGCAGGTGAAGGACCTGCCGGAGGCGGAGAAGCTGAAGGTGCTGCACGAGCAGGCCGCCGCCGTGCGCGACGAGATGCCGCCGCGGGAGAACCAGCGGCTGAACACGTCGCTGGACTCGGTGCACGCGTCCGGTCCGCTGGGCCGCGCCCACTGCGTGATCCACGGGACCTGCAACTACAAGCAGACGGGCCTGTTGCAGGCGTATGCCGCGTACTCGCTGTTGCAGCAGCCGCCGCGGCGCGCCGGGTTCGCGTCGGCGTGCCAGGCGTTCGGGCACCGGGAGCTGCTCGGGGTGCTGCGGTCGTTCGGGCTCGTGTCCAACCCCATGCTGACCGTGCACGCGTGAGCCGGGGAGACGAGCGGTGCGGTTGATCGACTACCTCGACAAGGGCGCCTCGCTGGGCGTTTCGGCGCCGTGCTTGACGAAGAACGGCGTCTCACTGAGCTACGGCGAGGTCCAGGAACTGTCCTGGCGGGTCGCGCGGGCGCTGGCGCGCTCGGGCGTGCGGCCGGGCGACAAGGTCGCGATCCTCTCGGGGAACGATCCGGTTTCGTTCGGTTGCGTCTTCGGCATCAGCCGCGCAGGGGCGGTCTGGTGCCCGGTCAACCCGCGCAACGAGGCGGCCGAGAACAGGGAGCTGCTGGACCTGTTCGACTGCACGTGCTTGCTGGTGCAGTCTTCGTTCGCACCGCTCGTCTCCCGCATCCTGCCGGACCTGCCGGCCGTGAAAACGGTGGTGTGCCTCGACGGGTCGATTGCCGGCGCGGTGTCGTTGCCGGAATGGCTCGACGGGCTCGAGGCAACCCCGTTCGACGTGCCGCCGCCCGACGACGTGGCCATGCTCGTCGGCACGGGCGGCACCACCGGCCGGCCGAAGGGCGTGGTGCTGACCGGGCACAACGTCGAGACGATGTCGGCGTTGACGCTCATGAGCTACCCGTTCTCGCCGCGGCCCCGGTACCTCGCGCTGGCGCCGCTGACGCACGCGGCGGGCGTGCTGTGCTTCCCGGTGCTGACGCTGGGCGGCGAGATCGTCGTGATGCCGAAACCCGACCTGGGCGAGTTCCTGGCCCTGGTGCAACGCCATCGCATCACGCACACGTTCCTGCCGCCGACGTTGATCTACTTGCTCCTGGACCACCCCGATCTGTCCACAACGGACTTCGGTTCGCTGGAATGCCTGTGGTACGGCGCGGCTCCGATGTCGGCGGCGCGGCTCGAAGAGGCGATCACGCGCATCGGCCCGGTCCTGGGCCAGCTCTTCGGCCAGAGCGAGGCACCCATGATGATCTCGACCCTGGCGCCGGCCGAGCACTTCCACGCCGACGGTTCCCTCGCCCGCGAACGCTTCACCTCGGCGGGCCGGCCCACGCCGCTCACGCGCGTGGCCATCATGTCCGACAACGGATCCCTGCTGCCGCCCGGCGCGCGCGGCGAGATCGTGGTGCGCGGGCCGCTCGTGATGCCGGGCTACTACAAGAACCCCGCCGCGACCGAGGACGTCAGCCGCTACGGCTGGCACCACACCGGCGACATCGGCTACCTCGACGACGAGGGGTACCTCCACATCGTCGACCGCGCCAAGGACATGATCATCACGGGCGGGTTCAACGTGTACTCCGCGGAGGTCGAGCAGGCCCTGATGACACACCCGGCCGTGCAGGACTGCGCCGTGGTGGGCCTGCCGCACGAGAAGTGGGGCGAACAGGTCACCGCGGTCGTCCAGCTCCACAGTGGACGGTCGGTGTCCGAGGACGAACTGCGCGCCGTCGTGAAGGAGCTCCTCGGCAGCGTCAAAACCCCGAAGGTCGTGCAGATCTGGCCCGACCTTCCGCGGTCGAAGGTGGGCAAAGTGCTGAAGACGGACGTCAAGGCCCAGTTGCTCCGCTGAGCGGAACCCTTCGGACAATCGCCGCCGCGCCGGACCCAGCGTCCCCGCGGCGGCGATTTCGCGTGTCCGCGTGAGCACTCTGCGCCAACCCCGAATAATCACCGGTACAGACCTTTGTCCGGTCTTGTCCACTGCCGTTACGACATCGAAAACGCCCCCCGGCCGAAGCCGGAAACGGGGCCGCTACCGTTGGCATTTCGAGCACCGGATGGCGTCGGGCCCCGGTATGCCGGAGAACCTGCAGAAGAGGAGCCCTGATGCGTCGCACCAAGGCCTCCGGTCCGCTGCGCGCGGCCCAAGTCGTGGTCGTGATCGTGTCCCTGCTCGTGCTGGGCGGCACCGGTTACGCGTATTCGACCCTGCAGTCGCTCACCGACGGCCTGACCAGGGCCGATGTGATCACCGGCACAGACCAGCCGCCGCTGGGCGAGCAGAACATCCTCATGGTCGGCCTCGACACGCGCACCGACGCGCAGGGCAATCCGCTGCCCGCCGACGTGCTCTCACAGCTGCACGCGGGCGGCGCCGACGACGGTGGCGACACGACCGACACCATGATCGTCATCCACATCCCCGCGGGTGGCGGCCAGGCGACCGCGATCTCCATCCCGCGTGACTCCTACGTGAAGATCGCCGGCGACTACGGCAAGCACAAGATCAACTCCGCGTACACCTACGGGCTCGTCGCGGAGAAGAACAAGCTGGTCGCGCAGGGTGTCTCCGGGGCACAGCTGGAGACGGACTCCGCACAGGCCGGCGCCAAGACGGCGATCGACACCGTGCAGCAGTTCACCGGCCTCACCATCACGCACTACGCGGCGGTGAACCTCGCGGGCTTCTACTACCTGAGCGAGGCCGTCGGCGGCGTGCCGGTGTGCCTGAGCAAGGCCGTGCACGACTCGTACTCGGGTGCGAACTTCGCGGCCGGCCCGCAGAGCGTCGGCGGGGCGAAGGCGCTGCAGTTCGTGCGCCAGCGGCACGGGCTGCCCAACGGCGACCTCGACCGCATCAAGCGCCAGCAGGTGTTCATGGCGAGCATGGCCAAGACGATCCTGTCGGCCGGCACGCTCGCCGACCCGGGCAAGCTGGACAACCTGATCACGGCCGTGAAGAAGGCCGTGGTGGTCGACTCCGGCTGGGACATCGTCGGCTTCGCGCAGCAGCTGCACGGCATGAGTGCGGGCGCGCTGAAGTTCGTCACCGTGCCGGTCGTGAACATCTCGCTCAAGACGCCGTCGGACGGCGACGCGGTGGAGGTGGACCCGCAGCAGGTGCAGCAGTTCGTGCGCCAGCAGCTGGGCACGCCGGCGACCCCTTCGTCGAACGCGCCCGCCGCGCCGGGTGACTCGAGCCTGAGCCAGTACACCGTGGACGTGCGCAACGCGTCGGACACCAGCGGCCTGGCCGCGAGCGTGGCCGACAAGCTCACCGCCGCCGGGTACACCAAGGGCACGGTGGCCAACGCGACCACGCGAAAGATGTCGATCGTCTTCTACGGCCACAGCCAGAAGACCGAGGCGACGCAGATCGCGAAGACGCTCGGCGGCATCGCCGTGAGCCCCGACTCCTCGCTGGACAAGGACCACTTCCGCGTGTTCCTGGGCAAGGACTACGAGGACTCCAGCGGCTCGTCGAGCACCGGTGGCGCGCCGCAGGTGCACCCGGCGGCGTACGTGAGCCCCGCGCCCGCGCAGACCCCGCCGCCGATCACCGGCGACGGCGTCCCCTGCGTGAACTGAGTCCCTTTCGTCCCGTAAATCGTTTTTGGGCATTCTGGGAATTCGTTTTGATTTCGGGCACTTCGGTAACGCTCACCGGGCGGTTTCGGACTGAGCGAGTGAACCGAAACGACGGCGAAAAGGGTTTCCCGCCATGTCCGAGAGACAGAAACCGGCCAACTTCCGGAACCTGCTGAACCACGTTTCCGTGGCCAACGCGAAACGGGTGGCCGCGAGTGCCGAAGAGCTCGCACAGCGTGTGCTCGCGACCGTCGGCGCCCGCCAGCCGGAGTCGCGGATCTCCGCCGACTCGCAGACGTATTGGCGCCGGCCGAGCGGGGATCGCTGGCAGGCCAACGCACATTGGCGCGACGCGTCCGTGTTCCAGGGCAGCGACCTGTGGTCGCGCCTCGGCCGCGAGCACCTCGACCTGTTCGACGCGGGCGCCCGGATGGCGGGCTTCACCGGCCCGTGGCACCGCGTTCTGGAATGGGGCTGCGGTGGTGGCGCGAACGCGATCCACTTCGCTCCCCGCGCGGAAGAATTCATCGGCGTCGACATCGCGGCGGAAACGTTGCAGGAATGCGAACGCCAAGTGAAAGCCGCTTGTGACACGCCGTTTTTGCCGGTCGCGATCGACGTCGCGAATCCCGAAGAAGCACTCGATGCCGTCGGCGGATCGGTCGACGTCTTCTTCTCCTGCTACGTCTTCGAGCTCATCCCCACCCCAGAGTACGGCGAACGCCTGCTGCGCATCGCCCGGCAGCTGCTGGCTCCCGACGGCCTGGCGATGATCCAGATCAAGTACGACCCCGGTTCGTGGCGCACCGGGCCCCGGCGCCGCGCCTACCGCACGGGGCTGGCCGAGATGACCACGTACGGCATCGACGCGTTCTGGCAGACCGCCACCCGCTGCGGCCTGCAGCCGCTCGCCGTCCACCTCGTCCCGAAGAACGAGCTGGACGAGCGCTACGCGTACTTCTTCCTGCGCAACGGAAGCCCTTCCTGATCCCGTTTGCGAGGTTCAGCCGCGTCAGAGAATCTCGGGGTACGTGTTACTGCTGTTGCCCATTGACCGTTTCCGTACCAGGAGTGATCGAAGCAGCACAACGCGTTCATGATCACCATCACAAGCCACTGCTCGGCCGACCACGATCAGTAAACTTAGGGTACGCAAACAACTAGCCCAAAAGGAGCCGACGGCGCCTCCCGCTGGACGAACGCCGACCCAGGGAGGGCTGAGCATTGGCGACCCCGCCGACCGAGATCACCAGTACCGAGCACCGCGTCGAGGAACTACTGGCCGCTGAGCCGCAGCTGCGGGGCGCCGCCCCCGACACCCGGGTCGACGAGGCGATCCGACGACCGGGGCTGTCGCTGGTCGAGCTGATCGAAACGGTGATGACGGGGTACGCCGAGCGCGCCGCCTTCGCCGAACGGGCCACGGAGGCGGTGACCGACCCGGCGACCGGCCGCACCACCCGCCGGCTGCTGCCGCGGTTCGACACCGTGACCTATCGCGAAGCCTGGCAGCGCGCGGGCGCCGTCGCGGGCGAGTGGGCCCAGCACGCCGAAATCCCTGTGGCCATCGGCGACTTCGTGGCCACGCTCGGCTTCACGAGCACCGAGTACGCGATCATCGACCTCGCCTGCGTCCGCGCCGGCGTGGTGTCGGTGCCGCTGCAGGCCGGCGCGACGGCGGGCACGCTCAAGCCGATCCTCGCCGAGACCGGGCCGAAGCTCCTGGCGTCCAACGTGGACAACCTCGAGACCGCCGTCGACCTCGTGCTCGACAGCGCGACCGTGCGCCGCCTGGTGGTGTTCGACTACCACTCCGACGTCGACGCCGAGCGCGAGAAGTTCGAGGCCGCCCAGGCACGGCTCGCCTCGGCCGACAGCCCGATCGTCATCGAGCCGCTGAGTGCGGTGCTCGAACGCGGCGCCGCCGCGCCGCCGGCGTTGGACGCGGACCCGGATCGCCTGTCGCTGCTCATCTACACCTCGGGCAGCACCGGCACGCCCAAGGGGGCGATGTACACCGACCGGCTCATCGCCAACCTGTGGCACGGGCTCTTCCGCGAACGGCCTTCGTTCCCGTTGGTGGACCTCAACTTCATGCCGCTCAGCCACGTGATGGGCCGCGCCTTGCTGGTGGATATCCTGGCCAAGGGCGGTACGGTCCACTTTGCCGCGAAGAGTGACCTGTCCACGTTGTTCGAGGACATCGCGCTGACGCGCCCCACCCAGACGGTGATGGTGCCGCGCATCTGCGACATGATCTTCCACCACTACCAGAGTGAGCTCGACCGCCGCGCGCTGGGCGCCGGCTACTCGGCCGAGCTGGAAGCCGAGGTCAAGCTCGACCTGCGCACGAGCTTCCTGGGCGGGCGGATGGTGTGGGCCGGCTCCGGTTCCGCGCCGCTGTCGGCCGAGATGCAGGCCTTCATCGAGTCGGTGCTCGGCCTCGAACTGCACGACGGTTACGGATCGACCGAGACCGGCATCGTGCTGTTCGACCACAAGCCGACCCGCCCGGCGGTGCTCGACTACAAGCTCGACGACGTGCCGGAGCTCGGTTACTTCTCCACGGACTCCCCGCACCCGCGCGGGGAACTGCTGGTCAAGGCGACGAGCCTGGTGCCCGGCTACTACAAGCGCCCCGACGCCACGGCGGAGGTGTTCGACGAGGACGGCTACTACCGCACAGGCGACATCATGGTCGAGACCGCCCCGGAAACGCTGTTCTACATCGACCGGCGCAAGAACGTGCTGAAGCTGTCGCAGGGCGAGTTCGTGGCCGTGTCGCGTTTGGAGGCCGAATTCGCGGCCGCGCCGGCGATCCGCCAGATCTACCTCTACGGCAGCAGCGAGCGCGCGTACCTGCTCGCGGTGATCGTGCCGACGGCGGAGGCGCTGGAAGCGTTTGGCGACGAGGAAAAGCTCAAGGTGCAGCTGAGCGAATCGCTGCAGAGCATCGCGAAGGAGTCCGACCTCAACTCGTACGAGATCCCGCGGGACTTCCTCGTGGAGACCGAGCCGTTCAGTCCCGAAAACGGGCTGCTCACCGGAATCCGCAAGCTGTCGCGGCCGAAGCTCAAGGAGCACTACGGCGAGCGGCTCGAACGGCTCTACCGCGAGATCGCCGAGCGCGAGTCGAGCGAGCTGCGCGAACTGCGGCAGGCCGGGCGTTCGCAGCCGGTGTTCGACACGGTCGTGCGGGCGGCGCAGGCGCTGCTCGGCGCGTCTTCGGGCGAGTTGAGGCCTGAGGCACACTTCGTGGAGCTGGGCGGCGACTCACTGTCGGCGCTTACGTTCTCCAACCTGCTGCGGGAGATCTTCGACGTCGAGGTGCCGGTCGGGGTCGTGATCAGCCCGGCGACGGACCTGCGCAAGCTCGCTTCGTACATCGAGGACGCGCGCGCGTCGGGTGCCAAGCGGCCCACCTTCGCCAACGTGCACGGCGCGGGCAGCACCGAGGCCCGCGCCGACGCGCTCACGCTCGACAAGTTCCTCGACGCGGCCACGCTCGAGGGCGCGTCGACGCTGGCGCGCCCCACCGGCACCGTCGGCACGGTGCTGCTGACCGGCGCCAACGGTTACCTCGGCCGGTTCCTGTGCCTGGAGTGGCTGGAACGCCTGGCCGAATCGGGCGGCCGGCTCGTCTGCATCGTCCGCGGCCGCTCCGCCGAAGCGGCGCGCAAGCGGCTCGAGGACGCGTTCGACAGCGGCGACATCAAGCTGCTGCGCCACTTCCGCGACCTGGCCGCCGACCACCTGGAGGTGCTGGCGGGCGACATCGGTGAGCCGGACCTCGGCCTCGACGAGACGACCTGGCGGCGGCTGGCCGACACCGTCGACCTCATCGTGCACCCGGCCGCGCTGGTGAACCACGTGCTGCCCTACGACCAGCTGTTCGGCCCCAACGTGGTGGGCACCGCGGAGCTGATCCGGATGGCGTTGACGGCGCGGATGAAGCCGATCACGTATCTGTCCACAGTGGCCGTGATCTCCGACCAGGCGTCCTCGGCCGACGAGGTGTCGGACATCCGCGAGACGAGCCCCGTGCGCGTGCTCGACGACGGTTACGCCAACGGCTACGCCACCAGCAAGTGGGCCGGTGAGGTGCTGCTGCGCGAGGCCAACGACGCCTTCGGCCTGCCCGTCGCCACGTTCCGCTCCGACATGATCCTCGCGCACAGCCGGTACTCCGGCCAGCTCAACGTGCCGGACATGTTCACGCGGCTGCTGCTCAGCCTCATCGTCACGGGCATCGCGCCGGGTTCCTTCTACTCTTCGCCGGCACCCGCCCACTACGACGGCCTGCCCGCCGACTTCACCGCCGAGGCCATCACCACCCTCGGCACCCAGGCGACCGAGGGCTACCGCACCTACAACGTCCTCAACCCCCACGAGGACGGCGTTTCGCTCGACACGTATGTCGACTGGCTCGTGGCGGCCGGGTATCCGATCAAGCGCATCGACGACTACGCCGAATGGTTCGCCCGCTTCGAGACGGCCATCCGCGGGTTGCCGGAAAAGCAGAAGCAGCACTCGTTGCTGCCGCTGCTGCACGCGTTCTCCGCTGCGGCCGAACCGGTCGACGGCGCCGGCATCCCGACCGAGCGCTTCCGCTCGGCGGTGCAGGACGCCGGCATCGGCGCGGACAAGGACATCCCGCACGTGACGGCGGAGCTGATCCGGAAGTACGCGGCGGATCTGGCGCAGCTCGGCCTGATCTGAGATTCTCTTGCCCGGCGCCGGGGAGACTCGGTGCCGGGCAAGAACTCCGTAATATCCACCCACGGATAACGCCAGAAAAACAACGGAACTCGCCATCTTTCCTCGGCGGGATGCGGGCGCTGGCCGCGATGATCAAGAACGGCTAGCGTCGGAAACGGCCGTCCGGGCCGCATTCTTTCCCGTCGAGGAGAAACAGTGATGTCCGAGAACACGTCCGAGCATTCGCGGCGTCGGTTCCTCGCCACGTCGGCGGGGGCGCTGGCCGTCGCGGCCAGTGCGTCGACGCTGCTGTCCGCGCCCGCGAACGCGGTGACCACCACCGCTGCGCCCAGCGCCATCCGCCGCTTCCGCATCAACGTGCCGCAACGCGACCTCACCGATCTCCGCAACCGGCTGCACGCCACGCGATGGCCGACACGGGAGACTGTCGCCGACGATTCGCAGGGCTTGCAGCTCCAACGCGTCCAGGATCTCGTGAAGTACTGGACCACCCGTTACGATTGGCGCAAGGTCGAGGCGAAGCTCAATTCACTCCCCCAGTTCATCACGGAAATCGACGGCCTCGACATCCACTTCCTGCACATCCGCTCGAAGCACGAGAACGCGCTGCCCATCGTCATCACCCACGGCTGGCCGGGCTCGGTCCTCGAAATGCTCAAGGTCATCGGGCCTCTCACCGACCCGACGCGCCACGGCTGCAGTGCGGCCGACGCGTTCCACGTCGTCATCCCCTCGATGCCTGGCTACGGTTTCTCGGGCAAGCCGACCGCCACCGGCTGGGGCCCGGCACGGATCGCACGGGCGTGGGATGTCCTGATGAAACGCCTGGGCTACCACGAGTACGTCTCGCAAGGCGGCGACTGGGGTTCGGTCGTCTCCGACGTGCTCGCGGCGCAGAAGCCCGCCGGGCTGCTCGGCATCCACGTGAACATGCCGGCGACCGTGCCGCCCGAGATCGCGAAGATCCTCACCGACGGTGGCCCCGCGCCGGCGGGTCTGTCCACTGAGGAGCATGCCGCGTTCGACTCCCTCAACGCCCTCTACACGCGCGGCTCCGGCTACTCCGCGATGATGGTCACGCGCCCGGAGACCGTGGGCTTCGGACTGGCCGACTCGCCCGCGGGCCTCGCCGCGTAGATGTACGACAAGTTCGCCGCCTGGACGTACAGTGCTGATGTGCCCGAGAAGGTGCTCACCCGCGACGAGATGCTCGACGACATCACCCTCTACTGGGTCACCAACACCGCCGTGTCGTCGGCGCAGCTCTACTGGGAGAACAACGCGAACAACTTCAACGCCGTCGACGTCTCGATCCCGGCCGCGATCACCGTGTTCCCCGGCGAGCTCTACCGCGCGCCGCGCAGCTGGGCCGAGCGCGCCTACCACGACCTGCGCTACTACAACCAGGTCGACAACGGCGGCCACTTCGCCGCGTGGGAGCAGCCGGAGCTGTTCTCGAAAGAACTTCGGGCGGCGTTCCGGTTCCTCCGCTGATTACACTCGCGCGGGTGGACACGATCACCGCCCCCGCGCCCCCGGCGTGGTACGGCTGCATGGGTCTCGGCGGCAGCTGGGACCCGGCGCCGTACGCGCCCGCCGACGTCGATGCCGCCGAGGCGGCGATCACCGCCGCGCTGGACATCGGCGTGACCGCCTTCGACCACGCGGACATCTACCGCCACGGCAAGGCGGAGGCCGTGTTCGGGGAGGTGCTCGCGCGCACGCCGGGG
Source organism: Amycolatopsis sp. NPDC001319 (assembly GCF_042896185.1). Lineage (NCBI taxonomy): Bacteria > Bacillati > Actinomycetota > Actinomycetes > Pseudonocardiales > Pseudonocardiaceae > Amycolatopsis > Amycolatopsis sp. NPDC001319. The sequence goes on along the minus strand of NZ_JBIAWY010000011.1, from coordinate 142,197 downwards.
CTGCGGGAGCGGATCGTGCTCCAGACCAAGTGCGGGATCCGGCTCGACGGCGGCTTCTACGACCTGCGCGGCGCCGGCATCGTCGCCCGCCTGGAGCAGAGCCTCGAACGGCTGCGCACCGAATACGTCGACGTGCTGCTCCTGCACCGGCCCGACCCGCTGGCGGATCTCGGCGAGGTCGCCGAGGCGTTGCACCGCCTGCGTGAGGACGGGCTGGTCCGGCACTTCGGCGTGTCCAACATGAGCGCCGCGCAGATCGCCGCGTTGCGGTCGCGGGTGGACTTTCCCTTGGTGGCCAACCAGCTGGAGATGAGCCTCGCACGCCGGGATTGGGTCGAGTCGGGTGTGCTCGTGAACACCTCGGCGGCCGCTGCCAACGGCTTTCCCCACGGCACCCTCGAATACTGCGTGGAGCACGGGATCCAGCTCCAGTCCTGGGGTTCCCTGGCTCAGGGTGTCTACACGGGACGCCAGGCCACTCCGGTCGAGGAGGCGACGGCCCAGCTGGTGAAGGAACTGGCTGCCCACCACGACACCACGCCGGAGACCATCGTCCTCTGGTGGCTGATGCGACACCCGGCGCGGATCGCCCCGGTGCTCGGCAGTACCCGGCCCGAACGCATCCGCGCCTGCGGTGACGCGGTGAACCGCGAACCGGCGCTCACGCACGAAGAGTGGTACCGCCTGTGGATCACCGCCCGCGACGAGCCGTTGCCCTGACGTGGCCGAGGAGAGGAGTTCAGTCCTGTTCGGACGGGAGCTGGAGCAGAAACGCCTGGCGGAGCTGGTCGACGGCGTCGGCGAGCGCGGCGGGGCGTTGCTGGTGCGGGGCGAACCGGGCGTCGGCAAGTCGGCTCTGGTCGCTACCGTCCGCCGGCAGCTCGGCCCCTCGCGCACGACGATCCTGACCGCGACCGGCGCCGAGCCCGAGCAGCACCTCCCCTACGCGGGCCTCAACCAGCTCCTCTACCCCCTCCGCGACGCCACCACCGAGCTGCCCGCCACCCAGCGCGCAGCTCTGCGCACCGCCCTCGGCCTCGTCGACGGCGCTGCGCCGGAGAGCTACCTGGTCGGCCTCGCCGTGCTCAACCTGCTCAGCGAAGCAGCCGCCGCCACCCCGTTGGTCCTGCTGCTGGACGACGTCCACTGGCTCGACCGCGCGACCCAGGACGTGCTCGCCTTCGTCGCCCGCCGGGTCGAGTCCGAGCCCGTCGTCCTGATCGCGACGGCCCGCGACGACGAACCCACCCGCCTCGACGACCTTCCCTCCCTCACACTGCGCCCCTTGCCGCCGGACGACGCCGAGGAGCTCCTCGACCACGTCGCCCCGGACCTCGCCCCGGACGCCCGCGCACGGATTCTCCGGGAAGCCGCCGGCAAACCCCTCGCGCTCACCGAACTGCCCGCCGCCCGGACCGGCCCGCTGGACCATGCCTTCGCCGCCCGCGTCGCCGAGCTGCCGGAGGCGACGCGCACGAGCCTCCTCGTCGCCGCCCTCAACGACAGCACCTCCCTCGCCGAGACCCTCAAGGCCACCGGCGCCGACGCGCTCGGGCCGGCCGCTGGGCTGGTCGAGGTGGCCGCGACGACCATCACGTTCCGGCACGCGCTGACCCGCGCCGCCATCGTCCGCTCGGCGACACCCGCCGCTCGTCGCGCCGCGCACCACGCGTTGGCCGCGACGTTGACCGAGCCTGGACGGCGAGCCTGGCACCGTGCGGCGGCGGCGACCGGGACGGACGAGACCGTCGCGGCCGAGCTGGAAGCGGCGGCGGGTGACGCCCGGCGCCGGGGTGGCGTCGCGGCCGCGATCTCGGCGCTGGAGGAGGCCGCCCGCCTCAGCGAGACCGACGCGCGGCGCGCCGATCGGCTGCTCCGAGCCGCCGACCTCGCCGTCGAATCCGGCCGGCGTGACGTGGTCGACCGGCTGCTGGCGGAAGCGTCCACAATGGACCTCACCCCGCGGCAACGGGCCCTCGTGACCTGGCTGCCGACCGGGTTCGACGACGGGGTTCGCGAAGGCGCCGCCGGTGCGTCCGAGCTGGCGGCGCTCGCGGGCGCCGTGGCGCGCGACAGCGGTCTCGACCTCGCCATGCGGATCTTCTGGAGCACGGCCATGCGGTGCTTCTGGGTCGAACCCGGCGCCGCGGCGCGCGAACGCATCACCGCGATCGCCGGCGAGCTCCCCGTCGACCCGGCCGACCCGCGGATGGTGGCGATCGCGGCCTACGTGACGCCGCTGGCGCGCGGGGCCGAGGTGGTGGCGGCGTTGCGGGAGCTGGCGGACCGAACCACCGACCCGACCGTGATCCGGTTCCTCGGCAGCGCGGCGCTGCAGGTGGGGGCGTTCGACCTCGCGGCCCGGTTCGCCCTGGCGGCGCAGCCGGGTCTCCGCGCCGAAGGCCGCCTCGGCCTGCTGAGCCGCGCGCTGGCCGTGCAGGCCTGGAGCCACGCCCGCCTCGGCGATCTGGCGGCCGCGTTGCCCGCGGCGGAAGAGGCCGGCCGGCTGGCCCACGAGACGCGCCAGCCGTACATGGTCGGCCTGGCCCGGGCCGTGCAGGCGGAGATCGCAGCGTTGCGCGGGGACCACTCACTGGCGGAGAAACTGGCCGCCGAGGCGGAGCGCGTGGGCCTCGCGGCGGGCGCCCGGCCCGTGCTCGCAACGGTGCAGCTCGCCCGAGGTCTCGCCGCTCTCGGCGCCGGCCGGCACGCCGACGCCGTGGCCGCACTCCTGCGCGTCTTCGACCCGGCCGACCCCGCGTACCAGCTGGCGCTGCGCTGTTACGTCCTGCCGGAGCTGACGGACGCGGCCGTCCACTGCGATCGCGCCGACGCGGTGCGGTGCCTGATCACCGCGCTCGGCCAAGCCCCGACGACGTCCCCCGCGCTGCACCACGGCCTGCGCTACGCCCGCGCCGTCCTCGCCTCCGATGAAGAAGCCGAGGACCTGTTCCGCGTGGCCCTGCAAGCCGACCTCACGGGCTGGCCGCTCGAACGCGGACGGCTGCAGCTCGCGTTCGGGGAGTGGCTGCGCCGGCGCCGCCGGGCGGCGGAGTCGCGACCGGTGCTGCGGGCGGCGCGGGAAACGTTCGACGCACTCGGCGTCACCGGGTGGAGCGAACGGGCCGCTCGCGAGCTGCGCGCCGCGGGCGAAGCGACGCCGGACCGCGAGCCGGACGCGCTGGGCGACCTCACGGCGCACGAGCTGAACATCGCGCAGCTGGCCGCGGAGGGCCTGACGAACCGGGAGATCGGGCAGCGGCTGTACCTGTCGCACCGGACCGTGAGCACGCACCTGCACCGGATCTTCCCGAAGCTCGGCATCAGCGCCCGCGGCGAGCTGGGTGCCGCGCTGCGCCGCGAGGGATGACGTACATGCACGGCGTCACCTGACGGGCGCGAAGCCACTCCGCCACTGCCTACCGTCGGCCCCACGAACGGACCGGTCGTGCTCCTGCTGCACGGGTGGCCGTACGACATCCGCAGCTACGTCGACGTCGCGCCCTCGCTGGCGGCTCGGGGTTACCGCGTGATCGTGCCGTACCTGCGCGGCTACGGGACCACGACGTTCCGCTCGGGTCCGACGTTCCGCAATGCCCAGCAGTCCGCTGTCGCCGCCGACGTCATCGCGCTGATGGACGCGCTGGAGATCGCCCGCGCCGTGATCGGCGGCTTCGACTGGGGCTCGCGCACGGCCGGCGCGGTGGCTGCGCTGTGGCCGCGGCGGTGCAAGGCGCCGGTGCTCGTGAGCGGGTACCTCATCACCAACTTGAAGACGCAGAGGCGAAGCTCCAGCAGAGCCCCGCCATCGCCCTGCCCACCATCACCCTCGCGGGCGACTTCGACGGCACCGCCGCCCGCGGCTCGGCCTACCGCAAGCAGTTCACGGGCCCCTACGCCCACCGCGTCCTGCCCGGCATCGGCCACAGCGTCCCGCAGGAAGCGCCTGCGGACTTCACAAAAGCGATCGTGGACGCGGACCACCTCTGAGTACCGTGGCTCCATGGGCCACAAGGGCATCCGCGACGGCGGACCACCGCGCGATCCGGCGTTCCGCCCCGAAGACGTGGTCGGGACGCCGATCCGCAAAGCCGTGATCGAGCTGACCCGCCACGGCTACGTCATCGACACCCCCACTCCCCACGACCGCGCCGCGATCAAGATTCACCGCCGCGTGCGCCTGGTGGCCGAGGAAGGCGTGATCACCGGCGTGGTCGTCGGCTGATCCAGGCAAAACGAAAGCGGGGCCGGTCCACAATGGACCAGCCCCGCTTCTTCGGTCAGCTACAACAATCAGGCGTTGCTACGACGACGGCGCACCAGCACCAGCATCGCGCCGCCGGCCAGGACGAGGGCCGCGCCGATGCCGATGGGCAGGGAGGCGTCCACGCCGGTGTTGGCCAGGGGCGCCGAGCCGCCGGCCGGGGCCGCCGGGGTGGCCGGGGTGCCCGGGGCCGCCGGGGTGGTCGGCGGGGTGACGCCGGCTTCGGCCCAGGTGGCGGTGGCCGAGGTGTCGACCGTGGTCTTCTGCGACTCCGCGACGATCAGCGACTGCGCCGGGTGCTTGGCGTAGTTCTCGCCCACGAACAGGCGGCCGGTGTCGAGGTGGCCGACGGCCTTGAGCGCCAGCTCGGCGGTGCCGGCCTTCGCGTCCTTGGGCACGTCCAGGTACAGCTTGGTGCCGTCCTTGACCTCGCCCTCCGTCACGGCCTTGCCGTCGGCGTCGGTGAGCTTGACGCCGTCGGGCAGCTGCGTGGTGAGGTCGGTGATGTCACCGGTGGTGGCGATGGTGAACGGGCCGATCTTCGTGCCGGCTTCGCCCTTGGCCGAGGCCGGGGTGATGCTCAGCGTCGGCTTCGGCTGCTGGCCGATGCCGACGTTGTCGCTGCCCGTGAGGTAGTCGTACAGGGCGAGCACGTCGGCGCCGTTGTCCGCGTTGCCGTACTGGACGGGCTTGTCGCGGTCCAGCTCCTTGCCGTCGCTGAAGTGCCAGACGGCGGCCTGCGTAGCGGCGATCGCCTCGGCCTGCGAAAGGCCGTCGTGCAGCGTGACGCCCTTCAGCTCGGCCTCGATGCCCTTGAGGTCCTCGGTCGGGAAGCCGTGGTGCAGGACCCAGTTGATCTTCGCGTTGTTCTGGTTGAACGGCGAGTCCGGGTTCGGGTACTTGTCCCACGGCGTCTCGAGCATGTCCTGCTGCTCGTCGATGTTCGTCTCGATCTCGACGCAGTACAGCTTCAGCGTGCTGCCGTCGGAGAGCTTGAGGCCGAACAGGACCGTGTCGTAGTAGTGGTCCTTGCCGTTTTCGTTCAGGTTGACACCGAAACCGTTGGTGAACGCGCCGGGGACGAGGCGCCCGCGGGCCGCGCCGTCTTCAGCCTTCGCGCCGGTGTCCGCGGTGGCGCCCTGAGCGGCCGCCATCAGCGCGACGGCCGCGGCGGCAGCCGCGATCCCGCCTCGCACCAGACCTGACCTGACCTGCATCTGTTCTCCCATCCAAGCCCGAACCAGAAAGTCGGAGCCGCGTGAGAAAACACACCCCGATCACGACGGCCACCAATCAGGTGAGAATCCACCCAGTCAAGCGATGCGGAAGCATACACACAGCTCACATGGCCACTCACGGTGGTCCCCACCACCACGAAGGTCGTCCACCTGGGCGTCACCAAGCCGTTCACGCACCGCCACTGAGCAAATCGGACACACCCCGATCACCTGCGTATACACGCGATGTATATTCTCGATGTATAGCGATCGTCCGAAGGGGACCAGACATGTCAGTGGGGACCACCCTGCTCGCCTTGCTCGAGCCAGGACCGCGGCACGGGTACGACCTGAAACGCGCGTATGACGAACAGTTCGGCCAGGACCGGCCGCTCGCCTACGGGCAGGTCTACGCCACGCTCTCGCGACTGCTCAAGAACGGCCTCGTGGAGGTCGCGGGCGTCGAAGCCGGCGACGGGCCGGAGCGCAAGCGCTACACGATCACCGACGCCGGCATCACCGACGTCGAGCACTGGCTCGCGACGCCGGAGAACCCCGAGCCGTACCTGCAGAACACGCTCTACACCAAGGTCGTGCTCGCGCTGCTGTCCGGACGCAGCGCCACGACCGTGCTCGACGCGCAGCGCGCCAAGCACCTCGACGTGATGCGCGAGCTCACCCGCCGCAAGCGCGACGGCGACCTCGCGACGCAGCTGATCTGCGACCACGCGCTGTTCCACCTCGAAGCCGACCTGCGCTGGCTCGAGCTCACGGCCGCGCGCCTCGACGAGCTGGCGAGCGAGGTGCGGTCATGACGGAACCCCTGCTCGTCGCCGACGGTGTGGAGAAGGCGTTCGGCCCGACGCAGGCGCTGCGCGGCGCCGGCGTGTCCGTCGCGGCCGGCGAGGTGCTCGCGATCATGGGCCCGTCGGGCTCGGGCAAGTCGACGCTGCTGCACTGCCTCGCCGGCATCGTCCGCCCCGACGCCGGCACCATCACCTACGGCGGCCGCGACCTCGTCGCCATGAGCGACCGCGAGCGCAGTGCGTTGCGGCGCACGGAGTTCGGCTTCGTGTTCCAGTTCGGGCAGCTCGTGCCGGAGCTGACGTGCCTGGAGAACGTCGCGCTGCCACTGCGCCTGGCAAAGGTCGGGCGGCGCAAGGCCGAGGGCGTCGCGCGCGAGTGGCTGGAGCGGCTGCAGGTGTCCGACGTCGCGGACAAGCGCCCGGGCGACGTCTCGGGCGGACAGGGCCAGCGCATCGCCGTGGCCCGCGCGCTCGTGACCCGGCCGAAGGTGGTGTTCGCCGACGAGCCGACGGGCGCGCTCGACTCGCTCAACGGCGAGAAGGTCATGCGCATGTTCACCGAGGCCGCGCGGCAGACCAACGCGGCCGTCGTGCTTGTGACGCACGAAGCGCGCGTCGCCGCGTACTCGGACCACGAGATCGTGGTGCGCGACGGGCGCGTGGCGGATCCGGAGTTCGCGCAGTGATCGCGAACCTTCTTCTCGGCCTCCGGCTGGCCGTCGGGGGCGGCCGGATGTCGGGACAGGCGCTGCTGCGCCTCACGATGACGACGGTGGGCATCGGGCTCGTGGTGGCCGTGCTGCTGCCGGCGGCTTCGGTGAGCTCGGTCGTCGGCGCGCGGGAGGACCGCGCGGCCGCGACCGCGGAGATCACGCAGCCGAAGCCGGGCGTCGACCCGCTGTACGTGGTCGAGTGGTCGGCGATCCGGGGCAACCAGTTCGTGGACCTGCGCTCAGTCGCGGCCGGCGGACCGCAGGCGCCGGTGCCGCCCGGGCTGAGCGCGGTGCCGAAACCGGGTGAGCTCATCGTGTCGCCCGAGCTCGCGCGCCTGCTCGCCGGGCCGGACGGCGCCGGACTGCGGGCCCGCCTCCCCGCGGCGCCGGCGGGCACGATCAGCAAGCCCGGGCTCGTCGACGCCGGCGAGATCACGGCCTGGTACGGCACCACGGTCGCCGACGCGAAGGCGAATCCGGACGTGCGGACGGTCTACGGCTTCGGCGGCGGGCAACCGCCGCGGCTGGCCGTGGCGACGTCGCTGCTCGTCGCGGTGCTGCCGGTGGTGATCGCGCTGCTGCTGCCGTTGCTGATCTTCGTGACGACGGCGTCGCGCATGGGGGCGGCGCAGCGCGACCAGCGGCTGGCTGCGCTGCGGCTGCTGGGCGTGGACGCGCGGCAGATCCGCTGGGTCGCGGCCGGGGAATCGTTGCTGGGCGCGACGATCGGCCTGCTGCTCGGCGTGGCGCTGTTCCTGGCGGTGCGCCCGACGCTCGGGTCGCTCGACCTGTTCGGCTACCGCGTGTTCGGCGAGGACTTCGTGCCGTCGTGGCCGCTCGCGGTGCTGGTGGTCGTGCTCGTGCCGGCGCTGGCCGTCGGCGCGGCACTGTTCGGGCTGCGGCGGACGATCGTGGAGCCGCTCGGCGTGGTGCGCCAGGGCAAGCCCGTGCGACGGCGGATGTGGTGGCGCTGGCTGATCACCGGCGTGGGCGTGCTGCTCGTCGGCACGGCGTACGCGACCGAGCCGGGCCAGGGCAGCGACAGCGTGTTGATCGCGCTCACCGGGGGTTGCGCGTTCCTGCTGGTGGGCGTGACCGTATTGCTGCCGTGGATCGTCGAGGGGATCGCGGGCCGGCTGCGCGGCGGGTCGCCCGCGTGGCAGCTCGCGGTGCGGCGGCTGCAGCTCGACAGCGGCACGCCGAGCCGGGTCGTTTCGGGGCTGGTCGTGGTGGTGGCCGGCAGCATCCTGCTGCAGGTCGTGCTCAACTCCCTGCTCGCGGCGGACGCGGCGGAGGCCAAGGCGGACCACTCGTGGGCGGGCGCGGCGCACGTGAGCGTGAACGCGGACCAGGCGACGGCCGCCGAGGTGCAGCGGCGCGTGTCCGGCCTGGCCGGGCTGCAGGTGGGCACGCTCCGGCAAACGTCCGCCGTCGCCGGTGACCAGTACGCCGCGCTGGAGATCGGGTCGTGCGCCGCGTTGGCCCTGCGGGCCGATCTGCCGTCCTGTGTGGACGGTTCGGTGTTCGCGGTGGGTGACGCGACGGTGCCGACGGGGGCGGTGCGGCTCACCTCGTCCGGTTCGGACGCTGGCGGTCCGATGTGGACTGTCCCGGCCGGGGTGGTGCGGCTGCCGGTGAGCTCGGCCGCGCGCAACCTGGAGGGCATGCTGCTCGTGACCGACGGCGCGCTCGCCGGCGTCCAGGTGCCGGTGCGGGCGCCCACGGTGTACGTCAAGGGCCCCGGGAACACCGCGGCACTGGCCGACCGCGTGGCGGCCACCGTCGCGAACCTGACCTGGCACGTCGAGGTGGACACCGACGAGCCCACGAGCGCGCCGATCGGGGTGCTGGGCACGATCCGGGCGGTGCTGCTCACGGCGTCGCTGTTCGTGCTCGCGGTGGCGGCGCTGAGCCTGCTGATGCTGGCCGTCGAGCAGATCACCGAGCGGCGCCGGGCGTTGGCCGCGCTGGCCGCTTCGGGTGTTCCGCTGGGCGTGCTGGCGCGCAGCTCGTTTGCGCAGACCGCGCTGCCCGTGGTGATCGGGGTGGTGCTGGCGGTTCTCACCGGGACCGGGCTGACGTTGCCGATCCTGCGCGCGGCGGACATCCCGTTGAAGCTCGACGGCGGGCTGATCGCGAGCATGGCGGGCGCGGCCGTCGCGGCGGTGTTCGTCGTGACCGCATGCACGATTCCGCTGCTGCGCCAGGTCACAAAGGTGGAATCTCTGCGCGCGGAGTGAGAGTTCACCGGCTCGAAAGGCCCGCGACCCACCTTCGTCGCGGGCTTTTCGGGTCCAACTCCTTCTCCGCGGGGGCCGGGTACGCCAGCATGATCAACGCCCTGTCCCCATTCGGAAGGTCGACCTTTATGCGAACCTTCAAACGGCTAGGTGCGGTGCTCGGCGCAACCGTGCTGGCGCTGGTGATCCCGGCGGCCGCGGCGTACGCCGATCCCCCGCACAACCTCCCCCAGAACGCCGGCGGCTACGACCAGTCGTTCTCGCCCGCGTACGACTACGACGGCGACGGCTGCTACGCCACCCCCGCCATCGGCCCGGACGGCACCCTCGCCCCCGGACTCAACACCACCGGCGCGGTCAACGGCAGCTGCCGCGACCAGTCCGACCTCGACAACTCCCAGACCTACTCCCGCTCGAAGTGCAACAACGGCTGGTGCGCAGTGGTCTACGCCAGCTACTTCGAGAAGGACCAGGCCGTCGCCGGCAGCGGCCTCGGCGGCCACCGCCACGACTGGGAGCACGTGATCTCCTGGATCAACCAGGCGAGCAACCAGGTCGAGTTCGTGACCACCACGCAGCACAGCAGCCAGGTCACGTACCCCCGCTCGCAAGTGCGGTTCGACGGCAGCCACCCGAAGGTCGTCTACCACAAGGACGGCCTGGGCACGCACTTCTTCCGCCTGGCCAACAACAACGACGAGCCGCCGGAGAACCACTACCACAACTGGCGCTACCCCCCGCTCGTCGGCTACGACGGCTACCCCTCCACCGCCCTGCGCGACAAGCTGATGTCCGCCGACTTCGGCGCGGCCACCATCAAGATCAACGACGCGCGCTACAACGACCTCCTGGCGGCCTCCCTGCCTGCCGGCATCCCGTTCGACCCGCGAGGCTGACGTCTGCGGCTTCACGTTGACGACGGGTGTCATCCTCTTCGTGGGGATGGCACCCGCCTTCGTTCTCATGGTCGACACCAAACCTCGAATGAGCGGCAGTTCAGACGCGGGAGCCGACGTGTCGGTCCACCCTGATGGAGGTCACCTCCCGGCTCGAGGAATGGCACCCGTCCGAGTTCGGAACACAAGGACTGGCGAGTCGTCGTACGCGGCCGGGTCGTCGTCGTGCCCGCACCCGACCTCAAATGCCTTCTGGCGGTCCCGCAGGCCCGGCACAACCCCGACGGGAGTCGACTTGCCGATCAGTCCACTCGGCGGAGCGCTTACCACCCTGGGCGATCCGCAGACGTGACGTCTGCGAGTTTGTCGTGACCGCGGGTGTCATCCTCTTCATGGGGATGGCACCCGTCTTCGCGTGTCGGGCCTGGTCCGCGCGGCCGGCCGGAGCGATCTGCGTCACGACTTGCCGCCCCGGCTATGCACAGTCATACATCCTGATGCATAATCATACCCATGTCCAAGGTGCTCACTTCCCTTCCCGTCGGCGAGCGGGTCGGCATCGCGTTCTCCGGTGGCCTCGACACGTCCGTTGCGGTGGCGTGGATGCGTGACAAAGGCGCCGTGCCGTGCACCTACACGGCCGACATCGGGCAGTACGACGAGCCCGACATCGAGTCGGTGCCGGGGCGGGCGACGACGTACGGCGCGGAGCTCGGGCGGCTGGTCGACTGCAAGGAGGCGCTGGTCGAGGAGGGGCTCGCGGCGCTGACGTGCGGCGCGTTCCACATCCGCTCCGGCGGCCGCAGCTACTTCAACACCACGCCGCTCGGCCGGGCGGTCACCGGCACGCTGCTGGTGCGCGCGATGCTCGAAGACGACGTCCAGATCTGGGGCGACGGCTCCACCTACAAGGGCAACGACATCGAGCGGTTCTACCGCTACGGCCTGCTGGCCAACCCCGCCCTGCGCATCTACAAGCCGTGGCTCGACGCGGACTTCGTGACGGAGCTCGGCGGCCGCAAGGAGATGTCCGAGTGGCTGGTGGCGCACGGGCTGCCCTACCGCGACAGCACCGAGAAGGCCTACTCGACCGACGCCAACATCTGGGGCGCCACCCACGAGGCCAAGTCGCTGGAGCACCTCGACACCGGCATCGAGATCGTCGAGCCGATCATGGGCGTGCGGTTCTGGGACGCGAGCGTCGAGATCGAGCCGGAAGACGTCACCATCGGCTTCGAGCTGGGCCGTCCGGTGTCGATCAACGGCAAGCAGTTCGCGACGTCCGTCGACCTCGTGCTGGAGGCCAACGCGATCGGCGGCCGGCACGGGCTCGGGATGTCCGACCAGATCGAGAACCGCATCATCGAGGCCAAGAGCCGCGGCATCTACGAGGCGCCGGGCATGGCGCTGCTGCACGCGGCGTACGAGCGGCTCGTCAACGCGGTCCACAACGAGGACACCGTCGCCAGCTACCACAACGAGGGCCGCCGCCTCGGCCGGCTCATGTACGAGGGCCGCTGGCTCGACCCGCAGGCCATGATGCTGCGCGAGTCGCTGCAGCGCTGGGTCGGCACGGCCATCACGGGCGAGGTCACGCTCCGCCTGCGCCGCGGCGAGGACTACTCGATCCTCGACACGTCCGGGCCGGCCTTCAGCTACCACCCGGACAAGCTGTCGATGGAACGCACCGAGGACAGTGCGTTCGGCCCGGTCGACCGCATCGGCCAGCTGACCATGCGCAACCTCGACATCGCCGACTCCCGCGCGAAGCTCGAGCAGTACGCCGGCCTCGGCATGGTCGGCAGCGGCTCCCACCCGGCCCTGATCGGCGCCGCCCAGGCCGCCTCCACCGGCCTCATCGGCGCCATGCCCGAGGGCGGCGCCGAAGCCATCGCCTCCCGCGGCAAGACCGACGACGTCTCGCTCCTGGACAACGCGGCCATGGAGTCGGGCACGGACTGACCCGGCCGACACCTCCGGCACCGCGAACGCGCCCCGACCGCCCACAAGCGGCCGGGGCGCGTTCATGTTCGAGCCGCCACCGGCACGGCGCTTCGCCCACCCAGCGGCCGGCGACCCGTCAAAGCTGCTGCGCCCCGATCACCGAAAGCAGCCGCAGCTTCTCGTGGCTTTCCGTGCCCGGCAGGGCCGTGAAGATCAGCAAAGCCTGGTACTGATCGGGGTCCAGCAGGGTCTGGCCGTGGACCTCGATGGCGCCGACCTCCGGGTGCAGCAGCCGCTTCGGCTCGCAGTACGGGCCGAGCACGGGGTGCTCAGCCCACAAAGCCGCGAACTCCGGGCTGCGCGCAGTCAACTCGGCGACCAAAACACCCGCCGGGGAGGAGCGGCCCGTCTCGGCGAACACCTCGGCCAAGCGCGCGACCAGGGTGCGGCTGTGGTGGGGATGATCCTCGACCGGCAACCGCTCACGGGCCGAAGCCGACGTGAACCAGCGGAACACCCGAGCGCGCGAAAGCCCGGTGTACGAAGGCTCGTCACCCAGCAACGCCACCGCGAGCGGCGTCTGGCGCAGGGTCTCCCCCAGCACGTTCTCGATCTGCGCCGGCGTGTCCTGCAGACGGTCGAACACACGCATCAGGGCGGCGTTGATGTGGTCGCCCCGGACGGCGCGCTGGGGCGCGCCGTGGCCCGCGAGGCGGAACAGGTGGTCACGTTCCGCCAGCGTGAGGTGCAGGCCGTGCGCGATCGCGGCCAGGATCTGCTCCGACGGCACCGGGCCGCGCTGCTGTTCGATGCGGCTGTAGTAGTCGCTGGAGACGCCGCTCAACGCGGCCACTTCCTCCCGCCGCAGGCCGCTGGTGCGGCGGCGCGGGCCGACGTCCTCGGGCTGCAGCGCCTCTCGCCGCGCGCGCAGGAATTTCGCCAGTTCGGGCCGGTCCATGCCCGCCGTTCGAACACCACGCTCAGCCATAGACGCCCCGATCATGGCTAACGCTCCGCGACTGCCGGCACTCGTCGAGACTGTGAGCCCTGAATCAACGGTGCAACCATGCTCGACGATCTCGACCCCGGCCAAACAGTCGCCCACATGCCGCTCGGCGCCCTGGAAGGCGCGGACCGGCGCCGTGGCCGCAGCGAACAAAGCCTTCCCGCATGGGCCGTCACCGCATCGAAAAGAACGCGCCCAAACGCTCAAGGCCTCACCCGAGCTCCGCGAACGCAACGACGACCTCGCCCAAGCCGTCTCCGCGGAGATCAGCGCCCCGATCGGCCACGCCTTGGCCGGCCTGCCGCAGCTCGTCGCCAACTCGACCACGGACCTCACTGCCGGCTTCGCCTGGACCGAAACCCTGTGCAATTCCCTCGCCGGACGACACCGAGCTCGTCGGCGTGATCACCCCGTGGAGCTTCCCGTTCCAGCAGCTCATGACAGCTCGCCCCTGTGCTGCCGGCCGGCAACGCGATCGTCGCCAAGCCCGTTGCGACGTCGAGGCCGCTCCTCGCGGCGACCCTCAACGCCGCCGGAATCCCCGACGGCGTCGTCAACCTCGTCTACGGCACCGACCCGATCGTCGGCGAAGCCATCACGAAACACCGCCGCCTCGACATGGTCAGCTTCACCGGCTCCACCGCCGCCGGAACGCTGATTTCGGTGCCGGAAGCCGGAACTGCCAAAGGTCGCGCTCGGTCTCGGCGGCACATCGGCCGGCGTGGTCGTCGACGACTCTGGCCCGCAGCTCGTCGTCGACCGCACGCTCACCACCTCATGGACCAACTGCGGTCAGGTCGGTCCCGCGTGCTCGTCCCCGCGACGAAATCCCGGGCCTGCTGACGAAAGCGACCGGCGCGGCGTGGAGGACAAAGCCTGCGACCGTGCACGCTCGCTCGCCTACTCCGCCGAGAACAAGGCCGTGGCCATCCCGGCAAAGGGCCACGGCCTCATCAGCGCAGCGCCGTGTTCCGGGAACCCGCCCGAGCGTTCGCCGAGGCCCATAGTCTGCCTGCCAGCCGCGCCGGCGCGAACGAAGGCACCTTCCAGCCTGCCTCGTCTTCGCGCGCGCAACCCCCGCGGCGGCAAAGTCCCACCCTCCCGGGGGCTGCCCAAGATCCATTCTACCGGCGCGCACCGACAAAACCTGGCGATCGACCATGTTGTCCACAGCAGACCCGAGTTGTGGACAACTGGCGCTACCACTCACCTTGGGCAGTTACCCGCAGCCCCTCAACGGCAGCGATTTCAGGCCGCCCCGCCACGTAGATTGCGAAGGCCATGTCAACCAAGCCGCAACCCCGCGATGAACGTCGAGTCAATCCAGCAGTGAGTCCACAGTAGACCGAACTCAGAACGTGGGCGGCGTGATCAGCCAAACCGCCTTCAGCGGTTCCCCTTCCCCGACGTGCCAACGGTGCGGCACCGTCGAGTCGAGGTAGATCGCGTCGCCCGCTTCGAGTTTGACCTCGTCGTCGCCGATCCAGAAGATCATCACGCCGGCCAGGACGATGCCGCACTCCTCGCCGACGTGCGAGTGCGGGTGCCCGCCGCTGGTGGCGCCCACGGGGGCCTCGACCCACACCACTTCCATCTGGTGCTGCAGGTCGGGGCTGAGCAGCTCGTTCATGATCCCGGAGCCCGGGTACTGGATGCGTTTGCGTTGCCCGCTCTTGGAAACCGAGTACCGCAACGGGTTCGGCGGCGGCGCCTCGTTGCTGAACAACTCGCCGACGGTGTGGCCGAGCACGTCGGCCAGCCGCTTCAACGCCTCCAGCGACGGGTTCGCGCGCCCGCGCTCCAGCTGGCTGATGTACCCGACGGAAAGCCCGACCGCCTCGGACACCTCCGTGAGCGTGGTCCGGCTCTCGTGCCGCCATTCGCGCAGCTTCGCGCCGATGTGCACGCCCTCCGAAGTGCTGCGCGGCTCGTCGGACTGCTCGGGGGGTGAGGCCATGTGTCGCTCCTGCGCCGGCGGGGGTCGGGGTTGGCGGAACTCGATCGGACGGTGAACCGCCACTCTACAAGTTTTACCCTCAGTTCAACCAGTAAAACCTTAACCGGCCAAACCAAGATCGAAATGGGCGTCGATGTCGATTTCGCAACGACCGTTGCATCCCACGTGACCAGGAGGTATGCCGACGACCAGCGTAAAGATCAACAACCGGAGCCTTGACACTGGACTGAGTTGACAGTAAAAATCTGCACTCACAGTGCGCCTCCTGCGGATCTGGTCCCCGCCGCCGCCGGCGTCGTCGTCTCGAATCATCCGAACCAATGACGCGGAGGAATGATGATGACTTTTGCAAGGCGGCCGCGAAAACTCGCGCTGGTGGCCGCCGTCGCTGCCGCCGCCGCGGTCCTCACCGCGTGCGGCTCGAGCGGATCGAGCAGCGACAGCATCAAGATCGGCGTGCAGTTCGGCCTCACCGGCGCCGACGCCGCGTTCGACGCGGTCTACCAGGATTCCGCCAAGCTCGCCTTCGCCGACCTGACCAAGAACGGCGTCAACGGCCACTCCGTCGAACTGCTCTACGCCGACGACGCGAGCGACCCGGCGACCGCCGTCACGGTGGCGCGCAAGTACATCACGCAGGACAAGGTCTCCGTGCTCTACGGGCCCGCCTTCACGCCCACCGCGTTGTCGACCATGCAGGTCGCGAGCAGCACGAAAACCCCGTTCTACACGCCGGGCAGCATCAACCCGCAGCTGACGAAACCGCTCAACAAGTACACGTTCGCGCCGGCGTTCTCCTCCGACGACGTCGCCGTCGGCATCGCGAAGCTCGTGCACTCCATGGGCGCCAAGAAGGTCGGCATGATGGTGGAATCCGACGCGTACGGCGACGCCGCGCTGTCCGGTGCCAAGGCCGCGCTCGCGAAGTACGGCCTCAACGTCGACGCCACCGAGAAGATCGCCGCCAACGCCACCGACGCGACCAGCCAGGTGCAGGGCCTGAAGGACGCCGGCGTCGACGCGGTGCTGCTCGGCATCACCGCGCCGCCGATGGCCGCGGTGATCAACGCCGAGATCCACCAGGCCACCTACCTGCCGCTGGTCACGTTCGCCGGGTCGAACACCTCACTCGACCAGCTCGCGAAGTCGGACCCGAAGGTGCGCTACTACGCGCTGACCCCGCTCGCTTGTCCCGTCGGGGACCCGTGCACGGCCGACATCATGAAGGCGTGGAAGGCCGAGCACCCGGGCACCGAGCCGATCGTGTGGACCGTGCAGGCCTACGCGGCGGCCAAGGCGTTCATCGCCGGGCTGCGCAACGCCAAGGACACCACGCCCGACGGGCTGGTCACCGGCCTGGAGACGATGAAGCCGTTCTCGACGCCCGAGCTGCCGTGCCCCATCGCGTTCTCCCCGAGCTCGCACAAGGGCAACTCCTGCACCAACTTCTACGGCATCGCCGGCGGCAAGGTCTCGTTCTTCGGCAGCGACACGACCCAGAACCAGCTCACCGCGAACTGACCTTGCCCCAGTGAGGACTGATCGATGGTCACCACCGCCACTTTCGGCACCGGAATCGTCAACGGATTCGCCCTAGCCCTCGTCTCACTCGGTTTCACGCTCGTCTACCGCGCCACCGGTGTGGTCAACTTCGCCAACGGCAGCCAGATGGTGCTCGGCGGCTACGTCGCGTGGGAGCTCGGCTCGCACGGGTTCCCCGCGTGGGTGGTCATGCTCGGCGCCGTCGCCGCGGGTGTCGCGTCGGGTGTGGTCGTGGACCAGATCGCGTTGCGTCCCTTGCGCGGCGCGAGCCTGCTCGCCCAGATCATCGTGCTGATCGCGGTCACCGAGGTCGCCGGCGGGTTGTTCCTGTCGTCGTTCGGGGCCGAGGCCAAGACGATGACGCCGTACGCGGGCCGCTCGCCGATCGTGCCGGGGCTCGGCTGGTCGGCGAGCGACCTGGTGCTCATGGCGGTGAGCCTCGTGCTCGTCGCCGGGCTCACGCTGGTGCTGCGCGGCACGTCGGCCGGCCTGCGGATGCGGCTGGTCGCGAGCAACCGCCTCGGCGCCACGGTCGTCGGCGTGAACCCGGCGCGGGTCTCCACCCTGGCGTGGTGCGTCGGCGGCGGTCTCGCGGCGCTGAGCGGCGCGCTGATCTTCCCGACCTACCTGCTGTCCCCGGACCTCGGGCAGCAGTACACGTTCGACAGCTTCGCCGCGGTGGTCCTCGGCGGGTTCGGCAGCCTGCCGGGCGCCGCCGTCGGCGGGGTGCTGATCGGGGTCGTGCAGTCGGTCGTGTCGGGCGCGATCGGGGCGAGCTACAGCGCGTTCGTCTCGCTCGGCGTGATGCTCGTGATCCTGCTGACGCGGCCGACCGGACTGTTCGGAGCACGCGCATGACCACTGTCAACGTCCCCCGCCGCGTGCGGGCCGCCGTCCGCGATTCCGCGCTGCCGGTGGAGAAGTGGCTCGGCCGGCTGCGCGTGCCGACGCCCACCACGGTGACGTCGCCGGCCGGAGAGAAGCGCTACCTCGGTTCGCTGTGGACCACGGCCGGGGTGGTGCTGGCCGCGGTGATCGTCGCCGTGTGGGCCGACGTCGGCGGCGCGTACATCCAGACCGTGGTGGGGCTGTTCGCCGCGTACCTGGTGTCCGCGCTCGGCTACACGGTCGTGCTCGGGCAGGCCGGCCAGTTCGCTTTCTGCCAGAACGCTTTCATGGCCCTCGGCGCCTACGGGTACGCGGTGTCCGAACCGCGCTTCGGTCCGGTGGGCGGGCTGATCGTCGGCGCGGTCGCGGCCACCGTGGCGGGCACGATCATCGGCGTCGCCATCATCCGCACCCGCGACCTGTACCTGGCGCTGCTCACGCTCGCGTTCTCCCAGGCCGCGCTGCTGGCGATCCAGCTGTGGCCACCCACGCAGGGCGACAACGGGATCCTCGTCGACTTCGGCGGTGATCAGGCCTACCTCGTCGCTGTGGTGTTCGCGGCGGTCGCGCTGATCGTGGTGCAACGCATGACGCGCTCGAAGATCGGCCGCGCGTTCGCCCTCGTGCGCACCGACGAGAAAGCGGCCGCGACGATGGGCGTGAACGTACCGCTGACGCGGATGCTGGCGTTCGCCTTCAGCAGCCTGCTCGGCGGGCTCGGCGGGGTGCTGCTGGGCGCGGTGCTCACGTTCATCACGCCGACGAACTTCACGCTCGAGCTGACGTTGCTGCTGCTCACGATGATCGTGATCGGTGGCGTCGGCAGCGTGTGGGGCACGGTCACCGGCGTGCTGATCATGGTGGTGGTGCAGCAGTTCCTGCCCAGCAGCGGGAGCTTCGGCAGCTACCTCAACGCGGCCCTGCTGTTCGTGATCCTGGTGCTGCGGCCCGGTGGGCTGCGGTCGCTGGTGAACCTGCGTTCGTCGGGTGGCAGCCGTGGCTGACGCGATCCTCGACCTCGACTCCGTGCTCGTCCGCTTCGGCGGCCTGGTCGCGGTGGGCGGCGTGAGCTTCTCCGTGGCGCGCGGCTCGGTCACCGGCCTGGTCGGCCCCAACGGCGCCGGCAAGACCACGCTGTTCAACGCGATCAGCGGCCTCGTGCCGGTGACCGGCGGCTCGATCACCTTGCGGACCACGCGGGGCTCCGCCGACCTGACGCGTGTGGGTGCGTGGCGCCGCGCCGGGCTCGGCATCGGGCGCACGTTCCAGGACTCGCGGCTCGTCGCCGGACTGCCCGTGCTCGACCAGCTGGCCACGGGCGCGTTCGTCGGTCAGCAAAAACGCAGCCGGTTCCTCGGCGCGGTGTTGCGCGGTGGTGGCTTCCTCGCCGACGAGAGACGACTTGTCGACCGGGCCCACGAAGTGCTGGCGCAGCTGAAGATCGAGCACCAGGCCGCGGTGAACGTCGACCTCCTGTCGGCGCCCGAACGACGGCTCGTGGACCTCGGCCGCGCGCTGATGAGCCGGCCGGAGCTCCTGCTGCTCGACGAGATCAGCGCCGGAATGCCTGTGGAGGACAAGGAAATGGTGGCCGACCGCGTGCTCGACTACGTCCGCTCCGCCGGCGCCACGGTGATCTTCGTCGAGCACGACATGGGCTTCGTCCGGCGCGTCGCCGACCGCACGGTGGTGCTCGCCGAGGGCGAGATCCTCGCCGACGGCGGCCCGGAAGAGGTGCTGCGGCGCCCGGACGTGCTCGCGGCCTACATCGGCCCCGGAGCCGAAGGAGCACTGCGATGACGTTCTCCGCGCAGGGGATCCACGCCGGGTACGGGCGGATCCCGGTCGTGCACGACCTCGGCTTCGAGGTCGCCGCGGGCGGCTACCTCGGCATCGTCGGCGCCAACGGCGCGGGCAAGAGCACGCTGCTCAAAGCTCTGTCCGGCGTGGTCGCTCCGCACGCCGGGACCATCCGGCTCGGCGACGAGGACCTCACCGGCGTGCCGGCGTGGGACCGCGCTCGCCGCGGGCTGGCGTTCGTGCCCGAGTCGCGGGAGCTCTTCGGCGAGCTGACCGTGGAAGAACACCTGCACGCGGGGTGCCTGCGGGTGCGCGGCCGGGCGAAGCGCGCAGAGCGGACGGAGTTCGCGTACGAGCTCTTCCCCGTGCTGCGCGATTTGCGCCGCCGCGCGGCCGGTCGCCTTTCCGGTGGCCAGCAGCAGTCGCTGGCCGTCGCGCGGGCGGTGGTGTCCCAGCCGAGGGTGCTGCTGCTCGACGAACCCTCCCTCGGCCTGTCCCCGATCGCGGTCAGCGGGCTCGTCGAGTCGCTGACCCGGCTCGCGCGCACCACGGACATGGCCGTGGTCATCGCCGAGCAGAGCCTCACCGTCGTGCGGGAGCTGTGCGACGACGTGCTGGTGCTCAACCTCGGCCGCGAGGTCGAGCGGGGCCCGGCCGCCGCGGTGCTGACCCGCTCGGTCATCGAGAACGCGTTCCTGTGAAAACTCCCCCGGAGGTGTGCGACAGGTGACAACCAGCAAGATCTCCTCGATCGACGTCATCCCGTTCCGGATTCCCCTGAAACACGAGGTGAAGTTCGCGACGGGCCGGCTGACCCACGCCGAGCACCTGCTCGTGCGCGTGCGCACGGCCGACGGTGTGGTCGGCCTGGCCGAGGCCATCCCCCGGCCGATGATCTACGGCGAGACCACCGTGTCGATCGCGCACGTGATCGACACGATGATCGCCCCCGCCGCGCAGTCGCTCGACCTGCTCGGCACCGAAGAGCTCGGCCACCGGCTGCGCCACCTCGCCGGCAACCCGACCGCCCGCGGCGCCGTGGAGCTGGCGATGTTCGACGCCTTGGGCAAAACGCTCGGCGTCTCCTGCCACGACCTGCTCGGTGGGTACGCGCCGGAGGTCCGCTGCACGGCGATCCTCGGCGCGGGCACGATCGACGAGGTCGTGGCCGAGACCGCGGCGCTGCGCGCGGAGCACGGCATCACCAGCTACAAGGTCAAGGTCGGCCTGGACCTCGACCGCGACGTGCGGCTGGTCGCGCAGCTGCGGCAAGAGCACCCCGACGCGTTGATCTACGTCGATGCCAACCACGGTTACTCCGCGGCCGACGCGATGACGTTCCTGGAATCCACAAAGGACTACCGGCTCGCGTGGATCGAGGAGCCGTGCCCGGCCGAGGACGTGCTCGGGCGCGCCGACGTGGTCGCCAAGTCGACCGTGCCCGTGCTCGGCGACGAGAGCTGCACGACGCCGCGGGAGGTCGCCACCGAGATCCTGGCCCGGCGCTGCACGATGATCAGCATCAAGCTGGCCCGCACGGGGATCCGCGCGTCGACGCGGATCCGCGAGTTCTGCGCGGCCGTCGGCGCGCAGGCGATCGTGGGCAGCCAGGGCGACTCGGCGATCGGCACGTACACCAGCGCCGCGTTCGCCGCCGCCAGCCCCGTGACGGCGCAGCACCCGGCCGAGCTGGCCTACCTGCTCAACCTCGACGGCGACCTCGTGGTCCGCCCGCCCGAAATCCGGGACGGCGTGCTGCGGGTGCCCGCCGAACCCGGCTTCGGGTTCGAGATCGACGAAGCCGCACTGGCGCGTTTCCGGACCGACCGGCCCGGGGAAAGGAGCTGAACCGCGTGTTCCGTTACGACCAGGCAAGGCAGGTGCTCACCGTGGGGGCCGGCACGATCGCGACGGTGCCGGACGAGCTCACCGCTCTGTCCGCCCGTTCGGTGTGCCTCGTCGGCAGCCCGCGCTCGCTCGCGTCGGCCGCCGGGCAGGCGACGCGCGAAGCGTTGCGCGGCTTCGACGTCCGGCACGAGTTCGGCAAGATCGCGCCGCACGCGCCGATCACCGACACCGAGGCGATGGCGCGGCAGCTGCGCGACGACCCGCCCGACGCACTGGTGGCCGTCGGCGGCGGCAGTGTGAGCGACACCGCGAAAGCGCTTTCCATCCTGCTGGCCGAAGGATTTCCGCTCGAGGCCAAGTGCAGCACGTTCACCCCGCCCGATGTGCTGAAGCACGTGCAGCTCGACCAGCCGAAGATCCCTGTGCTCACGATCCCGACGACGTTGTCGGGCGCGGAGGTCACGCCCGGCGGCGGCGCGACGGACGCGCGTGGTATCAAACGCGTGTTCTGGGACCAGAAGGTCGCCTCGCGCGTGGTGGTGTACGACCCCGAGCTGTTCACCGACGTCCCGGCCGAGCTGCTCCTGACCACCGGCATGAACGGGCTCGCCCACTGCGCCGAAGCCCTGTACTCCAAGTCCGCGTCGCCGTTCACGGACGCGCTGGCGGCGGAAGGCGCCCGGCGGTTCGCGGAAACGCTGCCGCGGATCGGCGGTGCCACCGGGCCGCTGCCCGTCGACCTGCTGGAGGACGCGCTCACCGCCGCGGCCATCGGCGGTCTCGTCATCAGCAACGCGCGGGTCGGCCTGCACCACGCTGTCTGCCACGTGCTCGGCGCCGCGTACGGCGTGCCGCACGGGGTGGCGAACTCCGTGATGCTGCCGTACGTCCTGGAGTACAACCACGACCACACCGAGGCCAAGCAGGCGATCCTGGCCCGCGCGCTCGGCGAAGGGCTCGGGGAGACGGGCCGCGCGGCGGTGCTGGCGGCAACCGTGCAGCGGCGTGCGGGCGTGCCGAGGACGCTGGCGGACACCGGCCTCGCCGAGTCCGACCTGGCGCGGGTGGCCGAGGAAGTCATGCAGGACCGCGGGTTGTTCTTCAACCCCAAGCGAGTTCCCGACGCCGGTGCGGTGCTGGGCGTGCTGCGGCGCGCGTGGACCGGCACCGTGACCGGGGCCGCGTGATGGCGGAGCTCGCCACCGGGAGCGCGCTCGTCGACCTCGTCACCGCGCCCCGCAGCGTGGTCGTCGTCGGCGCGTCGGCCGACCCGGCCAAGCCCGCGGGCCGGCCGCTGGCCTACCTCAGCCGTTACGGGTTCACGGGTGACGTGTTCGTCGTCAACCCCCGCCACTCCGTCGTCGGCGGCTACCCGGCGGTGCCGGCCGTGCTCGACCTCCCCGTCGACGCGGCCGAGGCCGCCATCGTCAACCTGCCCGCCGACCAGGTGCCGAGTGCGTTGCACGACCTCGACAGCCGCGGTGCGCGGGCCGCGGTCGTGATCGGCAGCGGCTTCGAGCGCCCCGACAGCGCCCCGCGCCAGGAGCTCAACCGGTTCCTGGCCTCGCCCGACCGGCGGCTGCGGGTGATCGGACCCAACTGCGTCGGCACGATGAGCGTGGTTTCCGGTGCCCACCTGAACTTCTCGAGCGTGCTCGGCCGCGGCCCGGCGCGCGCCGGTTCGGTCGCGATGATCACGCAGAGCGGCGCGAGCGGCAACGGGCTGCTCATGTCGATCCTGCGCCGCGGCGGCGGCATCGCGCACTGGTTCAGCACGGGAGACGAGTTCGACGTCGGCGCGCTCGAACTGCTCGTCGGCGTGCTGGCGCGCGACGACGTGCGCACGGTCGGGCTGTTCCTCGAAGCCATCACCGACCTCGACTGGCTGCCTGCGGCCACCGAAGCCATCGCGCGCACCGGGAAACGGGTGTTCCTGGTCAAGATCGCCGACAGCGACCTCGGGCAGCTCGCCGCCGGCGGGCACACCGGGCGGGTGGTCGGGTCGAGCGACATCTCCCACGCGGTGCTGAAGCAGGCCGGGTTCGTGCGGGTGCCGGGCATCGCGGAGCTGGCCGACTGCCTGGTGACCGCGCAGGTGGTCGGCGAGCTGCCCGCGCGGCCGCGGATCGCCGCCGCGTCGGTGTCGGGGGCGGGGGCGGTGGTGCTGGCCGACCGCGTGCAGCAGGCGCCGGCGTTGTCGCTGCCGGAGCTGGGTTCTTCCACTCGCGTCCGGTTGCGGGAGGTGCTGGCGGACCGGGTCGAACTGCACAACCCCATGGACGTGCCGTTCCTCGGCGAGACCGAGACGTTCGCGCGCACGGTGGCAACGTTGTCCGAAGCGCCGGAATCGGACGTCGTCGTGGCCGTCGAGTCGAGCCTCGCGCACGACCGTGAGGTGCTGACCGAGATCCTCACCGCGCGATCCCCCGCTGCGAGTCCCGTCGTGCTGAGCCACCTCAGCGAGGACGACCCGATCCCGGAAAACCTCCTCGCGCGGCTCGCCGCGGCACGGGTGGCCGTGGTCCCGACGCCGGAACGCGCGGTGCAGGCGCTGGGCCTCCTGGCGGGCGACGCGGGTGCTGAAGCCACGGCCGACCCCGCCGAAGACCTGACCGGGTACCTCGGCCTGCCGGACATCGCCACCCTGCTGCCCACGGACTTCCCCTGGGCGCCTTGGGTTTCCGCACGCGACCGGGCGGCCGCGGCGGAGGCGGCGAGCCGGTGGGGCTACCCCGTGGCGGTCAAGGCGGCCGGACGGACGATCGCGCACCGGTCCGAGCTCGGCGCCGTCGCGGTGGTGCGCGGCGAGGACGACCTCACGGCGGCGTACGAGCGGGTCGCGAAGGTGTGCGCCGAGCACGGTGACGACGTCGTGGTGCAGCAGGGCGTCGGCTCGGGGCAGGAAGTGCTGGTGGCCGTCGTGCGCGACCCGGAGTACGGCCTGTCCGCCGTGCTCCGCCCGGGTGGCGTGAACGCCGAGCTGCTCGACGACCAGGTCGTGCTCTGGCACGGCTGGCCGCCCGAGCAACGGCTGGCGACGCTGCGGGAGTCCCGGCTCGGCGTGCTCCTGTCCGGCTACCGCGGCCAGGCGGCGAGTGACGTCGAGGCGCTCAACGCCGCGATCACCACCTTGTTCACGGCGCTGGCCGACCAGCCGGTGTCCTTTGTGGAGCTCAACCCCGTGCTCGTGCTGGCGGACGGGGTCCGTGCGATCGACGCGATCGGGCGGAAATGAAGGGTGAAGGGAAGAGCATGACCGCACAAGACAGGTTGCAGCACTACCAGGAGTCGCTGGGCAACATCCCGCCCGCCATCTCGACGATGTTCGCGATGGACGAGGGCTTCGCCGGCGACTACACCGACATCCGCGAGCGGATCTACACCCAGCACGCCGACGGGCTCTCCCTCGCGATGAAGGAGCTGCTGCTGGTCATGTTCGACCTGGCCGTGAGCAACGCCGGCGGCGCGATCAACCACCTGCGCGCGGCCAAGCGCGCCGGGCTGGCCGCCGAGCAGCTGCGCGAGTCGCTGCAGATCGCGTTCCTCGTGCTGGGCGTGTCGGGCTGGGGCAAGGTCGGCTACAAGCTGTGGGCGGCCTGGGAGAACGACTTCGAGGAAGAGGGGGCGAGCACCAATGGCCACCACGCGTCTTGAGTTCAGCACCGAGATCACCGACGAGATGCTGTCGGAGGCGGCAGCGCTCGAAGGCCAGGAGATCCGCGTCGAACCGTGGAACAACGAGGCGACACTGGACACCATCCGCCACTACGCCTGGGGCCTCGGCGACCACAACCCGCTGTTCCACGACGAGCAGTACGCGGCGGCGAGCCCGCACGGTGGCGTGATCGCCCCGCCCACGTTCCTGTACTCCAGCTACGACGGTGCCGTCGGCCTCGGTTTTCCCGGGGTGCAGCCGATCTACGCCGGCACGGAGTGGGTGTTCCACGAGACGATCCACCGCGGCGACCGCATCCTGCCGAAGGCGCGGCTGGGGAAGGTGACCGTCCACAGTGGCCGCCACTCCGACCGGTTCGCCATCCAGCGCGTGCACACCGAGTACCGCCGCGAGAGCGACGGAGCGCTGCTGGCCGAGGCGCTGGCCAGCACGTTCCGCGTGCCGCGCGCATCGGCGTCCGGCGGGTTGTCGTACAAGGCCCGCGACAAGCACGTCTACCGCGACGAGGAGCTCGAGGAGATCCGCCGCTGGGCGACGACCGAGGCACGGCGCGGTACCACTCCGCGCAACCCGGCCGAAGTGCAGGTCGGCGACGTGGTCCCCGAGGTGGTGAAGGGACCGATCGACCAGATCACCATGACGGCCTACTACGCCGGCTGCATCGGTTCGCCCGGCTACAAGGCGGGCGAGATCTCGTGGCTGTACCGCACGTGGGCCGTCGAGGAGCCGGAGCGGCTGCCGAACAACTACGACCCCACGTACTTCAGCGAGCGCGTGCTACCCAGCCTCGGGCACCAGGACCCCGAGGTGGCCAAGGAGATCGGCATGCCCGGCGCGTACAACAACGGCCCGCAGAAATGCGGGTGGATGGCGCACCCCGTGCTGAACTGGATGGGTGACGCCGGTTCACTGCGCGAGTTCTCCGTGCGCCTGCGCCGGCCGGACATCTTCGGCGACACCGTCTGGTGCGGCGGCGAGGTGACCGAGGTGCGGGACAACGGCGAGGTGCTGATCGCCTTGTCCGCGCGCAACCAGCTCGGCGAGCAGACCGCCGAGGGCAGCGCCCTGGTGCGCTTGGGCTGAGGCCCGGCGGGCGGCGCGGGTGTGCGCGCCGCCCGCCGGCACCTCGTCAGTCCACCGGCGCCGCGAGCGGGGCAGGGACTGTCCTCTTGCGACGGACGGACTCCGTCACCAGGAACACCGCCAGGAACGACACCGCGGCCATCACCGCGAGGTACAGTGCGATCGCGTTGGCCGTCCGGAACTCGGCGAACAACGACGTCGCGATGATGGGCGCGAGAGCACCGCCGGCGACCGCGCCGATCTGGTAGCCCACCGAGACACCCGAGTAGCGGACGCTGGCGCCAAACATCTCCGAGAACAACGCCGGGCACGGGCCGTAGGTGAGGCTGAAGATGACCTGCGCGATGACGAGCGCCACGGTGATCAGCACCGGCGAGCCCGTGTTCACGAGCCAGAACATCGGGAAGCCCCACACCGCCAGCCCCGCGGCCCCGCTGAGGAACACCTTGCGCCGGCCGATGCGGTCGGACAACGCGGCGGCGGCCGGGATCGTGAGACCCGAGGCGACCGCGGAGATCAGCACGGCCACCAGGATCGTGCCGCGCGGCACGCCCAGGGCCTGCGTGGCGTAGGACAGGATGTAGACGGTGAGCAGGTAGTACGCGCCGCCGTTGATCACGGTCGCGCCGGCGGCGAGCAGGATCTGCTTCGGGTGCGAGCGCAGCAGTTCGAGCAGCGGCGCGCGCCGCCGGGCCGGCTCCTCCGAAGGCGTCGCTTGGGTTTCCGACGCGCGCGACTGGGCGTAGAGCCCGACTGCGATGAGCAGAATGCTGAGCAGGAACGGAATCCGCCAGCCCCACGCCAGGAACGCGTTCTGCGAGAGCGCGGCCGAGAGGATCAGGAACATCACGTTGGAGAAGATCAACGCGATCGGCACACCGAGCTGCGCGAAGCTGCCGTAGAACCCGCGCTTGCCCTCGGGCGCGCACTCCGTGACCAGCAGCACCGCGCCGCCCCACTGGCCGCCGAGCGCCAGGCCCTGGACCAGGCGCAGCACCACCAACAGGATCGGCGCGGCCACGCCGAGGGTGGCGTAGGAGGGCAGCAGGCCGATCGCCGTCGTGGCCACGCCCATGATCATCATGGCCGTGACCAGCGCCGGTTTGCGGCCGAACTTGTCACCGAAGTGCCCGAACACGGCCGCCCCCACGGGCCGGATCAGGAAGCCGACGGCGAACGTGCTGAACGCGAGCAACGTGCCCGCGACGGAATCGACTGACGGGAAGAACAGCTTGTTCAGTACCAGCGCCGAAGCCGACGCGTAGATGAAGAAGTCGTACCACTCGATGGCCGAACCGGCGACGCTGACGAGGATGTTCTTTCTCATCTGCCGCGGCGGCGGGGACACCTGTGTCATGGGGGAACTCCGTTGTTCAGGGGACGGGGAAAGCGCTTCACCGGCCAAGCGAGGCCAGAGCGCGCCGGTGTTCGATCAGGTCGACCAGGCCGTCGACCACGGCGGTGAGGATCGCCGACGACGGCGAACCCTCCGGCAGCTCGCCGTCGGCGAGGGCCTGGTGGGCGTGGGGCAGCACGAACTCGGGCTGGCCGACCACGTCGGCGTTCATCTTGTGCAGCACCGAACGCAGGTTCAGCTGCGCGCGAATGGTGCCCAGCGGCCCCTGCGAAGCCCCGATGATCGCGACGGGCTTGCGGCCCAGCGCCGGACCTTCGTCGACGGGGCGGGAAAGCCAGTCCAGCGCGTTCTTCAGCACGCCGGGCATGGCCGCGTTGTACTCCGGGGTGGCGATGAGCACCCCGTCGGCCGTGCGGATCCGGTGGCGCAGCTGCGCGACGGCCGGTGGGGCCGGGTGCTCTTCGTCCTCGTTGAACGGCGGGATCGCCGCCAGCTCACCGAAGACGTCGAAGGAGAGCTCGGGCGGCGCGAGCTGCGTGACCGCCATGAGCAGGCGCGTGTTCAGGGAATCCTTGCGCAGGCTTCCGGACAGCGCGAGGATCGTCAAGTCCGACAAGGGTTTTCTCCCGTCACGATTCTTCCGGGTCCATCGACCACAGCTCGGGGAACGGCACCTCGACCACCGTCTGCACCAGCCAGTCGAGGCCGCTGGAGCCGTAGTAGCCGGGCCGGTGGCCGAACGTGCGGCGCGTGGCCACGAGGTGCAGGTGCTTGTACTCGGCGTAGCCCTCCGCGATCTTCATCAGGGCCTCGCCGCAGAACCGCAGGTCCACGAGCGCGGGGTCGCCGCCGTAGAAGACCGTGGTCCACGCGCGCACCACGTCGGGGTGCGACTCGTGTTCCTCCTGCGGGTCACGCTTCACTATCGCGTCCGGAATGGACAGTCCACGCCGGCTCAGCAGCGCCAGCGCCTCGTCGTAGACGCTCGGCTCGCGCAGGGTCGTCAGCAGCGACGAGTGCTCGTCCGGCATCGACGACACGGGGTCGGCCAGCGCGTGCGGGCGGATGCCCAGCAGGAACACCAGCTCGCGGTACTTCCACGACTGCAGCGACGAAGACTTGCCGTGCACGGACCCGAGGCCGTTCTTGATCGGCAGGAAGTCGCCGACGGTCATCCACTCCAGCGACTTCCACGACGCGTTCAGGCCCGCGAAGTGGTCCGCCGCCCGGCGCAGGGCCGCCGCGGCCGACGGGGTCTCGCCGTCCCGGAAGTGCTGCGCGGCGAAGCGCAGCTCCGTGGTGATCAGGCCGAAGTACAGCTCCTGCACCTGGCACACCACGAGGAACGACCGCTCGCCCTCCAGGTCGGTCACCGGCTCCTGCAGGGTGTGCAGGACGTCGGCCTTGAGGTAGGAGTTGTACGCGGTCATGTCGTGATCTCCTCGGGCAGGGAGAGGAACCGCGCGGCGTTGCCACCGAGCAACAGGCCGCGTTCGGCTTCGGACAGGAACTGTGCTTTGCGCACCACCTGGCCCACCGGCCGTTCGCCCAGCGGGTACGGGTAGTCGCTGCCGAGCAGGATGTTCTCCACGCCGACGACGTCGACCAGCAGCCGCAGCGCCGACGGGTCGAACACCACGCTGTCCACGGAGAACCGGCCGAGGTAGCTCGACGGCGGGTTGGCGGAGCCGCCGATCACGTCGTGGCGCTCGTGCCAGGCGTTTTCGAGCCGGCCGAGCCAGAACGCGAACGAGCCGCCGCCGTGGGCGAAGCAGATCTTGAGCGTCTCGGGCACCTGGTCGAACACGCCGCCGAGGATCATGGCCAGCAGCGAAAGGTGCGTCTCCGCCGGCATCCCCGTGAGCCACTGCGACATCCAGCGGCTCAGCCGCGGCGAGCTCGGCATGTCCCACGGGTGCACGAACACCGGCACGCCCTTGGCCGCGCAGTGCTGCAGGAACGTGACGATGCCGGCGTCGTCGAGGTCGCGGTCGCCCACGTGGTTGCCGATCTCGACGCCGCGGTGGCCGGCGGCGAGGCACCGGTCGAGCTCCTCGCACGCGAGATCCGGGTCCTGCAACGGAACCTGGCAGAACGGCAGCAGCCGTCCGGACGCCGGTTCGCAGATCTCCAGCGCGAGGTCGTTGAAGACCTTCGCGATCCGCACGGCCTCGGCGGGCGGGCGGTCGTAGGAGAAGAACACCGGCGTCGGCGACACGACCTGCACGTCGACCTGGTCTTCGCCCATCTCACGCAGCCGCTCGCCCGCGTCCCAGCAGTTGGCGAGGACGCGCCGGAACTCGCGCGAGCCGACCATGATGGTCGCCTCGCGCTCGTTCTCGACGCGCAGCCACGGCAGCGTGCTCTCCTCGACCGGGCCGTCGCCCAGCGCCGGCCAGCCGCGCGGGACGAAGTGTGTGTGGACGTCGATCACCTGGGGCATCAGAGCGCGGACCTTCCGGGGTGCACCGTGCCGCAGTTGGCGCACTTGCGCAGGGACTCGTCTTCGTAGAACTGCTCGAACACCGGCGGCAGGTCCTCGACGATGTCACGCACCTGCAGTTCGACCTCGTGCACGAGGTGTTCGCAGTTGAGGCAGTACCAGTGGAACTTCTCCAGCGTGCCCTCTTCGCGGACGCGCTCGATCACGACACCGATCGAGCCGGCCTCGGGGCGCTGCGGCGAATGGGGCACGTTGCCGGGCAGCAGCCACATGTCACCCTCGCGCACGTGGACGGTCTGCTGTCCCTCGTCGGTCATCACGTTCACGTGCATGTTGCCCTTGACCTGGTAGAACCACTCCTCGTACGGGTCCACGTGGAAGTCGGTGCGCTGATTGGGCCCGCCGACGACCTGCACGATGAAATCGCCGGTGCGTTCCCACATCTGCTTGTTGTTGACCGGCGGCTTGAGCAGGTGCTGGTGTTCTTCGACCCACGCGGCGAAGTTGAAAACGGGGTTGATGTCGGTCATTTCAGTTCCCTCCACTGGATTCGCGCGGCACGTGGGCGACGGCCTGGATCTCGATGAGCAGGTGCGGGTGCGGCAGCTGGTGCACGGCGACCGTGGTGCGTGTCGGGCCGTTCTCGTCGAAGTAGCGGCCGTAGACCTCGTTGTAGCCACCGAAGTCGTTCATACTGACCAGGTAGCTGGTCACCTGCACGACGTCGTCGAGGCTCGCGCCGACGGAACCGAGGATGTCGTCGATGTTGTCCAGCACGGCGGCGGTCTGCACGCGGATGTCGAGCGTCGTGGTGCCGAACTCGTCGGCCTCGGCCCCGGCGAACGTGTTGTCCGGCAGGCGGCTGCTCGTGCCCGAGACGAACACGAGGTCGCCGGCGCGTTTCAGGTGCGGGAAGCGGCCGCGGGGTTTGGCCTTGTCCGCGAGCGTTTTGGCTTCGGTCATCGGGGTGCTCCCTGCGGTGCGACGGAGAAGCGGGCCCGGCCGAGGCCGGAGACGGTGGCGCTGACGTGGGTGCCGGCTTCGAGCGCCACCGCGGGGGTGGCCGCGCCGGCCAGCAGGACGGTGCCCGCGGCGAGCGGGAGGCCGTAGCGCTGGGCCATGCGGACGGCGGCGGGGATCGCGCGCAGCGGGTCGCCGAGGATGGCGGCGGTCGAGCCGGCGCCGGCGATGCGTCCGTCCACTTCGAACACCACACCGCGGTTGTCGAGCCCGGCTGCGAGCGGCTGCCACTGCCCGAGGACGACGGCGGCGGCCGAGGTGTTGTCGGCGACCACGTCGGCCAGCGAGAACTTGAAGTCGCGGTAGCGGGAGTCGATCACCTCGATCGCCGGGGCGACCGCGTCCACGAGGTCCGGGCCGGGCACCTCGCCGGGCTC
Organism: Amycolatopsis sp. NPDC001319; assembly: GCF_042896185.1. Classification (NCBI taxonomy): domain Bacteria; kingdom Bacillati; phylum Actinomycetota; class Actinomycetes; order Pseudonocardiales; family Pseudonocardiaceae; genus Amycolatopsis; species Amycolatopsis sp. NPDC001319. Next base: position 111,120 of record NZ_JBIAWY010000011.1, on the reverse strand, counting down.
GACGTCGCGGCCGATCCGGAACGCGACCTCCGGCTCGGCACGCGGGTGGATGAGGGTGTTCAGGTCGAGCTCGTCGCCGTCGGCCAGGACCATGCCCGAGGTGAGGCGGCCGATGATGACGTCGTCGACCCCCATCTGCGCGGCCTTGGCCTTGCTGGTGAAGCCGAGCTTGACCCCGAAGTGGCGCTCGCCTCGGGCGAGGCGGCGTTCGACCAGCTCGCGCTGCACGGCGTAGGCGTCGTCCAGCGACAGCTCGTGGTCCGTGGACAGCTGCGCACACGGCTTGCGGGTGGTGGCGGCTTCGTCGAGCCGCGTCGCGAACGCCTCGATCACGCCGGGGCCGCCTCTCGCGTGGCCACGAGGTCGAGCGCGACGTCGACCAGCATGTCTTCCTGGCCGCCGACGAGGCCGCGCTTGCCGGCTTCGAGCAGGATCGCGCGGACGTCGAGGTCGTAGCGGCCGGCGACGCGTTCGGCGTGGAGGAGGAAGCTGGAGTAGACGCCGGCGTAGCCCAGGGTCAGGGTCTCGCGGTCCACCCGGACCGGGCGGGTCTGAAGTGGACGGACGAGGTCCTCGGCCGCGTCCTGCAGGCCGAACAGGTCGCAGCCGTGGTTCCAGCCGAGCAGATCGGCGACGGCGATGAACGCCTCGATCGGCGTGTTCCCCGCGCCGGCGCCCTGGCCGGCCAGCGAAGCGTCCACCCGGTAGGCACCATGCTCGACGGCGGTGACACTGTTGGCCACCGACAGCGACAGGTTTTCGTGGGCGTGGATGCCGATCTGCGTTTCCGCGTCGAGGACTTCGCGGTACGCGTCGATCCGCGCGGCGACGTCCCGCATGGTCAGGCGACCGCCGGAGTCGGTGACGTAGACGCAGTGCGCGCCCGCGTCTTCCATGATCTTCGCCTGCTTCGCCAGGTCTTCGGGCGGGTTCATGTGGCTCAGCATGAGGAACCCGGCGACGTCCATGCCGTTGTCGCGCGCCCAGCCGATGTGCTGGATCGCGATGTCGGCCTCGGTGCAGTGCGTGGCGATGCGGACGCTGGCGACGCCGAGGTCGCGTGCGGCCCGCAGGTCTTCGATCGTCCCGACGCCCGGGAGCAGCAGCGTGGTGAGCTTGGCGTTCTTCACCACTTCGGCGGCCGCGGCGATCCAGCCCGCGTCGGTGGCCGCGCCGTGGCCGTAGTTCACGCTGGACCCGGCCAGCCCGTCGCCGTGCGCGACCTCGATGGCCGCGACGCCCGAAGCGTCCAGCGCGGCGGCGATCGTGCGCACCTGCTCGACGCTGTAGCGGTGGGAGATGGCGTGCATGCCGTCGCGCAGCGTCACGTCCTGCACGTAGAGTTTCATCGAAGGGCTCCTTCCGCGGCGACCTGCACGAGCCGTTCCGCGGTCCGCAGGGCGGCCGAGGTCATGATGTCGAGGTTGCCGGCGTATTCCGGCAGGTAGTGCCCGGCGCCGGAGACCTCCAGGAACACCGCCACCTTCACGCCGCGGAACGCGCGCCCGAGCGCGGGCAGGAACGGCTCGTCCACCCGGTCGAACTGCACGCGCTGCTTGAGCCGGTAGCCCGGCACGTAGTCCTGCACCTGCGCGACCATGGCTTCGACGGACGCACTGACGGCGGCTTCGTCCACTTCGGACTCTTCCACGAGGCAGAACACCGTGTCCCGCATGGTGATGGGCGGGTCGGCCGGGTTGAGCACGATGATCGCCTTGCCGCGCCCGGCGCCGCCGACGGTTTCCAGTGCGCGCGCCGTGGTCTCGGTGAACTCGTCGATGTTCGCGCGGGTGCCGGGACCGGCGGACTTGGCGGCGATCGTCGCCACGATCTCCGCGTAGGCCACCGGCGCCACCGCGGAAACGGCGGCCACGACCGGGGTCGTCGCCTGGCCGCCGCAGGTGACCATGTTGACGTTGGGCGCGCCGAGGTGCTCGTCGAGGTTCACGGTCGGCACCACGTACGGCCCGATGGCCGCGGGCGTGAGGTCCACCAGCTGCTTGCCGTGGGCGCTGAGGACCTCGTTGTTGTGCCGGTGCGCGCCGGCCGACGTCGCGTCGAAGACCAGCCGGATGTCGGCGAACTCGGGCAGGGCGACGAGCCCGGCCACGCCTTCGTGCGACGTCGCGACCCCGAGCCGGCGCGCCCGCGCGAGCCCGTCGGAGGCGGCGTCGATGCCGACCATCGCCGCGACTTCGAGCTCGGTCGAAAGCCGTTTCACCTTGAACATCAGGTCGGTGCCGATGTTGCCCGACCCGATGATCGCCACCGGGGTGCTCATGCGCGTTTCCCTCCGTCCGGCCCGGCGGTGAACCCGACGCGGACCTCTCCGATGTCTTCGAACCGGGCCACGTAGCTCCCGGGCGCCGGCACGGCCACCATCGGTCCCCACGCGCCGGCCAGCACCACTTCCCCCGCCCGCAGCGGCTCTCCGCGGCGCGCGACCTCCTGCGCCAGCCACGCGACGGCGACGGCCGGTGAGCCGAGGCAGGCCGCGCCGACGCCGGTCGAGATCGGCTCGCCGCCGTGCTCCAGCACCATGCCGAGCCCGGCGAGGTCCACTTCGGACAGCTTCACCGGCCGCGTGCCCAGCACCAGAGCGCCGCTCGACGCGTTGTCCGCGACGGTGTCGGTGATCCGGATGTCCCAGCCGGCCACGCGCGAGTCGACGATCTCGATCGCCGGCAGCACGAACTCCGTGGCGCGCAGGACGTCGACGACCGTGGCGCCGTCGGACAGGTCCGCACCGAGCACGAACGCGACTTCGCCTTCGACGCGCGGCTGGCAGAAGCGCTCGAGCGGGATCTCGGCGCGGTCGCCGAACACCATGTCGTCGAGCAGCACCCCGAAGTCCGGCCGGTCCACGCCGAGCTGGCGCTGCACGGCCTCCGACGTCAGCCCGATCTTGCGGCCGACCATCCGACGGCCGCTCGCGATCTTGTCCGAGATGATCCGGCGCTGCACCTCGTAGGCGGCGTCGATGTCGTCCTCACCGAGGAACTCGCGCACCGGCTGCACGGGCGTCCGGTCCCGTTCGGCCCGCTGGAGGCGGGCGACGGCGGTGTCGATCGCCGCTGCGACCCGGGCGTTCACAGCGCCACGCACACGTTGGTCGGCTGGGTGTAGAAGTGCAGCGAGTGCACACCACCCTCGCGGCCGATGCCCGAAAGCCCGTTGCCGCCGAAGGGCGAGCGCAGGTCGCGCAGGTACCAGGTGTTGACCCACGACATGCCGACGCGCATGGTGCCCGCGACGCGGTGGGCGCGTTCGAGATTCGTGGTCCACACGGCCGCGGCGAGACCGTAGTCGCTGTCGTTGGCCAGGCGGATCGCCTCGTCCTCGGTGTCGAACGGCACGAGCGCCGCGACGGGGCCGAAGATCTCCTCGCGCAGCACGCGGTGGGTGTTGTCGAGCCCGGTCCACAGCGCGGGGCGCACCCAGGCGCCGCCGTCGAGATCGGGGCCGAGGTCCGGGATCCCGCCGCCGGCCAGGAGCTTCGCGCCTTCCTGCTCGGCGAGCTCGTAGTAGGAGAGGACTTTTTCGCGGTGCTGGCGGGAGATCAGCGGTCCCGTGGTGGTGCCCGGATCGTCGGGGCGGCCGAAGCGCAGGGCCTCGGCGCGTTCGGCGAGGCCGGCGGCGACCTCGTCGAAGATGCCGCGCTGCACGTAGATCCGCTCGGTGCACAGGCAGATCTGGCCGGTGTTGGTGAACGTCGAGCGGGCGAGGCCGTCGACGGTCTTGCCGAGGTCCGCGTCGTCGAACACCACGGCCGCGTTCTTGCCGCCGAGCTCGAACGACACCGGCAGCACGCGCGGCGCCACCGCCTGCATGATCGCCGAGCCCGTGCGGGATTCGCCGGTGAACGTGACGCCGTCGATGCCCGGGTGGCTCGTGAGGAACTCGCCGGCCGAGCCGGGGCCGAAGCCGTGGACGACGTTGAACACGCCGTCGGGCGCGCCGGCCTCGGTGATGAGCTCGGCCAGCAGCGTCGCGCTCGAGGGCGTTTCCTCCGACGGCTTCACCACCACGGCGTTGCCCGCGGCCAGCGCCGGCGCGACCTTCCAGGTCAGCAGCAACAGCGGCAGGTTCCACGGCACGATCACCGCGACCACGCCGAGCGGCTTGCGCAGCGCGTAGTTCAGCGCGCGCCCGGCCGGGCCTTCGGTGAGGAACGAGTCGAGCCCGGCCGACGCGATCGTGTCGGCCGCGGCCCGGAAGTTGGCCGCGGCGCGCGAGACGTCGAGGCGGCGGGCCAGGTCGAGCGGTTTGCCGGTGTCGGCGACCTCGGCCGCGAGCAGGTCGTCGAACCGCTCGTCGATCCGGTCGGCGATCTTCCTGAGCACCCGCGCGCGCTCGGCGTCGGAGGTGCGGCCCCACGCGCCGTCGAGCGCGGCCCGGGCGGCGCGCACCGCGCGGTCGACCACCGCCTGGCCGGCTTCCTCGACCTGGGTGACGAGGGTCCCGTCGACCGGGCTGACCTTGTCGAACAGGTCACCACCGCTGTCGGTGAACCGCCCGTCCACGAAGCTCTTGAGCACCGTCATGTCCGCCTTCCCGTGTGGCTGTGATCCCTGCTCATCGTCGCGACCTCCAGCTATGCCTGACAAATGCCAAAGCCTTAAGTTGATATGTGCATATGGCTATAGTCGCTCGATATGACCCCTCGTGAGCTGCCGCGACTGCTCGACGGCCGGATGAAGTTCCGCCACCTGGTGCTGCTCGACGCCATCGCGCGGCGCGGCACGATCGTCGGCGCGGCCGCCGAGCTGCACGTGACCCAGCCCGTGGCGACGCGCGGGCTACGGGAGCTGGAGGAGATCCTGGAGGTCGAGCTGTTCCAGCGCGGCCCGCGCGGCCTCACGCCGACCGTGTACGGCGAGGCCTTCACCGAGCACGCGCGCGCGATCCTCGCCCAGGCCCGCCAGGCCGCCCGCCACGTGGTGGAGCTGGCGGGCGCCGAACGCGGCACCGTGGTGGTGGGGACGCACCTGTTCGGCTCGAACGTGCTGCTCCCGAGGGCCATCGCGGCGTTGAAGGCGGAGCGGCCGAACCTCACCGTGGCCGTGCGCGACGGGACGCCCGAGTCGCTGCTGGTGGAGCTGAGCGCGGGCCGGCTCGACCTGATCGTCGGACGGCTCACGCAGATCTCCGACGAGGGCTTCCTGCGCCGCAAGCTCTACGACGAGTCCGTGGTCCTCGTGGTCCGCGCCGCGCACCCGCTGGCCGGTGCGAAGACCGTGGACCTCGCGACGGTAGCCGAGTACCCGTGGATCCTGCCCGGTCCGGAGACGGCGTTGCGGCGTGAGCTGGAGGAGCTGTTCCACAACAACGACGTGCTCCTGCCCGCCAACCGCGTCGAGGCGACCTCGTTCCTCACCGTGCGCCAGCTGTTGCGCGACACCGACGTCGTGGCCGCGCTGCCGCGCCTGATCACCGAGGAGGACCCCGGGATCGCGCGCCTGCCGCTGTCGCTCGAACCGATCGGCCACAGCGTCGGCATCACCATGCCCGCCGCCGGCACGCCCACTCCGTCGGCGAGCGCGCTCATCGACAAGCTCGTGGCCGAGGCCGTCCAGGTGACCCGCCGCTTCAGCCCTGCTTCGTGACCCGCGGACGCTGCTCGCCCAGGTCGTGATAGGCCGACTTGTGCCACACCAGCGGCTGCAGGTCCTCCCGCGACGTCGACCCGTAGTCCAACGACTCGCCCACGAAAATCGTGTGGTCCCCGCCGTCGTACGCGGCCCATTTCCGGCACACGAACCACGCCAGCGCACCGCCCACCGTGGGACACCCGTGGTACACGTCCATCTCCACGTCCACCGCCACACTCCACGGCTGGCGCGCGTAGAAATCGGCGATCGCCCCCTGGTCGTTCCCCAGGATGCTCAGCCCGAAGTGCCCATCCGTGCCCTGCAGCAACTGATGCATCCGCCCCGGCTTGTTCACACTCACCGCACACAACGGCGGATCCAGCGACACCGACGCGAACGAACTCGCCGTCATCCCGTGCACCCCACCGTCCCCATCCACAACGGTCACCACCGACACACCACTCGGGAAGTGCCGCAACGCCCGCCGAAACTTCAACGCGTGCGGATCGGTGGGGGCGTAGGTGCTGCGCGGTGTTCCCACGGACGTCCTCCTCGACGTAAGCCGCTTCTGACCAGCGGTGATTGGTGCATCCATCGTCGCTGGCGGAGCCATACCCGTCCAATGCCGATCCGGGCGTCGGGCATGTCTGAACGGTCATACTCGCTTTGAGTCAGCGTCGGTGGCTGTGGCGCGTTTGCTGATCCTGCGCGGCCTGTCGGATGCTCGGCACCGGTTACGCCGTGGTCTTGGAGGGGATCTTCCCCGTTCGCGCGCTTCGGGGAGATGCTGCGGGATTTGGTCTCGGACCACGGTGGGCTGGTGTCGGTTTGTTTCTTTGCCGTGCCGTTCCCGGAGATTGTCCGTCGGCACGCGACTCTTCCTCAGGCTGTCGAGTTCACTCCGGACCAAGAGTCAAACCCCAGATTCCACCACCACCCCCACCACCCGAGAATCCCGATTCCTCCTCCACAGCACAACAGCACACCCGATCGCCACGACAGCCGGAACCGCGGCCAGCAGCAAAATCGACCCGGCCGACAAAGCCAGCGCCAGCAGCAACCCAGCCCCCGCCGGACCCACGACAGACCCGAGCCGACCCAGCGCAGCAGACCAGCCGACACCGGTGGTACGAGCATCAACGTCATACAACGCAACAGCAAGCGCCGTCTGCCCGATGTGCCCCGCGATGATCCCAACCCCGGCAACCGTAAGCACAAGCAACAGCGCCACACCAGACAATCGCGCCAGCCCGGCAACGATCATGAAAACCACGCCCAGCGCTGGAAGCACCACCAGTGCACGCATGATCCCGATCCGAGCAGCCACCGGAATCAGCACCAGCCCGCCGATGATCCCTCCCAAGCTGACGAACGCGAGCCCCAGCGGCGCTTGCGTGCGGGTGAACCCATAGCTCGTCAGCAGAGTCGGCGCCCATGAGATCAGCGTGTACGACGAGGCGAACACCAGAAACGAGTACGCCCACAACAGCCCGGTATTCGCCCGCAACTCCGTTCCGAACAGCCGCAAAACCGAAGCCCCACGCGGAGAAACAGCGACCGCGACCGCAGGCGGCAACCCCACGAGCATCGCCGCGAACACCAGAACCGTCGCGCCGCCGGCGAGCCAGAAGACACCCGTCGGCCCCAGTCCGGTGATCAGCTTGCCACCGAAGAAGCCGCCGAGGGTCGCGCCAGCCGCAAGACCCAGCGTGACCGACACAGACACCCGCGAGCGGTACACCGGAGCGAAATGTTCGACCGCAAACGACACCGCAGCAGGCAACACCGCGCCGAGACCGAGGCCCGACACCAGGCGCATCACGGCCAGCAACGCCATGGAGTGCGCCGGCAACACCATCGCCGTTAGCACCGTGCCGACGGCGAACACCCCGACGCCCGTCAACAGCACCGGCCGGCGGCCGAAGCGCGCGCACAGCCGCCCCGCGGCGAGGTAACCGACGACCGTGCCGACGTTCGTGGCCACGATCGCCAGGGTGAACGCCGCGGCCGTCGAGTGCCACTCGTGTGCCAGTGAAGGGATGGAAAACGACAGCGCGGCCGTGTCGAAACCGTCGACGAGAACCGCGAAGAAGGACAGGACCAGAGCTCTGAACCGCACAATGCCTCCGAACGACCAGGCCCCCCTGGCGACCGAAAACCCCCGCGAAAAACCTCAGGACTCCGGCGCGTTGTGCTGCTCCCACAACGCAAACCGGTGCGGTTCACTCAGCCCACAGGTCGTGAACGTGCGATACGGAAACGGCTCCACCCAGCGACGGTAGATCAGTTCCGTCCGCACCACCAGCCAGGGTCGTCCGGCCTCAGAAGAACCACGGCACCGGCTCATGACCCCGATCTACCACGTCACTGAACCGCCCGCCGAGGAACCCCAGCGGCTCTCCGTCCCGTGAGCACACCTTCAGCACCTCGCCGATCACCACCTCGTGATCCCCAGCCGTCAACAACCGGTGGACCGAGCACTCCAAGTGCACCAGGGCATCCGGAATCACCGGCACCGCATGTGCCCCCGTCTTCACCGGCAGGCCCGAGAAATGGTCCTCGCCGCGACGAGCGAAGCGAAGGGCGAGTTGCTCCTGCCGAGTCGACAGCACATTCAGCGCGAAACGGCCCGCCGAGACCACCGCCTCGGTAGTGCGAGCACCAGTCGTCAAGCACACCAGCACCAAAGGCGGAGACAGGGACACCGAAGTAAGCGAATTCACCGTCATTCCATGGGGAACCCCGTCGAATACGGTGGTCACCACCGCGACTCCAGTGGCAAACCGGCCCATCGTCGTCCGCATGGCCAACGCGTCAACGGGGCCGGATCCGGGAGTGCAGTCGGGAGGCATGGTGGTCATGCGCGGTAACGGACCTCGAACGTGAGCACACCCTCCTCGGTGTGCCAGGGGCCGTGGGGCATGCCCGGGGGGCGGCAGGCGTACATGCCGGCGGTGAAGGTCTGCCCGAGGGTGAGGTCGGTGAACGAGCCCTCGAGGATGTAGACCTCCTCCCAGAAGTCGTGGGACTGGACGCCCATCGGGGAGGAGTCGGCGCCCGGGGCGTAGCGGAGGATGCGGGTGGCGACACCGGAGGCCGGGTCCGTGGACAGCACGCGTTCGGTGATGCGCGGGTCGTCGCCCTTGCAGATGGTGAAGTCCACGTCGGTCACGGGGAAGAACTCGCGTTCGGGTTTGCTCATTGGCTGTCCTCGGAGTAGCCGGCCAGGAAACGGTCCACTTCGGACAGCGGGCCGTCGAAGCCGTAGTTGCGGAAGGAGTAGCCCTTCACCACGAAGGGCGCGCCGGCGTAGAAGAGTTCGTACTGGTGGTGGCGGCCGGCGAATTCGCTGCCGACGGCGTCCCACGCGAGTTTGAAGAGCTTGACGCGGTCGGCGGCCGGGGTGCCGGGGCTGTAGATGTAGCGGTCGATGTCCGCGCGGGTTTCCGGGGTGGTCATGTCGGCGACGCTGGAGGGGACCTGCAGCACGCCGCCGCCGACGAGGTCGCGGAGGATGGCCAGCACGCGGGGGTACAGCTCCGACTGCAGGCCCATGGCACCGTACAGCGCGCGGCTGCCCGGGCGCCAGAGGCCGGCCGAGTCCGGCGATGCCGTGTACTCGGCGGCCAGCACGGCAGACTCCACAAGGGACACCAGGCTGGCCAGCTCGCCGAGTTTCTCCACGACACCGGGGAACTTGTCGACACCGTTGACCGCCGCGACCTTGCGCGCCAGGCCGGCCAGGAACTGCAGCTTCACCGAGAACCGGATCTGCGCCTGCCAGTTGCCCAGCACGTGCGCGCCCGTCGCGAAGAACTGGTTGCGGACGCCGGCGACGTCGCGGTAGACGAACACGCGGTCCCACGGCACGAACACGTCGTCGAAGATCAGCAACGCGTCGGTCTCGTCGAAGCGCGTCGTGAGCGGGTAGTCGTAGTGGCTCGTCGCGGCGGGCGCGTACGGGCGGCGGCAGTAGAGCTTGAGGCCCTCGGTGTCCACGGGCAGCACGAAGCTGAGCGCGAAATCCGTGTCCTCCGGCGTCAGCGGCTTGATGCACGACACGAGGATCTCGTCGGCGACCGGACCGCCCGTGGCCAGCATCTGCGCACCCCGCACCACGATGCCGTCGGCGCGCTCCTCGGCGACGCCGACCTGCACCAGATCGCCGTCCCACGCGCTCGCCGTGGTGGCGCGCGAAACCTGCGGCGGGATGATCGCGTACGACAGGTACAGATCCTCCTCGACGACACGCTTCTGGAACGCCGTCACGTTCGCCGCGTAGTCGCCGAACACGTCCGGGTGCGACGCGAACGCGGCGAGGAACGCGCCGACGTGGTCAGGACTGCGGCCCACCCAGCCGTGGGTGTGGCGCGCCCAGGTGGTGGCGGCCTCGCGGAACGCCGTGAGGTCCTCGCGGCTGCGCGGCGCGGTGAACAGCCGGTTCACCACGTCGCCGTCCGGGCCCGGCCGCGTCATGCCGGACGCGGGGTCGGCGGCGAGGTCGAACAGCTCCGACACGGTCTTCGCGATCGGCGCGAACGCCGGGTGCCGCGCCACACCGTCCACGCGCTTGCCGTCGAGGTAGACGCGCCGTCCGTCGTCGAGGGCGCTCAGGTACTGCGATCCGGTGCGCATCAAGCCTTCCTTCGCTGGGTTTCGTACACATGGGTCAGGGTTTCGCCGCCGGGCAGCCGCAGGTCGACGCGCCAGCGCGAACCAAAGACGAACTTCCCGCCGAGCAAGGAAAGCGTGCCGCAGAACAGCACGAGGTCACCGCCGTCGTCCAGCCCGGCCGGCATCCGGCCGAGCGTGTCCGAGGGGTGGCGCAGCGTCGCGACACTGCCGCTCTGATAAGCCGCAGAGTCCACACCGGACTCCACGACCAGGCCATCCCAGTCCACAACGGACAGGTCGGGCCCGATCTCCACCACCCGCGAGCCCAGCGGCTTCGGGCATGCGGCCTTGCTCTGCGCGATGTCGACACGTTCGAGCTCCCGGTCGGTGTGATCGGAGCCGACGCCGAGGTAGTACCGCCCGTCGTGACGGATCACCACGGGCTCGACCTCCCCCGACGTCGTCGCCGAACCCACCTCTACCAACGGTGAAGTGGTCAACAGTCCGGGCGAGAGCACGTAATACGCCGGCACACTCGCCGGCCGCGGCACGCCGATCGCCGCGAGCTCGGCGATGTGGTGCTCCACCGCGGCCTCGTCCTTCGCGGTGTAGCCCGCCACCACGATCCGCTCCGGCGCGATCACGAACGTCGCGCCGGAGCCGACCACCGTCAATTCGATCGTCACTTCACTCCTCAAAGGACGGTCAGTCCCGCCCCGCCTCGATGAACTTGCGCGCTGTCAGCTCGGGGTTCGCCAGCAGCACCTCGTGGCTGCCCTCCATGCCGACGAGCCGGAACATCACGAGCCGGTTGGACAGCCGCGGGTGCCGCCCCCATTCGCCCTGCGTGATGTCGTTGTCCTCGGACGGCGCCAAGTAGCTGAACGCCTGCGGCACCTTGTCCCAGCCCGTCATGTCCGCTGGGTCGGTGAAGGCGCTCCACGGCTGCGGGCGTAACACGTCGTACACGCGCTTCGCCTCCTCCGCCGAGGCATCGCCGTAGAACGCGTCGCGCCACACGGGGAACGGCAGCACCACGCCACCGTCGGTGCGTTCGTCGTAGCTCGCCTGCAGCGCGGCGACGAGGTGCGGCGGGATCTCGTCGACGAGCGCCCGGCCGTGCGCCGGCACGAAGGCGGCGAAGTAGACCAGCCGCCGCATCCGTTTGGGCAGCTCGATCGCCACGCGGGAGATCACGTACCCGCCCCAGCTGTGCCCGACCAGCACGACGTCGGTCAGGTCGTGCTCCCGGATGTAGTCGACGATCGGCTGCGCGGCGCCGCGCAGGTCGACGTGCTTGTCGTCGTTCTCGCCGAGGCCGCCGGCCGTCGGGGTGTGGACCTCGTGGCCCGCGTCCTCCAAGTGCTTGCGGACGGGGTCCCACAGTTCCCCGAAGTGCCACGCCCCGTGCACCAGTACGAATCGCATCCGCCGCTCCGTTCTCGCCGATGAGTGCGTACGGCACATGCTGCTGTCGGCGAGCGGGAAGGACTATCGGCGAAGCGACGCGCGAGCATCGGATTCGCGCAAACCGTCAGCGGCGGCCCAGCACGGCCGACGGCGTGACCCCGAAGCGCGCCTTGAACTGCGTGGCGAACTCGCCCAGGTGGAAGTAGCCGCATTCCGCCGCGACGCCCGTCACGGTCGTGGTCCCCGGCTCACCCGCCGCCAGCAGCCGGCGGGCCCGGTCGAGCCGCTGCCCCCGCAGCCACTGGCCGGGCGTCGTGTCGAGGTCCCGGCGGAACCCGGCCTGCAGGCTGCGCAGGCTCGTCCCGCTCTGCCGCGCGACCTCCGACAGGCTGATCGGCTCGGCGAGGTGGTCGAGCAGGTACTCCATCGCCCGCCGCACCTGCGCCGACGGCACCCGCGCGGGTTCGGCTTCCTCCTCGCGCAGCTGCGTGAGCAGGAACGACTCGATCACCAGCTCGCCCAGCTGCTGCCCGACCTCCGGCCGCGCGACGCTGGGCCCCAGCGTCGGCAGGCTGACCACGCTCTCCAGCAGCCGGTACAGGAACGCGGGCTGCTCCGGCAGCGACAGCGAGAGATCCACCGGCCCGACCGTCGCGACCCCGCGGATCCGGCGGGCCGTGCTCTCGACCCAGCGCCGGTCCATCCGCACGATCAGCTGGTCGAACGCGCTGTCGATGTCCAGCTTGAACTCCCGGTACGGCCCCACGATCGCGGGCCGCCCCGGCGCGAGCTCCGCGGTGTCGCGCCCGTAGGTGAACTTCGCGGACCCGGCGACGGGCAGCGTCAGCAGGAAGTTGTCCTCTTCGGGCACGGCGGGCGCGACCGTCACGTCGGCCCCGTAGCGCAGGCGGTTGAGCGAGATCGGGCCCGCCGAGAGGTGCTCCAACCGGGTCGCCAGCCGCGCCCGGCGCGAATGCACCACGAGCCGATGCGGCCGCAACGCCTGTGTACAGGCCTGCGTGACCTCGTCGGGATCACCGCTGGACGCGAGCACCTGCTGCGACACGTCGGCCAGGCCGGCCGCGAGCTGCGCTGCTGTCATGCCGCCTCCCGGTGCGTTGTCCCTCAGGACAACATCCCGGCTCGCCGTTGTCCAGCGGACCCGAGAAGCGGGCGCGGCGATGCCACCGTCACGAATCAGTGCGGCCGGACCGAGTGGCCGGACGGCACCGGCGCACCCGCGTCACTCAAGCCGAAACGACCTCGAGCTCCGCCGCGGCGATGTCGGCCGCACCGGCCGCGTTGGGGTGGAACGCGTCGTTCATCAGGCCCGCGTCCGCGGCGGCGGCGTAGCTGCCCCAGCGGTCGAAGAGATCGAGCACCGGGACGCCGTGGGCATTGGCCACGGCGTACACGGCGTCGCGGTACGGCGACAGGTCGACCCAGTCCGGGTCGCCGGGGATCTGGGCCTCGAGGACGACGTCGCAGATGTTCTCCAATGCGGACACCATCGTGTCGAGGTTGGCCGCGTACCGGTCCGGCGCGATGAACGTCTGCTCGTTGGCGTCGTTCGTCATCAACGCGATCAGGGCGAGGTCCGGCGCCCACGCCACCACGTGGTTCAGCGCCGAATACGCCGCGCCACCGGCAACCCAGTCCTCGGTGGTCGACATCGAGATGCCGAAGTCGCTGATCGTGATGCCGTCGGCTGCTTCGAGCCCGATGCTGCCGACGCGCAGCTCACCGGCCTCGCCGGCCACGGTGACCGTGACGGTGTGGCGTCCGGCGGCCAGCTTGGGAAGCGCGACGAGGTGCGTCGCCAGGCCGGCCGCACCGCTGACCCGGATCGGGCCGGGCTCGCCATCGTCGAGCGCGATCGTGCACTCGCGCGAGTCCAGCGTGGTGATGACGCGGGCGAGGTAGTCGCCGGCCTCCGCGACGAAAGCGGTGAGCGAGACGGCGCCGCCGCTCGTCGCGGACGAGGCGAACGTGGTCAGCGCGCCGGGCGCGAACTCGGACCAGGACCCGGTGAACGTCAGCCGGGAATCGGCCGTCATGGTGCGCGGGTTCAGGATCACCGAGGCGCCCCGCACCGGGAAGCCCCGGGCCGCCAGCATGCCGCCCATCACCACCGGCGGCGACTGCGTGGCGGGCTGGAGTCCCTGACCGGCGCTGATGGAGTCGCCGATCTTCGCGTACCTGGCCGAACCGGTTCCGGCGACGGCGGCCGCCCGCTTCCAGCGCCAGCGCCGGATCGAGGCCGCAGTCATCCCGGACAGCTGCCGGCCGTCGTCGGATCCACCGGGGTGCGCCGTGACCATCGTGCGAGCTCCTTCGTCGGGCGGAAGTCGACCCATAATCACATCCGCGCCGCCACGCGGGTGTCCGATCCGTCACGTTGGTGATGCGAGTGCGCGCGTGATGCCCGCCCGTCACCGTTAGGGTCGGGGCGTGTTCGTGAAGATCTGCGGCCTGAAGACGGCGGCCGACGTGACGTGCGCGGTCGAAGCGGGAGCCGACGCCGTGGGGTTCCTGCTGTGCGAGAGCCCGCGGCAGGTCACCCGCGCCGAGGCGGCGCAGCTCGCGGCCGGTGTGCCCGGCGAGGTGCTCACGGTCGGGGTGTTCAAGGGTGTGGCCGTGCGGGAGATCCGCGACGCCGTGGCCGAGACCGGGATCCGGGCCGTCCAGCTGCACGGCTCCGGGTACTCACCGGCCGACTTCGCGGCGTTGCGCGATCTGCCCGTGCGGCTGATCCGGGCCGCGGCACTGCGCTCCGGAGAGATCCCGGCCGTCGGCGAATACGGCGAAGACCTGCTCCTGCTCGACTCCCCCAACGCCGGCTCCGGCGAGACGTGGGACTGGTCGGCCAAGACGCCCGACGGCGACTGGCTGCTGGCCGGCGGCCTCACCCCGGACAACGTGGCCGACGCCGTCGCCACCGTCCGCCCGTGGGGAGTGGACGTCTCCAGCGGCGTCGAGTCCTCCCGCGGCGTCAAGGACCAGGCGCTGATTCGAGCTTTCCTCAGCGCCGCAAGGAGTTCCTGACCGCGGACGACAGCGGGTGGGCGCCGATGACCACCCGCTGCCGGCGGATCAGTGGGTCATGAACTCGTCCAGGCGCAGCGCCCGGTTGACGATGCGGACGTCACCGATCCAGCCGTGGAACACGTTGTCGATCGCGCCGCCGTACTCGTGGCCGCCGAGCAGCCAGGTGAGGCCGAGCGAGGCGATGCCGACCGAGTCGGTGAACGGGTTGTCGGCCACCAGCGAGCTTTCGATGTACGCCTTGGTGTGGTGACCGTCGTTGACCACCGCGAGGTGCCACCACTGATCCTCGGGCATGCCGTGGCTCCAGTTGGTGGTCGGGTAGGTCTGGCTGAGCGGGTAGCAGTTGAACTGCAGTTCACGACCGTTGTTCGTGGTCATGAGCTGGGCCACCGGCTCCTTGGGGTCGGTGTTCTTGCCGTGCTTGCCCGCGTCGCCGGCCGCGCCGCGGCGGACCAGCACCGGCATGTTGCCGTTGTTACCGCCGTCCCAGTCGCGCGGGATCTTCACGAACGTCTCGATCGTGTAGCCCTGCTTGAACGTCTCGGTGTTCAGCGCCGCCTTCGCCGCGGTGGTGAGGTACGCGCCGTGCAGCGGGTTCTTGCCGCCGACGAAGCGCAGGCTGGCGTGGCCCGGCTGGTCGGGGTGGTGGTCGTCGGACCAGGTCAGCGCGCCGGGAACGGTGCCGGGCACCGAGGCCAGCGTGAGGTCGTTGCCGTTGCCGGACAGGTCCTTGACCTTCTGGGTCGTGGTGACCGGGCTGCCGGCGGCGGCGTGGTTGCCGTCGAAGCGCCAATACGCGAGCGTGCCGGGCAGCAGGACCTTGTTGGCCCCGCGAGCCGCGCGCGTCTTCACCGGGATGAAGCCGGAGAAGCGCTGCTCGAAGTCGAACGGCATCGAGAACCGGTCGACGGCGGTGGTCAGCCGCGACTCCATGACCTCGAGGCGGTTGCGCTTGGCCGGGTCCTTCTCCAGGATCCACGGCGAGATCGTCTCGACGTCGATGGTGTTGCGCTCGAGGTCGAAGTGGTACAGGCGCAGCATGCCGCCACCGCTCATGTAGCGGTTCTGGTAGTTCGTGATGTGCAGGTGCACGTCGTTGCCGGCCGTGTTCTTCTTCGTGATGCGGCCCGAGGGCCAGTAGTGGCCGTTGAGCGTGAGGAAGATCTGGTCGTTGTCCTTGATCAGCGAGTTCCACACCGTCTGGCCGTAGTCGGTGATCTCGGCGTTGTTCTCGGGGTCGCCCGACTCGTACGGGTACACCTCGTCGCCGTAGGTCGGCGCGACGATCTCGTGGCAGGTCAGGATCACCGGCATCTTCGGGTGCGCCTTGATGACCTGGTTCGCCCACGCGAACCCGGCGGCCGACGTCCGCCAGTCCATGGCCAGCAGCAGCCAGTCACGCCCGGCCGCGTGGAACGTGTGCGCGGTGTTGTAGCCGCTGGCGTCCGAGCCGACGAACGACTTCTGGCCCTTGAAGCGCTGCGGGCCCATCGCCTGCAGGTACGGCGTGTTGCCGCGGGTGTCGTCCCCGGAAACGTCGTGGTTGCCGGCGAGCACGCTGTAGGCGACGTTCGCCTTGTCGAGGATCTTGAACGTCTTGTCCACGGCCTGGAAAGACGTGACGTCGGCGTCCTGCGTGACGTCACCGAGGTGCGCCATGAACACGATGTTGTTGTTCGGCGTGCCGCTGTTCTCGATCACGTACCGGAACGAGGCTTCCTGCGGCTCCGGGTTGATGCTGTTCTGGCTGCCCCAGTAGAGGTACTGGGTGTCCGGCATCACGGCGACGGTGAACTGGAGGCTGTCGCCGTCCGGGTTCCATCTGCCGGTGCCTCTGTTGGCGGTGTTCGCGGTGTCGGCCTGGGCCGGTGCGACGCCGAGCGCACCCAGCGCCGTGGCGCCGACGCCGGCGAGTCCCGCGTTGCGCAGGAAGGACCGTCGGTTCGGGCCCACCTGGTTTTCGCGCATGGTCTACCCCATTCAGGTTTCCAGGGAGAATTCTTCAGCGCCCCGGACGCTATTCACGGCTGTTTGAGCCAACACGAACACCAGGTGGCCTGTTCACGTCGGCTCCCTTACGTCGCGCGCCCTTGAGACGCAGGTCACGGCCGGTGGGCCTGGCGGGCAACGGGTCTGCCCTTTCGTTTTCGACAATTCCTGTCTCGTCCGGGGGCATTTCCCGCCGGTTGTCACGAATCGCGACTGTGCGTGGTCTACCGGGTACTCGTTTCGATCACCTCCGGTGGAAGGGGGTCCCTCTCGTGCCGGCGTCCCTGTCCTGGCTGCTGACGGCCACGTTCGCCGCGCTGGCGTGGGTGCCACTGGCGGAGCTCTGGCGTGGGGTTCCTGCTGCTCCGGCGGAGGTCACTGGGCGGCGCGAGTCTCCAGTGGATGTCCACGGTGGTCAGGCGTTGTCGTGTGGCGTGGGTTCATCGTTGCCCGCCAACACTGTGGGGCCGTCGTTGCCCGCCGACGCTGAGGGCTCG
This sequence comes from Amycolatopsis sp. NPDC001319, assembly GCF_042896185.1. NCBI lineage: Bacteria > Bacillati > Actinomycetota > Actinomycetes > Pseudonocardiales > Pseudonocardiaceae > Amycolatopsis > Amycolatopsis sp. NPDC001319. Next base: position 93,971 of record NZ_JBIAWY010000011.1, on the reverse strand, counting down.
TCTTTGCCTGCCAACGCCAGCGGCTCGCCGTCGCCCGCCATCGCCGCGGACCCGCCGTTGCCCGCCAACGCCGGCGGCTCGCCGCTGCCCGCCAACGCCGGCGGCTCGCCGTTGCCCGCCAACGCCGGGGGCCGCCGTCGCCCGCCACGGCCGCGGACCCGCCGTTGCCCGCCAACGCCTCGTCGTCGCTCCGGCGGCCGACCCGCTCCGACTCTGTGGCCGAACTCGTCCTCTGCTCCGCGATGATCGCCATGACCTGTCCCGTCGGCGCCCCCATCCCCGCCGCCGGCTGGCAGGCCGTGCTTCTGCTCACTCTGGGCTGGTCCCTCACGACCCGCCGCCTCCACCACCTCGCCCCCATCACGGCGATGCTGTTCATGCTCACCGCCATGCCACATCCCGCACACGACCACGGCCCGTGGCTCACCATGCCCACCATGGGCCACGGCTGGTGGACCCCCATCACCTTCGCCGCGGCCGCGTGGTTCCTCCTCGAAGCCGCCCACACGGTCCCCGCGTGGCGCACGAACCCAACCCACGCGTTGTCCCGCGCGGGCATGAGCCTCGGAATGGCTTGCGCGCTCGTCGCGTCCGGCTGAGACGGCGATCTCGGCGTAAACCTGTTCCTGTGCCCGTAATGTGAGCACTCGTGCTCTCCACAACTCGACGGCTGACCGCGCAGTGGACCGCCCAGTACGGCGAGGACGCCGCAGCAGACTGGGCCGCACACTGCACCGAGGAAGAATTCATCCGCGTCTGCGACGTGGCCGACTGGCTGATCTACCTCGGACCGCCCACTCCGTCCGGCGGAGGCATGATGGCCGCCAAAGCCCTCGCGATCGCTGCGGTTTTCGTCCATGAAGGCACCCCGCGCCACCTCGCGCGCAAGAACCGGAAGAAGCTCGACCCGGCCCGCTACGCGGAACCCGATCACACAATGGACAGCTCCGCGGACCTCGAAGCGCAACGCCGGGCCGGCCAGTACCACGGCGTGACGGAGCAGTTCGAGACCTTTTGGTCACCTTCCGTCGACGTTTCCTGACCCGCGACACCGCCTCAACCGCACCGGGAGTTTCCCCGACAGTTTCGGTGCCTGCATTTCCCCGACCATTCGATGCTACGATCACAAACGATCGCCACATTCGTGCGCCTGGTCACGGTCAGCATGCACGCCAATTTCAAAGGAGCACTCATGGCCCAGAAGGTTCTCGTCGAAATGCTGGACGACATCGACGGCAGCCCGGCCACCCAGACAGTCCCCTTCGGACTCGACGGTGTCAGCTACGAGATCGACCTGTCCGACGACAACGCCGCCGCGCTGCGCGATGAGCTCGCGCGCTACATCGGTGCGGCCCGCAAGACCGGTGGCCGCAAGGTGCGCGTCGCCGCGGGGCAGCCGACGGCGGCCACCCCGGCCGACCGCGAGCGCTCGCGCACGATCCGCGCGTGGGCCAACGAAAACGGCTACCAGATCTCCGAGCGCGGCCGCATCCCGTCCGACGTCGTGAGTGCCTACGAGCAGGCCGAGCTCGAAGCCGCCAAGCCCTCGGCGCCGGCCCGCAAGCGCCCGGCGCGCAAGAAGGTCGCCGCCGCCAAGAAGTAGTACGGCGAGCCCGCTGACCGAGGTACCGGCTCGTTGACAACGGACCCCCCCGTTCGTCAACGAGCCGGCGCCAGTCGGTCCACAGTGGATCGCCACCCCCGCGACGGTTTCCGCCGAACCGGTACCGATCGCGTAAACAAGATCCGAACTCGCACAGTTCCACCTCAGCCCGTCGATCAAGCGCGACGACGTTCCACCCACCGGAACCAGCCCCGCGCCACGCCATCGCCAGCTGGCCGAACGTGTCCGGCGTGCCCCTTCCGCCGACGTTTGCACAGCCCCCGATCCCCCCGCGCCCCGCGAATCGCAACAACTCCGACGCCGACGTGGCGCAGTTGTGCCCTGGTGGCGGGTGTGCCGCCGTGGGACACTTCACCGATCGTTCCCATGGTGCCGCACCGGTGCCGCCGGCTCTGGACCCAAGCAGGTGGGACACCACGCCCGAGTTGTCCGGAGGTGTCGGGTAATGCACGCCGATCGGTCGCCGCAGGGGCGGACCGGCGTGCTGCTCATCGGCACCCGCGGGCCGGAAGGCCCCGGTGAGGTCCTGGTCCGGATCCGCGGCGGCACCGAGACCTACCGAGCCTACTCCGAGGTGCCGCTCGCGAAGGGCACGACCGTGCTCGTCGTCGAATCCCTCCCCCATCGTGCCGTCGAGGTCATCGCCTGGACGGATCCCTTCACCAGCAGCTAGGAGAACGACGATGTTCGGTTATCGCGTGCCTGCACCCGACGAGGCGATGCTCATTTCCGGTGGCAAGAGCAGCGGCACGGGAGAGACGCCGTTCCGGGTGGTCACCGGGCACGGCGCGTTCGTCATGCCGTTCTTCCGGAAAGTGCGGTTCCTGACGCTCAGCATGTCCGAAGCCGAGGTGTCCGAAACCTGCGTGACCAAGCAGGCCATCGCGCTCAACGTCCGCGCGGTCATCGCGTTCAAGGTCGGCAACGACACCGAGAGCATCGTCAACGCCGGCCAGCGGTTCCTGTCCGACCAGCAGCAGATGTCGGTCCTGACCGGCCGTATCTTCGCCGGTCACCTGCGTTCGATCGTCGGCTCGATGACCGTGGAGGAGATCGTCACCGAGCGCCAGAAACTCGCGACCGAGGTCCTCGACGGATCGGCCGCGGAAATGGCGAAAATCGGCCTGACCATCGATTCCCTGCAGATCCAGTCGATCGACGACATGAAACTCGGCTACATCGCCGCCATGCCGCACCGCACAACGCGGCCATCCAGCGCGAGGCCCAGATCGCCCAGGCCCGCGCGGACCAGGCCGCGGCCGAGGCGGAGCAGGAATCGCAACGGCGGCAGGCGGAGTACGCGCGGCAGACCTCCGTCGTGCAGGCACAGTACAAGGCCGAAGTCGATAAAGCTCAGGCCGAAGCCGCGCAGGCCGGTCCGCTGGCCCAGGCCATGGCCCAACGCGAGGTGATCGACGCCAGGACCGAGCTGGCACAACGGGAAGCCCTGCTGCGCCAGCAACAACTGGTTGCCGAGGTCGTCAAACCCGCCGAGGCCCGCGCCGAACAGGTCCGCATCATGGCCCGCGCCGACGCCGAGGCCACGGAGGTCACGGCCGCGGCCGCCGCGTCCCACAACCGCGTCGCCCTCGACCGGCTCCTCATCGAGCAGCTGCCCCAGATCGTGAAGGAAGCCGCCGCGGGCCTCAGCGGCGCGAACGTCACCGTCCTCAATGGAGCCGACGGCCTCGGCCAGGTCGCGGCCGGCCTCGTCGGCCAGGGCCTGGCCATCCTCGATTCCGTGAAGAAGACCGTCACCGACTCCGGCACGCCCCAGCCGGCACCGGACAACGGCCCCGCGGAACGCGACAACAACCACGCTGTCACGAGCTGACGCACGAGCACGCGTTCTGACAATTTTCGTAGCCTGGTCCCGATTCTCGAAGAGCCAGGCCGCGAAACGCCCCTCACGCCCAAGTCCGCGTCACCCGGCTCCGTGCCGAATGCCCACCGGCCGCCTCGCGTCTATGCTTCCCGGATGCCGCAGTACCGGATTTCCGAGGCAGCGAGGCTGCTGGGCGTGAGTGACGACACGATCCGGCGCCACATCGACGCCGGGGCGCTCACCGCGACCAAGGATCGGGGCAAGCGGTCCGTGATCGACGGTGGGGAGCTGGCGAAGTTCGCTCGCAGCCAGGGCGACTCCGCTCCCGACCCGACTGCCGTGGGGAGTTCGGCGCGCAACCGGCTGGTCGGGCTGGTCACCTCGATCGTCGCCGACAACGTCATGGCGCAAGTCGAGATCCAGTGCGGCCGGGACCGCGTGGTTTCCTTGATGAGCACCGAGGCGGTGCGGGAACTTCGCCTCGAGCCGGGTTCGGTGGCTGTCGCGGTGATCAAGGCGACCACCGTGGTCGTCGAAACTCCGAACACCTGATCGGCCAGGCACCGGACGGATTCCGGTCGCGCCAGGATTCAGCCGAGCGTGGCTTGGACGACGTAGAGCGCGCCGATGCCCAGGGCGAGGATGCCGAGCAGGAGGCGGAGGCCGGTTTCGGGGAGCCGGGGCTGCAAGCGGGTGCCGAGGTAGCCACCGAACAAGCCGCCGAGGCCGCAGGCGAGGCCGACAAACCAGTCGGGAGCGATGTCGCCGGTCGAGGTCATCGCGAGCAGCGCGAACGACGTGGCGCCGACGAGTGATGTGACGAAGGTGGAGGCGAGTGCGGCCGGGGCGGCGGTGGCGACGGGCACTCCGCGGCTGACGAGGATCGGGCTGAGGAGCGAGCCGCCACCGATCCCGTAGATCCCGCCCACGATGCCGACCACCAGGGCCAGCGCGACGGTCGCGCGCGGCGACGGCGGCGTATCGGCGTGGTGCTCGGCCGGACGCAGCGCGCGAACGCAAAGCGACAGGCCGAGGGGAACCAGGAAGGCCGCGACCAGGAGCCGGAACACGCCGGGGCCGGGCACCGCGAACACGCGGATGACGGCTCCGATCACGACGCCGGGAACGGTACCGGCCAGCAGCAGCCGGGTCAGCGGGCCGCGGAGGTGGACGTTGCGGCGGTGCCGGATGAGCGCGCCCGGGCCGGCGACGACGTTGAACAGCAGGTTCGTCGGGGTGACCGCCGGGCTCGGGACGCCCAGGACGCTGACCTGCACGGGCAGGAGGAAGACGGCGCCGGACACGCCGACGGGAGCGGTCACCGTCGAGATGATCAAGCCCGCGACGAACGCGAGCACCTCCGTCGACCAGCTCACTGCCGTCCTTCCCGTCCTTGCGTGTGTCCTGACTGTGAAGTGTGGACTGTTCGGCGCTGTCGTCCGGACCTCACGGTCGGTAGCCTTGCTCACTCTGCGACGCGGCAGGAGGGCGCACGATGCGACGTGGCTTCGGGCTCAGGTTCCTGGCAATCGGTGCGGTGGCCGCTGTGGTGGCGGCGTGTGGGTCGCCGCCGCCGGCACCGTCGGCTCCGGCGGGTGGTTCCGCCGTGCCGGTCACCGGCACGTTGATCGTGAACGGGGCGGGCACGTTGGCCAAGCCGTTCACGGCCATGATCGCGGCGTTCAAGGCAGAGAACCCCGGTGTGACGGTGCAGTCGCGCTTCGCCGGGAGCGTCGAGGTGGTGCGGGGCATCACCGAGCTGCACAACCCGGTCGACGTGCTGGGTGTGGCGGACTACTCGCTGATCCCGTCGAAGATGTACGGCACGCAGTTCGCGAACTGGTACGTCGGGTTCGCCTCGAACCGCATCACCTTCGCCTACACCGACCAGAGCAAAGGTGCCGCCGGCCTGACGGCGGACAACTGGTTCCAGGTGCTGGCGCAGCCGGGAGTCCGGATTGGACGGTCCAATCCGGACACCGATCCGTCGGGGTATCAGACGTTGCAGATGCTCGCGCTGGCACAGAACCATTACCACCAGCCGAATCTGTCGGCCGCGGTGCTGGCGAACTCCCCGCCCGAGACGATGGTCGGCACCGAAACGCAGCTGCTACCGGCGGTTTCCACCGGGCAGATCGACTACCTCGGGATCTACCGGTCCGACGCGTTGCAGCACCACTTGCGGTTCCTGGACTTGCCCAGCCAGATCGACCTGTCCGACCCGGCGCAAGCCGCGGCGTACGCGACGGTCAGCGTGCCGACGTCCTCAGGGCCACGGACGGGCAAGCCGATCGTGTACGCGCTGACCGTGCCGACCAACGCGCCCAACGCGACGGCGGGCCTGAGGTTCGTCGAGTTCGTCCTCTCGCCGGCGGGTCAGAAGATCATGTCCGACAACGGGTTCACCGTGGTCAACCCGGCGGTCGCCGGGGTCGCCGACGGCGCGCAAGTGCCCGCGTCGGTGCGGCCGCAGACGGTGCCGGCCACGCTGCCCGGGGGCTGAATGAACGAGACGGTCGGCCGCGCGGCGCCGCGGCGGGTGCACGGGTTGTTCTCGGCAGGGCTGTGGGTCGCGAGCGGGCTGCTGCTGGGGTTCATCCTGCTGCCCGTACTCGGCCTCGTCACTGCCACCTCGCCCGGAAGTCTCCGGGACGCCGCGGCCGACGACGAGATCCTCGACGCGCTGGTGCTGAGCGTTCAGGACGCCGCGATCACCGCCGTGGTCGCGACGGTGCTGGGTGTCCCGCTCGCCTACCTGCTGGCCCGGCGGCGGTTCCCTGGACACGCGCTGGTGCAGGCGATCGTGGACCTGCCGCTGGCGGTTCCGCACACGGTCGCCGGGATCGCCCTGCTGTTCGTGTTCGGCCGCACGGGCTGGCTCGGCGCCCCGTCGCAGGCCATCGGATTGTCGTTCTACGGCACGCAAGCCGGGATCATCGTGGCGATGCTGTTCGTCAGCGCGCCGTTCGCCGTCAACAGCGCGCGGGTCGCGTTCGAAGCCCTTGACCCGAACGTGGAACGTGCCGCCCGAAGCCTCGGCGCCTCGCCGGGCCAGACGTTCCGGCGGGTCAGCCTCCCGCTGGCCTGGCGCGGAGTCCTGACCGGCGCGGTGCTCGTGTACGCCCGCTCGATCAGCGAGTTCGGCGCAGTCGTCATCCTCGCCTACTACCCGGCCACCGCCCCGGTGGCGATCTACAACCTGTTCCTGTCCTCGGGGCTCGCCGAGTCCGCGTCGGCGGCGGTGCTGCTCCTGCTCGTCGCCCTGGCCACGTTCCTCGTGCTGCGCACGCTCGCCTCCGGGTGGCTCGTCGGCAGCACCCGGCCCCGGCGGTGACGCGTGCTCACCGTCACCGACCTGCTCACCCGAGCGGGCTCTTTCCGGCTCGGGCCGCTGGACCTCACCGTGCCCGCCGGCCGCGTCCTGGTCGTGCTCGGCCCCTCGGGCGCGGGCAAGAGCATGTTGCTCGACACCATCGCCGGCTTCCGCACGCCGCGGCGCGGGCGGGTGCGCCTCGACGGCGAGGACATCACCGGCCTGCCCGCCGACCTTCGCCGCATCGGCGTGGTGTTCCAGGACGCCGCCCTGTTTCCCCATCTGTCCGTTCGCGACAACGTCGGCTTCGCCCCCGCGTTGCGCGGCCACCGGGGCACCCCGGAAGTGGGGGAACTGCTCGCGCGGTTCGGCATCGCCCACCTCGCCCGCCGCGCGCCTCGCTCACTCAGCGGCGGGGAACGGCAACGGGTCGCGCTGGCCCGCGCCCTCGCCGCCCGACCGGCCGCCCTCCTGCTGGACGAACCGCTCTCGGCACTCGACCAGCCCGTCCGGGAGGAGCTGCGCGAGGTACTGCGCGCGACGCTGCGCGACCTGGCCGTGCCCGCCATCCACGTTACGCACGACCGCGACGAAGCACTCCGCCTCGCCGACGACCTGGCCATCCTCGACGCCGGCACCCTCCGCCAGACCGGCCCCACAGCCGAACTGACCCGCCACCCCACCGACGCGGTCACCGCACGCCTGCTCGGCTGGACCGCCCTCGGCCCCGCACGCCACGACACCAACGGCCTGCACGTCGGCGACCTGCCGATCAACCCCACGGCCCCCGGCAACGGCGCGACGCGGGGAACGGTGTACTACCGGCCGGAAGAAGTCGTCCTCGGCAGCCCAGGCCCGCGCCCGTCCCCGGCGCTGCGAGCACGGGCCCGCGTCCTCGAGGTGGTCCGGACCATTCCGCTCGCCCGGGTCCTGCTAGCCACCACCCCGCCGCTCACCGCGCTCGTGCTGCACCGCGACCTCGACGAGCTCAACGGCGAAGTGGAAGTCACCGTGCCCCGCCACGCGCTGCGCATCATCGGACCCGCAACACCTTCGCCCCCGAGGGGGACTTGATCTTGCTTGCGCCCCTTGTCGCGGCTCTGACCTGCGCCGGGTCGATTTTCGGTCCACATCGGCGACTGCCAAGTGTCGTCGAGCGTTGTTGGCGCTCACCAGCCACGACGGCGGGTACGGTCGATGCGTGATCGCTGGTGAGCAGCCGGACTTGGACGAGATCGAGGCGCATTTCGTCGCGCTTCTTGACGGGCGAATGAGCCGTGACGCTGCCGACCGGTGGGCTGGTCGGTGGCTGACTGATGACGGTCTCTCGTGGGATGAGCTGAGCCTGTGGGCCTTGCAACTTCTCTTCGGAATCGATCTGCGTCATGGGCCTGGCGAGGATTACCTGCATGACGACAGCCAGGTGCGGGACTGGCTTGTCGAGCTAAGGAGTCGACGTGCCCGGTGACTTGCGGCTTTCGCGGGCAGCAGTGCGGCACTGTGAGGCAGGACTGTGTCGGTACGGGCCTAGAGATTCGAACCCCTGACGTTCTGGTCTGGTTCCTACCTCTGCCGCTGTGCGCCAACCGTTGTCGACTTCTGGCATTGATTTCTGGCAGTTGACTGGCAATCCAGCGACTCACCGGTCACCTACTCAGTGAGGGCCTAGGAAATCGAGTGAAGATCAACGACGTCCCTGGAAGGCTGGGGGCATGGCGTCTCCCGACGATCAAGAACTGACCGCCGCCGCTCAGGACGCCGACTCCCCAGACTGGTCCGTCCGCGCATCGGCCGGTCGGCGGCTCGCGGCATCGGACAAGATCGACGGAATCACGGACGTCCTCCACCGTCTCCTCTTGGATCTCCGAGACTCCGCGGTCACCCAGGAGACCGCGGAGGCCCTGCTCACACGCAAGGACACGGCTGGCCTGCGCTGCGTGCTGCTGGGGAGCAGCCGAGCCGTCGAGTTCTCGACCAGAGATGAGCTCGTGGCCGGTCTGGACTGCAACCCGGAGCGGATGACGACCGCAGGCGCGGATCGGCTGATCCAGCAACTGCACGAGCTCGCTGCCGATGACGACGACGGGGTCCGCGACGAGGCCCCCAGGATCCTCTCGCGTCTGCGGCCGAAAAACCAATGGGCACGCGACTCGGACAACGACCAGCTCTGATCCGACACGACAGCACAGCCAAGTCCTCATCGGCTGGTCCATCACTGCCGGGGCTAGTTGTACTGATCATGCCAGCACGCACCCAGTTCCGAGATTAACTACAAGCAGGGCCTCTTCGTCCATGCCGCCGACTGGCGCCAGCCCGATCGAGCCTGTCAACGGCGCACCGGCTTGCCTGCCGCCGGCATACCTCGGGACTGCGCCCTTGACAGGCTTGATAGCCCGCGGGAGGTCGGGATGGACGACAGGCACACACGGACGCAACTGGCGTGCTCGGCTCGACCATCCTGGAGACCTGCCCGTCCGGCGAGGACATCTCTTGATCAATAGACCTGTTGACGGCCCCGCCGGTGGATGGTCGCTTGCCCGCGGGTTAAACACGGTGCTCAGCCGCCCCGGAGGGGCCGCCTTGACGACGCGAAGCTCAGCTCACGCCAGATCGCCGACCAGCTCGGGCACGCCCGGCCATCGATCACCCAGGACGTCTACATGGGCCGCACGGTCGTCTCTCGTGACAACGCGATCGCGATGGAAAGCATGTGGATCGACGGGGCTCAGCCAATTCCGGGGATAAACCGGGGGTTGATCTTGGCGAAGAGCCAGGGGAAACGCCCTGACCTGCGCCGGCAGTGCCCCCGACGGGGTTCGAACCCGCACTGGGTCGATTTTAAGTCGACTGCCTCTGCCAGTTGGGCTACGGGGGCACCGACACCTTAGCGGGGCCGCCGCGGGACGTCAGATGTGCGGCGTGTGATCCGCCACAGCGGATGCCGGCGCGAGCTCCGAGGCGCCGACCGGGCCGAGCGCGTCCATCAGCAGGTCCAGGTACCGCCGCCAGCCCTCCGAGGCGCCCGCGGGGAATGACGGCAACGTGCCCAGCAGCATCAGCACCAGGCGCGGGACGTCGTCGGGCACGAGGTCCGGGCGGAACGCCCCCGAGGCCTGCCCGGCGGTCACCAGGGCGGCCACCGGCGAGAAGAAGCGCCAGGCCAGGTCCATCGTCAGCGCGCCCACGTTGTTGGCCGCGGCGAACAGGGGTTGCTCGGCGGCCGCCAGACCGACGGCCGCCTCCAGTGCGACGTAAACGCCCTCCCGCGGATCGTCGAGGGAGGCGGCTCGGGACAGCACGGGCGCGATCGCCTCGTCGAACCGCGCCTCCAGCACCGCGCGCACCAGGTCCTGCTTGTGGGGGAATCGCCGGTACAGCGTCGCGACGCCGACGCCGGCCGCCGCGGCGATCTCCTCCATCGGCACGGTGACGCCGCCGGCGGTGAAGACCGAGTAGGCGGCGTCGACGATGCGGCGGGCGTTGCGGGCGGCGTCAGCACGCAGCGGCTGCGGGGGCATGCCCTACACTACCAACTGATAGCTCACTATCACTTGGACAGGAACCTCCCATGGCAGAAGGCATTTCCCGTCGACGGCTGTTCAAAGCCACCGCGGCCACCGCGGCCACCGCCGCGATCCCGGCCAGACCGCGAACCGACGTGGACCTCCGCACCTTCCCCTCGCCCGACCTCGCGCCCTACGTCGACGAGCTCCCGATCCCGCAGACGATCCGCGGCGACCAGCGCCTCGCCATGGCCGAGTCCACCCACCGTTTCCACCGCGACCTCGCCCCCGCGCCCACCTGGTCCTACGGCGGCGCCGAGTACCTCGGTCCCACCATCGAGGCCCGCGCGAACCAGCGCCTCGAGCTGACCTTCGACAACAACCTGGGCAAGCACCTCTTCGCCGCAGACGTCGACCCCACGCTCGACGGCGCGTCCGAAGAAAGCCGCACCAGGCCCCACAGTTCGGTCCACCTGCACGGCGCCGTCACGCCGCCCGAGATGGACGGCCACCCCATGGACGTCTTCCACCCCGGCGAAAGCCGCACCTACCGCCACGAAAACCGCCAGCCCGCCGCCGGTCTCTGGTACCACGACCACGGCATGGGCCTCACGCGCCTGAACGTCCACGCGGGACTCGCCGGCATGTACCTCCTGCGCGACGAAGGCGACACCGGCGACCGCACCAACGCGTGGCGGCTGCCCAGCGGCGAGTTCGAGCTCCCGCTGATCCTGGCCGACCGCCGCTTCCACGCCGACGGCTCGCTCAACTACCGCACCCTCACCCTCGTGCCGCAGGGCCACTGGGACGGCGGCCAGATCGGCGATCGCATGACCGTCAACGGCAAGGTCTCGCCGTACGCGGCGGTCGCCCGCGGCCAGTACCGGTTCCGGGTGCTCAACGCGTCGAACTTCCGCGCGTACCACCTGTTCTTGCGCGACCGGCGCCCGTTCCACGTGATCGGCAACGACGCCGGCCTGCTCGACGCCCCCGTCGTCACCACCGACATCCGCCTCACGCCCGGCGAGCGCGCCGACCTCGTGGTCGACTTCTCGGACCTCGAAAAGGGCGAGCACGTCGACCTGATCAACGACCAGACCGAAGCCGCGCTCATCGCCCTCGTCACCGGCGCGCAGCCACTGCCCGAAGTCGTGCGGTTCACCAGCACGGGCGCGAAAGGTCACCAGCAAGCACTGCCGACTCGCTTGCGTGTCACGAAAAAGCCGTCGGCGCCCGATCGCCGCCGCGTCGTCACGCTCACCCAGGACCTCAAGCTCACGCGCTGGCCGCCGATCGGCATGTCGCTCAACAACCTGTGCTTCGAGGACGACCCGATCGCGATGCCGCGCCAGGGCACCACGGAGCTGTGGGAGGTCGTGAACCTCACCATCGAGGACCACCCCGTGCACCTGCACCTGGTGAACCTGCACCTGCTCAACCGCCAGATGTTCGACCCGGTCGCCTACTCACTGGCGAACCCGCGCCCGCCCCTGCACACGGAATGGGCGCCGCCGCCGGACGACTTCCTCATCGGCCCGCCGCAGCCGCCCGCGCCGTGGGAAGCGGGGCCGAAGGACACCGTGAACTGTCCGCAGAACACCGTCACGCGCTTCCTCGTGCACTTCCCGACGGCCGACGAGCTCGGCTTCGACCCGGACGCGACGTTCACCCCGGCCGCCACAGCGATGCCCGGCATGAACATGGACCTGCAGGGCTACGTCTGGCACTGCCACATCCTCGACCACGAGGACGACTGCATGATGGCCCGCTACCGCCTGGTCGAGCCGTAAAACGACCGAAGCCGGACCTCCCGTCGAGGAGGTCCGGCTTCGGCGTGGGAACACTCAGCCCTTCGAAACCCGGGCGAACTCTTCCTTCGGATTGTTGATCTGCCCGAGCGAGATCACCTCACGGCGGAACAGGCCGCCGAGCATCCAGTCGAACAGGATGCGGGTCTTGCGGTTCCACGTCGGCATCGCCTTGAGGTGGTACGCGCGGTGGAAGAGCCAGGCCGGGAAGCCCTTGATCTTCAGGTTCAGCGCGTCGGCGACACCCTTGTGCAGGCCGAGGCTGGCGACCGCACCGAGGTTCTTGTGGAAGTAGTCCTTCGGCTGGCCGCCGCGCAGGACCTTGATGATGTTCTTGGCCAGCAGCGTGGCCTGGCGCACGGCGTGCTGCGCGTTGGGCGGGCACGTCGCCGTCGGGTCCTGCTCGGTGCGCGAGAGGTCGGGGATGGCGGCGTTGTCGCCCGCCGTCCACACCTCGGGGTGGCCGACGACCTGCATCGCGGCGGTGGCCTCGACGCGGCCGCGCTTGTCGAGCGGCAGGTCGGAGTCGGCGAGCACCGGGTTGGCCTTCACACCGGCCGTCCAGATGAGCGTGTCGGTGTCGAACTCGGTTCCGTCCGACAGCACGACGTGACCGTTTTCGAACGACTTCGCCGCCGTCGACAGGTAGACCTCGATGCCGCGCTTCTCCAGCTGCTGCACCGTGTACACGCCGAGCGTCTCGCGCACCTCGGGCAGGATCCGCCCGGCGGCCTCGACGAGCACCCAGCGGATGTCGGCGGGCTTGATGTTCGGGTAGTAGTTCTCCACCGCGAACCGGGTCATGTCCTCGAGCTCGGCCAGCGCCTCGATGCCGGCGAAGCCGCCGCCGACGACCGTGAAGGTCAGCAGGCGCTTGCGCAGCTCGGGGTCGAGGGTGCTGGCCGCCTCGTCGAGCTTGGTCATGATGTGGTTGCGCAGGTAGATGGCCTCGCCGATGGTCTTGAAGGCGATGCCCTGCTCCGCCAGGCCCGGGATCGGGAGGATGCGGGCGACGGCGCCGAGCGCGACCACGAGCACGTCGTAGTTCAGCGTCTCGATGTGGCCGTCGGCGGCCTCGACCGTGACGGCCTTGCGCTCGTTCTCGATCTTCGTCACGCGCGCGGTGAGCACGTGGCAGCGCTTGAGCACGCGGCGCAGCGGCACCACCACGTGACGGGGTTCGATCGCGCCGGCCGCCGCCTCGGGCAGGAACGGCGCGTAGGTCATGTGCGGCTGAGGGTCAACGACGGTCACGGAGGCCTCGTTGGCGCGCAGCATCTTCTGGAGCCCGTACGCGGTGTACAGGCCGACGTATCCACCACCGAGGATCAGGATCCGAGTCGGTTCCGACTTAACAGCCATGACTCCATAGTCGCACTTGCCGAGCCGTATCGCTCGGGTACCCCGCCCCGCTGTGACCAGCATCGCCATGCAGGCGGTAACGATTCAGAAGAGGCCTGCGGCCCTGGCCGCGGAGGCGAACACGTCACACACCATCGCGTGAGTCACACGGCCCGTCTGGACATTACGGGGTGACACGTGGTAGCAGCCGTGCAGCTGTCGGTCACCAAGCCCGACGACGGTCCCGTGGCCGGGCTTGGTGACCGACAGCCTCGGCGACGGGACCGGCCACCCCACGTCGGCGAGCCAGTGGCGGCAGGTGTCGCGCTCGGCCGGCGTCGGCTTGTTCTCGGGTGGCGCGCAGCGGACGGGCGAGACGAGACGGGTGGCGCGGAGGATGAGTCCGCACGGCCAGCGCGGCGTTCGCCGGGCCGAAGCCGCGCACGAGCGTGGCCCACTACTCGTCTTCGAGGTAGGCGGCGCGCTTCGTGGCCGCCACGTTCTCGCGCCACGCCACCAGCCGCGGGCACGCGCGGCACTCGATGACCGCGGCGTCGAGGTCCGCGAGGGTGTCCATCAGCGGCCGGCCAGGGCCGCGCGGCAGAGGTGGTCGGCGGCGCGCGTCGTCTCGGGAAGGCGGTAGCGCGGGCTCAACGCGAGCGTGAGCCGGACGGCGTGGTCGAGGTTGATCAGGTGGCCCGCGGAGACGTACACCGGCTTCACGCCGGGCCGCGTGCGCACGACGGCGTCGACCTGCTCGTCGCCGTCCAGCAGCGGGGCGGTGTCGCCGGGTTGCGGGCCGGGCTCCGCGTGGGTGCCGACGAGCCGGGTCTTGCCGACGCCGAACGCCGGGGTTCCCGTGAGCACCCCGAGGTGGCACGCGAGCCCGAAGCGCCGCGGGTGGGCGAGGCCGTGGCCGTCGCAGGCGAACACCTCGGGCGGGTGGGTGAGCGCGGCGACGGCGTCGAGCAGCGGCGGCAGCTCGCGGAAGGCGAACAGGCCCGGCTCGTACGGGAAGGTGACCTCGCCCGTGACCACGCGTTCCTCGACCACGCGCAGGTCGTCGAGGGCGAGCGTGACCGCGGCGGCGGCGATGCGCGTGCCGGCGGGGTCGTACGCGACGTCGAGGCCGGTCACCGTCGCCGGCGCCGGGCGGGCGTCGGTGAGGTCCACGCGGCGGCGGAGCGCGTCCTGGGCCTCACGGGCTTCGGGAATCGTGGCGGGCCAGCGCATTCCGTCAGCTTTCCACAGCGAGGTTGGCTAAGTTGGGTCCATGTCGGACACCACCGAAGAGACCCCTGAAAAGCCGGCCACCGCGGAGAAGCCGCCGGAGCCCGTCGACGACCTCGTGACCACGCACCACACGCTCACGGTCAAACGCCGCAAACTGGCCTACACCGCGCAGGCCGGTCGCGTGGTGCTGCGCCAGGAGGTGCAGAAGGACGGGAAGTCGGAGGGCCACAAGCCCAAGGCCGAGGTCTTCCTCACCGCGTACACGCTCGACGACGCCGACCCGGGCACGCGCCCGGTCACGTTCGCGTTCAACGGCGGCCCCGGCTCGTCCAGCATCTGGCTGCACATGGGCCTGCTGGGCCCGCGGCGGGTGCTCTCGGGTGACGTCGACGACCTGGTGCCGCCGCCATACGGGCTCGAGGACAACACCGAGACGCTCCTCCAGCACAGCGACCTGGTGTTCATCGACCCGGTCTCCACGGGCTACTCGCGCGTGACCGAGGGCGGCGAGTCGAAGGACTACACCGGGTTCCAGGGCGACATCGAGTCGGTCGCCGAGATCATCCGGCTGTGGGTCTCGCGCGACGAGCGCTGGCTGTCGCCGAAGTTCCTGGCCGGCGAGTCATACGGCACGCTGCGCGCGGCCGCGCTGGCCGGGCACCTGCAGGACCGCTACGGCCTGTACCTCAACGGGCTGCTGCTCATCTCGTCCGTGCTCGACATGGGCACGCTGCGCTTCCAAGACGGCAACGACCTGCCGTACTCGCTCTACGTGCCCACCTACGCGGCCATCGCGCACTACCACGGCTTCCACGGCGAGCGGCCCCTCGACGACGTGCTCGCCGACGCCGAGGACTTCGCGTCGAAGGAACTGCCGTGGGCCCTGGCTCGTGGTGCACGGCTGTCCACTCAGGACCGGGCGGAGGCCGTGGCTACGCTCGCTTCACTGACGGGGCTTTCGGAGTCCTATGTGGACCGGGTGAACCTGCGGATCGAGCACGTCCGCTTCTTCACGGAGCTGCTGCGCGACCGCGGCCTGCTCGTCGGCCGCATGGATGGCCGCTTCACCACGTGGGAGGTCGACGGCGGCCGCGAGCACATGAGCGACGACGCGTCCATCTCGCGCATCATCGGCGCCTACTCGGCGGGCTTCAACCACTACATCCGCGCCGAGCTCGGCTACCAGAACGACCTGCCGTACGAGATCCTGTCCGGCGATGTCTTCAAGGCGTGGTCGTACAAGGACTTCGAGGGCCGGTTCGTGTCCGTTGTGGACTCCGTGAGCGCCGCCATGCGCGCGAACCCGCACCTGAAGGTCCACGTCGCGTTCGGTCACTACGACGGCGCCACGGCGTACTTCGCGTCCGAGCACGTGCTCGCCCACCTGCAGATCCCGGACGAACTGCGCGAGAACATCGAGACGGCGTACTACCCGGCCGGGCACATGATGTACGTGCACGAACCGACGCGGATCCAGCAGTCGAAGGATCTGGGGAAGTTCGTGAAGTCGGCTTCGAACCGGTGATCGTTTCGGGCGTTTCGGTCTAGAGGACGAGGTCGGCCAGCCGGTCGACCTCGTCCGGATCCGCCACGGTCGGCGTGAACGTGAGCTCGTTCAGCCCCGCCGCTTCGAAGTCCCGCACGATGGCCCTGATCTTCTCCGGCGTCCGCACCGCTCCGTCGGCGATCGTGTCGGCGTGATCTCCGGCGTACGCGTAGTAGGAGCGCAGGTACTCGTCGCCGCTCTCGGGCCGCGACGTCGAGAAATACGCCAACCCCAGCAACCGCGGTTCGCCTCCGCGGCCGGCTTCCGCCCACGCTTGCCGGATCTCCTTCACCGTCGGCTCCGCTCGCGCCGGCCCACCACCGGCGCCCGTCCAGCCGGCCGCGTGCTCGACCGTCCGCCGCACCGCCCGCTTGCTGTGCCCACCGATCAGGATCGGTATCCCCGGCGGCTCCGGCACCACGGCCCTGCTCTCGCCCGGGAAATCCCCTTCGGCCACCGCTTCACCGCGCCACGCCCGCTTCAGGTAGCTCAACTGGCGATCGAACGCCGCGCCCCGCCCGGCGAAATCCCGGTCCACCGGCAGGTAATCCGACTCCCGCGCCCCCACACCGAGCCCGAGCGTCAGCCGCCCTTCCGCCAACGAAGCCACGGTCCCGGCCACCTTCGCCAGCACCGCGTCCGGATACGTCGGCCCCAGCACCGCGTTGGTGACCAGCCCGATGGTGCTCGTCGCCCCCGCCACACCCGCCAGCGCCGTCAACGAGTCCAGCGACGGATACGCCACCCGCCCGATCGTCGACACGAACACAAACCCACGCCGCTCCGCCCGGCGCGCCCACTCGAGCACCACCGGCCCACTCGTGCCGGGCACCGTGTTGGGAATTCCGATACCGATCCGCATGCCGCCAGTGTGCAACCCCCGGCCGCCCACCGCAGCACTCGGCTCAGGGCACGAAAGCCGCGCCGACGCTCTGGTTGTTGGCCTCGATCAGGAACGAGTTGTGCGCCGCGTTGGCCGTAACCCTGGTGTACACCACGAAATCGCGCGAACACGCCGCGACGATCGGGGCATTCGTCACCCAGGTGTTGATCTTGAAGTGGTGGACGGTGTTCGTCACGGTCACCCCGGCGAGGGGACCGTTGGTGGTGGTGTTGCAGACGTTGCCGTTCGCGTCGAGCTGGTTCACCACGAGCTGCGTGCCGACCAGCGAGTTCGCGCCGTCCATGCGCGCGCCGGCCGAACGTTGGCAGAGCCCGTTGTCCGCGTTGTAGCAGACGGTGATGTTCACGTCCCCGATCGCCTGCACCGCCGTCGCCCCGGCGGGCGCGGTGAATGAGACGGAGTTCGCAGTCGCTGAGGAGTTCACCAGCACCTTGCCGTTGAACGTCTGCTTCACCGCGGCAATGGGCCCGTCGACGTCCTGCAGGTACGACGACGCCAGCACCGAGATGTGGCCACTCACGTTCGCCGCGTGGTTCACGAACTGCGCATACACCGCGCACGTCAGCGCACTGTCCACCGGCGCCGTCACGAACCCGCGGGTGAGCAACGTCGTCGCGGTGTTCGCGAGCACGTTCTGCCCGCTCACCAGCTGCGCCGCGTTCACCGTCTGCCCCGGCCGCCGGCAGTACACGAGGTGCGACACCTCCGTGACCTGCGCGGCGCCGGTGACGTTCAGCTTGCTGCTGACGTACCGCGTCTCCCCGGCCGGTACCGTGACCGCCGCCCCGAGCGCCCGCGTGTGCTTCCCCGCGGCCGGCGTACCGGACGGATCACTCGCGTAGCCCCCGGGCGCCGAGATCGGCACGGTGGTCGCGGCGCTCGCCGCCCCGGCCCCGGCCATCAGCCCCGCCACGACCATCCCGACCACGGCCACCTTGGCCCACCCACCACAACGCACAGCCCCCACCCCCCAGGCGCGGCACTCGACGCGCCGGCTCCATCGTTGGGTGCGCCGGTTTGTGGTGTCAATGCCCCGACTGCCGATTCACCGGTGGGGACGCTCGAATCACTCCGGCTGCAGTTCAGAGGCGGTACGGGTAGAGGTGCACCTCCGCGGCCGCAACCCGAACCCTCTGCCCGACCCGAGGCACCGGCCCGGAAAACTCCACCAGCACCACGTCGCCGCCGACCCGCAGGGTGACGACGTCATCGACAGCCAGCACCTCTCCGGTCAGCGATGCCTGGGCATCCTCGCGAAGACCGCCCTCGAGCGCGAACCCGAGCCCGGGAACGACTTCCCACTCCGATACCTCAGCCGGCAAGTCGAGCTCGACGTGCACCTCCCCGAGCACCGCCGGCCCTGATCCTTTCCAGAAACCCGAAGCACTACCGGCCGCCGACCTGAACCGCACCAAGCCTCGCGCCGCGTCCACGACTCGGACGATCTCGACTTTCACCAGCCCATTCTCACCGCAATATCCCGGCAAACAGAACGGCCCCGCGCCAAGGCAGAGAAAACCTCGACACGGGGCCGTCAACCCACCAAGACCGACTACTTCACGTACTTCGCCCCGCGCGTCACAGCCGCGTAAGCATCCACCGCGCCATGACCGTAAAACCCGTTGAACGCAGCATTCCCGTTGCAAGTAGCCGTGAACGACTCGTCCCGGCCCTCGTCCAGGTAGTCCACCGTCCGTGGCACCGGGCAGGCGATCGGCGAAGCCGTTCCCTCCAACACCCGCTGAACGGCGTCCGGGTCCATCCCGAAACCGGAACCCGACTTCTTCCCGTACTCCGAAACGATCAGCGCCGCCACGCCCGCGGCGTGCGGCGTGGCCATCGAAGTCCCCTGCAGCCACTGGTAGTACCCGACCCGGCCGTCACGGGCGACGGCCTTCTGCACGCCCGCGGCAACCCCGGCCGGAGTCACGTTCCCGGCCGCGTCGACGTTCCCCTCGGCCACGGCCACGTTGCGCGGATAGGCTGACAGGATCTCGTTCTCCACCTTCTGGAACCAAGGCGTCCCGAAGCCGTCCCGGTAATACCCGCCCGGCGCGGAAACCGAGATCTGCTCGGTCCCGTAATTGGAGTAGTCCGCCTTCGCCTGCGACGGACCGAAAGCGGCGACACCGATCGTGTGCGGGCCTTCCGTGGGCATCGACAGGCAGGACGCGTTGTCGATCTGCCGCGGGTGCGCGGCCGTGCTCGGGTAGTCCGGGCTCGTGGCGTCCGGCAGGGGCGCGCCGAGGTCCGTGTGCTCGTTGCCCAGCGCGACGACCATCGAAACGCCCTTGCGGTGCGCGTAGTTCAGCGCGCGCGTGGTGGCCTCGATGACGGTGCGCTGCTCGGCCTGTTCCTCGGCGGAGTCGGCCGGGTTGGCGCGGCAATTGTAGAGCCACGGGTCGGTGTAGAAGCTCATGTTGACCACGTCGATGCCCGCGTCGCCGGCGTAGGTCAGCGCGTCGACGGTCGGCTGCAGGAAGAAGAAGCCCGAGTCCTGGCCGGCGCGGATGTTCACCAGCGAGACGCCCGGGGCGACGCCCGAGACGCCGAAGCCGTTCACCGCCGCGCCGATCGTGCCGGCGACGTGGGTGCCGTGGCCGTTGTCGTCGTGGTCCGCGGGGTCGACGCAGCCGCGGTACTCACACGGGCCGTCCACCACGGCGCCGTTGACGTCCGCCACGATGTCGCGCGTGAAGTTCCGCGAGTCGGCGCGGTCGAAGTTCGGCGCGATGTCCGGGTGACTCGCGTCGACGCCGGTGTCGATGATGCCGACCTTCACGCGCTTGTCGCCGGGCTGCTTGGTGCGTGCGAGGTCCGACCGGGTGGACTTCAGGCCCCAGAGCTGGTCGTCGAGCGGGTCTGTACCGGAAGCGCCGCGCTTGGCACCCGAAGAACCCGAAGAACCCGAAGCCCGGCCCTCCTTCTCGACCGCGTCGTGCTTCACCTTCTTGCCGTCGCGCGGCGCCGACCCGATCGCCTTCGACCGGGCCGCGCCGAACACCGCGCTGCTGGACGACACCCGCGCCACGAAGCCCGAAGCCGGCGCCGAAGCCGTGATCAGGCCGACGGCGTCGTTGCGGGCCACCACCGTCCCGCCGGCGGCCTCGACCGCGGCCACGGCGGCGCCGACGTCCGAACGCGCCAGCACCGTGAACTCCGTGACCGGGCCGGACACCCCTGCCGACGCGACCGGCACGAAAGCAGTCGCACCGAGCAGGGGTACCGCCAACACGGCGAGAAGCAGTCTGGGTCTCTTCACGGGTCCTCCTCCAACGCGAAAACCGACAATGCAACGTACATACCGGACACACGTTGCAGCAATCGCCAAGCGGAGGAACCCGACTAAAGTCAGGGCACCACGGACCGGGCTTCCGCGAAGTGGCACGCCGAGAGGTGACCGTCGGTGCGCGGCGACAGCTCGGGGTCCTCGGTGGCGCAGATGTCCTGCGCCTTCCAGCACCGCGTGCGGAACCGACAGCCCGACGGCGGGTCGAGCGGGCTCGGCGGGTCACCTTCGAGCCGGATGATCTGCCGCTGCCCGCGCACCTCCGGGTCGGCCACGGGCACAGCCGAGAGCAGCGCCTGCGTGTACGGGTGCGAGGGCCGCTCGTAGATCTCGTCCTCGGTGCCGATCTCCACGATCTTGCCCAGGTACATCACGGCCACGCGCGTGGCGAGGTGGCGCACCACGGACAGGTCGTGCGCGATGAACACGTACGACAGCCCGAACTCCGTCTGCAGGTCGCCGAGCAGGTTCATCACCTGCGCCTGGATGGAGACGTCCAAAGCGGACACCGGCTCGTCGCAGATGATCACCTTCGGCCGCAGCGCGAGCGCCCGCGCGATGCCGATGCGCTGGCGCTGCCCGCCCGAGAACTGGTGCGGGTAGCGGTTGAGGTGCTCGGGGTTGAGCCCCACCACCTCCAGCAGCTCACGCACCTTCTGCGCGCGCGAACCCTTCGGCGCCACCTCGGTGTGGATCTCGAACGGCTCGCCGACGATGTCGCCGACGGTCATCCGCGGGTTCAGCGACGTGTACGGGTCCTGCAGCACGATCTGGATCTCGCGCCGCAGCCGGCGCAGCTCGCCGCCGCGCAGCTTGAAGATGTCGCGGCCCTCGAACGTCGCCCCGCCCGCGGTCGGCTCCTCCAGGCGCATCAGCACCTGCGCGAGCGTCGACTTGCCGCAGCCCGACTCGCCCACCACGCCGAGCGTCTCGCCCGGCGCCAGGTCGAACGAGACGCCGTCGACGGCCTTGACGTGCCCGATGGTGCGCTTGAACAGCACGCCCTGGCGCACCGGGAAGTGCTTCACCAGCTCCTGCACCCTGAGAATCGGCTCAGCCACGGCTTCCCACCACCTCTTCGGCGAAGTGACACGCACTGACCCGGCCGAAACCGAGGCTGTGCAACGACGGTCGTTCCTCCGAACAGCGTTGCTCCGCCCGTTTGCACCGCGGGTGGAACGGACAACCCGAAGGGATGTCGAGCAGGCTCGGCGGCAGGCCCTTGATGGTCTCCAGTGTCTGCCCCTTGAGGTCCAGCCGCGGCAGCGAGTCCATCAGCGCCCCCGTGTACGGGTGGCCCGGCGACTTGAACAGCTCGTGCACGTCGGCCTGCTCCACGATCCGGCCCGCGTACATCACGGCGATCCGGTCGGCGACCTCCGCGACCACACCCAGGTCGTGGGTGATGAGGACGAGCCCCATCTGCCGTTCGCGCTGGATCTCGCCGAGCAGGTCCATGATCTGGGCCTGCACGGTCACGTCGAGTGCCGTGGTCGGCTCGTCCGCGATCAGCAGCACGGGGTCGAGCGCCAGCGACATCGCGATCATCGCGCGCTGGCGCATGCCGCCCGAGAACTGGTGCGGGTAGTCCTTCACCCGCCGCGCGGCGGCCGGGATGCGCACCAGGTCCAGCAGCTCGATCGCGCGTTTGCGGGCGTCCTGTTTGGACATCCCCTGGCGCACGCGCAGCTGTTCCTCGATCTGGAACCCGACGGTGAACACGGGGTTCAGGGCCGAGAGCGCGTCCTGGAAGATCATCGCGATCTCGGTGCCGCGCAGCTCGCGCCGCCGCTCGGGCGTGGCCGTGAGCAGGTCCTCGCCGCGGTAGCGGATCGAACCTCCGGTGATCACCCCCGGCGGCATGTCGAGGATGCCCATGATGGTCTGCGCGGTCACGCTCTTGCCGGAGCCGGATTCACCCAGCACGGCAAGGGTTTCGCCGGCGTGCACGGAGTAGCTCACGCCGTTGAGCACGTTGGCGACGCCGTCGGCCGTGCGGAACTCCACCTGGAGGTCTTCGACCTCGAGCAGCAGCTCGTTCGTTGGTTCGGACATCGGCGGGTTACCTCGACTTCGGGTCGAGCGCGTCGCGGATCCCGTCACCGAGCATCACGAACGCGAGCACGGTGATGGTGACGAACGCACCGGGGAACAAGAGCATGTGCGGGTCGGCCCGGAAGTAGTCGCGCGAGTCGCTGATCATCACGCCCCACGAGATCACCGGCGGCCGCACGCCGATGCCGAGGTACGCGAGCGTCGCCTCGGCACCGATGGCCGCGCCGAGCGCGATGGTGGCGTAGACCAGCACCGGCGCGAGCGTGTTGGGCAGCAGGTGCCGGAACACGATGCGCGGCGTGCTGGCGCCCAGCGCCCGGGCGGCCTTCACGTAGTCGAGCTGCTTCGCGACCAGCGTCGCCGAACGCATGATGCGCATGGCGACCGGCCAGGTCAGCACGGCGATGGAGCAGACCACCTGCACGATGATCGTCACCGCGCCGGGGTTGGAGCCGGGCGCGTTGAACGTCGTGAGGATGACGATCGCGCCGAGCACGAACGGCAGGCCGGCGAAGATGTCGCCCAGCCGCGAGAGCAGGCTGTCGATCAGGCGGCCGTAGTAGCCGGCGAGGATGCCGACCAGCGAGCCGAACACCACCGTCAGGATCGTCGCGAACACGCCGACCAGCAGCGACGCGCGGGCGCCGTAGATCGTGCGGGTGTAGACGTTGTAACCCTGGTTGTCATAGCCGAACCACGCCTCGGACGACGGGCCCTGGTTGGCCTTCGTCAGGTCGCCCAGCCCGGGGTCACCGTGCGCGAACAGGCCCGGCGCGATCGCGATGAGCACGATGAACAGGATGATCACCGCGGAGATCACGAACGCCGGCTTGCGGCGCAGCTGGCGCCAGGCGTCACCCCACAGGCTGCGGGGCTTCTTCGTCTCGGTCGCGGAGTCGTCGATGCGCGACAGCTCCGCTGCGTCGACAGCCGTGCCTCCGACGAGGTTGGGGTCAGTCATAGCGGATCCTCGGGTCGAGAACGGCGTAGAGCAGGTCCACGATCAGGCTCATCAGCAGGTACACGAGCACGAGCAGCACCACGACGCCCACGACGGTGGCGCTCTCGCGGTTCTGGATGCCGCGGAAGATGAGCCCGCCCAGGCCGTTGATGTTGAACACGCCCTCGGTCACGATCGCGCCGCCCATCAGCGCACCCAGGTCGGTGCCGAGGAACGTCAGCACCGGGATCACCGAGTTGCGCAGCAGGTGCACGCCGACGACGCGGCTGTTGGGCTGGCCCTTCGCGATGGCCGTGCGGATGTAGTCGGCGTGGCGGTTCTCCGCGATCGACGTTCTCGTGAGCCGCGCGACGTAGGCCATCGAGAGGCTGCCCAGCGCGATGCCGGGCACGATCAGCTCGCCGAAGCCGGGGTTGTCCGACACGCTCGTGTCGATGATGCCGAGCTCGGTGCCGAGCACCAGCTGCAGCACGATCGCCGTGACGAACACCGGGAGCGAGATCAGGAAGGTGGTCGAGACCAGCACCAGGTTGTCGAGGAAACCCTTGCCGCGCAGGCCGGTCAGGACACCCGCGGTCAGGCCGATCACGGCCTCGATGAGCACCGCGATGAGCGCCAGGCGCAGCGTGATCGGGTAGGAGGTGGCGATCAGCTCGCCGACGGAGGTGCCGTTGAAGGTCTCGCCCCAGTCGCCCGTGAACAGGCTGCCGAGGTACTTGAGGTACTGGAGGATCAGGTTGTCGTTCAGGTGGAACTTCTCGGTCATCAGGTCGACGTAGGCCTGGGGGCAGGCCGTCTGACCGCACTTGCCGGAGAAGGGATCACCCGGGACGGCCCACACCAGCACGTAGATCAGGAAGGTCGTTCCGAAGAACACCGGGATCAGCTGGAGCAGGCGTCGCAGGACGTAGCGAATCATGCGTCAGTTCCTAGGAGTGCGCGCCGGGCGAGCCGCGGACCGTCCTGGTGAGACGGTCCGCGGCTGCCTTGGTGGTGGGACGTCTTTCTCAGCGCGTCACTTGGTGACCTCGACCGACGAGTAGTCGGCGCGGCGGCGGAAGTCGAGCGTCACGGTCTTGGTGTGCTTGGACTTCGCGGCCACACCCTTCTCGTCCCAGACCGGGATCGACGGCAGGTCCTTGGCGATGGCGTCCTCGGCCTGCTGGTAGATCTTGATCGCGGCGTCCTTGTCCGGCGTGGAGTCGGCCTGCTCCAGGAGCTGGTCCACGGCCGGGTTGGAGTAGACCGAGTCGTTCGACGAGGCGCCCGTGCGGTAGATCGGGTTCAGGAAGTCCTCGATCGACGGGTAGTCGGCCGACCAGTCCGAACGGCCCATGCCGGTCAGCTTGTGGCCCGTCACGATGCTGCGCCACTGGCCGAAGTCCGTGGCCGGCACGAAGTCGCACTCGACGCCGAGCACGTTCTTGATGCTGTTGCACGCGGCCACCAGCGGCTCCTTGCGGCCACCGTCGGCGTTGGAGGCGATGGTGAGCTTGCCCTTGAAGCCGGACTTCGCGAACGCCGCCTTGGCCGCCGTCGGGTCGAACTTGCAGAACTCGCACACCGCCGGGCGGTAGCCCTCGATGCCCTGCGAGACGTAACCGTCGGCCGGCACGTACGTGTCGTTCATGACGGTCTTGGTGATCTGCGCGCGGTCGATCGCCATGGAGATGGCCTTGCGCAGGTCGAGGTTGTCGTAGCCGGGCACGTAGTACGGCACGGCGATGGTGCTGATGCCGAGCAGGTGGCCGGTGACCAGGTTGTCCTTGAGGTCGGTCTTGTACTTGCTGCCGGCCAGGGCACTGGGCGGGAGCGTCTCGATGAAGTCGAGCTTGTTGCTCAGCAGGTCCTGGTACGCGGTTTCCTGGCTCGCGTAGATCTTGATGTCCAGGTCCTTGAACTTGACCTTGTCCTGGCCCTTGTAGTCGTCGTTGCGCGTCAGCTTGATGTCGACGTTCGGCGTGCGGCTGACGAACTTCATCGGGCCGTTGCCGATCGGGTGCTGCGCGAAGGCCTTGGGGTCCTTGAAGAACACGTCGGGCAGCGGCGCGAAGGCCGTGTAGCCGATCTTGGTGGCGAAGACCGAGAACGGCGCCTTCAGCGTCACCTGGAACTCGTAGTCGCCCTTCACGACCAGGCCGGACATCTTGTCCGTGGTCGGCTTGGCGTTGTCGTCGGCCGGGTGGACGTCGTCGTAGCCCTGGATGTTCTCGAAGAACGTGCTGTTGATCTGCCCGTTGGGCGAGTAGGCGCCGTAGTTCCAGGCGTCGACGAAGTTCTTCGCCTTGACCTCGGTGCCGTCGTGGAACTTCCAGCCCTGCTTGATCTTGATGTCGAAGACCTTGGAGTCGGTCGTGGTGATCGACTCGGCCATCTGGTTGTAGGGCTGTGCGTTGTCACCCTTGAACGCGACCAGCTCGGCGAACATCGCGTCGACGGCCTTCGAGCCACCCAGCTCATTGGTGTTCGTGGGGATCAGGGTGTTCTGCGGCTCGGTGCCGTAGACGGTGAAGGTCCCGTTGGGATCCACCTCACCGGACGACCCGCTACTGCTGGAGCCACCACCGCACGCGGCCAGGACCAATGACAAGGTTGTCACCACCGCGGCGGCTCCCCAGAGCCTGCGTGAACGCCGCATGTTTCCCCTCCATCTCGTGTTCCCGAAAAGTGAGATGGAGGTTATCGGGCTATTGGCGGTTTGTAACCAGATCGCTCGGTTGCAAATGAGTGACAACCTTGTCGCTCACCCGGCCAGAGTACGACCAACGTCGTGTTGATCACCGAGTGTGCCCGCGCTGCTCCGCTCAGGCGAGAGACAGCGCGATTCCGTCGAGGATGTCGTGTTCGCTGACAACCAGCTGGTCCGGACCACCGCGTTTCGCGAGCTGCTCGGCCAGTACCTGCACGATCACCGCACCCCCGCCGATCACGTCCACCCGGCCCGGATGGATCACGGGGTTGGCCGCGCGGGTGGCCCGGTCGGCCGCCAGCAGGCTCGTCGCGAGGCTGTCGATCTGGGCGTGGGAGAGCTTCGACAGGTGGGTGCGCTCGGAGTCGTACTCGGGCAGCTCCTGGGCGACCGCTGACAACGTGGTCACCGTGCCGGCGACCCCGATCCACGTCTGGGCCTTGGCCACGTCGACGACGTCGAAGGCCTCTTGGAGGATGGTCTCGGCGGTGGTTTTCGCCCGGGTGATCTCTTCCGGGGTGGGCGGGTCGCCCTTGAGGTCACGCTCGGTGATGCGGACGCAGCCGATGTCGACGGACTTGGCCGCGAGCACCTCGGCGCGCCGGCCGTCCCAGGTGCCGAGGACCAGTTCGGTCGAGCCGCCGCCGACGTCGACGACCACGAAGGGCCCGTCGTCCGGGTCCTGCTCCCCGACGGCACCGGTGAAGGACAGGCGCGCTTCCTCGTCGCCGCTGATCACTTCGGCCTCGACGCCAAGCGTCTCGCGTGTCATGGCGAAGAACTCGTCGCGGTTGCTGGCGTCCCGGGTGGCGGAGGTGGCGACCATCCGGACCTTTTCGACGCCCTTGCGCCGCGCCGCGATCGTGTAGTCGGCGAGGGCTTTCCGCGTCCGCTCCAGCGCTTCCGGCGCGAGGCGGCCGGTGGCGTCGACGCCTTGGCCGAGGCGCACGATGCGCATCTCGCGGTGCAGGTCGCGCAAGTCGACCGTGCCGTCGTGGCGCGGCGTCAGCTCGGCGACGAGCAGGCGGATGGAGTTGGTCCCACAGTCGATCGCGGCTACACGAGGCATGGCGTCGACTTTACTGGGTCGAGGTCAGGACTCTGGGGCGTTGCTCGTCGGGGTCGGTGAGTCGCTGCTGCCGTCCGGCGGAGCGGAGCTTTCCTGGCCACACGGCGGAAGGCTCGGGGTAGTCGTCGGGCTCGTGCTCGGGCTTTCGGGTGTGGTCGCCGGCGTGCTGTCGGCTGTGGTGCTGCTGACGCAGGTCGGCGAGGTGCTGGTGGTCGTCTCTGTCGACGTGGTGGTGCTGCTGCTCGGGCTCCCACTCGGCGGCAACGACACCGGCGGCGGCCCACTCGACGGCGCACCCGACACCGGAGGCGGCGGCACGGCGGGCGGCGGCGGATTCACACCCGCATTGGGTGCCCCGACGGGAATCTGGCTGTCCGGCAACGGCGCGACGCCGTTGCGGTAGGCCTCGGCCCAGAGGATGACGGTGTTCACGTAGACGTCGGAGTTGTTGTAGCGGTAGATCGCCGTGCGCAGCTGGTCCGGGTTCGCGACGTCCAGCCCACCGGAGCACAGGTAGCGCGCCGTGGCCAGCGAGGCGTCGAACAGGTTCTCCGGGTCGGCCGCGCCGTCGCCGTTCCCGTCGGACGCGTACTCGCGCCACGTCGCGGGGATGAACTGCGCCGGGCCGACGGCGCGATCCCAGACGGTGTCGTGGTCCAGCACGCCCCCGTCGGTGTCGGGAATCGCCGCGAACGGCCCGCTCCCGTTGAGCTCCGGCCCGAGGATCGGTTCGAGCGCCGTACCCGCCGCGTCGACATAACCACCCCGCGCGTGGTTGGACTCGATCCGCCCGATGCTGGCCACCAGCGCCCAGTCGATGTGACAGTTCGGCTGCTCGTGCGCCAGGATGTCGGCCGCGTTGTGATACGCGGCCAACGCCGTGGTCGGAATCCCAAGGGGCCCGTTGGGCAACTCGTACGCCGGCAACGGCAGCGGAACGGGCGAATCGGGCAAGCTCCCGTCGACCGCGACCTTTTCCACCTGGGGGTTCTGGGGGTCGTAACCCTGTTCGAGCGCCACGTTTTTGGTGTGGGTCGTCGGCAACCCGGCCGTCCACGCACCGACGGCCACCGTCAACGCAATCGCCGGCACGACCGCCAACACCCCCACGGCGACGGACACGACGTTCCGATGCTCAGCGGTGACCTTGCGGCCGCGATACCGGGCTTTCCTCGTGGCGATACGGAGACTTCTCGGCCCCCGCGGCGCTTGGTTCGGCCTCGCCCAGCGGCGGGGTCTGTCTGGGGTTTCTGCCTCCGCTGCTTCTGCTTCGCCCGCTTCAGCCGCTTCTGCTTCGCCTACTTCGGCAGCAGCTCCGTCTTCACCGGCTTCGACGCCTTCGCCCGCTTCGGCTCGGCCCTCGCGACTCTGCGCTTCAGGCCCGGCGTCGCCTGCCACATCAGTTCCGCCGACCACACCCGCTTCGGCGACTTCGCGCACCTCGGCATGTGCCTCACGGCCCTGCGCTTCCGTCCCGGCGTCGCGTGCCAGGTCGGTTTCGCCGACCACCTCGGCACGACCTTCGCCGACCACACCCACTTCTGCAACTCCGCCCGCCTCAGGCCGAACCCCACCGGCCTGCGCTTGCGGCCCGTCGCCAGCCGCCGCGACCTCGGCTTCGCCAGCTACTTCAGCGGCTTCGACGCCTTCGGCGACTCCGCCCGCCGCAGCCGGAGCCTCGCCACCCTGCGCTTCGGGCTCAACGTCAGGAGCCACATCGTTTCCGCTGGCCACCCCGGCACGAGCTTCGCCGACCGGACCGACTTCGCCGACTTCGCCCGGTTCAGCCTGAGCCTCGCCGCCGTGTGCGCCCGGCTCGTTGTCAGATGCCGCGGGCTCAGTTTCGCCGGCTACTTCGGCGCTAGCGTTGCCGATCTTGTCCGCTCGGGTCTGGACTGCTCCGCCGTCTTCTTCGGCTTCGGCGACTTCGCCCTGAGCATGCTCAGCTTCGCCCGTCTCAGCCTGGGCCGCGTCGGCTTCGCTCGCTTCGGCGCGCGCGGCTCCAATCCCTGCGGCCGCGGCTGAAGCTTCGTCGAGCGGTTCGTCTCGAGCCGCGGTGCCTTCAGCCGACTCGCGACGAGCGCCTTCGCAGTCCTGAGCGCGCGATGCTTCGGATGATTCAGCTGCAGTCTCTTCAGCGTCTTCAGGCACTCCACGGTGAACTACTTCAGCTTGGGCTTCGGGTTCTCCGTCTGCTTCGACCTCGGCAACGTCCGCTTCGGGCTCACGGAGATCCGCGGCGTCCACACCGAGGTCGTGGCCGCGACCGTCCACATCGTTCGCCTCGGCTTCGGCCGGAGCCGGGGCGCGGGTGGCGTCGGCGTGGGGTCCAGTGCGGAGCTTGCGGGCAATGTGCCCGAGTCCGCGTGGCGCCCGCATGGTTCGAACCCTCCTCGGGGTCACCCGGTGGTGAGCCCGATGGTTGCCTACGTCGTGTGAAGATTCCGTACTCAGCTTGGCGGCGGGTCACCCGTACGGGAACCCACAGATGCAGTAACTGCCCGCCTGTCCGGACTATCTGCACACGAGACGGGAGCGTTACCCCTCGTCGGCGGCGGATTCGGCAGCGGCGCACTCGCCCGACGGCCAGCCCTGGGTGTGGAGCCAGGCGAGGGTCTCGTCGCCGAAGGGGTTGACGCCCGGGCCGGCGGCGAGGGTGTGGGCGAGGTGGACGTGGAGGCACTTCACGCGCCCCGGCATGCCGCCGGCGGTGACCTGCGTGCCGAGGGACTCGATGGCGTCGCGCTCGGCGAGGTAGGTCTCGTGGGTGCGCAGGTACGCCGCGGCGAGCTCCGGGTCGGTCTCGAGCCGCGCGGTCATCTCCTTCATCACGCCGGACGCCTCCAGCGTGCCGACGAGCGACGTCAGCCGCGGGCACGTCAAGTAGTACAGCGTGGGGAACGGGGTGCCGTTCTCGAGCCGCGGGCTCGTCTGCACCACCGACGGGTGCCCGCTCGGACACCGCGCCGCCACGGCCCGCAACGCACGCGGCGGACGCCCGAGCTGCTCCCTGATGATCTCCCGGTCGGCATCGGTGACCGGCTCGAAGCGGGGGGTTTCCGTGCTGCTGTTGCTGCTGTTCACGTCCCCAGGTTAGTGCCGCCGACGCCCGGCCCCTCCGCCGCCTCCGCCCGAACCCCCGACTTATCCACAACTCGGCTCCCCTGTGGACAACTCGGCCCCTCACGGCCTCGACCACCGTTTTCGCCGGCCCCCGCCGATAGAATGGAACCGGGGCGCAGCGGTTGAACGCACCCAGGACCAAGTCGCTTTCCCCAAACCCAAGCGACCCCCCGGCCGGCGGACCCGACCAGCGATCAGGATCCGCTCGGCCAAGCTCAGAAACCGGGCAGACACCATCAGCAACTATGGCGGCTGTCACGGCCTTGGCCCACCACCGCTTCACCGTCCGATCAATGATCCCCACCCACCGAACCGCTTCCCGACCCCACCTGTATCCACCAGCGCAAAGCAAGCGGCCACTCCACCGCCAGACACCTGCCGCACTCAGACGAAACCCGAACCCTCACCAGCACGGCTCGATCCCGACACCCTCAAGCCATGAACAACCCGTGACCACTCCGGTGTTGCAACCACTCCTGGAAACCGCCAGAGGGCGGGGCCTGCGGTCCCGGCGTCGGCGCGCGATTTGTGCTCAAGCGAGGCCGGGCGCAGCGGAGGATCATGACGCCGTTGTGGCTCGCCCTCGGCTGTCGGGCGCACAACCGCGATCCCAGGCAGAGGACACTCCATGACAGGCACGACGAAGGGCCTTGGCCTGGGCGCAATCGTCGTGATCACGGCCGGAGCAGTGGTGCTGTCCGCCGGATCCATCAGCTGCCAGGCCGACTCCGGAACCGGAGCGAACATCGGCGCCGACGTCGCGCTGACGTTCGGGCCCTATCTCGTCGCCCTGGGCCTGCTTCTGGGCATCGGCGCCGCCGCGGCCCACTTCGCCGGCCGGGCACGCCAGCACCGCTAACCCGTGCCACCAGGCGTTTTCACGCCCGCCTGAGCCACCTCGGCCTCCCACCGCAGCAGATCACCCGGCTGACACTCCAGCACCTCACAAAGCGCCGCCAGCGTCGCAAAGCGCACGGCCTTGGCGCGGCCGTTCTTCAGCACCGCCAGGTTCGCCGGCGTGATTCCCACGCGCTCCGCGAGCTCGCCGACCGACATCTTGCGCCGGGCCAGCATCACGTCGATGTCGACGGCGATGGGCATCAGATCACCTCGTCGAGCTCGGCCTGCAGCTGCGTGGCCTCGACGTCGCGGGCGACGGCCTGGGCCAGGAGCATGCGGAGCACCAGCACGATGAGCGCGACGCCCAGGATGGCCACGCCGATGCCGCCCATGATGAGGGTGACGCCGGGGTGGTCGCGCTGGCCGGGGGCGTTGATGGCCGTGACCGTGAACCACACGAGGGCCGCCGCCACGATCGCGCCGATGACGATGTCGACGTAGCGGAAGGCGGCGGGCGAGAACACCGTGCCGCGGCGCACCATCGTCACCAGCCGCCACACGCAGACCACGGCGACCTGCACCGTGACCAGGCCGACGATCGTGACGAGGCGCAGCGCGGTCAACGGCAGCGTTCCGTCCTCCGGATCGCTCCCGGTGATCAGCACCCACACCATCAGCACCTGGATCAGCACGGTTCCGGTGAGCACCACCGCGAGCACCGTGCGCAGTGCGTTCACTGCCAGCTTTCCCACAGGGCCATCCTCCCATCGAGTTACGATGGGAATCTATCGAAATTCGATAGGTGAAGCAATAAGAAAACGGCGGGGCACCCGAAGGCACCCCGCCGCTCAAACACCGAGAACTCACCCGCCCGACACGGAGTCCCACAGCTTCTCGTACCAAGACCCCTGCGGAACCGCCGCGGGGTTGGCCGCGGGCGGCGGTGCGGACGGCTGGTCCTCCGGCAGCTGCACGATGTACGGCGTCTCCCCCGGCTTCACGTACCGCAGCCGCCGGCGGGCCTCCGCCTCGATCTGCGCCGGGTCGCTGAGCTGGGCCTTGCGGTCGCGCAGGACGTCGACTTCCTTCTGCAGCTGGGCTTGCTGCGCCTCCTGGTCACGCACTTCCGAGCGCTGGCTCAGGTACGTCCGCAGCGGCACGGCGACGGTGAACGCCAGCGCACACACGACGATCGCCACCACGGCCGCGCGCCGGGTGGTCGACATACCGAGCACCTTGGCCGCGCCGGATGCGCGTTTGGCCGCGAGGCCACGGCGCAGCCGAGCCCTGGTCGTCTCCGAAGCGCCGGAAGCACCCGAAGAAACAGGGCGACGCCGCGCCGACGCGGGGCGACGGGCCCGCGTGGACCCGCCTCCCTCGGCGCGCCGGGTCCGCGAGGACCCGGCGCCGGTAGCGCCGCGACGGCTGCGCGCCCTCCCCCGGTCGGCCATGAAACCCTCAGGCCTCCGCGGTGAACCGCGGGAAGGCGAGGTCGCCGGCGTAGCGCGCGGCGTCCGCCAGCGTCTCCTCGATGCGCAGGAGCTGGTTGTACTTCGCGATCCGCTCGCCGCGCGCCGGGGCGCCCGTCTTGATCTGGCCGACGCCGGTGGCGACGGCGAGGTCCGCGATGAACGTGTCCTCGGTCTCGCCGGAGCGGTGGCTCATCATCGACTTGTAGCCGTACGACGTGGCCAGCGACACCGCGTCCAGCGTCTCCGACAGGGTGCCGATCTGGTTGACCTTCACCAGCAGCGCGTTGGCGGCGCGGCGGGTGATGCCCTCCTCGAGACGGTCCGGGTTGGTGACGAACAGGTCGTCGCCCACGAGCTGGACCTTGTCGCCGACCTCGGCGGTCAGCTGGACCCAGCCGTCCCAGTCGTCCTCGCTCAGCGGGTCCTCGATGGACACGAGCGGGTAGTCGCGCAGGAGTTCGGCGTAGTAGGCCGACATCTGCTCGGCGCTGCGCTTGGTGCCCTCGAACGTGTAGGCCCCGTCGGCGAAGAACTCGGTGGCGGCCACGTCGAGCGCGAGCGCGACGTCGCGGCCCGGCGCGTAGCCGGCCTTCTCGATCGCCTGCAGGATCAGGTCGAGCGCCTCGCGGTTGTTTCCAAGGCTCGGGGCGAAGCCGCCCTCGTCGCCGAGGCCGGTGGACAGGCCGCGGCCCTTCAGCACGCCCTTGAGCGCGTGGTAGACCTCGGTGCCCCAGCGCAGCGCCTCGCGGAACGACTCGGCGCCGATCGGCGCGATCATGAACTCCTGGATGTCCACGTCGGTGTCGGCGTGGGCGCCACCGTTGAGGATGTTGAGCATCGGCACGGGCAGCACGTGCGCGTTCGGCCCGCCCAGGTAGCGGAAGAGCTCCAGCTCGGCCGACTCGGCGGCGGCCTTCGCGACGGCCAGCGAAACGCCGAGGATCGCGTTGGCGCCCAGGCGCGACTTCGCGGGCGTGCCGTCGAGGTCCACGAGCTTCTGGTCGACGATCCGCTGGTCCACGGCGTCGACGCCCACCAGGTCCGGACCGATCTCGTCGAGCACCGCGGCGACCGCGCGCTCCACGCCCTTGCCGTTGTAGCGGCCGGTGTCCCCGTCACGCAGCTCGACTGCTTCGTGCTCACCAGTGGACGCACCCGACGGGACAGCGGCCCGCGCCAGCGTGCCGTCGTCGAGCGCCACCTCCACCTCGACGGTCGGGTTGCCACGCGAGTCCAGAATCTCGCGCGCGCCTACCTGCTCGATGAGAGCCACGCCATGCTCCTCAGTGGGTCGTGCCTGCGGTGACGCCGCCCAGAGTAGCCGTCCGCGGCTTTCACCCGTTGGAGGCACGGCCATTCCG
The DNA here is from genome assembly GCF_042896185.1 of Amycolatopsis sp. NPDC001319. Classification (NCBI taxonomy): domain Bacteria; kingdom Bacillati; phylum Actinomycetota; class Actinomycetes; order Pseudonocardiales; family Pseudonocardiaceae; genus Amycolatopsis; species Amycolatopsis sp. NPDC001319. Next base: position 60,015 of record NZ_JBIAWY010000011.1, on the reverse strand, counting down.
CTCAGTGCCCGTCAGTGTCCTTCCGAGCCCTCCGGGCGCACTTCGCGCCACCCGGACGGCAGCTCGACGGTCTCCGACGTCTGCTGCCAGAACGTCCAGCTGTTGCCCCCGGGGTCGGCCACCGTGAACACGCGCGCGCCGTACGGCTGATCCTGCGGCGGTCCCGGCTCGGCGTCCTCGCCCAGCGCGGACCGCACGCGCTCGTACTGCGCGTCGACGTCGGTCACGTAGATGATGTTGAGCTGCCCGACCGGTCCCTCGACGCCCTTGGCCGCCCAGTATTCGGGACCCACGCCCGCGAGCTGGACCGTTCCGGTACCCGCGCAGAGCGTCGCCTGGAAGACCTCCCCGGACGCGTCCTCGAACCGCACTTCCTCCCGGAAGCCGAAGACCCTGGTCAGCCACTCCAGCGCCGCCGTCGCGTCGGTGTAGTAGAGGTAGGGCGCCAGGCCCAGGTAGCCGGGTTCCTGTCCGCTGCTCATGGCAGGACAGTCCACCACGACCCGTCCGCCGCCTCGTGCGAGGCCCTCCGGAGCGGTATCGTCGGAGTGACCATGACGGACGCCGCAGCAGCACCAGAGCCCACCGGCGAAGACCGTTTCCGTGCCTTCCGCCAGGCCGAGGATCTGGTCGATCGCCACCGCCCGCTCGACGCGCTCAAGGCGCTCGAACCCCTGCTCGACGAGACGGACAAACCCAGTGTCCAGCTCCTCGCGGGCCGCGCCTACTTCCATTCCGCGCAGCTGCGCCGGGCGGAGCGCGCGTTCACGCGGGTCCTCGAGCTGGATCCGACGGATCACTACGCCCGCTTCGTCCTCGGGCGGACCCTCCAGCGCCTCGGCCGGTTGGCCGAGGCGCTGGCACAACTGCGGATGGCCTCGGCGATGAACCCCGTGCCGGAGTACCTGGAGGCGATCGCCGAAGTGACGGCGCGGATCACGCTGCAGGACCGCTGACGGGCTCGGCCTTTCGGTCGGTCAGCGGTTCTTCGGGTGTGACCTTTCGGCGCATTGGCTCGGCCGGTCGGCTGATCCGGCGGACCCCCCTCGCGAGCGAACCTTGAGTCATCACGGAGAACGACCCGAGGAGCTCGAGATGAACGTCTTCACCTTCATCGCCGTCTACGCCGGCCTCGCCGTTTTGCTGCTGGCGGCCCTGTCGCCGGTGATCGTCGAGTTGGACGCCCGGTTCCCGGTGGGCCGCCGCTCGCGCGCCACCGCCGCTTCTGCTTCGCCTGCCGTGCCTGCCGCGCCGCGTCCGGCCAAGGCCCTCAAGGGCACGCGGATCACCGCCCACGCCTGAGGCGCCTTAGCACACGGCCGACTCGCCGCCCGGCTAACTGAGCGACTTATCCACACCGCGGTCCGCTGCGCGCGGGGTTGTCCACAGATTCCGCGAAGCCGGTTTCCAGGCCGCTGACCTCGGTAGACTGGGTTCGGGGACGCCCCCCTCGGGAGGGCGGGGGCCTGTCTTGCCGGCCGGTGGTCAGGGAGCAACACTCGCAGCCGCGTAGGAGTCGGCGGCGGTGTCGAGGGCGGTGTGGGCCGGTAAGCCGGTGCCCCGGGGAGCAGTGCCACTGATTTCGCCGCGTTTCCGCGGCGCGTGCGGATCAGAGAAGTAGACGGCATTCCTGATTCCAGTCCCGCGAGCGTTGCAGCTGCGCGGGCAAGGTCGAGATCTTCACCACGGATGCTGGTTGCAGCGCAGCTCGCGAGCGACCGTCAACGCCGCCTGGCTCGGCTCCAACGCGATCGCCCGTGACGGCGCCCCCGGACAGACGAACCCGACCTGCGAGAACGATTTGCTCCGCCCGGCTCAGGAACCGGACCGACATCGCCGCCACCACAACCGGCTCGCCATCCCGCGCGGCGGCCTCGGCCCACCAGCGTTTCGCCGCCTGATCAGCTGATCCCACTTCCCCAGTCCCGGCAGGCACCACTCAGCAACAAGACACACGCCACGCTGAACGAGTCCTGAATCCGCGGCGGCGACGCCCGATCCCGATACCCGCGACGATGGCGGCCTGTCTTGCCGGCCGGTGGTCAAGGAGCAACACTCGCCGCTGCGTAGGAGTCGGCGGCGGAGAAGACGGACTGCACGTAGTCCACCGAGGCGTTGTAGAACAGCATCGCGCGCCACCAGCCCGAGGGGGTGGCGAGGTCGTCGCCGCCGGAGCAGAGGTAGCGGGCGGCCGTGAAGGCGGCGTCGTCGATGTTCTGGGGGTTGGCGGGTTTGCCGTCGCCGTTGGCGCGTTCGGCGTATTTCTTCCACGTGGCCGGGGTGAAGTGCAGGGGGCCGAGTTCGTGGTCGGCTTTGCGGTCGCCGTCCAGGGCGCCGGAGTCGGTGTCCGCGCCCGCGGCAGCGCCGACGAAGGAGGGGGTCACGTCCCCGGAGGAAGACACCGCGAGGGAAGGCGTGGCCAGGTGGCCGACACCCGCGAGGGTCGCCCAGGACAGGTGGCAAGCCGGTTTCTGGCGGCGCATCCACATTTCCGCGCGGCCGTAGGCGGCGAGGACCCGGGCGGACAGCTGCGTCTTGCCCGCCACGCGCGTGGCCCACGCGTCGAGTTCGGCCTGGTCCGATTCGGTCGGGCGGTCGGGCGGGGCGGCCAAGCCGGCACGCGGAGCCGAACCACCCGATGGGGGACGCTGCGGTGGCACCGAGAACGACGACGTAGCCGGAGCCACAGCCGGAGCGGCCGAAGGAGCCGGGTCGCGCACCCCGATCGTCACCACCAGCACGATCCCCGTGAGCACCAGCCCCAGAGACAACGCGATCCGGCTGACGTAGCGACGGGGCGGAGACGTCGTCTGAGTGGTATCGGCCACCCGGACAGGTTACTTCTCCCACCTTCGCGTGACGCCATATCGGGTGATCACGAAACGCCCGACCGGACACAGTCAGAGGCCGATCGACCACTCCCCGAGATAGCCCCACCCCACCAAAGGCAAGCGGACGGTTAACTCCCAGCCCCAGCAGCTCACGTCACACAATTCGTTATGGATCCGCCGCCCACGTCGCTGACCTGCGGTTACCCTAACCTAACCCGACCGGGTAGTCCGATTTGTCCGGTCACCCGCCGGGCCTCGGGCGTACGCTCCTCTGGACTTACAGGCAAGCCTTACCTAAAAACATCAGGTCAGGTATGCGGAGGAGGGCTGAGCAGTGGTGTTTTCGAGCGCGCTCATCGGGTTGCGCGAAGGGCTCGAGGCCGCCCTGGTGGTCAGCATCCTGGTGGCGTTCCTGGTCAAGACCGACCGGCGCCACGCGCTGAAGTTCGTCTGGCCGGGTGTGGGCGCGGCGGTGCTGCTGTCGGTCGCCGTCGGCGCGATCCTGACCTACAGCACCGCGCAGCTGAGCTTCGAGCACCAGGAGCTGCTGGGCGGCAGCCTCTCGATCGTCGCGGTCGCGTTCGTCACGGCGATGATCTTCTGGATGCGCAAGGCCTCCAAGCAGATGGCCGCGGAGCTGCGCGGCAAGATGGAGGACGCGCTCAACGTCGGCCCCGCCGCCGTGCTGCTGCTGTCGTTCCTCGCCGTCGGCCGTGAAGGCCTCGAGACGGCCGTGTTCTTCTACTCCGCCGTGCAGACCGCGCAGTCGGACACGATCCAGCCGCTCATCGGGTTCGTGGTCGGCATCGCCGCCGCGATCGTGATCGCGTACCTGCTCTACCGCGGTGCCGTGCGGTTCAACCTCGCGAAGTTCTTCACCGTCACCGGTGTGCTGCTCGTGTTCGTCGCCGCCGGCGTGCTCGGCTACGGCCTGCACGACCTGCAGGAAGCCGGCTTCATCCCCGGCCTGACCACCCTCGCGTTCGACGCGTCGAGCACGCTGCCGGAAACCTCCTGGTACGGCGCGCTGCTCAAGGGGGTCTTCAACTACTCGCAGCAGACCACCGTGTTGCAGGCGATCGCGTGGGTCGCCTACGTGGTGATCGTGCTCCCGCTCTTCCTCAAGCCCACCAAGAAGAAAACCGTCACGGCTGAAGCCGCTGCGGCCGCTGTCAAGGAGTGACCGTGCCCCTTTCTCCCAGAACCCCACTGGCCGTGCTCGCCGGGGTCGGCGCCCTCGTGGCCCTGTCCGCGTGTGACAGCACCGACTCCGCGACGAGCGGCTCCGGCGCCGCGGGCCCGATCAAGGTCGAGGCTTCCGACAGCACCTGCGCCGTCGCCGCGAACACCGCCAACGCGGGCAACGTGACGTTCGAGATCACCAACAAGGGCACCAAGGTCACCGAGTTCTACCTCTACGCCGAGGGCGACCGGATCATGGGCGAGGTCGAGAACATCGCCCCCGGCCTCAACCGCCGGCTCATCGTCGAGGTCCCCGAGGCCGGCAAGTACCAGACGGCGTGCAAGCCCGGCATGGTCGGCAACGGCATCCGCGGCGACTTCACCGTCACCGGCGGCGCGCAGAAGCAGACCGACACCGACTCGCAGAAGGCCGAAGCCACCAAGAGCTACGCCACCTACGTCGCCAACAACACCGCCGCGCTCGAGACGGAGACGCAGAAGTTCGTCGACGCCGTGAAGGCCGGCAAGGTCGACGAGGCGAAGGCCGAATACGCCACCACGCGCGTGTATTACGAGCGCATCGAGCCCGTCGCGGAGAAGTTCGGCGACCTCGACCCGGCCATCGACGTGCGCGAGGCCGACCTCGAGTCGGGCCAGAAGTTCACCGGGTTCCACCGGCTCGAGAAGGACCTGTGGGTCACCGGCCTGCAGCCCGACAGCCCGCAGATCGCCGACAAGCTGCTCACCGACGTCAAGGACCTGGTCGCCAAGACCAAGACGCTGCAGCTGAGCGCGCTCGACCTCGCCAACGGCGCCAAGGGCCTGCTCGACGAGGTCGCCACCGGCAAGATCACCGGCGAGGAAGAGACGTTCTCGCACACGGACCTGTGGGACTTCCAGTCCAACGTGGATGGTTCGAAGGGTGCGATCGCCTCGCTGCGCCCGATCCTGCAGGAGCGCGACCCGGCGCTGGTGTCCACTCTGGACAAGCAGTTCGCCAACGTGCAGGCGCTGCTGGACAAGACGCGCGTGGGTGACGGGTTCAAGTACTACAACCAGCTGTCGCAGGACGAGATCAAGGCGTTCGCCTCGGCGGTCGACGCGCTGAGCGAGCCGCTGAGCAAGGTCGCGGAGGTTGTGTCGAAGTGAGCGAAGAGGGCACCCGCGTCTCCCGCCGCAAGCTGTTCGGCCTGGCGGGGGCGGGGGTCGCCCTGGCCGGCGCGGGGGCGGCGGCCGGGGTCGGCATCGACAGAATGGGCGGTTCCACGGCGCAGGCCGCGGTGACCACTGTGGACTTCCACGGCGAGCACCAGGCCGGCATCGTCACGCCGACCCAGCAGAACCTGCACTTCGCGGCGTTCGACGTGACGACCACCGACGTCGGCGAGCTGCGGCAGCTGTTGCGCACGTGGACGTCGGCGGCGCGGCGGATGACGGCGGGCCAGGAGGTGGTGCCGAACGGCGCCGTCGGCGGCGCGGCCGAAGCCCCGCCGGGCGACACCGGTGAGGCGCTGGACCTGCCCGCGTCCGAGCTGACGTTGACGATCGGTTTCGGCCCGTCGCTGTTCGACAACCGGTTCGGCCTGGCGTCGAAGCGGCCGGCGCAGCTGATCGACCTGCCGCTGTTCCCGAAGGACAAGCTCGACCCCGCGCGCACCGGCGGTGACCTGTGCATCCAGGCGTGCGCCAACGACCCGCAGGTCGCGGTGCACGCCGTGCGCAACCTCGCGCGGCTCGGCTTCGGCGTCACCGAGGTGCGCTGGTCGCAGCTCGGCTTCGGCCGCAGCGCGTCGACCTCGCGCGAGCAGGCCACGCCCCGCAACCTGTTCGGCTTCAAGGACGGCACCAACAACATCAAGTCCGAGGACACCGATTTCCTGCGCGACGAGGTGTGGGCCACGGCCGGCGACGGCCAGGCCTGGATGGCCGGCGGCTCGTACCTGGTGGCCCGGCGGATCCAGATGCACATCGAGACGTGGGACCGCGAACCGCTGGAAGGCCAGGAGCAGATCATCGGCCGCACCAAGGGTTCCGGCGCACCGCTGGGCCAGACGGCGGAGTTCGACGAGGTCGACCTCGGCGTCCGCGGCGCCGGCGGCGTGCCCCTGATCGCCGACGACGCGCACATCCGCCTGGCTTCGCACCAGACGCTGAACGGGACCCGGATCCTGCGGCGCGGCTACAACTTCGTCGACGGTTCCGACGGCGTCGGCCACCTCGAAGCCGGCCTTTTCTTCCTGGCCTTCAACCGCGATACGCGCAAGCAGTACGTGCCCATGCAGCAGGCGCTGTCGTCGAAGGACGCGATGATGGAATACGTGCAGCACACCGGTTCGGCGCACTTCGCGGTTCCGCCGGGCCTGACCCCCACCTCGAACTGGGGCGACGGCCTGTTCGCTTGACTTCAAGTGGGGTTGAACTTGCACGGTGGAGTGCATGTTCACCTCAGCAGAGATCGACTACCTCGCCACGCAGGGTCTCGGCCGGCTCGCCACGCAGCAGCCGAACGGGACCCTGCAGGTCAGCCCCGTGGGCTTCACCTACAACGCCGAGGCCCAGGCCATCGACATCACCGGCTACCACCTGACCCAGAGCCGCAAGTACCGCAACGTCGCCGCCAACGGCCGCGCCGCCTTCGTGGTGGACGACCGCCCGTCGCTGAACCCCATGCGCGTGCGCTGCCTGGAAATCCGGGGCCACGCCGAGGTGCTGACCGACGTCTTCGCGCCCGACGGGCACCTCGACGGCGCGGTCATCCGGCTCCACCCCGAACGCATCATCAGCATGGGCATCGACGACGGTGACGTGCCGCCGTTGGAGATGAAGCCGAACAACCGCAACGTCTGAGGCCGCTACCGGATCGTCGACCAGAACCCGCACCGGTGCTCCGCCGCCGCGTCCACCGGCTGGATCTGGTCGGGCACCAGCCGAAGCCGCCCGTGCGCCGTCCCGGCCGGCCACTTCGGGGCGCCCGCGTGGTTCGGATTGCCGGTGCGGGCAAAGGTGGTCCAGTAGGCGATCATGCTCGCCGCCAGGTCCTGCTGGGGCTGGGTCTTCAGCAGGTCGAGGCCGCCCAGGTCGAACAGGTACGGCAGGTCGGACGCGTGCGCGGCGCCCGGGGAGAAGCCGGGGACGTTGATGCCGTTGACGTTGGGGGCGTTGGGGTCCGCGAACTCGTACGGGTACACGGTCGTGTGCCGCGCGAGTTCCTGGTCGGCGGTCACCGTGGGGCAGGCCCAGCCCGCGTCGGTGGTGACGGTGGCCCAGGCCAGTGGCGCGGATCCGTAGCGCGCCAACGGGTACTGGGCCGCGACGCGGTCGGCGTCCGCGCCGAAGGCGGCCTTCAGCAGAGCCGGGTAGGTCTGGTCGGTGATCAGCGTGGGGTCGGCCATCACGGCGCCGCCGACGAACGCGCGTTCCTCGTCCCGGTTTCCGCCGGAGATCACCGGCACGTGCGCGAACTGCCCGTACTGCAACGCCTTCGCCGGGTCCAGCGGCAGCACCGGCGTGCCGTAGGCGAGGTGGTCGGAGAAGCTCTGGTTCAGCGCCACCAGGTCGGCGGCCGGTTTGCCGCGCATGCACGTCAGTTCGTCGCTCTGGCAGCCGTTGCCTTGCGCGGCGTCGAGGCCGTCGGCCTGATCCTGCTGCAGCGAGGTGTAGGGCCGGTCCGCGGGCGCGCCCGGGAACAGCGCGCCGGCCGGCCAGTTCAGCCGGCACGACCCGGAGGACATGATCGCTTTGTCGACCAGGCCGCGGGCCTGCGGCGACGTCAGCATCGCGCACACCGACATGCCGCCGGCCGACTCGCCGAAGATGGTCAGGTTGTCCGGATTCCCGCCGAACGCGGTCGCGTTGCGCTTGGCCCACTTCAGGCCGGCGATCTGGTCCTGCAGCCCGAAGGTGCCGGATCCGCGCAGGCCGGGGAGGCCGTAGTAGCCGAAGACGCCGAGGCGGTAATTGAGCGTCACGACGATGACGTTGCCCTGGTCGGCCAGCCGGTCGGCGGTGTAGCTGTCGCCGGCGCCGCTGGTGTAGCCGCCGCCGTGCCACCACACCATCACGGGCAGCTTGGCGCCCGGCGCCATGCGGCGCGGGGTGGTGACGTTGACGAACAGGCAGTCCTCATCGGCCGACGCGGGCTGCCCCGGCCCGGCCGCGGTCTGCGGGCAGTGGCTGCCGGCCTTCGTGGCCTCGCGGACGCCGGACCACGGCGTCGCGGGTTGCGGCGCAACCCAGCGCAGCGCGCCCACCGGCGGTTTCGCATAGGGCACGCCGAGGAAGTGGCGGGTGGTCGCGTTCGCGTCGCCGTGCAGCAGGCCGGTGTCGACCCGGACCCTCAGCGGCGCGTCCTCGGCCGCGGCGGCCGCGGCGCCGGTCGCGGTGGACAACGCGAGCACCACCACGGCTGCGGCGGCGGCGATCCTGTGAAGCCTCATCAGTCTCCCCTTGGTGCTGTGGTTGCGATGTCGAACAGGGTCTGCAGTTCCGAGGCGTACGGCTCGACGGAACCGCCGCCCGCGATGTGGGCCAGCGCCGCGTCGAGCGCACCGCGGACGGTCGCGCACATGACATCCACGTCGAACGCGCGGAACTGGCCCTGCTCCTGACCCGCGCGCAAGCCGGCTGCCAGCTCCGCCATCTCCCGCGTGTGCCGGTGGTGCCCGGCGCGCGGCACGCCGTCTTTGTCCGAATAGATGTTGCTGAGCGCCGCCATCTCCGTCGGGTGCGCGGCGTACAGCTCGACGCTGCCGCCGATGAACGTCAGCAACGCCTCGCGCGGCGAGGCCGCCGCCGCCATCCGCGGCCCCAGGAACTCCAGCCCGAGGTCGTACACCGACCGCACCACCTGCTCGATCAGCTCGGCCCGGTCGCGAAAGTGGTACGTCAGCACACCGCGGCTGACCCCGGCCCGCTCGGCGATGCGCACCGTCGACGCCTTCGCCGGCCCCACCTCGGCGATCAGCTCGATCGCACACCGCACCAGCTGCTCGCGACGGGCCGCGTGGATGAAGGACGCGGTGTCGCCTTCCTGAGCTGGTTGAACAGACATGTTCAAAAGCTAGCAGCCCTGTTCAATCGGTGCCACTCATCGAAAAAGCCGGTTGTCGTACCCGCCCCTCGTGCGAGTACGACAACCGGCCGGTCCCCCAGGTCAGCGGCGCGCCCCCACCGCCGAGTACAGCCCCGCGCCTACCACGAACAGTCCGCCCGCGACCCACCACGACACCGCGACGTCCGAGGGCTGCAAGGGCCACGCCAGCACGTGGAACAGCCCCACCGGTTCCCCAGGTGCGAAGAGCGCCAGCACCAGCCACAGCAAAGGCAGCGTCCACCCGAACTGGCCGCCGAAGGCGAACGCGGCCAAGCCTGCCAGGCCGACGAGGCCGAGGCCGTCGCGCAGGATCACAGGGGCTGGGACGGCCGAGGCGCGCACGAGGAGCAGCACGCCGACCGCCACGACGCCCACCAGCACCAGGTGCACGAGCCGCCGCGGGAACCAGCCGAAGGCGGCGGTGCGGTCGAGGTCCACGTCCTGGCCCGAGAGCCCGGTGGCCGCAACGGCGACAGCCGCGCCGAGGGCCAGCGAGGCGAACAGCACCGACCAGTCGGCGCCGGCCAGGATCCGGATCACGAGCGGGCACAGGACCAGGGCCGCAAGGGACGCGGGCAGGCGGCGAGAGCGGGCGTAGAGCGTCAGCCACCTCATTGCGACGCCCCGGTCAGCAAGGCGTACGGGTCGCCGGAGCAGGTCTGCTGAGCCTGGTACGCAGCCGAGACGCGCGCGAGCTGCTCGGCAGCGGGCAGGGCGCGCAACTGCGCCCCCACGTCGTGCATCGGCGTGGTCAGCCAGGAACCGTAGTCGTCGGCGTGCGGTGGATCGCCCGGGTCGCCGAGGAGCCAGGAGGCGATGATGTAGCGCGCCTTCGTGGCGGTCGGCGGGCCGGAGCAGAAGGGGGCGGTCGCGAGGAGCTCGTACTCGAGGTCGCGGCCGGAGACGTCACGCAGTTCGGCGTCGTCGCGGCGGACGACGAGCGCGGACGGGTCGCCGGGGCCGTGGGCCCTGTTCTCCGAGGTCGTCGTCTCGACGACATGCGTCGGCGCGGACGGCAGCTTTGCCAGCAGTGCCAACGCATCCTTGCCCGGTCCGGCCACAGTGGACAGCCATTCGCCGTGCAGGGCCGTGACGCACACCGGACCGTCGCACACGGGCGCGGCCGCGCTCGGGTTGTCGACGAAGTTGTCGGTCGCCGTGGCCGGGAAGATCGGGATCGCGATCGCCAGCCCGACGAGAGCCGGCAGCACGGCGAACCAGCGCCGGGCCGCGAGCACCAGGAACCCCGTGGCGGCAAGTCCGAGCAGCCAGCACAGCTGACCGATCGACACCGAAACGACCGGGTCCACGAACGCGCTGTACGGCTGCCCACCCGCGGGCGAGAGCAGCGCGATCCGGTTCGGCACCGTCTGCTGCACGGCGCTCCCGCGCACCCCCGCGACCTGCAGGAACACGCCCACCACCAGCGCCACGACCCCGGCGGCCGGCGCCGTCAGCGAGTGCGGCAGCAGCCGCCCGACGGCGAGCCCGACGGCGGCACCCGCCACCACCGAAGCGACGCCGACCAGCAACGGCAGCACCCACGTGAAGGTGAACACCCCGTCGTTCGCGATCACCTGGCCGAGTCCGATCGCGACGATCAGGAGGTAACCGGCCACGGCGGACAGTCCGATCACGAGCCCGACCTTCGCCGTGCGCCGCGCGACGGGCAGCGGGGTCGTGGCCAGCAGTTCGTCCATTCCGGACCGTCGGTCACGCATCCCCTGGATCGCGGCCGCGCACACGATGATCGGCCACAGCAGGGAAAGCAGGTAACGAGACCAGAGGATCGACGGTGTCCACTGGAGGTTCCACGCCTCGTCGTCCTTCCACCACGGCCCGCTGAACAGGAAGAAGAAACCCAGCCCCACGGCCAAGAGCGCGAACAGGAGCCAGGGCGCGATCGTCCGGCGCGCCTCCGTGCGCAGCACGCTCACCAGGAACCCCTCCCCCGGTCGTGGTTGAGCAGCGCCGAGTAGCCACGCTCGATGGGGCTGTCGCCGATGTCTTCGGGCGTGCCGGCGGCGGCCAGCTGGTCGGGCGTGCCCTGGAAGACGAGCTTGCCCTCGGCGAACAGCACGACGTCGGTGCACGCCGTGGCGACGTCTTCCACCAGGTGCGTCGACACGACGACACACGAGTCCTGTCCGAGCTGCGCCATGAGCTCGCGGAAGCGCACGCGTTGCGCCGGGTCGAGGCCCGCGGTGGGCTCGTCCAGCAGCAGGATCTGCGGGTCGTTCACGATGGCCTGCGCGATGCCGACGCGGCGGACCATGCCGCCCGACAGCGTTTTCAGCTTGTCGTCGGCGCGGTCGGCCAGCCCCACGCGCTCGATCGCGCGCTGCACGGCGGCGGGGATGTCGTGTTTGGACATCTCCTTCAGCCACGCCAGGTACTCGACGAACTCACGCACCGTGAACCGCTTGTAGTACCCGAACGTCTGCGGCAGGTACCCGATCCGCCGGCGCAGGCGGCGCTGGTCGATGTGTCCCCCGACTGACTCACCGAGCAGCGCCAGCCCGCCTTCCGCCGGCCGGAGCACTGTCGCCAGTGCTCTGATCAGCGTGGTCTTGCCGGCCCCGTTGGGCCCGAGCAGGCCGTGGACTCCCTTGCCCAGGGACAGATCCAGGCCGTCGACGGCCATTTTCCGCCGCCCCACTCGTACTTTCAGCGCTTCCGCCTGGATTTCCCAGGCATAGGTCGACGGAGCGACCTCAGCGGCTTCGACTGCCCGCATGTCCATTGTCCCCTTCCTCCCTCAGTGATGCGCGCTGAGCCGCGTGAAAGCGCTCCGGCGGAGCACCACCACCACAGCCGTCAACGCGAAGATCCCGCCCCAGACCGGGAGCGATCCCGGTTGCAGTGCGAACGAAGAACCCTTGGCCACCGTCGGCAGCACCAGCACCGCGATCCACGCCGCGACCAGCACCAACGCCGCCCGGCTCACGCCGATGAGCCCGCCCAGCGCCAGGGTTCCCGTGGTGAACGCGAGGCTCGGCAGCAGTGCCAGCCCCAGATTCGTGCCGGTGAGCCAGCCCGCGACCAGCAACACCGGAACGACGGTCACCAGCACGGCCGTCGTGCGGCGCAGCACGAGGTCCAGACCGGCCCGCGGACTCGCGGCGACCAGCTCGTACGCCGGATCGAGGCCGCGTGACCACGACGCCGCGACGCCCAGCACCGGCAGAACCGGTGCGAAAATCTGGACGAACGACAGGTTTCCCTGGAACCCGCGGTCGAGCAGTACGGCCACGACCGCCACCAGCACCGTCATCACCAGCCACGGCAGCATCACCGGGGTCGCCCAGCTGCGGGCCGTGAAGCGGCCGGGTACGCGTTGGGGCTTGGTGGTGAGCTGGGGCTGGAGTCCATTCCAGACCGTCTCGATCATGGGGTCCGATGTGGACAGTTGCGCCAGCCGCGCGCGGCAGACGGAACACGTCTCCAGGTGGGCCTCGGCGGCCCACTCCTCGTCGCCCGGCAGGGTGCCGCCTTCGAGGTAGCCGGTCAGGAGTCGATCCGAGACGTGGTTCATGTCAGTGCCTCTCGCATGGCGATCCGCGCGCGGCGCGCCCGCGTCTTCACAGTTCCTTCCGGCAGCCCGAGCAGCACAGCGGTCTCGCGGACGGACAGCCCGTCGAGCACCATCGCCTGCAGGACCTGCCGCAGCTCGGGGGCGAGCGTGCGCAGCGCGTCGCCCACCTCGTCGCCGACGGTGCCCCGGAGCGCTTCCTCCTCCGCCGCCGGCGCGATCACGTCGACCTGCGTCACGGTCGGCACCTGCGCGTGCTGCGCCCTCCGCCGAAACGCGTCGACCAGCCTTCTCGCGGCGATCGTCCACACCCACCCGACCGCCGACCCGCCGGCCGCAGCTCCGGCGAACGACCCGGCCGCGCGCCACACCGCGAGGTACGTCTCCTGCATGACCTCCGCGACGACCTGCTCATCCGCACACCGGCGCCGCAACCGCACCGCCAACCAGGGCGCCGTCCGCCGGTAGAACTCCTCGAACGCCGCCCGATCACCCCGCGCAACCCGGCGGACGAGCTTCTCCTCGTCCACCTCTGTCGCGGGCTTCTGGTGCTTCACATCAGGCAAGACGCCGCGAATCATCCCACGGTTCTCATCGATGTGTGGTTTGGGTCACACCACTGGGTGCAGGGGCATGCGGCCGCGGGTGGAAGTGGTTGTGACCGTGGGATGCGCGAATGGCCTGGACCGCTGAGGCGACGGGCAAGGTCGCTCGGATGCTCCGGCCTGCCCGCGACGCTGCGGGAATCCGGCCTCGGGGTGCGGGGCACACGGCCGACAGGGGCGCACCCGTGGTGGTTACACCGATGGGTGCAGGGGCATGCGGGCCGCAGACGGCCGCTACGGGATGGCGCGGAAGGCCTGCGATCGCCAGCGCGGCGAAGCGCCGAGAAGTGGCGACGCCCGCCGGCCCGCGCCTCCGCGGTCACACCGCCCGGGTACAGGGCATCCGAGCCGCACGCGGCAGCGCCGTAGCGCAGAAGGCCTCAACCACCAGTGCGGCCGCGCGGCGAGAAGCAGCGACGGCCGTTGGCCAGTGCCGCCGTGGTTACACCACTGGGTGCAGGGGCATGCGGGCCGCCGGTGGGAGTGGCGACAGTTGCGGGGTGGCGCGGAAGGCCTGGATCGCCAGTGCGGCGAAGCGGCGGGAAGCGGCGATGCGGGCGGCGGGTGAGGTGGCGTGGATGCCGTTGTTGGCCATGAGGACCAGGACGAGGTCGTCGACGACGAAGTCGGGGCGGAGGTGACCCGTGGTTTTGGCGCGGCGGGCGAGCTCGGCGATCGAGGCGAGGGCGGAGTCGCGGGTGGTGGTGAAGTCGAAGGCGCGCGGGAAGCGAGAGAGGAACGCGGCGGTGAAGCCGCGGTCGCGAGCGTGGACGGCGAAGAGTTTTTCGATCACCAGGCAGAAGCCGAGCCACGGGTCGGGGGTGGCGAGGCCCTCGTCGACGATCTGGCGGCAGATCTGGAGCTGATCGGCGAAGGCCGCGCCCGCCAGGTCTTCCTTGGTCGGGAAGTGGCGGTAGAGCGTGGCCGGCCCGACGCCGGCGCGGCGGGCGATCTCGCGCATCGGAACGTCGAGGCCTTCGGCAGCGAAGACCTCGCGGGCCGCGGTGAGGATGCGGTCGCGGTTGTCGCGGGCGTCGGAGCGGAGGGGGCGCGAAGCGGCTGAGTCGCCGATCTCAGCGCGCGGCGTGGCGGGCCGCGAAGCAACCGGGCCCACGCCAGCTGCAGGCGACGCAGCATCACCCGAGGCAATGGCCTCCGAGCCCGAGGCCCGCGAAGCGTCCGCAGGCGAAGCGGCATCAACCGAGGGAGCGTCCGCGCGTGAAACAGCGGGGCGCGAGGTCTGAGGCAAACGAGCCGTCACGCTCTCACTTTAGCCGAAGCGGACGCCCCCGTCCGTTAGCGTCGGTGGCCGTACGAGAGGAGAACACGCAGGTGAAAGCAGTGGCGATTCAGGAGTTCGGGCCGGCCGACGGGTTGCGGGTCGTCGAGGTGCCGGAGCCCGCACCGGGGGCGGGGCAGGTGCTCATCGAGACCGAGGCGATCGGCGTGGGCGGGGTCGACGCGGTGATCCGGCGCGGCACGCTCGGCAGTTACGGCTTCAAGACCGGCCACATCCCCGGCAGCGAGGTCGCCGGGACGGTCATCGGGGTCGGCGAAGGGCTCGACGGGAGCCTGAAGGGCCGGCGGGTGTGGGCGTTCACCGGAACCGGCGGCGGGTACGCCGAGAAGGCGGTGGCCAGCGACTTCCTGCCGATCCCCGAGAGTCTGAGCAGCGAAGACGCCGTGGCCATCGGCACGTCGGGAGCCGTCGCGCACTTCGCCCTGGCGCATGCGCACTTCCGGAAAGGCGAGGCCGTGCTGGTGCGCGGGGCGGCCGGGAGCATCGGGGTGTCGGCGGTTCAGCTGGCGGCAAGGAGCGCCAAGACCGTGGCCGTCACGACGTCGAGCACAGCACGAGGCGAGCGCCTCAAGAAGCTCGGCGCCACGGAGGTCCTCGACCGGGCGGCGAGCGGCGAAGGCAAGTACGACGTCATCATCGACCTGATCGCCGGCTCGAACCTGCCGGACTTCTTCGACAAGCTCAACCCCAACGGCCGCCTCGTGGTCGTGGGCGTGGTCGGCGGCATGCCGCCAGCCGACTTCGCCGCGAAGCTGCTGCAGAACTTCCAGAAGTCCCTCTCGTTCATGACCTTCAGCGCCGACACCGTGCCCCGCGCGGAACTACAACGGGTGCGCCTGGAGCAATTCGAGGACGCGGCATTCCACGGCGTCGTCCACGAAATCCTGCCGCTCGACGAGGCCGCCAAGGCCCACCAGAAGATGGACGACGGCGAGGTCTTCGGCCGGATCGTCCTGAAGCCCTAACCCTGGATGAAGTCGCGGACGGACGTCACCGGGTCGCCCGAGCGCACCAGCGCCTCGCCGACCAGGACGACGTCCGCGCCCCAGCCGCGGTACTCCGCGACGTCGCCCGGGCCGGCGACGCCCGACTCCGCCACGCGCACGCGGTCGGCCGGGATCTGCGGGCCGAGCTCCTTGAACACGGTCCGGTCGACCTCGAGCGTCGTGAGGTCACGCGCGTTGATGCCCAGCACCTGCGCGCCGGACGCGACCGCGCGCTCCAGTTCGCCGGCCGTGTGCGATTCCACCAGCGGCGTCAGGCCCAGCTCCACCGCGAGGCCGTACAGGTCGTCGAGCAGCGAACCCTCCAGCGAGACGACCATCAGCAACGCCAGGTCCGCCCCGAACGCCCGCGCCTCCCACAGCTGGTACGGCTCCACAATGAAGTCCTTGCGCAGCACCGGAATGTCCACCCGCGCCCGCACGGCTTCGAGGTCCGCCAGCGACCCGCCGAAGCGGCGACGCTCCGTCAGCACACTGATGGCCGCCGCCCCGCCCTGCTCGTACTGGCCCGCGAGCGCGGCCGGGTCGGCGATCTCGGCGAGCGCGCCCTTGCTCGGGCTCTTGCGCTTCACCTCGGCGATGATCGACACGCCGGAAGCGCGGAACGCGGGCAGCGGATCCCGCGTCGGCGGCAGGTCGCGGACGCGCGCCTGCAGGTCGGCCAGCGACGTCGACCGCTTGCGCTCCTCCAGATCCTCCCGGACACCCTCGAGAATCCCGTCCAGCACGCTCATACCCAACTCCTCCACCGACGACCGCCCAGCCACCATCGTCGGTCCACCCGGGACAGAAGGCACGCGGGAGTGCGCGCGATCACTGCGTGACGTACCGCCCAGGGCACCGAGCGTGGCCGAACGGACGCGCGAAAAAGCCCCGAAACGCCCGTTACGGCCAGAACTTGCGCCAGCCGTCCGCTTCCAGCGTCGACGGTTCCACGCCCGCCTCGCGCGCCGCATCCTCGGCCGCCCGGATGTCCCGCGCGAACTGCTTCGCGACGGCCCGCAGCTCACCTTCGGGATCGGTGCCCGCCCGGCGCGCCGTGGCCGCCGTGCGGAACAGCTGCGCCGCCGGGTCCGAGCCGGCCGGGAACAGGTCCAGCGGAATCCCCGCCCGCCCGCTGCGTTGCCCGAGCTTCGCGGCCAACGCGACGGCCGGCTGACCGAGCGCGACACCGTCCACAATGGAACGACGCTGCTTCTCCGCCTGCTTGAGCTCTTCCCACTTCAGGTTCTGCTGGTCGACCGTGGCCACCTTCGCCGCGTCGGCGAACACGTGCGGGTGCCGCCCGACGAGCTTCGCCGTCAACGCCCGCGCGACGTCGTCGATCGTGAACGGGTCCTCGGCGTCTTCGGCGGCCACACGGGCGTGGAAGAGCACCTGCAGGAGGACGTCGCCGAGCTCTTCGCGCAGGGCCTCGCGGTCGTTCTCCTCGATGGCGTCGAGCAGCTCGTAGGTCTCCTCGACGAGGTACTGCCGGAGCGTTTCGTGCGTCTGCACCGCGTCCCACGGGCAGCCGCCGGGCGAGCGCAGCCGGTCCATGACCTCGGCGGCCTCCACCAGCGGCGCGACCGGGGCCTCGATCACGCGCGCACCCGCGGCCACCAGGGCGGCCGCTTCCGGCGACGAGGTCGACGCCGTGATCAGGACGCGGTCGCCTGCGACCCCCGCCGGAACCGGCGGCACCCCGAACTGGGCGGCGTCAACGTCCGAAGCCGCATACACCGCGGCGCCACGCAACAACCCGACCGCTTCGGCCGGCACCGTCGCCCCGTGCGCGACGACGACAACCGACCCGCTCACTGCTGAGCCGGAGCACTACCCCGGACGGGCAGGAGGAGGCCCTGAAGGCTGTTCGCGTTGGCCGCGAGGTCCATGCCCACGGTGTCCCACACGCCGTAACGCGGGTTGATCTTGTAGTCGACGTCGCCGACATACGGCTGCAGCATCCGCACCCCGATCGCCCCGATCTGGTCCGGCGTCGGCTGCTGCGCCTGGTCGGTCGAGACGGGCTTGTCGGTGGAGCGCTGCTTCACCACGGCCACGATCCACTCGCTCGGCAGCTGGCTCGGGTTGGGCTGGAACGCCATGACGTTGTTCGGCTCCGTGCCGAACAGCACCGACCCGGCATCGGCGGGCGACGACAGCGCCGCAAGCGGTTCGCCGACGTTGCCCTGCGCGCCCTTCGCCAGATCCGCCTGCACGGCGGCCGGGTCGGCCGCGTACGTCTGCGCCTTCGCCAGCGCTTCGGCACGCGAATCGGCCGGGTCGACCGACGGCGCCTGACCATCGGCGGTCGGCCCGGCGATCACGACGTAGTCGAGAGTGACCGACAGCTTCGGCAGGTACTTCACCGCGAGCTGCTGCTCCAAGTACGCGTCGGTGAGCGCTTCGCGGTGGTCGCGGGTCCGCTGCACGAGCTGCGTCACGGCCGCGGGCTGGTCCTGCGCGAGGTTCTCCGGCATGGGTCCGGCGAGCGGGTCGCCCTGCGCCAGGGCGGCGGAGATGGTGGCCTCGTCGGCGACGAGGCCTTCCTTCTGCGCCGCCTTCTGCACCACGGCGTGCAGCAGCTGCTGGCGGACGATCTCCCGGCCCACCAGGTCGAGCTTGTGCTGCGCGGCGAGCTGCTGCGCGTACGGCTGCTCCTGGACGGCCTTGTCCAGCAGGGTCTGCACCTGGTCGATGGTGGTGACCTGGCCGTCGATGACGGCCGCGGCGCCCACCTGGCTGGGCCCGGCGCCGCACCCGGCGAGCAGAAGGCCACTGGCGACGACACCCGCCAGCGCGCTAGACCGTTTCTTCGAGCCGAGGCGCCCCATGATCCGCATCACAGGCCATACCCTCTCACACCGCCGCCCCCGAAACGCAACACCATCGGGGTGCGCGAAGCGTTATTGTCGACAAATGGACTCATGGTTGTCGATCGAGGTTCTCGACGGGGAGTTCCCGGCCCGCGCCTGGCAACGCGCGCACGGCGACAACCTGACCGAAGCCGCAGTGACTCACGGGGCTTTGCAGTGGACGTGGCACGTGCACCAGTGGGGTGTCACGTTGGAGATCGAGTTCCCCGACCTGCTGGATCGGGAGCGGTTCCGCGGCCTGGCCGCCGTGACGGCCGCACTGGACGCGGTACCGGACCCCGACCGGGGCCTGGTGATCTACAACGGCCGCGGTGGCGGGTCGGGATCCCGGGTGCCGCGCCACCCCCGGCCCAAGCCGAGGGCCGACGCGGGCGCGGTGCCCACGCCGAAAGAGGAAGTCCGTTTACAGCTGGCGACAGGTGAGCCGCCGATGTTCCAGCTCAGTGCAGACGGCTGAGGAGCTCCTGCCACGCGGCCGCGGGGACGGTGATGTGGCCGGCTCTTCTCATCGATACGGCCGTGGGGCTGGTCAGAACTGGAGCTGCAGACCTTCGTCGGAAGCTGGATAGAGCTCGGCGACGAGGTCTGTGATGAACCGCCTCGAGTCGGTCTCGGTCAGCGCTTGCTCGCGCAGGCGCCGACGGAGGTTGCCGTACATGGCGATCTCTTCGGGATCTTCGAGGAAGAGATTGACCGCCTCGGTGTCGATGTACACCACCGAATCCGCTTCTTCGAACTCCAGTAGCGAGAAGCCTCCACTTGCCCCTACATGGGGACCGGCTGAAGCCGGCACGATTCGAATCGAGATGTTCGGCCGTACCACCAAGCGCAGCAGATGGTAAAGCTGCTCGGCCATGAGGTCCGCTCCACCGAAGTCGAGCCGCAGCACGAACTCGTGAAGGACGAATTCGAACTGGGTCTGCGACTGGTCGAGAACATCGCGGCGCTTCATCCGCCGGTTGACATACCCCTCGAGATCGCCCTGCAGGTTGACCGAGGATTCCATCTGCGCTCGGCAGTATCGCTCGGTCTGTATGAGGCCGGGAACGATGTTCGCCTGCAGAGCGAACAAAGATGAAGCCTCGGCTTCGAAGTTCTCCAAAGTCCGCAACCGCCGCCTTCGCCGGTCCAACGGAGACTCCACGAGGCCGAACTTGTCTATGTCTTCGCAGAGCGCATAGATTTCGTCGGCCTCCTCGCCGACCACGCCCATGAGGGTGAGCATCTTGACCACGTCTATGTACTTGGTGCCACGCCTCGCGTAGAACATGTTGGAGATGCGGGTCGGCGGCCAGTCCAGCCGGCGCGACATTTCCCGCACACCCCAATGGCGTTCGGCCATCAGCTCTCGCAGACGGACACCGAGTTGGCGCCCTCGCACAGTCGAATAGCGATCATGCATGCGAAAGACGGTACGGCCGAAACCGCTTACGCTCCAACGTTTGCGCTGGTGGTTCCCCCAAAAGTCGGGGTGTTTCCGACTGTGTACACGTCACACGGTGGCTGGCGTCTTCGTCAGCTGGGTCAGCAGCTTCGTGCACCAGTCGAGCAGCTCCTGGTCCCGTAGTGTCGGGGCGCCCATGCGGCCGCCGGCCGGGCCCTCCGTCGGCTTGGGGACGGAGACGGTGTTGGTGATGGCCTTGTACGCCGCCTTGGGGTACAGGCGTTTCAGGCGCACCAGCTGCGAATCGGCGAGGGGCAGGGGCGCGAAGCGGATGGTGTTGCCCTGCACCGCAACCTCCGTGACGCCCGCCGCGCGGCAGGTGTGGCGGAACGCCGCGACGGCGAGGAGGCGGTTGACGGGGGCGGGTGGCTGGCCGTAGCGGTCGATGAGTTCTTCGCGCACGGCGTCGAGGCCCGCGGTGTCGGGCGCGGCCGCGATCTTGCGGTAGGCCTCGAGGCGCAACCGTTCGCCTTCGACGTAGTCGTGGGGGATGTGCGCGTCGATGGGGAGGTCGACGCGGACTTCGGCGAGTTCCTCCTCCTCGGAAGGCTCGGCGCCCGCGTGGCGGCGGAACGCTTCGACGGCTTCGCCGACCAGGCGCACGTACAGGTCGAAGCCGACGCCCGCGATGTGGCCGGACTGTTCCGCGCCGAGGATGTTGCCGGCGCCACGGATTTCCAGGTCCTTCATGGCCACGGCCATGCCCGCGCCCAGCTCGGTGTTCTGCGCGATGGTCGCGAGCCGGTCGTGTGCGGTCTCCGTCAACGGGGCTTCCGGCGGATACAGGAAGTAGGCGTAGCCGCGTTCGCGACCACGCCCGACGCGGCCGCGCAGCTGGTGGAGCTGGGCGAGCCCGAGGAGATCACCACGTTCGACGATGAGGGTGTTGGCGTTGGAGATGTCCAGGCCGGTTTCGACGATCGTGGTGCAGACGAGCACGTCGTACTCGTTTTCCCAGAAGCCCTGGATGATCTTTTCGAGCTTGTCCTCGTTCATCTGGCCGTGGGCGGTCACGACACGCGCTTCGGGTACCAGCTCGCGGATGCGCTTGGCGGCCTTCTCGATGGAGGAGACGCGGTTGTGGACGTAGAAGACCTGGCCGTCACGCAGGAGCTCGCGGCGGACGGCGGCGCCGACCTGCTTGTCGTCGTAGCTGCCGACGTAGGTCAGGATCGGGTGCCGGTCTTCGGGCGGGGTGAGGATGGTGGACATCTCGCGGATGCCGGCGAGCGACATCTCCAGCGTGCGCGGGATGGGCGTGGCGGACATCGTGAGCACGTCGACGTGCGTGCGCAGCGCCTTGATGTGTTCCTTGTGCTCCACGCCGAAACGCTGCTCCTCGTCGACGATCACGAGGCCCAGGTCCTTGTAGCGGATGCCGGTCTGCAGCAGGCGGTGGGTGCCGATGACGATGTCGACCTCACCCTCACCGAGCTGCTCGATGACCAGGTCGGACTCGGTCTTGTTCGTGAACCGCGAAAGGCCTTTGATCGTGACCGGGAACGACTGCATGCGCTCGGTGAAGGTGTTGAGGTGCTGCTGCGCGAGCAGCGTCGTCGGTACGAGCACGGCGACCTGCTTGCCGTCCTGCACCGCCTTGAACGCGGCGCGCACGGCGATCTCGGTCTTGCCGTAGCCGACGTCGCCGCAGATCACGCGGTCCATGGGGACGCCGCGTTCCATGTCGGCCTTGACCTCGTCGATGGCGGCGAGCTGGTCGTTGGTCTCCTGGAACGGGAACGCGTCTTCGAGCTCGTGCTGCCACGGCGTGTCCGGGCCGAAGGGGTGGCCGGGCGCGGCTTGGCGGGCGGCGTAGAGCTGCACGAGCTCGGCCGCGATCTCCTTGACGGCCTTCTTGGCCCTGGCTTTGGTGTTCTTCCAGTCGGAGCCGCCGAGCTTGTTGAGCGTGGGCAGCTCGCCGCCGACGTAGCGGGAGACCTCGTCGAGCTGGTCGGTGGGCACGAACAGCCGGTCGCCGGGGTGGCCGCGCTTGGAACTCGCGTACTCCAGCAGCAGGTATTCGCGCGTGGCGCCGGCGACGGTGCGCTGCACCATCTCGACGAAGCGGCCGATGCCGTGCTGGTTGTGCACCACGTAGTCGCCGGTCTTGAGCGCCAGCGGGTCGACGGCGTTGCGCCGCCGCGAGGGCATCTTGGCGTTGAGGTCCTTTGTGGACGTTCCGGCGTTGGCGCCGCGGCCCGTGAGGTCGGCTTCCGACAGCACCACGAGGGCGCGCTCGGGTGAGACGAAACCGTCGACGAGGGCGCCGCAGGTGACCGTGACGAGGCCGGCCTGCGGGGCCTCGGTGATGCCTTCGCCGGCCAGCGCGGCCGGGACCTCGGCGGTGGTGAGCTGCTCGACGGCGCGGGTGGCGGTGCCGTGGCCCGCGACCACGAGCACGCCGGTGCCGCCGGCGGCGACGTGGGCGCGCAGGTCGGTCATCGCGCGGTCGAACTCGCCGCGGTAGGCGGGCGCGGCTTCGACGCTGACGCGGTAGACGTCGGGGTCTTCGCTGCTCAGCTGGGTGATCGTCCACCAGGCGCGCTTGGTGTCCTGCGCGTGCTCGGCGATCTCGGCCAGGTCGCGGTAGGCCGACGCGCCGAGGTCGATGGGCGCCTGTCCTCCGGCCGCGGCCGTGGTCCACGACGCTTCGAGGAACTCCTGGCCGGTGCGCACGAGGTCGTGGGCGCGGGCGCGGATCTTCTCCGGGTCGGCGAGCAGCACGTGACTGCCGCGCGGCAGGGCGTCGGTGAGCAGGGTGAGCTCGCCGGCGCACAGGACCGGGATGAGGGCTTCCATGCCTTCGACGGGGATACCGTCGGCGAGCTTGGTGAGCATTTCGGCCAGCTGCGCGTCGGCTTCATAGGTGACGGCGAGCTCGGCGGCCTTGGCCTTGACGTCGGCCGTCAGCAGCAGCTCACGGCACGGCGGCGCGGTGACGTGCTGGATCTCACCCGGCAGGGAGCGCTGGTCGGAGACCGCGAACGCGCGGATCTCGCTGACCTCGTCGCCCCAGAACTCGACGCGCACCGGGTGCTGGGCCGTGGGGCCGAACAGGTCGAGGATGCCACCGCGGACGGCGAACTCGCCGCGCTTCTCGACCATGTCCACGCGGGTGTAGGCGAGCTCGACCAGGCGTTCAAGGAGGCCTTCGAAGCTCTGCTCCTCGCCCACGACCAGGTCGACGGGGTCGAGCGAGCCGAGGCCCGGCGCCATGGGCTGGATCAGGCTGCGGACGGTGGACACGACGACCTTGAGCTGGTCGTCACCCTTGTGCAGGCGGTGCAGCACTTCGAGGCGGCGCCCGACGGTGTCGGCGCGCGGCGAGAGGCGCTCGTGGGGCAGCGTCTCCCACGAGGGGAAGTCGACGACCTTCTCGCGCCCGAGCAGCGCTTCGAGGGCGGCGGTGAGCTCGTCGGCCTCCCGGCCGGTGGCGGTCACGGCCAGCACGTGGCGGCCCGCGCCACCTCTCGCCTCGTCTTCGGCGAGCACCGCGGCGACCAGCTGACGCGCGGTCACGGCGCCCTGCAGCTCGAGCAGCGGGGCGCCGGCACGTTCGACGACCCCGCGCAGGGCGGGGTCGGGCAGGATGGCTTGGAGGAGTCCGGACAGTGGAGCGTCGGTCACGTCTTCCAGACTACGTCGGGGCACCGACAGTCCGGGGGCGACCTGGCCACGTGGTGAGGGCGGCGCGCAGGTCGGTTCCGCCGGGGGTCACCCAGGCGACGTAACCGTCGGGGGGATGAAGGCGGCGAGGGGCTGGTCGGGGAGGGCGGTGGCGGTGGCGGTGGCGATCGCCAGGCGCGCGCTGCCTCTCGTCATTCGCTCAACCGGTGGCTGATCGCCGCGGCGAAGTTCTCGCCGACCGTGAGCGGGTCGGGTCCGGGCGCGCCGGGACCGAAGCCGACCGCCGAGAGCCGGATCGACTGACCCGGGCCGGTCATGACGAAGATCATGTAGCCGGTGTCCTGGCCGTGCGTGATCTGGCCCAGCAGCGCACGGTGACCCTCGATCGTGCTGACGGTGAGCTGCCGGACGTCCGGGTCCCGGGTCTTGTCGGTTGCCGGGTAGGCGGTGAAGGTGACCAGTGCGCCTGGTGCACCCCACTGACAGGCCGTGCCGCTCGGGTCCGGGACTTCGGTGCCCTCGATGATCACGTTCAACCGGACGATGTCGTCGTGATCCAGGGCCTTGCAAGGATGATCGGCAAGGTCGGTGATCTTCGGTTTTGCCGGAGCGGTCGAGAGTGTGGTTGGCGGTGTGGTCGGCTTTATCGCCGAAGACGCCGTTGGACCCGGCTGCCGATCGGGCGCGCCGCAGGCGACGACGCCTATCGACATCAGCACGAGAACCACCGTGAGCCGCTGCATGCGTCGCACCGTAAGTCCGGCACTCGGGACCGGTCCCGGCAAAGGGCGCCGCGCGACTTACTGCTTGATGAACGTCGCGACGTTGCGATGCCGGTGGGCGTTTGCCTGCATGGCGCCAGGCTGGTTCCCAGGTTCGTACCTTCAGGTGGGTGGCGTGCACCTGCCCGCACTCGTCGGGCGTCTTTCGTGTGCCGCTGGGGACCTGGCCACAAACCCCACGACCCTTACGGCCTCCACAACCCTCACAACCCCCGCGACGCAGGGCCCACCCTGCCAGGGGCCACCCTGGATCCATTCTACCGGCGCACACCGACAAACCCTGCGGCCGGCGGGACGTTGTCCACAGCCGAGCAGAGTTGTGGACAACCACGGACAACTGGCGGGCGGCAACGACGGGCAACTGCCGCGCAACGAGGGGACAGCCGCGGCGCAACGGTTCGGCAGGGCGCCACAGGACCGTGCGAAAAAGCGTTGCGCCGCAGGGGGTTCGTCGCGGAGGGGCGGAAAGTCGAGGCCGGCTGGGGTGGCCGGCCGCCGCGCGGCGAACCCCGGGGAGAGGGTGCGGCTCAGCCGGCGGTGACGGCCCGGCGGTCGGTGTTACGGGTGATGGTGCGGTTCCAGTCGGGGTCTCCCGTGATCTTCATGGCTTTCCTTTCGTGTCAACGGATCCCCCGGGTGGGGATCCATTCACGACACGGATGGAAAGCCCCGCAGGGTTCAGTGTTGCGGAGAATTGGTCGGCAAGAGTCCCGACAGGAGGCGTAGCTGGTCGGCGACCACGTCGGCGTCCAGGGCGGCGATGCGGAGCAGAATGTGGTCTGCACCAGCTAGTGCGTACTCGCGCAGGCCGGCCGCGACGGTCGAAACCGGGCCGGTGAGCATTGTCTGGATGGTGCCGATCGCGGACAGCGGGCGGCTGTACGTGGCTTGGCAGTAGGTGTCCAGTGCCTGGCGGCCGAGCGCGGGGTCATCGTCGACGTAAGCCGTGGCGAACAGGGCCGGGGTGATGGGGCGGTCCGACAGCGAGCGGATGGTGGTGAGGCCGCGGGCGTAGTTGGCCGGGTCGGGTGGGTAGGGCAGCCAGCCGTCGTAGAGGTCGGCCGTGCGGCGGAGGGCGGACGGGGTGGCGCCGGCGAGCCACAGGGGTGGGCCGCCGGGGCGGGAGGGCGCGGGGACGTCGGGAAGCCAGTCGTGGTGGAGGACCTTGCCGTGGAAGGACCGGGGCGTGCCGGTCCAGAGGTCGCGCCAGAGGCGGGCGACGTCGTCGAGGTGGGAGAAGCGTGTCTTGAACGACACGCCGACCAGGTCGAACTCCGGCTCGCTGAAGCCGGGGAACCCCGCGCCGAGGCCGAGGACGAGGCGGCCGCCGGAGAGCTGGTCGAGGGTCGAGAGCGTCAGCGCCGCCTGCACGGGCTGGCGGAGCGCGGGCAGCAGCGCGGCGGTGCCCACCGTCACGCGCTCGGTGGCCTGCGCGACGGCGGTGAGCAGGGTGAGCGGCTCAGCCCGGGCGCGGACGAGCGAGTCGCCCGCCCAGACGGAGTCGAAGCCGAGGCGCTCGGCCTCGCGGGCGAGCTCGACGACGGCGGGGGCGGCGAGCTGGGCCTGCCCGGCGGGCAGGAGAAGTCCGAATTTCATGCCCCGAGCATTCGGCGCGCCGGGGTCTCGCGGCAATTCCCCGGAAGGAATGGCGCGCCCGCGCGGGTTCTGCTTGCCTGGCCCCATGGACCCGGCCTTCGCCACCGCGTTGCGCGACGCCCGCACCCGCCGCCGGCTCAGCCAGCTCGACCTGGCCCTGGCCGCCGGCACCACGCAGCGGCACGTGAGCTTTCTGGAACGGGGCCGTTCGGCTCCCGGCCGGGGCATGGTCGTGCGCGTGGCCGAGGCCCTCGGCCTGCCCCTGCGCGAACGCAACGCCCTGCTCCTGGCCGCCGGCTTCGCCCCGCGCTACGCCGAGACACCCCTCGACGACCCCCGGCTGGCCCCCGTCCTCGATTCGTTGACGGCTCTGCTCGACGGCCACCGCCCGTACCCGGCGCTGATCGTCGACCGCTACGGCACGCTCGTGTCCGCGAACGACGCCTTCACGCTTCTCACGGAAGGCGTGGCCGCCGAACTGCTGGCGCCACCCGTGAACGTCCTGCGCCTGGCCCTGCACCCCGACGGCATGGCCCCGCGCATCCACAACTTCGCCGACTGGGCGCAGCACGTGCTCGAACGCCCCCGCCAGGGCCTGCCGGACCCGCGTCAGGCCGAGTTGCTGGACGAGCTCACTTCGTACCTGCCCGCGCCTTCACCGCCTTCGCCGGACCACCTCGGCTTCGCCGTGCCCCTGCAGCTGTCCACCTCCCTGGGCGACCTCCGCCTGATCACCGCCATCACCCGCCTCACGACGGCCGTCGACGTGACGATCGCGGAGCTGAGCCTGGAAACGTTCCTTCCCGCCGACGCGGAAACGGCCGCTTTGCTTACGGCACAACCCATCCCGTCAACTGCCCCGCCAGCAGCTCCACACCCGCCCACATGACGGCGGCACAAACGCTCCCCACCACAAACCGCCGGTACGGCAGGCCGGCCGATCCGGCGACGCGGGGCACCAGCGTCCGCACCCCCGCCAGGCACCGGCCCAGGACCACCGCCGGCACGCCGAACCGAACGATCGCCGACTCGGCCCGGTCCCAGCGCGCCGGCCCGACCCGGCGGCCCAGGCGCGAAGAGCGCAGCCGCGGCCCCAGCACCCGCCCTTCCCAGTACGCGATCTGGTCGCCGAGAACGGCGGCGGAAACGCACACCACCAAGGCCACCCACCAGGACAACGTCCCCCGCTGCACGAGGAACCCCATCAGCAGCAAAGTGGACAGTGTCGGCAGCACGATTCCCGGCAGCAGAGCCGTTTCCGCCGTGATCACCAGGGCACACACGACGTAGACGACCACCGCGGGTGCGTCAAGAAGCGGGTGCAGCAGAGCGTTCACGGGAAACCCCGGCGGAAACCGGCAACGCGGCCCGGTACACGTACGCCGGCGGCAGGTTCCGCCACACCACCGGAGTCCGCTCCACCACGAAGAACCGGCTGCGCAACAGGCGGGCGAACCGGCGGGCCGGCGGTGTCCAGGCGGCGTGGGCGTAGGCGAACGTCGTGAAGCAGCCGCGCGGGGACAGGACCGAGCAGGCCGAGTCCAGGATCTCCTGCTGACGCGAGGCAGGCATGGCCGTCCAGGGCAGGCCGGAGATCACGACGTCCGCCGGGTCCAGTCCCAGGGAACCCACCGAGGAAGCCGAGCCGCACACCACCGAGACCGAGGGGAAGCGCGAACGCAGCGAAGCCGCCAGCCGGGGGTTGATCTCGACCGCCGTGACAGCCGCGGTCGCCGGCACCAGAGCCAGCACCGCCGACGTGAACACCCCCGTCCCCGGCCCCAGCTCGACAACGGAACCCGCGCGCTCGAGACCCAGGCCGCGGGTCATGGCCGTGGCCAGGAACCCAGAACTCGCCGCGACGGCACCCGTCAGCATGGGGTGCCGGAAGAACTCCGTGGTGATCGACATGAACCCGAAACTAAGGACGCATCCCGTGGCCGCGGATCGGCCGATCGGGCCGCGTGCATCGTCCCATCGGAGGAGGCGAGGCATACCGCGGAAGGACGCGGCGAGCGGCCGGCGGGCGTTACGTTCACAGACGTGCGAGCACTGGTGATGTGGGTGCGCAGGCAGCGCTGGACGCTGGACCTGCCGCTGTACGCCGTCTTCGTGCTGCTCGGGCCGAACATCGCGACCGGCGACTGGTCCCTGCGGCTGGTGCCGATGGCGTTCCTGCTGCCGCTGCTCGTGCGACGGCGGTGGCCGCGGACGACGGCGGTGCTGATCATCGCCGGGGTGGTGGCCGTCTACACGAACGACGTGTGGGCGTTCGACCGCGGGCGCAGCGAGCTGGCGATGGCGGTGGTGCTGTTCACGCTGGTCAAGAAGGGTGACCGGCGGTTCGCCGCGGTGATCGCGGCGGCCGTGCTGGCGCTCGACTGGATGTGGGGGTTCACGTGGGGCGCCGCGACGCAGAATCCGACGTTGACGATCGTCGGGGTGCTGCCGCTGCACATCGCGGCGTGGGCGCTGGGCGAGTTCTTCCGCGCGAAGGAGCAGCTGACCGACGAGGAACGGCTGCGCGCGGACCTCGCGGTGTCGGAGCGGCAGGCGCAGGCGCGCGCGGCCGTCGCGGAGGAGCGCACGCGGATCGCGCGCGAGCTGCACGACGTGCTCGCGCACAGCATGAGCGTGATCGTGCTCAACGCTGAAGGCGCGAAGCTCGCGCGGCACCAGGACCCCGAAGCCGTGGACCGCACGCTCGACACCATCAGCCGCACCGGGCGCGGGGCGCTCGCGGAGCTGCGGCGGCTGCTCGAAGTGATGCACGCCGGTGAGCCCGCGCGCACGCCGCAGCCGACGCTGGACGAGCTGCGCACGCTCGTCGAGCAGTCCGGGCGCGACGTCGGGCTCGAGGTGACCGGTGATGCCACCGACCTGCCCACGGGCGCCGCGCTGCAGGCGTACCGGATCGTCCAGGAGGCGCTGACCAACATGCTCAAACACGCTCCCGCCGACGCGTCCGCCCGGGTGCGCGTGGAGTTCACGCCGACCGAGGTGCTCGTCGAGGTGACGAACACCGGGGGCCGCGAGCCCGTGGCGGCGGGGCTGCCGTCGTCGGGGCGCGGGCTGGCCGGGATGGCGCAGCGCGTGGAGCTCTACCGCGGCAAGCTCGAGACGGGCCCGCTGCCCGACGGCGGGTTCCGCGTGCTCGCGACCCTGCGGACGGGCGCGGCGCGATGACGTCGGTGCTGATCTGCGACGACCAGGAGCTGGTGCGCGTCGGGCTGCGGATGATCGTGGACAGCCAGCCGGATCTCGACGTCGTCGCGGAGGCGGGCGACGGCGCGGAAGCCGTGCGGATCGCCCGCGAACGAAGGCCCGACCTGGTGCTGATGGACGTGCGCATGCCGGTGCTCGACGGCGTCGCCGCGACCGAGCGCATCTGCGCCGCCCTGCCGGACGTGCGGGTGCTGGTGATCACGACGTTCGACCTCGACGAATACGCCTACTCGGCCCTGCGCGCCGGCGCGAGCGGGTTCCTGGTGAAGGACGCGCCGTCGGACGAGATGCTGGTGGCGATTCGCGGAGTGCTGCGCGGCGACGCGATGGTGTCGCCTTCGGTCACGCGGCGGCTGCTCGACCGCTACCTGACCGGGCGGCCCGTCGAGTCGGCGAAGCTGGGTTCGCTCACCGAGCGGGAGAAGGACGTGCTCGGGCTGATCGCTCGCGGGCTGTCGAACACCGAGATCGCGGGCAAGCTGTTCATCGGCGAGACGACGGTGAAGACCCACGTCGGGCGTGTCCTCGCGAAGCTGGGCCTGCGGGACCGCGTGCACGCGGTGGTGTTCGCGTACGAGTCGGGGCTGGTCCGGCCCGGCGATTGAGACGCGAACGTCGCTTTTGTCGGGCATGCTGGGTCGTATGCGCCTGCCCGGAGTCGTGCTGCTCGCGGTCGTCGCGGTGCTCGCCACCGCTTGTTCGGGAGCGGCGAGTGCGCCGCCGCCGTTGACGAGCGCCCCTTCGCCGGCTTCCGCCACCGCGTTTCGCGTCGAGGAGGTGGCCGGCGGACTGGAGCACGGGTGGGACATCGGATTCCTGCCGGACGGGTCGCTGCTCGTGCCACAGCGCCCGGGCAAGCTGGCGTTGATCCGGGATGGGCGGACCACCGAGGTGCGCGCCGACTTCTCCGACGTACTCGTGCAGGGCGAAGGCGGGCTGATGGGGATGGTGCTCGCGGCGGATTTCGCTTCGTCGCGGGAGTTCACGACGTGCCAGACGCACCAGGAGGGTGGCCGGGCGGTCGACGTCCGCCTGGTCACGTGGCGGCTCGCGCCGGACGGGGCCAGTGCGTCGAAGGTGCGGGATCTGCTGACGGGGCTGCCGGTGAACCCCAGTGGCCGGCACTCCGGCTGCCGGCCCACCCTGGCTCCCGACGGCGCGTTGCTCGTCGGGACCGGGGACACGGCGCGGCCGACGATCGCGCAGGACCGCCACAGCCTCGGCGGGAAGGTGCTTCGGATCAACGCGAAAACCGGGGAAGCGTTGCCGGACAACCCGTTCTTCGCTTCGGCCGATCCTCGCGAGCGGCGGATCTACACCTACGGGCACCGCAACATCCAGGGCGTCGCGATCCGGCCGGGGACCGGGCAGGTGCTGACTTCCGAGCACGGGCCGACGTTCGACGACGAGGTGAACTTGATCCGGCCCGGCGCCAACTACGGGTGGGATCCCTCGAAAGGCGGGACGGATTCCTCGTATGACGAAAGCGTGCCGATGACGGATCTCGACCGGTTCCCCGACGCAGTCCGTCCACTCTGGACTTCCGGCGAGATCACCGAGGCGACTTCGGGCGACGCGTTCCTGACCGGTCCGCAGTGGGGTGCCAACGAAGGCGCTTTGGCCGTGGTGGCGCTGAAGGGGCAGAAACTGTTGCTGCTGCACCTGGATTCCGCGGCCAAGGTCACTTCGGTGACGCTGCCACCCGAATTCGACGACCGGTTCGGGCGGTTGCGCGCCGTCCGATCAGCGCCGGACGGCGCGCTCTACGTGACCACCTCGAACGGATCGGACGACAAGGTCCTTCGCGTCACCCCGGGCGCTTAAGAGCCTTGGTAGGCGCCGCCGTTCACGTGGACGACCTGGCCCGTCACGTGGCCCGCGCCGGGGCCGGCGAGGAACGCCACGACTTCCGCGACGTCTTCCGGACGGCCCTCTCGGTTGTTCATCGTGGTGGCGACCAGCCGGCCGCGGCGTTCGTCGGTGAGCTTGCCGTGGAAGAACTCCGTGTCCACGATCAAGCCGGGCGCGACCACGTTCGCGGTGATTCCCCGCGGCCCCATGACCCGGGCGACGTCCGAGTTCCACGCCTCGACGGCGGCCTTCGCCCAGCCGTAGGACCCGGCGCCGATGTGGGCGGCGATGGAGCCGATGGTGATGATCCGGCCGTGGTCGGCGAGCCGGTCGCGCAAACCCGCCGTGACCAAGGCGGCGGTGAAGACGTTGGCCCGGAAATTGGCCGTCCAGGCGGTGGCCAGGGTCGCCAGGTCGGTGTTGTCGTCGCGGAGGAAATCGGTGTTGCCGCCGGCGTTGTTCACCAATACGTCGACACTTTCCGGCAGTTCCGGCAAGGCCGCCTCGACGGCCTCGTGATCGGCGGCGTCGAACGCGACCGCCCGCGCGCCGAGCAGCGCCGCGGCTTCGGTGAGCACGCTTTCGCGGCGGCCGGTGATCGTCACGCGGTCGCCGGCGCGCGCGAACGCGGCCGCGATGGCGTAGCCGATTCCCGTGCCCCCGCCGGTGACCACTACTTCCCGGTTCATCCCGAACATCCTTTCCCCAGCCGACGAACACAGACCGTACCGGGACCGGCCTAGGATCTGCCGTATGACAGAGATCGACCCCGCCTCGACGGCGCTCGTGCTCGTCGACTTCCAGGAGCGGATCGTCGCGATGCCGACGACGCCGTTCGCCGGGCCCGAGGCCGCCGCCAACGCCGTGCGCCTGCGCGACGCGTTTTCCGAAGCCGGCGCGCAGATCGTGATCATCCAGGCGATGCGCCCGGGCTCCGAAGGTGCGCCGGGCAGCGACGTGATCCCGGAGCTGAAGCCGCGCAACGGCGAAAAGCTGGTGGTCAAGGCCACCATCGGCGGCTTCTACAACACCGACCTGCACGCGCACCTGCGCGACGCGGGCGTGCGCACCGTGGTGTTCGGCGGCATCGCGACGGAATTCGGCGTGGAGTCGACGCTGCGCGCCGCGGCGGACCACGGGTACGCCGTGATCGCCGTGTCCGACGCGATGACGGGCCTGTCCGACGTGTCGCACGAATCGTCGACCACGAAGATCTTCCCGCGGCTCGGCACGGTGCTCACCACGGCCGAAACCCTTGCGGCGCTGGGATGATCGACAAACTCGCGTGGCTGCACGTGGTCGACGGCCGCGTGCTCGCGGCCGTGTCCGCGGGCAAGGACACGTGGTACCTGCCGGGCGGCAAGCGCGAGCCGGGCGAGTCGGACGCCGAGGCGCTGGTGCGGGAGATCGCCGAGGAGCTGTCGGTCGCGCTGGACCCGTCGTCGTTGGAGCCCGCCGGCGTGTGGGAGGCACAGGCGGACGGGCGCGCGGCGGGCACGGTCGTGCGGATGACCTGTTACACGGCCTCGTTTTCCGGCACCTTGGCGGCTTCGAGCGAGATCGCCGACTTCGCTTGGCTGGGCTTCGAGGACCGGCCGCGCGTGTCGGCAGTTGTGCAGCTCATCTTCGACGACCTGCACGCGCGCGGCCTGCTCTAGCCGAGCTGCTTCTGCATGGCCGCGGCGAGCGCGTTGAGCCCCGACAGCGGGCGCACCATCACCACGAGCTCGGTGATCTCGCCGGAGTCGTTGGTGCGCAAGAAGTCGCAGCCTTCCACCTCGCGGTCGCCGACGCGCGCGGTGAACACGAGGGCGTGGCCGTCGTCGTCTTTCAGCTCCCGCTGATACGCGAAGCCCTCGAACACCGCGAACGCCGCCCGCAGGATCACCCCGACCTGCTCGCGCCCCTGGTAGGGCCGGTGTACAGCGGGACTGCGGAACACGGCGTCCTCGGCGAACAACGCGACGGCGGCCTCGATGTCCCGGCCTTCGATGGCTTCCCGGAAAGTCGTCATCGGATGATCGTCAAGCACTGAGCCGGTTCGGACAAGTCCCCGGGCTCAGCCCAGCAACCTCGGCTTGTGTTCCAGATGCGACAACCCGTTCCAGGCCAAGTTCACCAGATGCGCCGCCACCTCGTCGCGCTTCGGTTTGCGTGCGTCGAGCCACCACTGGCCCGTCAGGGCGACCATCCCGACCAGCGCCTGCGCGTACAGGGCCGACAGCTTCTCCTCGTAGCCGCGCGCCGCGAACTGCTGGGCGAGGATGTGTTCGACCTGGCCCGCGATGTCGTTGAGGACGGTGGAGAAGGTGCCGGTGGAGCTGGCCACCGGGGAGTCGCGGACGAGGATGCGGAAGCCGTCGTGGGAGTCCTCGACGTAGCTGAGCAGGGCGATGGCCGCTTGTTCGAGCATGACGCGCGGGTGGCCGCCGTGGAGGGTGTTGACCATGCGGTCGAGCAGGAGCTGCGTCTCGCGGTCCACGACGACCGCGTAGATGCCTTCCTTGCCGCCGAAGTGTTCGTAGACGACGGGTTTCGAGACGTTCGCGCGGGCGGCGATCTCTTCCACCGAGGTGCCGTCGAAGCCCTTCTCGGCGAACAACGCGCGCGCGACGAGGAGCAGCTGTTGCCGGCGTTCGCTGCCCGTCATGCGGACGCGCGTCACCGGCGCCGCCGGTCGTGCACCGGTGACCGCTGCTTCGCGCTTCGCCCTTCGTCTCCCCGCCATGCGCAGCAGGGTAGCCGGGTGGCGGCGCGCTCAGGCGAACGCGGTGTTGCGCGCGTGGTCCTCCCACGCCGTCAGGTCGGCCCGCACCTGGTCGAGGTGGCCGCCGATCGCGTCGACGGCGTCGCCGCCGAGGGCCAGGCGCAGCGGGGTTTCCGGGGCGTCGAGCGCGGTGAGGATGGCGGCGGCGGCCTTCGCGGGGTCGCCGGCCTGCGTGCCATCGGCGTCGACGACGAGGCGGCGCGTGGGGCCGACCGACTCGGCGTAGTCGTCGATCTCGCCGCTGCGGCTCGTGCTGCCCCACAAACCGGTGCGGAACGCGCCCGGTTCCACGATCAGCACCTTGATCCCCAGGCGGCCCACCTCGTCGGCGAGCCCTTCGGACAGCCCCTCCAACGCGAACTTCGTGCCGCTGTAGGCCGAGAACCCCGCGAACGACAGCTGCCCGCCCATGCTGCTCATCTGCACGATCGCGCCGGACCGCCGCTCGCGCATGTGCGGCAGCACCGCGCGCACCAGGGCCGCCGGGCCGAAGACGTGCACGTCGAACAGCGACCGCAGCTCCTCGTCGGTGGTCTCCTCGAACGCGCCGACGTGGCTGCGGCCGGCGTTGTTCACCAGCACGTCGAGCCGGCCGTGCCGCGCGATGACCGAGGAGACGGTGGCGTCGACCGCCGCGAGGTCCGTGACGTCGAGCGGCACCGCCTCCACCTGGTCCGGGTGCGCGGCGACGACGTCGGCCAGCGTTTCGGTGCGCCGCGCCGCCGCGACCACCACGTCGCCGGCCGCCACCGCGGCCTCGGTGAGCGCGCGGCCGAAGCCGCTGTTCGCGCCGGTGATCAGCCAAACCTTGTTCATGTCCTGAGCCCCTTTCGCTGACACCGACTCTGGGCGAAAAGCGCTCGCGCGTCCAAGACCTGCTGTGATAACCATTGGCTATGGACGTGCACGGCCGCGATCTGCGGTACTTCGTCACGGCCGCCGAAGAGCTCCACTTCACGCGCGCGGCCGAACGGCTCTACGTCTCCCAGCCCGCGCTGAGCAAGCAGATCCGCATGCTCGAACGGCAGCTCGGCGCCCCGTTGTTCGACCGCGACCGCCGTGAGGTCCGGTTGACGCCGGTGGGCGAGGCCTTGCTGCCACACGCGCGCCGGGTGCTCGCGGAGTGGGACGCGGCGCACGACGCCGTCGCCCAGGCGAAGGCCGAGCAACGGGGGACGCTCGTCGTCGGCATGAGCACGAGCCCCGGCCGCGGCGGCATGCTGCCCGCGATCCGGTCGAGGTTCACCGACGTGCACCCGCACGCCCGGCTCACGCTGCGCCAGGTCGGCTGGCACGACTCCACCGCGGGCCTCGCCGACGGCTCCACCGACGTCGCTTTCGTGTGGCTCCCGGTGCCGGGCGCCGAACGCTACGACTGGGTCGTGGTCGCCGAAGAACCCCGGCTGGTCGCGATGTCCGCCACGCACCCCCGAGCCGGCCAGTCCACAGTGGACTTCGCCGACCTGCTCGACGAACCGTTCCTCGCCCTGCCCGCCGACGCCGGCCCGCTACGCGACCACTGGCTCGCCCCCGAAGCCCGCGGCGGCCGCGCCCCCGTGATCGGCGCGGAGATCAGCAGCGCGGACGAAACCTACGAGGCCCTCGTCGACGGCCGCGGCGTCTGCCTCATCGCCGCGGGCAACGCGCCCCTGCTCACCCGCGGCGACGTCGTCGCCCTCCCCGTGCACGGCGTGTCCCCCAGCCGCCTCGCGCTGGCGTGGCGCAAGGACGACAACCGGCCACTCGTCCACGCCTACGCCCGCGCCGCCCGGCTGGCCACGCGAAGCCAGGCCTGAAACAACCCCGAAAACAAAGCGGACCACCGAAAATCGGTGGTCCGCAAAGAAAACGGAAAGAACTCAGCCCTCGGACGCGATCCGCGCCAGCCGCTGCGGAGTCGGCCAGCGGACGTCGTGCACCCAGCCGAACTTCTCGAACATCCAGATCAGGCGGGCCGACATGTCGATCTGGCCGCGCTTCACGCCGTGGCGGGCCGAGGTCGGGTCGGCGTGGTGCAGGTTGTGCCAGGACTCGCCGAAGGAGAAGATCGCCAGCGGCCAGAAGTTGGCCGAGCGGTCACGCGCCGCGAAGGGGCGTTCGCCGATCATGTGGCAGATGGAGTTCACGGACCAGGTCACGTGGTGCAGCACGCAGATGCGCACGAGGCCGGCCCAGAAGAACGCGGTGAGCGCGCCCCAGAACGACCACGAGATGAGGCCGCCCAGCACGGCCGGCAGGGCCAGCGAGAGCAGCGCCCACAGCCAGAACAGGTCGTCGACCTTCTGGATCGCCGTGTCCTTCACCAGGTCGGGCGCGAAGCGGGCCTGGTTGCTCTTGTCGCGCTCGAACAGCCAGCCCATGTGCGCGTGCCAGAACCCGCGGGCGATGGCGGCCGGCGAGGTGCCGAACATCCACGGCGAGTGGGGGTCGCCGTCGCGGTCGGAGAACGCGTGGTGACGACGGTGGTCGGCCACCCAGGTGATCACGGGGCCCTGCAGGGCGATGCTGCCGGCGATGGCCATCACCACGCGCAGCCACTTCTTCGCCTTGAACGACCCGTGCGTGAAGTACCGGTGGTAGGCGACGGTGATGCCCAGGCCGCTGACGCCGTAGAACACCACGAACAGCGCGACGTCGACCCACGTCAGTCCCCAGCCCCACGCGAACGGGACGGCGACCAGCAGGGCCACCAGCGGCGCGAGCACGCCGAAGTACACGGAAAGCTGCACGCCGATGCCGCGCTGACCTTCGGTGATCGGCTTGGGGCCCTTCGGGGCCGGCGGCTCTCCAGCTGGCTGGGAACGGTCGAGGGTGGCCGTCATACAGTTCACTTCTTCCTACGAGCCCCTGCGAAGGGTGACCTAACCTACGATGCCGTAAGTTACGGTACAGGAGGTTTCGAGCCCTGGGGAGGCCCGAAATGTCCGTTGCGCTCCGGCACGGTTCAACCTGTGAAGTACCCCGGCCGCGGGCGCTTCACCCTCCCGCCACCACTGTCGCCGATCATCGCTATCCTGACCAGGATCGATCCGCCGTAGTGTAATCGGCAGCACTTCAGATTTTGGTTCTGACAGTTCAGGTTCGAATCCTGGCGGCGGAGCAGACGTGTGACCAACCCGAGCCGAAGCGATGGGGGTGTGGGGCGGCTGAGCGATGAAGCGATCGACCCCGGAACCGCCCGGCGTCCGACTCTCGTCGAGATGTCCGACGCTTGGCTGGTCGGGCGTGCGCGTGAGCTGATCGCCGCCGTCCAGCGGCAGGAGTTCGACAAGCAGCTCGAGATCGTCGCCATCATGGACGAGCTGCTCGAGGAGACCCTGCGCCGCGGCGAGCCCACGCTGGTGGCGCAGCTGCTGCGGGCCTCGGCGTTCGCCCGCCTGGTCACGCGCGGGCTGGCCGCCGAAGCGGAGCCGCGGCTCGACGAGATGCTCGCCCACACCCGCCGCCACGGCCTGTCGCTGCTGCGCGCCGACGCGCACGCGTTGCGCGGACGCCGGCTGGTGCTGGCCGCGCAGGAGGACGCCGCGCTCACCGAGATCGCCCGCGCGCTCGCGATCCTCGACGACTCCACGATCCCCGACCGCCAGGTCGGCGTGCGCAACTGGAACCGCATGCAGTCGATGGCGCTCATCGACTGCTGGATCGTGCTCAACCAGCTCGGCGTGTACGAGGCCGCCGAAGAGGTCATCAGCCGCGCCCACCAGGCGATCCGCGAGAGCGCGAGCCCGCACGAGATCACGCTGCAGCTGATGAACCGCGTGAAGATGCTGCTGGGCTGGGGCCTGCGGCTCGAGCGCATCGAGCAGTACGACGAGGCGGCCGAGAAGTTCCGCACGGCCGCGTCGATGGCGGTGGCGGCCGAGGGCCCGTTCGCCGAGTCGCTGTTCCCGCGCAAGGCCGGGGTTTCGGCGGTCGACCAGGTGGGCGTGCTCGCTTCCGCGCTGGCGCTGCACAACCCGGCCGCCGAGCACGTGGACCGGCTCACCCAGATGCGCCACGGCCACCACTTCCCGCACGAGCAGGAGATCGTCGCCATCGCGCTCGCGCGGTGCCTCGACCGCGCCGGCCGCCGCGAGGAAGCGCTCGACGTGCTGCGCGAGACGCGCAAGGCGATGTCCGAGGACATCTCCCAGCCGTCGATGCGGCTCAACATCGCCCGCGAGCTCGCGCGGCTCGACACGACGCCGGACTACGCGTCGGGCGCGAGCAAGTCGCTGATCGACTACGCGACCACGCTCGAATCCGAGATGTGGACGCTGCGCGAGTCGCAGATCGCCACGCTCAACGCGCGCCGCGAACACGAACGGCTGTCGGCCGAACACGGTGCGATCACGCAGCAGGCGCTGCAGGACCCGCTCACCGGCCTGCCCAACCGCCGCGCGCTCGACGAACGCCTGCGCGCGCTCGCGTCGTCGGCCGACGCGCAGCCGCTGGCCGTCGCGCTCGTGGACCTCGACGGGTTCAAGGGCGTCAACGACAAGCAGTCGCACGCCGAGGGGGACAACGTGCTCCGCGTTGTCGCCAGCACGTTGCGTGACGCCCTGCGTGGTGACGACGTTGTCGCCCGCTACGGTGGCGACGAGTTCATCGTCCTGCTGCCGGGCGCGCCCGCGTCGGCCGCGAAGATGGCGCTGGGGCGCGCGGTGAAGTCGGTGGCGGAGCTGCCGCACCACCTTTCGCACGGCGTCACCCTGTCCATCGGGCTGGTGTCGCTGCGGCCGCAGGAGCGGGCCGAGCAGGTGCTCGCGCGCGCGGACGCGGCGATGTACGAAGCAAAACGCGGTGGGGGCAACCAGGTCGCCTCCGCCAATTCGATGGCGGGCGACGCCGGCGCGAGCTGGCCCGCGGAGAGCATCCCGGCCGACCCCTCGTGGGGCGCCGAGGAGCCCACGTAGGATCGTTGCCCGTCGGAACGAGCCGGTAAATCGTTGTTGGGAGTCTCGTTGAGCGGCCCGCTGAGCACGCTGATCCTCGCCGCGGGTGAGGGCACCCGCATGCGTTCGTCCACCCCGAAGGTGCTGCACCCGATCGCCGGGCGCCCCCTGGTGGAACACGCCGTCCGCGCCGCGGCCGGACTGAATCCCGAACACCTGGTGGTGGTGATCGGCCACGGCCGCGAAGCCGTCGGTGCCGAGCTCGCGCGCGTCGGCGAGGTGCTGGGCCGCGAGGTGACGACCGCCGTGCAGGCGGAGCAGAAGGGCACCGGTCACGCCGTGTCGTGCGCGCTGCACGAGCTGCCCGCCGGCCTCACCGGCACCGTGCTCGTGAGCTACGGCGACGTGCCGCTGCTCGACACCGACACCCTGGCCGCGCTGCTGGCCGAGCACACCGGCTCGGGCAACGCGGTCACCGTGCTGACCGCCGTGGTCGCCAACCCCGCCGGCTACGGCCGGATCGTGCGCGACGACGCCGGCGTGGTCCAGTCGATCGTCGAGCACAAGGACGCGACGCCGGCGCAGCACGAGATCACCGAGATCAACTCGGGCGTCTACGCGTTCGACGCCGCCGTGCTCGCCGACGGCCTCTCGCGGCTGTCGACGGACAACGCGCAGGGCGAGCTGTACCTCACCGACGTGCTGGGCATCGCCCACCACGACGGCAAGGGCGTCGGCGCGCTCGTGGTCGACGACCCGTGGGTGACCGAGGGCGTGAACGACCGCGTGCAGCTGGCGACGCTGGGCGCGGAGTACAACCGCCGGATCGTGCGCCGCTGGCAGCGCGAGGGCGTGACCGTGACCGACCCGAACACCACGTGGATCGAAGCGGACGTGACGCTCTCGCGTGACGTGCTGGTGGAGCCGAACACCCAGCTCAAGGGCACCACGTCGATCGGCGAGGGCTCGGTCGTCGGGCCGGACACCACGCTCGTGAACGTGGCGGTCGGAGCCGGCGCGTCGGTGGTGCGGGTGCACGCCGACGACTCCGAACTGGGCGACGGCGTGAACGTCGGCCCGTACACCTACCTGCGGCCGGGCACCAAGCTGGGCGCGAAGGGCAAGCTGGGCGCGTTCGTCGAGACGAAGAACGCGCAGATCGGCACCGGCACGAAGGTGCCGCACCTCACCTACGTGGGCGACGCGACCGTCGGCGACTACAGCAACATCGGCTGTTCCAGCGTCTTCGTGAACTACGACGGCGTGAACAAGCACCACACCGTCGTGGGCTCGTACGTCCGGCTCGGCGCCGACAACACGCTGGTCGCGCCGGTGCGGATCGGTGACGGCGCTTACAGTGGAGCGGGTGCGGTCATCCGGGACGACGTCCCGCCTGGTGCACTAGCGGTGTCGGCGGGGCCGCAGCGCAACGTCGAGGGCTGGGCGGTCCGGCGCAGGCCGGGCACGCCGGCGGCGGAGGCGGCGGAGGCCGCGCTCGCCGCGAGTGAGGACACCGCCGTGTCCGTGTCGGAAGCAGGAAACGACGGGGAGTCGCCAGCATGAGTCCGAAGTCAGGTACGCCGAAGAAGAATCTGATGCTCTTCTCCGGCCGTGCGCACCAGGAGCTCGCGGAAGAGGTCGCCAAGCACCTCAACGTGACGATCACCCCGCAGACCGCGCACACGTTCGCCAACGGTGAGCTGTTCGTGCGGTTCGAGGAGTCGGTGCGCGGTACCGACGCGTTCGTGATCCAGGCGCACACCACGCCCATCAACGAGTACGTGATGGAGCAGCTGATCATGGTGGACGCGCTCAAGCGCGCTTCCGCCAAGCGGATCACCGTGGTCATGCCGTTCTACCCGTACGCGCGGCAGGACAAGAAGCACAAGGGCCGCGAGCCGATCTCGGCCCGGCTCATCGCCGACCTGTTCAAGACCGCGGGCGCCGACCGGATCATGACCGTCGACCTGCACACCGCCCAGATCCAGGGCTTCTTCGACGGCCCGGTCGACCACCTGATGGCGCAGTCCGTGCTCGCCGACCACATCAAGGCCACCTACGGCGACGCGGACATCACGGTCGTTTCGCCCGACTCGGGCCGCGTGCGCCTCGCCGAGAAGTGGGCGCAGCAGCTGGGTGACCGGCCGATCGCGTTCATCCACAAGACGCGCGACCCGGACAAGCCCAACCAGGCCGTGGCCAACCGCGTGGTCGGCAAAGTGCAGGGCAAGCTCTGCGTGCTGATCGACGACATGATCGACACCGGCGGCACGATCGTCAAGGCCACCGAAGCGCTGATCGAGGAGGGCGCGGCCGACGTCGTCATCGCCACGACGCACGGGATCCTGTCCGACCCGGCCACCGAGCGCCTTTCGCAGTGCAAGGCGCGCGAGGTCATCGTGACGAACTCCCTGCCGATCCCGGAGGAGAAGCGGTTCCCGGGGCTGACGGTGCTGTCGATCGCGCCGATGCTGGCCGAGGCGATCCAGCAGGTGTTCGAGGACGGTTCGGTGACCTCGTTGTTCGACGGGGCCGCCTGAGGTTCCAGCGGTTCTTCGTGTTTCGCCGTCGGTGGATTTCGGTCCGCCGGCGGCGAAACTGTCTGTGCTGCGTGGTTCGGTGCGGCTAGCTTCGCCACATGGGGAACTTCAAATTCGGCGTCAGTCTGCGGACTGTCGACTCGTCGTTCGTCGGGTTGTGCCGCCGCGCCGAGGAACTCGGCTACGACGCCATCAGCGTGCCCGACCACCTGGGTGAAGGGCGCCCGGCGCCGTTTCCCGCGCTGGTGGCCGCGGCGGCCGCCACGACGAGGCCGCGGGTGGGGACGCTGGTGTCGAACCTGCCGTTCT
Source organism: Amycolatopsis sp. NPDC001319 (assembly GCF_042896185.1). Lineage (NCBI taxonomy): Bacteria > Bacillati > Actinomycetota > Actinomycetes > Pseudonocardiales > Pseudonocardiaceae > Amycolatopsis > Amycolatopsis sp. NPDC001319. The sequence goes on along the minus strand of NZ_JBIAWY010000011.1, from coordinate 18,596 downwards.
ACAACGTGGCTCTGTTCGCGCGAGATGTCGCCAACACCTGGGTCCTGACCGGCGGACGGTTGGAGCTGGGGCTCGGCTCGGGTCACATGAAGTCGGAGTTCGACGAGGCCGGGCTGCCGTGGCTGAAGGCGGCTGATCGGATCGCTTACCTGCGTGATGGTCTGGCCGAGCTGCGTTCCCGGCTCGGTGCGGATCTTCCGCCGTTGCTGATCGCGGGCAACAGCGACGGGGTGCTGTCGCTGGCCGCGTCCGACGCGGACATCGTGGGGTTCGCGGGTCTGCGCCAGGCCCCCGGCAAGCCGCCGGGGACGTTCGTACTCGATCCGGCTTCGGCGATGGACGAGCGCGTGACGTACTTCCGGTCCCTGGCCGGAGATCGGGAAGTCGAGTACAACATGCTGGTCCAGCGGGTGGTCGTGACCGGCGACCGCCGCGCCGCGGCCACGGAGTGGCAGGCGCTGACGGACCCGGAACCGGGCGTCGACGAGCTTCTCGAAGCGCCGCAGCTGTTGCTCGGGACGGTCGACGAAATCGTCACGCAGCTCGTCGAGCGCCGGGAACGGTACGGGTTTTCCTACATCACCGTGTTCGATTCGATGATGGAGACGCTGGCGCCGGTGGTCGCCCGGTTGCGCGGCCGCTGACCACGCACTGATCCACAAAGGACACCCGGTCATCCCGGCACGGGCTTCTCCGTCACCCAGTCGACCAGGCCGTACTCGACCGCCTCGGCCGCGGTGAACTGGCGCCGCCGTTCGGCGTCAGCGCGAACCCGCTCGATCGGCCGGCCGCTGCCGTCCGCGATCATCCTGACGACTTCGCTGGTCCACTTGTCGAGCAGAGCGAGCTGCACGGGCGACGGATCCGGCGGGAGCCGGGGCAGGCTCAACGCCATCACGGCCTGCGGGAGGGCGGCCCGTTTGCCGGTGGTGCCGCTCGACACGAGCAGCTGAGCCATGCCGGCGACCAGCCCCAGGGCGCAGGTGGCGACGTCCGGCTTGACGAGGTCCATCGTGTCGAGGATGGCGAAGCCGGCCGTGACGGAGCCGCCGGGCGAGTTGACGAGGAAGATGATGTCGGCCCTCGCGTCTTCATCCTCGAGGAGCAGCAGCTGCGCGGAGATCGTGTTGGCGATCGCGTCGTCGATCTCGCCGTTCAGGAGGACGACGCGCTTTCGCAGCAGCTGTTCGGCGTGCGCGCTGAAGTCCTGGCTCCGGAAACCGCCGGCCGACGCCGGGTGCCGATCGGAATCGCGGTCTCGAACCTCGGCGGGGCCGGGAACGTAGGAGGAGGCAATGCCTCCCTCGGCCCCGTCGAGGGGACCTGGTTCTTCGGCGATTTCCCTTGCCCGTTCGGCTGCGGCCGCGGATTCGGAAGCCAGCTGCGCACCCAGGTCTCGCTGCGCGCGCTCGGCTCCGGCGGTGCCGCGGAGAATCCCGCGCAGCCGCCGAGCCAGGTCATCGCGGCGCGTCACAGCCGGACCTCGCGCGGTCTGGAGCACCGCGGTTTGAGATGGCTTGCGAGCAGCTCAGTCATGCGCGCGACGGTAACCGCGGGCGCCGGGAGAGGTCCCGGGCAACGCGGGTTTCAGTCCCCGGCCACACTTTCCGCCGCCGAGCGCACGGCAGCCACCGCATCGCCGGCGATCAACGTCAGCACCCGGCCCAGCAGACCCTCCGGTACGGCTTCCTCGTCGATGTCGCCCTCCACCGCCAGGCCGTTGCTCAGCGCCAGCAGGATCACCGCGAACTCTTCGGCCGGCAGCGGCAACGAGAAGCCGAACCCCGAAGCCAGGCGCTCCAACGCGGCCGCGATCGTGCGACGCACCGCGCGGCGACGGTCCCGCAGGGCAAGCCGGCGGTCGGCATCCTGGTGAGCCAGGGCGAAGAACTCCGCCAGCAGCCGGTGCCACACCGCGTCCGTGCGCATTTCGTGCATCAGCACCGCCGCGACGTCCGCGAGGCCGGCCGCGCCGGTGTCGGCGGAGGCGAAGCTCTCGAGGCTGGCCGAGAGCCGATGCGCCGCGTGCTCCTCCATCAGTGCCAGCACCAGCTCGTCCTTCGACGCGAAGCTGGAGTAGACCGCGCCCTTCGTGAGGCCGGCGGAGGCTGCGACCTCGGTCAGTTTGGAGGCCGCGATGCCCTTCTCTCCGAAGACCTGGAACGCGGCGTCGAGGATGCGGCGGCGCGTTTCGGCACGCGTCGGCCGCGTGCGGCCCGGTGCGGGCATCGGGGTGAATCCTCCTGATCAAGGGGTTGACTTTCACGAAGCCAATTCAATACCTTCAGGTATCCAATACCGGGAGGTATTCGATGTCAAGCGCACAGCGGTACCTCGACAACGGCACCTGGTGCGAGCCGCCATCGCGTATTCGAGCGGGAACGTCCTCACCGAGCCGGCCGAGGTCGAGTTCTTCTTCGCCGCCGGCCCGGAAGGCGTCTTCAAGCGCTACTACAACGATCCCCAAGAGACCATTGTGGACGGTTGGCTGCACACCGGCGACCTCGGCCGGCAAGAACCTCTCCCCCGCCGCGGAAACCGGGATCAACCCGGACGAACCCGGCCTGCCCACCGACGAACGACTGCGCTCGGTCATCTCCCGTGACGTGGAGTCGGTGAACGCACGCTATTCTCCGCCCGAGCGAATCCGGGACCTCGCGCTCGTACCCGAGCCGTTCTCCGCCGAATCCGGTGAGCCGACCCCGACCCTCAAGATCCGCAGGAACGTCGTCGCCCGGCGCCACGCCGTGCTCTACCCCGCCCCCTGAACCACCGGCAACGCCGCCGGTGACCGTGAGGAAGGACCCTTCTCCATGAGGAAACTGCGGACCAAAGCGGCCGTGCTGGCCGCCGTGGCGCTCGTGGCGGCCGCGTTCACCGCCGCGCCCGCGCAGGCGGCGGGCGGCAACAACGACCCGTCATGCCGGCCGAGCTCTGCGCACCCCCGGCCCGTGGTCTTCCTCCACGGCCTGGGCGCCACCTACTACGAGGACCTCAACTTCCTGCAGTCGGCCGTCGCGGCCAAGGGCTACTGCACCTTCAGCCAGACCTACGGCGCCTACCCGGGCTTCCCGGTCGTCGGCGGCCTGCGCCCGATCGCCGACTCGGCGGCCGAGATCAAGCAGTTCATCGGCCAGGTGCTCACCGAGACCGGGGCGTCGCAAGTGGACATCGTGGGCCACTCCGAGGGCGGCTTCCAGTCCCTCTACGTCACGAAGACCCAGGGCATCTCGGACAAGATCGGCTCGGTCGTGTCCATCGCGCCGCCCACGCACGGCACCACGTTCGCCGGCCTCACCAAGCTCGCGTACCTGCTCGGGCAGGGCGAGCGCGACGCCGTCGGCAAAGCCCTGTCCACACTCGGCTGCCCCGCTTGCGACGACCTGATCACCGACGGCGCCGCCGTGAAGAAGCTGACCACCGGTCCCATCGCGCAGCCCGGCGTGAAGTACACCGTGATCACCTCGCGCTACGACGAGCTCGTGACCCCCACCGACACGTCGTTCGTGCGCGAACCCGGCGTGGTCAACGAGTACGTGCAGGACACGTGTCCGTTCGACCCGGTGGGCCACATCGGCGAGGCCTACGACCTCAACGTGTGGAACCTCGTTACCAACGCGCTCGACCCCGCCCACGCCACGAAGTTCTTCTGCACCGTCGGTTCCCCGGGCTGACCCGAGCCGGGGCCCCTCGGCTTCGAGGGGCCCCGCGCCGCGCGTCAGTACGCGACGGTGAACCGCGCGCGGCTGTGGCGCGGCTCCTCGATCTCGTCCACGAACGCGATCGCGAAGTCGTCACCGCCGATGTGCGAATTGCCCTCGGCGTCCGACAGCAGCACGTCGCCGCCGACGCGGTAAGAGCCCGTGCGCTCGCCCACGGTCCACGCACCGAACTTCGCCGGCGGGCTCAGGTAGAACCACTCGACATCGGACGGCAGCTCGCGCAGTGCGTCGAGCACCTCGGTCTGCGCGGTCGCCTCGGTCTTGTACGTGTCAGGGAAGTCCGGCGTGTCCAGCAGCCGCGGACCACCGGGAGTCACGAGCAGCGAAGCCGCGCCGCCCACGAACGACAGCCGCGCACCGGCCGCGCGGGCCGCGTCGGCGAGCGCCGGCACCACGTCGAGCAGCCGCCGCCCCTGCTCGTCGGCCCGGCCCGGGGTCGCCACCACGATCACGTCGGCGCCCTTGGTCACGTCGGCGATGAAACCGTCGTCGTGCAGCGAGCCCGTGCGGGCCTCGACGTCGGCGGGCAGGCCCTCGGGCTTGCGCGCCACCCCGACGACCGTGTGCCCGCGCCGCAGCGCCTCCTCCGTGATCCGGCCACCGACGTACCCCGTCGCGCCGAACACCACCAGCTTGCTCATGTTCCCCGCTCCTCCTGGTCGAACTCCCGACGAGGGCGAGGGTAGAGACGGAAGATCCACTACTTCAACGAAACCAACGCACCCCGCGGTAGGTGTGCAGGTCAGCCGCCGAGCGTGCCGAACGACTTGTCGAGCTTCGCCTTCACCGCGTTCGCGTCGAAGGGCACGTGGACCTCGCCGACGGCGGTCGGCTTCGCCAGCACCTGGTAGCTGGCGGTGCGGTTGGGCAGCGAGAACTTGACCGTGCACGACATGGTGATGGTCGCGTCGGCCGCCGCGTCGCCCTGCGTGGAGCAGGTCTTGGAGCCGAGCGAGTCGGCGCTGACGTCGATCGTGAGCGTCACGTGGACCACTGGCTTGGCGCCGGGGCCGTTGCCGACGACGCTGTTGGTCACGTCGACGGTGGCGGTGCACGAGCCGACGAAGTCCCGACAGTCGAGGCGGTCGTTGGTGACCACGACGCTCGCCTGCGACAGCCCGTCGAACGGCTGCCCGAGCCCACCGACGGCGGTGTCGAAGTCGGTGTGGAACTTCTTGAGTGCGTCGCCGGTCAGCGGCTTCACCTGGAAGCCCGTGCCGAGCTTCGGGCCGCCCAGCGGGTCGAGCAGCGCCGGCGCGAACGAGACCACGCGATGGGGCTGCGCGGTGGTCACCTGCAGCTCACCGAGGCTGCCGCCGAGCTGGTAGACCTCCGTGCCGTCCTCGAGCTTGCGCTTCACCGGGTCGGCCGTCTGGTTGAGAGTCGACAACGATTTGGCCAGCCCGGCCACGAGCCGGTCCGGTGAGAAATGCATCCCGGGGTCCATCGGCAGCTCCGTGCCGACGGTGTGCACCCAGCCGGCGCCGAACTGCGTGCTGTTTTCCTCGAGACCGTGCGACTTCCAGTAGTCGGCGTCGGCGGAGAGGTAGAGATCGCTCCCGAGCTCGGTGACCTGCACCACGTGACCTTCGAACGGCAGCGCGCCGTACCCGTCGCCGTCGCGCGTGATGCGGAAACCGAGACCGATCGGCTTTCCCGACGCATCCTTCACCGTGGTGTCGAGCTCCAGCGCCGGCGCCTTGCCCAGCGCGTCCAACGCGGTGTCCACCGCATCTCGCTGCTCCGCCAGCCGGTCGGCAATCTGCTGGTCAGCGGCCGAAACCCCCGCCGAACCCGCCACCGAGACCTGGCACCCCGCGAGGACGCCACCCAGCAGCACGACCGCCGCGGCGATCCATCGAGCCCGCATTCTCGCCCCTCTTTTCCGCGGGAATCATCCCATGCCCGCGGCACGCGCCTGCACCACCGGAAAAGCGTCGTCACCCACCGGCCGGACCAAGGTTTAGTCGTGCGGGGCCACCCGCCGCAACCTCCTTGTCGAACGAGGGTTTACACTTCTCGAGTTGTCTCGGCGAGGCGGGTGCACCCTGTGGTGCCCAGCGTGATCGACGCGGCGGCTCGAGAAGCCCCGTGGAATGTGCACGCCTGGAAACTCGCCGCCGTACGCAGCTGATTTTCGAAGTACAACGCCCCGAGCAGAGATCGACGATCCCCGCCGCCACCTGCTGCACCGATTTGTGATTTGAAGGAGTGCTACACCGTGTCCGAGGTACGTCTTACCGTCGAGCCGCGCACCGAGTTCGGCAAGGGAGCCGCGCGGCGCACCCGTCGCGCCGGCAAGATCCCCGCGGTCCTCTACGGGCACGGCTCGGACCCGCGGCACTTCGCGCTGCCGGCCCTCGAGTTCGCCCGCGTGGTCCGCGAGAACGGCAGCAACGCCGTGCTCACCCTCGACCTCGAGGGCTCCAGCGAGCTGGCGCTGACCAAGACCATCGTGGTCCACCCGCTGAAGAACTACATCGAGCACGTCGACCTGCTCGTGGTTCGCCGCGGCGAGAAGGTCACCGTGGACATCCCGGTGGTCGTGACCGGCACCGCCGGCCCGGGCGGCCTGGTGAACCAGGACCTCGACACCCTCCAGATCGAGGTCGAGGCGCTGCACATCCCGGAGCAGATCGAGGTCTCCGTCGAGGGTCTCGAGATCGGCACCCAGATCACCGCCGCGCAGGTCACCCTGCCGCAGGGCGCGGTCCTGGTGACCGACGCCGAGGCGCTGGTCGTGGCCGTGAACGAGCCGCAGCGTGAAGAGACCGGCGACGAAGAGGCCGCCGCCGAAGGCGCCGAGGCTCCCGCCGGGGACGCCGAATAAACTCACTTCCGTGAGTGAAGACCTGCCTGGGGCCGGCGAGCTGATCCTGCTCGCCGGCCTCGGTAATCCCGGGCCCCAGTACGCCGGCAACCGCCACAACGTCGGCTTCATGGTGCTCGACGAACTGGCCACCCGCATCGGGGGCAAGTTCAAGGCGCACAAGAGCGGCGCCGAAGTGCTGGAGGGGCGGCTTTCGGGCCGTCGCGTGGTGCTGGTGAAGCCGCGTTCGTTCATGAACCTCTCCGGCGGGCCCGTGGTCGGCGCCGCCCGGTTCTTCAAGGTCGAGCCCTCGGGCGTCGTCGTGGTGCACGACGAGCTCGACGTGCCGTTCGGCGCGCTGAAGCTCAAGCTCGGCGGCGGCGACAACGGGCACAACGGCCTGCGTTCCATCACCAAGTCGCTCGGCACGCGTGAGTACTACCGCGTGCGCTTCGGCATCGGGCGTCCCCCGGGGCGCCAGGACCCCGCCGATTTCGTGCTGAAGGACTTCTCGACGGTCGAGCGCAAGGAGCTCCCGTTCGAGGTCTCGGTCGCCGCGGACGCGGCCGAGGCACTCGTGTCGAAGGGGCTCACCGCGGCCCAGAACGAGTTTCACGCAGGCTGATCAGCCGGTTGCTCTCTGTTAGTGATCATGAGTAGCACTGCGTAGTTTTTCCTCACTCGATGGGCGGCTTATGGGGCCCTGATCGAGTCGTCCCGGCGCGTGCGGGGTTCCCGGTGCCCGGGTGACCGGTTAGGACGGAATGCGGGAGTCCGCACACCGACCCTGAATCGGAGAATGTTTCATGTCGTTCACCGCCGAGGACCTCACCGAGGTCACCTTCGGTAACGCCCCGATCGGCCGCCGTGGTTATGCCAAACAGGAGGTCGACGAGTTCGTGCGGCGCATCGCGAAAACGATCGCCGAAGAGGACGACCTGACCGCGGCCGAAGTCCACCACGTCATGTTCAACAAGCCGCTGATCGGCAAGCGCGGCTACGACGAACGCGAGGTCGACCAGTTCCTGGACGCCGTGGAGGAACAGCTGGCCGACCTGTCCGGCCGGCGTGCCCCCATCGTGCCCGGCACCCGCGACGAACACGAGGCGACCGCCTCCCGCGCACCGCGCCCGGAGGTGACGGAGAACGCCGAGTCCTTCCAGGACCGGTAGGTCTTTCCGGCCTTGACGGCGTCGTTCCCCCGCGGCGCTTTCCCGGCCTGCGTTTGTGTCCTTCTTCCTGAACCAACCCCGCCCTCCGGACTCCCGAAGCCCCGCGAACACGGAACCGGCCCGCTCACCGTGGTGAGCGGGCCGGTTCCGTTTTTGCCTGCGTTGCGTTCGGGCGTCAGTGTTCCGCGTTGTGCGCGATCTTGTCCGCGTACTGCACCGCGGTCGCCGCGCGCTTGACCTTGCCCGACGGAGTCTTGGGCAGGCTGCCGGCCGGGAGGACGACCACGGCGAACGGGCGCATGTCCACCGCGTCGCGGACGCGGGCGGCGACCTGCTTCGACAACGCGCGTTCGGCCTCGGCGTCGCCCGCCAGCTTGGACTCCACGACGACGGCGAAGCGTTCGCGGCGGCTGCCCGCGTCGAGGCGGACGGCGACCGCGTTGCCGGCGCGGACGCCCTCGACCGAGGTGGCCGCGCGTTCGATGTCGGTGGGGTACAGGTTGCGGCCGCCCATGATGATGACGTCCTTGCGGCGGCCGCAGATGACGATCTGGCCGTCGATGAGGTAGCCGAGGTCGCCGGTCTTCATCCAGCCGTCGGCGTCCTGGGTGTCGAGGGGGCCGTCGACGGTCAGGTAGCCCGGGGTGACGGCGGGGCCGCGCAGGCGGATTTCGCCGACTTCGCGCTCACCCAGCAGCTCGCCCTCGGAGTTGACGATGCTCGCCTCCAGCCCGTCCAGCGGGCGGCCCAGCACGGCGAACGAGCGCACCGCGTCCGTGCCCCGCCGGGGGTCGCCCTCGGGGACCGGGACGGCGCGGTCGTCGGCCTCCAGGGCGTCCGCCTCGACGACGTCCAGCGTCAGCCCGGTGAACAGCGGCGCGAACGACACCGCCAGCGTCGCCTCGGCCATGCCGTAGGCCGGGAACACGCACTCGGCCGGCATCTTGAAGCGGGCGCCCGCGTCGACGAACGTCTGCACGGCCGTCTCGTCGATCGGCTCGGCGCCGTTGAGGGCGATGCGGAGCTTGGACAGGTCGTAGGCGTTGTCGTCCTCGACGCGGGCCATGCGGCGGCCCACGATGGCGTACGCGAAGTTCGGCGCGGCCGTGGTGGTGCCGTTGTACTTGGAGATCAGCTCGGGCCAGATCAACGGGCCGGACAGGAACTCGACGGGCGTGATCTTCACCAGCTCCACGCCGAAGGTCATCGGCACGGTCAGGAAGCCGACCATGCCCATGTCGTGGAACGTCGGGAGCCACGACACCATCACGTCGACGTCGAAGTCGAACTCCGCGCGGTCGACCATGGCCTTGACGTTGGTGTAGAGGTTGCCGTAGGTGATCCGCACGGCCTTCGGGTCGGCCGTCGAACCGCTGGTGAGCTGGAGCAACGCGGTGTCGCCCTCGTCGGTGGGCACGACCTCGGCCAGCGGCTCGGCCTCTGCCAGCTCCGTGATCAGGCGGTGCTCGATGCCCTTCTCGGCCAGCACGGGCGCGAGCTGGTCGAACGGCTCGCCCAGCACCACCAGGCCGGCACCGATCATGCCCAGCACCTTGACCGTGTCCTCGGCCCACTCGGCGAGGTCCGTGCGCGCCGTCGGCTGGTGCAGCATCGTCACGCTGCCGCCGGCCAGCCACACGGCCTGCACGGTGGGCGCGATGAGCACCGGCGCCGCGGCCAGCACGGCCACCGCGCTCCCGGGCTTCAACCCGCCTGAAACCAAGCCTCCGGCGATCTTCTTGGCCTGGTCGTGGACCTCGGCCCACGTCCGGCGCACCGGCTCCTTGGGCTCGCCCGTGACCATGCCGCGCTGCTGACCCCGCCCCGTCGCCGTCTCGACGAGCGTGTCCACGAACCGACTCATGCGCGACAGATTACTGTCTGGTTGTCAACGCCCGCCTGCGGTGGCGTGAACAGCGTCGATCAGGCCGCGGATCAAGCCGTCATTCGAGGGCTTCGGACGTCTCCAGCCACTTCGCCTCGACGTCTTCCTTCTCCGCGTGCACGCCCTTCAGCTCGGTGTTCAACGCGATGAGCTTGTCCGGGTCCGTGGCCGCTTCGAGCAGCGCCGCGTGCAGCTTCTCCTCGCGCGCGGCCAGCTGGTCGAGCTTGCGCTCCAGCCGCCCGAGCTCCTTCTGCGCGGCCCGGATCTCCGCGTTGCTGCGCTTGGCCTCGACCTTCCCCGGAGCCGCCGATGACTCGCGCCGCGGCGTCGCCTCCCGCAGCTTCGTGCGGCGGTTGAGGTACTCCTCGATGCCGCCGGGCAAGTTCGTCACGTGGCCGTCGCCGAACAGGGCCACGGTGATGTCGCAGACGCGCTCCACGAGGTAGCGGTCGTGCGAGACCACGACCATCGTGCCGGGCCAGCCGTCGAGGAGGTCTTCGAGCTGCTGCAGGGTGTCGATGTCCAGGTCGTTGGTGGGCTCGTCGAGCAGCAGCACGTTGGGCTCGGCCATCAGCAGCCGGCACAGCTGCAGCCGGCGCCGCTCGCCACCCGACAGGTCACCGACGGGCGTCCACTGCCGTTCGGGCGGGAAGCCGAGCTTCTCGCCCAGCTGCGAGGCCGTCATCTCCTGCTTGCCGAACACCACGCGCCCGGCCACCTGCTCGATCGCCTGCAGCACGCGCAGGTCACCCGGCAGGTCGTCGAGCTCCTGGCGCAGGTGCGCGAGCGCCACGGTCTTGCCCTCGATCCGCCGCCCGGTCTCCGGTTCGACGTCGCCGCCGAGCAGCTTGAGCAGCGAGGTCTTGCCCGAACCGTTCACGCCGACGAGACCCACGCGGTCACCCGGCCCGATCCGCCACGTCACGTGGTCGAGCAACGTCCGGTCGCCGACGCTCAACGACACGTCTTCCAGCTCCAGCACCGTCTTGCCGAGCCGGCGCTTCGCGAACGCCATCAGCTCCACGGAATCGCGCAGCGGCGGCACGTCGGCGATCAGCGCCTCGGCGGCTTCCACGCGGTAGCGCGGCTTCGACGAGCGCGCCTGCGGGCCGCGGCGCAGCCACGCCAGCTCCTTGCGCGCCAGGTTCTGCCGCTTCTCCTCGGCCGTCGCGGCCAGGCGCGCCCGCTCGGCGCGCGCGAAGATCCAGTCGGCGTAACCACCCTCGTACTGCTCGACCCGACCGTTCGCGACCTCCCACGTGAGGCTCGCGACGGTGTCGAGGAACCACCGGTCGTGGGTCACGACCACCACGGCGATGCGGCGGGCCAGCAGGTGGTCGGCCAGCCAGCGGACACCTTCGACGTCCAGGTGGTTGGTGGGCTCGTCGAGCACCACGAGGTCGAGCTCGCCGGTCAGCGCCGCGGCCAGCGCGACGCGACGGCGTTCGCCACCGGACAGGTTCGCGGTCGGGGTGTCGAGGCCGATCGCGGTGATGCCGAGTCCGTCCACAATGGACCGTACGCGCGCGTCGGCGGCCCATTCGTGTTCCGCGCCATAGCGTTCGAGCACGACGTCGCCGACCGTGCTACCCGAAGGCAGCTCGGTGCGCTGGGTGACGACGGCCATGCGCAGATCACGAACATGGCTCACGCGGCCGGAATCCGGCTCGCTCAGACCCGCGAGCACCTCCAGCAACGTCGTCTTGCCGCCTCCGTTGAGACCGACCACACCGATGCGCTGTCCTGCGGCGACGCCGAGCGAAACGCCGTCCAGCAGCGGTTTCACGCCGTACGACTTGCTCACCGACTCCAGGTTGACCAGGTTGGCCATCCGATTCAGCCGATCCTTTCCACAGTGGACTAGAAGTTCAGGCGTGCACGCGCGGTGGCGCGCCACGGGGTGCGTCGTCTCCGCCGACCAGCCGGGCGCCGGGCACCGGGCCGTGGGCGACGCGCACCGTCCGGCACACGCCGGCGCCGGACAGCTCGGCCGCCACCTCGACGGCGGCCTGCGCGTCGGCGCAGAGGAACGCGCACGTGGGCCCCGAGCCGGACACGCAGCCGGCCAGCGCGCCCGCGTTCACGCCCGCACGCAGCGTGCGGCGCAGGCCGGGGCGCAGCGACACGGCGGCCGCCTGCAGGTCGTTGCCCAGCAGCAGCGCGAGCTGACGCGGGTCACCCGAGGCGAGAGCCTCGACCACGGGGGTGTGCGAGCCGATGCGCGGCGGGTTGCCGTCGGTGCGAAGGCGGTCGAGCTCGCCGAACACCTTCGGCGTCGACAGGCCTTCGGTGTCGAACGCGAGCACCCAGTGGAACGTGTGGCGCGACAGCACGGGCACGAGCTGCTCACCGCGGCCGGTGCCGAGCGCGGTGCCGCCGTAGAGCGCGAAGGGCACGTCGCTGCCGAGCTTGCCCGCGATGGCGGCCAGCTCGTCGCGCGTCACGTCGAGCTTCCACAGCGAGGCCAGGCCGACGAGCGTCGCCGCCGCGTCGGCGCTCCCGCCCGCCATGCCGCCCGCGACGGGGATGCCTTTGCGCAGCACGATCCGCACCTTCGGGTCGTCGCCTTCGGCGCGACCGGCGTAGGTGGCGAGCTCCTGGGCCGCGCGCCAGGCGAGGTTTGTGGCGTCGGTGGGCACCGACCCCTCCCCCTCGCCGAAGACCTCGAGCCCCGGGTCGTCGGTGACCGCGACGGTCACCTCGTCCGTGAGCGACAACGCCTGGAAGACGGTGACCAAGTCGTGGTAGCCGTCCTCGCGCAGGTCACCGATGGCCAGGTGCAGGTTGACCTTGGCCGGGACCCGGACGGTGACTGGTGGTGGAACTACGGCGAGCACCCGTCAAGCCTACGTGGCCGGGCGCCTGGCCTCCCCACCAGGAGAAAACAGCCGTTTTCAGGACGGCTGTCCCAACCTCTCGGACACGCTCCCGACTCTCCCGTCCCCCAGTCCCACCGCACCCCACCGTGGCGTTGGTTGCGCTCAACGCACCCAATGCGGCGTTCGTTGCGTTGAACGCACCGAACGCCACAGTGGGGCGCGGTGAGCCGGAGGTGTGGCGAGCGGTCAGGCGGCGACGCTCTGCGCGGCCCGCACGGCCGGCGTCACGTGGGCGCCACGGTCGGCGATCCACGCCAGCGCCGCGTCGGCGCGCTCGCCGCGGACGCCGATGCGGAAGCGGGCGATCGGGGTGTCGCCGATGCGCGTGAGACCGCCGCCGATGGTGGCGACCTCCACGTCGAAGCGGCCGGCCGCCTCGGGCAGCAGGGCGCCGACGGACGCGAAGCCGATCAGCACGACGTCGGCGGACCGGTCGTACTTCGCGGCCTGCGCGCGGGCGGTCTCGATGGCCGGCAGCACCGCCTGCGCGGTCCAGCTGCCCGGCGAGGCGATGAGGTCCAGCACGTGACCGCGTTCGACGACCGCGCCGTCTTCGAGCACCGCGACGTCGTCGCAGACGCGGCGGACGACACCGGCGTCGGGCGTGGTCAGGAGCACGGTGGTGCCCAGCTCGGCGCGCGCCCGGTCGAGCACGGCGAGCACGGCGCCGGCCTCCTCGGGGGCGATGCCGGCGGTGGGGTCGTCGGCGAGCAGCACGGCGGGGCCGGCGGCGAGGGCCTTGGCCACGGCGACGCGGCGCAGCTGGCCGGGCGTGAGGTCGGCCGGCTTCTGCGCGGCCCGGGCGGTGAGGCCCACGAGGTCGAGCAGGTTGCCGACGCGGCTCTTGCGCTGCGGGCCGTCGACGCCGAGCTGCTCCAGCGGCGTGGCGATGTTGCCGGCCACGGTGCGCTCGGCGAGCAGCTCCGGCTTGGTGCCGACGACACCCAGCTGACGGCGGACCTCACGCAGCCGTCGGCCGTCGAGCGCACCGGTGTTGAGGCCGTCGAGCCGCACGACACCGCGGTCCGGGCGCTCCTGCAGGGCGATGCAGCGGGCGAGCGTGGACTTGCCGGAGCCGGCGGGACCCACCACGCCGAAGAGGGAGCCGGCCTGCACGTCGACGCTCACATCACGCAGCGCGGCGACCGGATTTCCGTTGAGGGGAAAGGACTTGGACACGTTTTCGACAGTGATCACGAAGAGAGCTCCAGGCATGAGGCGCAGCACCGTTTCCGGGCGCGCCGGGCGTCACCGAATTACCGTCCTTTTCGGACGGTGCGCAGAATTGCGGAAGAAAGATCAGGCGATGACTGTGGAGCGTCGACACGCACATACCGTGCGGCGACCTTCATCGACGACGCGCCGCCGGGTCAACAGGAGCGGGCGGGCTACCCTCTGCATCGGAAACAGCCTCCATCGGTCCTGGCTGTAGCACCTGCCCCATGGGGGGTGGTTGCTGCGACTTCGGCGAGCCAGGTCTCTCAGTCGCTCGGGATGGACGTTTCTGAGTAAAGCCGATCCCATTGGGTGAACGCAAGCGCGTTGGTGCAGATCACACGAGTGGTGGTGCCCGGATACCGGGACACCCGCAGCCACATCGTGGACCCCAAAAGCTCCGGCACCGAATTTCTTCCGCGCGGCGAATCCAGCCCTTATTCCACTGTGGACGCCGCCGATCCCTGGTGGAGGCGCGATTCCGGCCCGACAATTCCGCGACGGCCCGCGCGTGGGTAAATGACGGTTCGGCCAGGTAGTTCGCCACGGCGAGACACCGCGTCTTCCCGGCCGGACACCCGCTCCCGTCCGCGAGCCGATTCCGGCCGACTCACCCCATCGGTGATACACGCGTATCCTATACAGTCGTATCACCAACGCGGAGGAGAACCGTGGCGCACCGGGTCGACCACGAGCAGCGCCGGCGCGAGATCGCCACGGCGGTGTGGCGGATCGCGGCCGAACGCGGGCTCGACTCCGTGAGCATGCGCGAGGTGGCCGCCGAGGCGGGCGTGTCGCTGCGGCTGGTGCAGTACTACTTCGAGACGAAGCACAATCTGCTCGTGCTCTCCCTGCGTTATCTGCACGAACGCGGCGAGCAGCGCACGCAGGCCCGCATCGCGGCGCAGGTCGACCAGAGCGTGCGCGGCGTGGTCCGGACGCTGCTCACGGAACTGCTGCCGCTGGACGCCGAGCGTGAGCTGTCGCTACGCGTCCACCGCGCCTACTTCAGCCGTACCCACAGCGACCCGGCGCTGGCGAAGGTCTTCCTGCAGGCCGAGACGCCGATCGAGGACCTGCTCACCAGCCTGCTGCGCCGCACGGTTCTCCCGCCCGGCGTCCAGCCGCGGCAGGAAGCGAACCTCCTGGTCGCGGGCTTCACCGGACTCGGCCTCGACGTCCTCCACGGCCGCTTCACGCCGGGCGAGGTCCTGGCGACGCTGGACTACCACCTGGCACGGCTGTTTCAGGCTTGAGCCGCGAGCCGCACGAAGTCGTGCACGTCGAGCTGCTCGCCGCGCGTCTTCGGGTCGATGTCGGCCGCCACGAGGAGTTCACCCGCGCGGTCGGCCGAGCCGGCCCAGCCGGCCAGAGCCGCGCGCAGTGTCTTGCGGCGCTGGGAAAACGCGGCGTCGACGACTTCAAACAGGCGTTGCCGCTCGACGCCCTCCACCGGAGTGCCGCGTTCGAAGGACACGAGCGACGAGTCGACGTTCGGCACCGGCCAGAACACCGACCGCGGCACGGCGCCGACCTTGCGCGCCGGGCCGTACCAAGCGAGCTTCACGCTGGGCACGCCGTAGATGCGGCTGCCGGGACCGGCGGCCATGCGGTCGGCGACCTCGGTCTGGACCATCACCATCCCGCGCTGCAGCGAAGGCAGCTCGGCCAGCAGGTGCAGCACGACGGGGACCGCGACGTTGTACGGCAGGTTCGCCACCAGCGACACGGGCTCGGCCGGCAGGTCCGCCGCGCTGATCCGCAACGCGTCGGCGCCGACCACGGTCAGCTGATCCGCGACGGAAGCGGCGCGTTCGGCGGCCGTTTGCGGAAGCCGCGCCGCCAGCTTCGGATCGATCTCGACGGCCACCACGCGGGCACCGGCGTCGAGCAGGCCCAGCGTCAGCGACCCCAGCCCGGGGCCGACCTCGAGAACGACGTCGCCCGGCTGGACTCCGGCCAGCTCGACGATGCGGCGAACCGTGTTGGGGTCGTGCACGAAGTTCTGGCCGAGCTTCTTCGTCGGCCGGACGTCGAGCTCGTCCGCCAGCCCGCGGATCTCGGCAGGCCCCAGCAGTTCAACCACCGGGGAAGCCTACCGAGCCTCGGGAACTGCGGAACTCAGGCCCGCTTGCCGCAGACCGGCCAGGCGCTGTAGCCACCGCGAGCGTCGCGGACCTTCTCGGCAATCGAGATCTGCTGCGCGCGCGAAGCCTGGTTCGGGTACGCCGCGTACTGGTCGCCGCCGTAGGCATCCCAGGTGCGCTTGTCGAACTGGAGGCCGCCGTAGTAGCCGTTGCCGGTGTTGATCGCCCAGTTGCCGCCGGCCTCGCACGCTGCGATCCGGTCCCACGCGGAACCGTCGCCGATCGCCGGGTCGGCGGGCTTCTTCGTGCCCACCTTGAGGATCTTCGGCTTGGCCTCGAGGAGGACCTTCACCGAGACCTGCTCGCGGGAGACCTCTTCGCCGTTCTTCTTGGTGACCTTGTAGGTCACCATCTTCTGGCCCGGGGTGCCCGGGTCCTGAACGGTGGTCTTGCCCTGCTCGAGCGTCGGGTCGTCGACCTTCTGCACATCGGGGTCGATGGTCTCCTGCTGGTTGACCATCGAGATGCCCATGCGGCTGACGTGGACTTCGGCGCCGTCCTTGAGAGAGACGTTCAGACCACCCTCGACCGCGTCGTCCGGGCCGAGGTTCATCTTGAAGTCGGAGAGGAACTCCTTGGTGGTCACCGCGTTCGTGGTGACCTGGCGCGGCGCGTTGGTGCCGTCGAAGAGCGTGATGTGCTTGAGGGTCTTGACCTGCACGGTCGAGCCCTCGAGCGGCAGCTCGCCGGTGCCGGGCATCGACGTCCAGGCGCCCTTGCCCATCATGTCGGCCATGCCGAGCTGGGTCATGGCCTCGCCGAGCGTGGTCGCGCGCACCCAGGACGGGCGGGACACACCGTCGACCACGAGGTTCAGCTGGCGACCGCGCTCGAGCTTGATGACGCCGCCGTCGCCGACCTCGGCCTGCGGCGAGGGCGAGAGCGAGTCGTGGGCGCCGACGGAGAGGCCGGCGTCTTCCAGGACCTCGCCGACGGTGTCGCCGTAGCTGTGGACGGTGACCTCGTGGCCGTCGACGTCGACGGTCACGCTCTTGTTCATCGCCAGCGCCGCGGCACCGCCGCCGCCGACGGCGATCAGGACGGAGAGCACAGCACCCTTGAGGAAGCGGCGCTTCCAGGTGCGGGTCGCCTCGCGCAGGCCTTCCTCGACGGCGACCTTCTTGGCCTCCGGAGTGGCGGTGCGGTCCTCGGCGAGCTCGTCCGGGATGGCGAGCGGCGGGAGCATGGTGGTCTCGGCGTTGATCAGCCGGATCAGCTCGTCGACGTCGACGTCGATCTCGGCCATCATCGCGTCGGCGTCAGGGCCGAGAGCGGCCAGCACGTCCTGCTCGGTCACGTACAGCTCGTCGGAGAACCCGAGGTCCCCGTATGCGGTGTCTTCGAGCTCGCGGTCGAGCACGGCCACCGAACCAGCGGAAGTGAAAAGGGTCTGCGCAGCACCACGATTCTCGGTGCTATGGCGCGAGCCACCCTGCCTACTACCAGTCACTGGGTCGTTCCCTTTCCCAGGACAGGACGTGTCACCACGACCTGTTCCTTCGTCGCGACGCACCATTCGGTGCGCCTCTCAAGTCCGACACCCCCAGCCAGCGCCATCGTCACGGTCCCGAGTCGTACCAACCTCGGTGCCGCTTCCCCGACGTGCACTGACGTGACTGTGGGCGTATCAGCCGGATCCGCGTCCGCGGTTCCGACCGGCACGATCACGGGACAGTAACGGAGGTCGCCGGGTTGCGCAAACACCCCTCGGAGTGTCGTGACCTGTGTCACTCGTCAGTGTGGGCTACTGCGCTCCCCGAACGTCGCAATCCGTTCAACCCGTTGTGACACTGGGCAATTGGTAGACGCGTTCGGCGGTGGTCCGGACCGCCTGGGCCACCTCGTGAACCGCTTCGCCCCTCAGCGCCGCGAGGTGCCGGACGGTGTAGGCGGTGCAGTAGGGCTCGTTCGGGCGCCCACGGAACGGGTGGGGGGTCAGGAACGGCGCGTCGGTCTCGGCGAGGTACTGCCCCGCCGGCGCGAGCCGCGCGGCCTCGTGGAGCCCGCGGGCGTTCTTGAAGGTGACGGTGCCGGCGAACGAGAGCACGTAGCCCTTGTCGAGGCAGCGGCGCGCGATGTGCTCGTCGCCGGAGAAGCAGTGGAAGACGACGGTGTCCGGTGCGCCCTCTTCGTCCAGGATGCGCAGCACGTCCTCGTGGGCCTCGCGGTCGTGGATCATCAGCGTCTTGCCGAGGCGCTTGGCGAGGTCGATGTGCCAGCGGAACGCGTCCTGCTGGGCGTCGTGCGGCGAGTAGTCCCAGTAGTAGTCGAGGCCGGTCTCGCCGACGGCGACCACGCGCTCGGCCGACGCCAGACGCTCCACTTCGGACTTGTCGGCGTCGCCGAAGTCCTTGGTGCGCGTGGGATGCACGGCGACGGCGGCGAACACGCGCTCGTCCCACGTGGACGCGTCGACGGCCCAGCGCGCCGAGGCGAGGTCGTCGGCGACCGTGACGACGCGGGCCACCCCGGCGCGTTCGGCGCGATCGACCATGGCCGTCACGTCGGCGGCGGTCTTGGCGCCACACGCGTCGAGGTGGGTGTGGGCGTCCACGACCGCGGTGGGCAGGCGGTCGGGAATCGGCGGCAGTTCGCGCTTGTCTTCACCCATGCCCAAGACGCTACTGCGCGGGCTCACCGCCGCTTCGAGGGTGGTGGCGCGCGAAGCACCTCAATGAGGTTTTCTCAGTAGCGGCCGTGGTGTTCGTGGTGGGTGAGGACGAGTGCTGCTTGGACGATGGTGCCGATGCGTTTGGGGCAGAGGGTG
>NZ_JBIAWY010000010.1:0-433398 GCF_042896185.1 Amycolatopsis sp. NPDC001319 | reverse complement strand
CTCCAGCACTACAACACTCAACGCCGCCACAGCGCACTCGGCGGGCATCCACCCACCAGTCGACTGCCACCAACCTGACGGCCGAATACACCTAGACCGGCTGCTGCTCGACCGCTTGGCCATCGCCGCGGCCGCCGTCGTCGAACGCTACGGCCCCGCCCACACCACCATGGCCGACCCGGCCCTCGTCGAGCTCGCCATCAGCCCCGGCACCGACGACGCCGCCCGCGCGCGGGCCCTGCGCCTGCTCGGCTTCGCGGCGGACGCGATCGACCCGGCCGGCGCGGCCGTGCGCGTCGTGGCCGTGCGCTCGCCGCTGCCTCTCGACCAGCTCGGCGCCCTGGTGAGCCCCGGGCGCCCCGTGAAGGCGGCTCCGCTGGGCGAGGTGGGCGTCCTGCTCCTCACCGCCGTCGACGCCTCGCGCTTCCCGCCGGACGTGCGGGCGGGGATCGGGTCTCCCGGGCCGCTGCCGCGCTCGTGGCTGTCCGCCCGGACGGCGCTGCGCTTCACGACCCCGCGGCAGCCCGTCGTGGACTACTGCTCGCTCGGCGCCCTGGCCCTGCTCGCCCACGTCCCCGGCGACGCCGCCCGCGACAACACCGACGTGGCCGCCCTCGCCGGCCTCGCCGCCGACGACCTGAACACCCTCGACGCCTACTGCGCCACCGGCTCCGTCCGCCGCGCCGCCGACGTGCTGCACCTGCACCACAGCAGCGTCGCCCGCCGCCTCGACCAGCTCGGCAAAACCCTCGGCTACAGCCTGGTCTCCCCCACGGGCCCCGCGCGCGCCCAACTGGCCCTCACCGCCTGGCGGCTTCTGGAGGCCTGACTCACCGCGAGACGAGGACGGTCTCGCCGTCGCAGCAGGAGATCACCACACCGGCGACGTTCCGGACGCGGCCCTGGAGGATGTCGTGCTTGAGCGTGGCCGGATCCGCGGGCATCGCCGGAACCTCGTCCGCCGGATACACGTTCGGATCCCCGGCACGGCTCAGCCGGTCCTCCACCAGCACCGCGGAAAAGTCCACGGTCGCCCGCAAGAAGTCGGCGGCGGCCGGGAAGTCCGCGGTACGCCCGAATCCCCGGAGGAGATCCGTCACCCGCACGCCCTGCGGCTCCAGCACACCCCAGCGCGAAATCGAACTCGCTGCGCGCCGCACCGCCGGAGGAGAACCTTCGAGAACGCACTGCAGCCACGCACCGACTCGATCACCCAGGTGATCGACGTCGACCGGTTCCATCTTCACGTCCCGAAGCTTACGGGCGCACAGCGACTACGCGATGGGGCAAGAGCGGCCCGTGGCCAGAGTCGGGAGAGCTGCCGTCCGCGCGGTTGGCGCATTACGTGGGCCCGGGGAGCGGCGGGCGGAGCGTGTACCGGATGTTCCCGATTCCCGTGCGGCGTGGGGAGGGGGTCGTGGAGGTGACGCTCGCGTGCGGGTTCTGCGGGGCGGGCGTGCCGGTGCGGGTGCTGGACGTCCGGACCACGTGGCGCAAGCGGGCGTGGTGGCTGGCGTTGGGGTTGGGGCTCGTCGCGGCCGCCGTCGTGGGGACGGTGGCCGGGTGGTTCGACAGTCCCGGGTACGCGGTGCCGGGGATCGCGGTGGCGTATGTGGGGTTGTGGTTGCGGTACCTGGACGACGGGGTGCGCATCGAGGGCGAGTACCTGTTCCAGCCGTACAACCGGCGCGGCCATTCGATCCGGCCGGCGGACTTCGGGCGCGAGCACCACGAGCCCGAGCACGCGGACCGGTCGGCGCGGTGAGGGCCGGGGCGTCCACTTCGGTCGGAAGAAACTTCCGGAACCGGTGAACCGCACGGGATCCGGCAGCCGTGTCCTCGTCGAGTCGCCCGGACGAACCGGGTGCCAAGGACAACGGGGAGTGTTCTCATGTTCCGCAAGCAGGCGATGTTCCTGGCCGCTTTCGCCGCGGCGGGTGCCGCGGTGCTGTCCGCGTGCGGCGCGGGCAGCGACGGCGCGACGACCGCACCGGCGGGGGCCGACAACCTGCGCGCCGCCGCGGCCGCGCCGGCCGGGGCGCTGAGCGCGACCAGCGCGACCCTCTTCGACGACGCCGCGTTCTCCGACAACGGCGCCTCCCAGGGCATCTCCGGCAAGGGCTGCCAGACGCTGGCCCGGCCCAAGGTCACCTCGTCGCTGACCGCGACCGGCACGCTGAAGCTGTGGAGCGGCGCGAACTGCACCGGCAAGTCGATCACCGTCACCGGCAACGTGAGCAACCTCGCGAAGCTCGGCTTCGACAACAAGACCGTGTCGGTGAAGCTGGCCGGCGACGACACCAGCGGCAACAACAACGGCAGCACCGGCAACGGCGGAAACAACAACGGGGGCAACAACGGCGGCACCGCCAACGCCAACCTCACCTCCACCTTCGCCCTCCTCGACAGCGGCAAGAACTTCTCCGAGCCCGACGGCTCCCAGGTCGCCAGCGACAAGGGCTGCAACGAGGTCCGCAACCCCGACCTCGTCCGCTCCATCGACGCCGACGGCACCTACAAGATCTGGACCGGCGCGGGCTGCACCGGCAAGTCGATGCTGATCACGGGCGACGCGCCCGACCTCGAGAAGATCGGCTTCGACCGCCAGGTCGCCTCGATCCGCCTCGCCGGCTGACCCGGCAAGCACAACCGGCAAGCACAACAAACGAGAGCGCCGAAGGGATCCCCAGGGGTCCCTTCGGCGTTCCCGCGCACCGTCAGGAAAACACCGCGTCGTACTGCGCACGCGCGAAGCGGAACGGCCCCAGCCCGGCGTAACTCTCGCGGGACACCTCGGGGTCGTAGTCGGTCTGCCAGCCGAAGTCGCGCCACACGACCTCGTCGGCGGTCCGCTCGACGATCACCGTCACCGCGCCGCAGCCGAGATCGCCGCACTCCGGGCAGACGAACAACGGCACGCGGCCGTCGGGCAGCGCGTCGAGGCCGAGATCGGCGGGCGCGACAGCGATGACGTCGTCGCCCCGGGAACGCAACGACTCGCCGAGCCGCGCGCCGTCGATCTCGAAGTCGAGGTACTCGCGGTGCGTCCGGATGGCGCCTCCGAGGAATACCTCACCCGGGCGTACCGACGGGACCAGACGGAGCACGTTCACCGGCCGAGGTAACCACACAGTGGAACGGCGAGCCACCGAGTTCGCGCGTTCGTCCAGCGTTCACACCGCGATCATCCGCGGGAGGGCGCGTGTTCGGCCCGGGTCGGAACTGTCGGGTGGCCCTGTTCCCCGACCTCAGGACGGATTCCGTGACCGATTCACGCGTTCGCCGGTGGCACCGCAGCCTCCGTCGCCCCCTCGTCGCCGTCGCCGGACCCGTGCTGGTCCTCGGTGCGCTCACCGCGCCCGCGGCCGGTGCGGCGCCCGCCGACGACGTCCGGATCAACGAGGTGGTGACGACCGGCGACGTCAACGACTCGATCGAGCTCTACAACAAGGGCACCGCGACCGCCGACCTCTCGGGGTGGATCCTCAAGGACGACGACAACGGCTCGAAGTTCAAGATCCCGTCCGGCACCACGCTGGCGCCGGGCGCGTTCCGCGCGTTCGACGTGCACGACGCGTTCGGCCTCGGCTCCGAGGACGAGGCGCGCCTCTACCTCGCCAACGGCAGCACCCTCGTCGACAGCTTCGGCTGGGACGAGCACTCCGACCCGTCGTGGTCGCGCTGCCCCGACGGCACGGGCTCGTTCCGCCAGGCGTCCGCGCTGACGCTGGGCGGGCCGAACGCGTGCGGCGGCGCGGGCCAAGGCACCTCGCCGGTCGCGTGGCCGGGCAGCGGTTCGGTGTCGACGGCCGACGCGTCGAACGTCTTCGGCGAGGACCTTTCCGGTCTGTACCAAGAGGGCAGCGTGCTGTGGGCGGCCCAGAACTCCGGGAAGCTGTGGCGCCTCGTGTCCAACGGCTCCGGCGGCTGGAAGCCGGACACCGCGTCCGGCTTTTCCTCGGGCAAGAAGCTGCACTTCCCCAACGGCTCCGGCACGCCCGACGACGAGGGCGTCACGGTCACCGGCTCCGGTTCCTCGGCCGGCGTCTTCGTGGCCACCGAGCGCGACGGCGACAAGTCCGGCACCAGCCGGCTGTCCGTGCTGCGCTACGACGTCAGCGGCTCGGCGACCACGCTGAACGCGGCGCAGGAATGGAACCTGACGTCGGACCTGCCGTCGGTCGACTCCAACTCGGGCTTCGAGGGCGTCACCTGGGTGCCGGACGCGTCGCTGACCGCCGCGGGCTTCAAGGACTCCTCCACGGGCGCGGCCTACTCCCCCAGCCGCTACGGCTCGCACACCGGCGGCGTGTTCTTCGTCGGCGTCGAGGGCACGGGCATGATCTACGGCTACGTCCTGCAGGACTCCGGCGCGTTCACCCGCGTGGCTTCCTTCAGCAGCGGGATGGACGGCGTGATGGAGCTGCAGTGGGAACCGCAGGCCTCCCGCCTGTGGGCCGTCTGCGACGACACGTGCGACGGGCAGCACCGCACGTTCCAGGTCTCGTCGGGCTCCTTCACGACGGCAGCGGTGTACAACCGGCCGAGCGGGATGTCGAACTACAACAACGAAGGCTTCTCCGTCGCCCCCGCGAGCGAGTGCTCGGGCGGCTCGAAGCCGGTGTACTGGTCCGACGACAGCAACGACGGCGGGCACGCGTTGCGGAAGGGCAGCATCAGCTGCTGACGTTCTGCTGACGGTGGTCCCGGCCGCTTGGCCGGGACCACCGTCGTGTTCAGGCCGGCTTGCGGGCCGCGAGCCGTTCCACCGTCCCGAGTTTGAGCCGCTCCGCCTTCGTGATCTCGAAGCCGACGTCGATGACGAGGGGCAGGGGACGGCGGGTCTGGTGGTCGCCGATCTGGCGGAGGGTCACGCGTTCCAGGAGCCCCTGGGCCCAGTGCAGCGGGCGGTGGTGGCTGCCGACGTGGTCGAGCAGCAGCAACGCGCCGCCCGGACGCAGGACGCGGTGCATCTCGGCGAGGGCGGCGCGGTCGTCGGGGAAGCCGCAGAGGCCGAGGGTGCAGACGACGGTGTCGAAGCTCGCGTCGGGGAACGGGAGCGCTTCGGCGTCTCCCTGGCGCAGCGTCACGGGCCGGCCGAGGTCGTCGGCGCGACGCTTCGCCAGCTCCAGCATGGCCGGGCTGAGGTCGAGACCGGTCACGCGGACGTCGGCCGGATAGTGGCCCAGGTTGAGCCCCGTGCCGATGGCCACCTCCAGCACGTCTCCGCTCGCCTGCGCGCAGACCCATTCGCGGCCGCCGGCGAACTGGAGGCGTTCGAGAAAGCCGATGCTGCGGTCGTAGCGCGGGGCGTACTTGTCCCATTGGGCCCGGAGCCAGGCGGGGTCGGTCATCGGTTCAGGTCCGCGACGGGCAGGCCCATGGCCGCGCACGTCCGCTCGTCGCCGGGGAACACGGCCACGGCGCCCGCTTGGGCTTCGACCGCCTCGGAAGTGAGGACGCACGCGACCAGCGGCGGCACGGTGGGGCTGTGCCATTCGTAGTAGTCGTCTCTCCAGGCCGTGGCGCAAATGTCCATGATCACGGCAGCGATGTCGCCGCGGCCGTTGGGGCTGTTGCCGTTGATCCCGGCCCCGACGTGCTGGCCCGGCGCGTCGCTCGTGATGTCCGCGGTGTGGTAGCAGTAGGCGATCTCGCGGTCGTTGGGCTTGGCGTAGGTGATCTGCCCGGACGACGCCGGGGACGCCTGCGGGTGCTGCAGCACCGCGACCGCCCCCAACGCGGCCCCGATCACGACCGCGGCCGTGCCGGCGAGCGCCAGCCGGACCCGGCGCCGCACCGAACGCGCGCCCTGGGCCTCGATCGCCTCGAAGTCCAGCCCCAGCGGCGGTTCGTCGGAGCCGAGAGCCCGGTCGAGCAGGTCCCGGGTCATGAGCTGGCTCCTTCCGACAGCAGCGTCCGCAGGGTGGCGAGAGCGCGGGCCGACTGGGATTTCACGGTGCCTTCGGTGATGCGCAACGTCTTCGCGGTGTCAGCCACCGAGAGGTCGCAGTAGAACCGCAGCACCAGCACCGCCCGCTGCCGGGACCCCAGCGTGTCCAGCGCGGCGCGGACGTCGGCGCCGTCGTCGGGCACCACGTCCGCGCGCGGCCGCTCGGGCGGCGCCGTCAGCACCTCCGCCCGACGGTGCGGCCGGCGCGCGGCGTCGATCGCCAGCCGCGCCATGACGCGGCGCGCGTAGGCGTCGATGCCCGCCGGGTCGAGGCGGTGCCAGCGTTTGTACAGCCGCAGCAACGTCACCTGCACGATGTCCTCGGCCAACGCCCAGTCCCCGCACAGCAGGAACGACACCCGCCGCCACCGCGGCGCCCGGTCCCGCGCCACGTCGGTGAAACTCGCCCGATCCGCCACGCCACCCCTCTCGTCGCCGTCCCATACGAGCCGGGTGGTCCCGGAGGTTGCACGGTCCGGGTCAATAACGCCGGCAGATGTCCTCGGACGGGTTGAGGCACCAGCCGTCGGGGCTGTGGACGCGATCGCACGGCGTGTCACCGAAGCACCAGCCGTCGGTGGTCACCGTGCACGGCCCCGGCCCGAGACACCACCCGGGTGGGACGGCCGCTGCCGCGGTAGCGGGCACGGCGAGGGCGACCAGGGCGAACGAGCCGGCCAGCAACCCGGCGGTCAGGAATCTACGCATACCGCCGACTCTGCCCGATTCGGGCACCCCGCACCAGCGGCGACGGTGGTTCAGCGGGCCGTCAGGACGATCACGACCCGGTCGGGCCACTTGCCGTCGCCGACGAACATCTTCAGATCCTGTGCCCGGGAGAACACACCAACGCGCAGCTCGGCACTGTCGTCGAAGTCGTGCACCGTCACCGCGGACGAAGGTGTCTCGAGAACGCCTTCGAGCTTCGGCACCAGGCCCTCGGTGAACTCCGGCGGCGCCTCGTCGTGGAAGACCTCGACGCGAACCGGGCCGGCGGCCGAGGGACGCACCAAGACGTAGAGGGAGTCGACGTCCAGGTGGAACCGCTCCGCGCCGGGGTCCCAGGATTCGTGGCGCCCCGGGGTCTCGACATCCTCGACGACCAGGATGCCGTGGTCGAAAAACGCGGTCAGCGCGCCGCCGTACTCCGAATCGGCAAGCTGCGCGCCCGGAAACGCCGCAGATCCCATGCTGCCCCCATATGTCCGATTCATCCCGGAGAACCCTACCCAGCCCCGGCGAACGACAGCGCCGAACCGGCGCGCGTTTGGGATACTCCCCTCTGCCCCACGAAGGGAGACGGCTGGTGGTGACGCGGGAGCACGACGTCGCGGCGCGGCGGTGGCTGCAGCCGGAAGCCGGGGCCGGAAGGGGCAATGACCAAGCGTTCTTCCGGAGGCGGCGCGACCTGGTCGCCGTGGCCGAACGGGCCGTGCGGGTGCTGCGGGGGCAGTCGGTGCAGTACCTCGACGTGGCGGACGACGTGGCGCGCCGGGTGGTCGTGGACGTCACCGACGGCGACGGGCGGCTGGCGCGGCTGGACGTGGTCGATACCGCCGCGCCGTTCGGGCTGACCGTGCGTGAGCTGCAGGTGGCCACGGCCGTCGCGGGTGGGCTGGGCAACCAGGACATCGCCGGGGCGCTGCAGTGCTCACGGCGGACGGTGGCGACGCACCTCGAGCACATCTTCACCAAGACCGGCACGAACTCCCGCGTCACCGTGGCGACGCTGCTGGCCGAGCACGACGCGTACGCGGCGCCGTTGCCCACCAGGGAACTGGTGCTGCCGGCGACGCTGATGGCGCTCCTGCAAGAGAAACCCAGGACAAAGCCGCGCACCACCAAGCCCCGTCCCGCGCTCATCGGCGCGGTCTACGCGGCGGCCGCCGGCCCCGAGGTCGTGGCGATGCGCCGCGGGGACAAGCTGGCCGTCACCGAGCTGAACGCGCGGGGCGGCGTCGCGGGGCGGCAGGTGGAGCACGTGGCGCTCGGGGCGACGCCCGACGGCCTGCTGGACGCCGTCGAGGAACTGGCAGGGCGCGGCGTGGACGCCGTCGTATTCGGCAACTTCCCGCTGAGCTACGCGCGCAGGGCCATCGCGACGGCGGCCGCGGCCGGGGCACCCGTGTTGCACAGCATGACCGGGCCCGCGCTGTCCGACGACGTGCACGCGGACCCGCGCGGTCTCGGCGCCGTGTTCCAGGTCTGTTCCACCGAATCCGCTTACGTGCCGGGGCTTCTGCGCACGCTCCCCCACCTCGACCACGGGCGCCGACGCCGGCTGGCGGTGCTGCCGCGCGAGAGCACGTTCGACGCGTCGATCCCGGAGCAGGTCGAGCGCCACGCCGCGGGGGCGGGCTGGGAGCTGGTGTTCGCCGAGCCGGTGCCCGACCACACCCGCGATTTCAGCGCAATCGTGCGGCAGCTGGAGCGCGCGAAAGCCGACGCCGTCTCATTGTCGAGCTTTCCGGAGCCGACGCTGCGCGCGTTCCTCGCCGCCGCCGAACCGCTGCGCGACCGCACGCTCGTGCACGTCGCCTGGTCGCCCGCCGCCCCCGGCTTCACGGACCGGTTCCGTTCGCTGTCCGACGGGCTGCTGTGGTCGACGGTCATCGGCAACGTCGACAGCCCCGCCTGCCACGCGTTCGAACAGCGCTACCGCGCGGCCTACGGCGGCGAACCCGGCCTGGGCGCCGCGGCGGTGCACTTCGACATGGTCAACGTGCTCGCCCAGGTGTGGAGCCAGGTCAGCCGGCCGTGGGACTTCGCGGCGGTGCGGCGGCAGCTGCGGTCGGTCGCGTCGTTCGGCGTGACCGGCGCGCACCAGTTCCTCGGCCGCGGCCAGCGCGGCCTGAGCTACCCCGACGACACCGGCGACCCCACCCGCGGCCACCCCCACCTCGTCTACCGCATCGAAGGCGGCACCCACCGCCGCCTGGCGCCGGCGCTGCTCAGCTGAGCCACGACGGCCCGGTCACCGACCCGATGCCGTCCCCGCCGTCGACCGGCACCGAGCGCCCGTTGACCCACGACGCGTCCTCGCTCAGCAGCCACGCGACGGCCGCGGCGATCTCGTCGGGCCGGCCCAGCCGCCCGCTCACGCTCGCCGCCTCGACACCCTCGACGTACGCGCGCGGCACGGGGTTCACCTGCGAGCCGACGTCGATGAAACCGGGCGCGACGGCGTTGCAGCGGATGCCGTCGCGCCCGTGTTCCAGCGCGAACGCCCGCACCAGCGCGTCCAACGCGGCCTTCGACGCGGCGTACACGGCGGTGCCCGGCCGCGCCCGCGTCGCCGCGCCACTGCTGACGAACACCATCGCCCCGGGTCGCCCCGCGGCCACACGCTCGCGCACGAACTGCGCGCCCGCCGCGAACGCCGAGCGCGCGTTCACCGTCAGGACCCGGTCGAACAGCTCCTCGTCGCCGTTCGAGACGGGCGCGGCGGGGTACAGGCCCGCCGCGTGCACGAGCGCGTCGAACCCACCGTGTGCACCCTGCAAGCGCGCCACCGCCGAAGCCACGTCCGGCCGCGCCAGATCCAGCTCGGGCAGGTCCGCACCGACGACCGTCCACCCGTCCGCGGTCAGCCGCGAGCCGGTCGCCCGGCCCAAGCCACCGCGGGAACCCAGCAGCAGCACCGATTTCGCCACGGGTCACCGTCCTTCGAGGACGGTCCGGAACCGTCGGGCGACGTCCACACAGCGCTCGAACTCCACACCCAGCTCCCGGCAGCCGACGACGAATCGCTCGAGCGCCGCCATCCGCGCACCGCGGCCGACCACCTGCGGGTGCAGCGTCACCGTGGTCACGCCGCCGGGCACGGTCTCGGTCATGTAGCGCACGTCGCGCAGGAACCGCCCGAACATCGCGTCCGCGTCCTGCAGCCCCGGCATCACGCCCTGCGGCAGGCGCAGGTACTCCAGGTGCGGGTAGTCGTCCAGGGTCCACGACACCGGGAGCTCGACGATCGAGGAGGCGGCCCCGAACTGATAAGGACCGCCGGGATCGCAGACGTCCCCCGAACGCGCGAAGTACGGCTCGAAATCCGTGCCCATCAGCGAAGAGTCGTACTCCACGCCGAGCTCGCCGAGGATCTCGACGGTGTTGTCGGTGAAGTCCCAGCTCGGCGTCCGGTGCCCGGCCGGCGGCGCGCCCGTGAGCTGCTCGATCAACGCCGCCGAGCGCCGGTTCACGGCCAGCTCGGCATCCCGATCCAAAGTGGACACCGGTTCGTGCGCGTAGCCGTGCAGCGCGATCTCGTGTCCCGCCGCGGCGACGGCCGAGCACTGCGCCGGGTACGTCTCCAAAGTGTGCCCGGGAATGAAAAACGTCGACGGCACCGAGTGGCGCTCCAGCAGGTCCAGGATGCGGCCGATCGCGTACGCGCCGAACTCCCCGCGCGACACCGGTCCGGGCGTCACCTGGCCACGCGCGATCCACAGGGAGATGGCGTCGAAGTCGAACGTCAAGCAGACCGTGGGGCTCATGCGACGGCGACCTCCTCCGGCTCGAACTCGGTGCGTCCGGCGGGAGTGCCGTCGAAGAGCCGGTCGAGGTCCCAGCGGGTGTAGGCGTGCCGGCTCGGCGGCCCGGGCGCGATCCACAGCACCCGGTCGGTCAGATCCATCACCAGCGAGTACACCGTGCAGAACTTCTCCGCCGCAGGCACGTCCGGGTCGGGGTGGCGGCAGATGCCGTCCGGGAACGACCACTCGTCGCGCAGCGTCGCCACGACGTCGGCCACCCGCACGCGCCGCTCGTCCAGCGCGGGTTCCAGCAGGTGCCGCGCCCGGGCCGGCCGCAACTGCGTCAACGCGCTCGTGGCGGCTTTCCTGTCCTGCAACGGAAGGTTCGCCTGGAAGTGGTTGGAGTGCGTGATCAGCCCCTGCTCCGGCAGCAGTGTGCCGAAGACGCCGGGTGCAAGCTCGAAGTCGATGGACTCGCCGCCCGCGTCGGCGAGCAGCACGTTGCCCGAGGAAATCCGCTCGACGGGCAGCAACCGTTTGTGCGCCAGGGACATCGTCGGCGACTGCAGCACGCCGCGCAGCAGGTAGTGGTACGGCACGCCGCGCCCGCCGTGATCGAGGTCGGAGATCAGCAGGTTCGCGCACACGCCCAGGCCCGCGGAGTTGAGGCCGCTCTTGGCGAGCATGCCCGCCTCGGTCAGCGACAGCACGGAGAACCCGGACTCGTCGCGCGTGGCCAGCAGGAACGTGACCTCGGCCTGCTCCGGGTGCCAGTCCCAGTTCTGCGCGAGCAGCGTGTGGCCGTCGGCGGTGTAGCGCGGCAGCACGGACACCGACGTGCAGCCTTCGTCGCGGTAGCCGGTGCCGTAGAGCATTTCGGTGCGCGCGTTGAGGGCGGCCAGGCGGTGCGCCGGGTGGCCGGAGCCGCCGGCCATGCCGTGGAGCATCGCCGCGATCTCGGGGACATAGGACTCGGCGACGTCGAGGTAGATCCGGCCCCAGCGGTCGATGTCGGCGTCGGACAGGCCGGCGTCGTCGTGGAAGCGGCCGACGTAGGTGGCGAGGCTGCGGTCGATGAGGTCGGCGGTCTGCGCGCCGAGCTGCTCGCCCATCTGCCGGTAGCTGCCCTGCACGACGATCAGGCGCGGAGTGGTCATGGCGGTGCTCATTTCAGCTCGGTCCGGTAGGTCTCGGGCATCCGGCAGACCGCCACGAACGTGATGATCGCCGCGGCGGTCGGGAGCGCGGCCACCACGAGCGCGTTGCCGGTGGCGTCGATCAGCGCGGTGGCGATGAAGCCGGCGGTGCCGCCGAAGGCCATGACGGAGAAGTTGTAGCCGATGCCCAGCGCCGAGTAGCGGACGTTGGTGGGAAACAGCTCGGCCAGCGCCGCGGGCCCGGGCCCGGAGAACGCGGCGAGGACGAGCGCGATGACGATCTGGCCGAGGTAGGCGCCGGCCGTGCTGCCGGTCTGGAACAGCCACATCACAGGGAACGTCAGCACGATGAAGCCGCCGGAACCGATGAGCAGCAACGGTTTGCGCCCGATCCGGTCGGACAGCGCACCGAAGAACCAGATGGCCACGGTCAGCACCACGAGCGCGACGAGGTTCGACGCCTCGACGGTGCCGGAGTCGAGTTTCACCTGCGTTTTCAGGTGCGTCGGCAGGTAGGTGAGGAAGAAGAAGTACGCGACGGTCCAGCTCACGGTGAAGAAGAACCCCAGCGCCATGGCCGATTTCTGCGTGCGCAGCGCCAGCCGCAGCGGGCTCGCGCTCACTTCGCCCGCGGCCTTCTCCGCGCGGTAGAGCGGCGTGTCTTCGAGCCCGAACCGCAGCACGAGCGCCACGACAGCCGTCAGCGCGCCGACGAGGAACGGGATGCGCCACCCGAAGTCCTTCATGCTCTGCTCGGTCCAGAACAGCGAGTTGAGCGCGACGACCCCGGCGGCCACGAGGAAACCGGCGGCGGTGCTGACCTGGTTGAGGCTGCCGTAGCGGCCGCGGGCCTTCGGGGGCGCGTACTCGACGAGCATCGTCGCCGACCCCGCCCACTCGCCCGCGACCGCGAAGCCCTGGAACAGCCGCAGCACCACGAGCAGGATCGGGGCGGCGAGGCCGATCGTCGCGTAGCCGGGCAGCAGGCCGACCAGCACGGTCGCGGCGCCCATGAGGATCACGCTCAGGATCAGCGCCGGCCGGCGGCCGACCTTGTCGCCGAGGTGGCCGAACACCACGGTGCCCACGGGCCGGGCGAGGAAGCCGACCGCGAACACGGCGAACGTCGAGAGCAGCGACGAGAACGAGTCGCCGGCGAAGAACTGCGCGGACAGGTAGACGGCCGAGTACGCGTAGACGAGGTTGTCGTACTGCTCCAGCAGGTTGCCGATGCTGCTCGAGACGACGGCCCTCAGCTGGAGTCTCGGGGCGTCCGCCTCCGTGGCGGCGTGCGTGGGGTGCACGGTCATGGTTCCTCCTCGGGAAGGGTCAGGACGCCGCCAGGTACCCGCCGTCGACGGGCACCAGCGCGCCCGTGACGAACGAGGACTCCGGTCCGGCGAGGAAGGCGAGCACGTCGGCGAGCTCGCCGAGCTCACCCGCGCGCGCCATCGGGGCACCGTCCACGCGGGCGCGCAACGCGTCGGGCGGCAGGTCTTCGAGCAGCGCCGTCCGGAACACCCCGGGCAGCACCGCGTTCACGCGGATCCCCCGCGCCGCGAGCTCCACGGCGGCGACCTTGGTCAGCTGGTGCACCGCCGCCTTGCTCATCTGGTAGGCCACGGACGACGGCACGGTCCCCTCGCCGCCCGGCGGCGTGGTGACGCCGTAGATGGACCCCACGTTCACGACCGCGCCCCGGGTGGCGGCGAGGTCGTCGGCGAAAGTCTTGATCCCGCGCCACGGGCCGAACGCGTTCACGGCCAGCACGCGGGCGAAATCGTCGTCGGAGGTCGACAGCAGGTCGTCGCGCGCGCTGACACCCGCATTGTTCACCAGCAGCCCGACCGTCCCGAAGTGCTCGTGCACGTGCTCGCGCAGCCGCTCCCACGACGCGGGGTCGGTCACGTCGAGGTGCACCCGGTCCTTCTCGGTGCCGTCGAACCGCAGGTCCGCGCGCACGACGGCCGCGCCCGCGCGGGCCAAGCGGTCCGCGAAACCGGCCCCGAGCCCGCCGGCCGCACCGGTCACCACCGCCAGCGTGTCCACTCGGCTCTCCTCCCGATCGACAACGGTGCCGGGGAAGGTAGCCGGGCCGGCCCGGCTCGACATCGGTCGTTCGACCGATGTGCGAGAGCCGCGAATCGCGGTTGAAGTGGATCGGCCTGGTCATCTTCGCGTTCGGGTTCTCGCTGGACCCGCGGTCGTCGTAGGGTCGGACGCATGGCGATGCTGCAGTTCGACGACGAAGGCGCGAAGCGCACCGACCGGCTGTACGCGAGCCCGGACGTCGTGGCGCAGCGGAACGTGGTGCTGTCCTTGCTGGCGCCGCGGCCGGGCGAGCGGGTGCTGGACGTCGGGTCGGGGCCGGGGTACCTGCTGGAGTCGATGGCGCGGGCGGTGGGCGCGACGGGCGCCGCGCACGGGCTGGACCCGAGCACGGCGATGAACGCCCTGGCCGCGAAGCGGGCCGAAGGCCTGCCCTGGGTGCGGCTCGACGAAGGCGACGCGACCGCGTTGCCCTACCCGGACGACACGTTCGACGCGGCCGTGTCCACGCAGGTCTACGAGTACGTGCCCGACGTGCCGGCCGCCCTGGCCGAGCTGCGCCGCGTGCTCAAGCCCGGCGGACGCGCACTGATCCTCGACACCGACGCCGACTCGCTCGTGTGGCATACCTCCGACCTCGCTCGGCACCGCCGGATCCTCGACGCGTGGGACGAGCACCTCGCCCACCCGCGCCTGCCGCGCGAGCTGCCCGCGCTGCTGAAGCGCGCGGGCTTCCGCGTGACCGGGCACCACGTGCACCCGATCCTGAACCCCGAGCTGACGCCGGATTCCTTCAGCGCGACCCAGATGCACATCGTCGCCGAGTTCGTCGCCGGCCGCCGCGGGGTCACGGCGGCCGAAGCCGACGCGTGGCTGGCCGACCTGCGCAAGCGCGCCGAGGACGGTGAGTACTTCTACAGCCTCAACCGGTATCTGTTCACCGCCGAAGCGGAGTGACCGGCGCGTTTCCGGCGGACGGCCGCGAGCCGGGTGGTCACGCGCCGGACATCGCCATGACGAACCCGAGCACGGTGGTGGCACTGCCCGCGACCGGCAGCCACCAGGAGACGCTGCCGGGAGCACCCACGACCGCTGCCTGTGCCGCCGCCGGAATCCGCCCCATCGTTCCGAACTACGGCCGCGCGCCGGACGGGACGAGCTGGTTTCGGGCGCGGTTCAGCTCGCGATCTCCTGCTGCCACCGCGTGATCCAGGCCGAGAGGTTCTTGGAGATGGCTTCGCTGTCGAGCTGGATCAGCGATGAGATCTCCTGCTGGCCGTAGGGCACGTAGTTCGCGCTGAGGAACTGCTGGGGCAGCGTGACCTTGCTGTTCGTCGGGCCCTCCGCGATCGCCTGCACGAACTTGCCGTTGACGGCCGAGGAGATCTGGAAGTCCAGGTATGCGTGAGCGTCCTTCGCGCGGCTGGTGGCCGCGGGCAGGCACATCGCGGACAGGATGGCGGTGGCGCCTTCCTGCGGCCGGACGAAGGCGACGGGCGCACCGCTCGACTTCAGGGCGCTCGTGCGGTCGGCGTACCAGACGCCGATGTCGGCCTCGCCGCTCGTGAGCAGCTTGCTCATCTCGTCGGGGGTGCTGTAGATGGCCGCGAGACTCGGCTTCAAGGACGCGATCGCGGCGAAACCGGGGTCGATGGCGGTCTCGCTGCCGCCGTTGAGCCGGGCGGCCATGGCGAGGAAGTGGTAACCGGCGGTGCCGCTGACGTTCGAGATCGCGACCTTGCCGCGGTACTTCGGGTCCCACAGGTCTTTCCACGACTTCGGCGGCGTTTTCACGCGCTCGGTGTGGTAGACGATGCCGGTCATCGACGCGAGCTCGGCGACCCAGTAGCCGTCCTTGTCCACGGCCAGCGGGTACAGCTCCGACAGCGACGGCAGCTGCGCGCGGTCGAGCTTCTGCAGCAGCCCGGCGGCTTTCGCCTGGTACAGCGGCGCCAGGTCGAGGTAGGCGAGGTCGAACGCGTTGTTCGCGGCGCGCATCTTGGTCAGCGCGTCGCTCGAGATCGCGGTGATCAGGTCGACGCCGACGCCGGTCTTGGTGGTGTAGGCGTCGGCGACGGTGCTCTGCACGGCGCTCTGGAACGTGCCGCCGAAGCTGTTGATCTTCAGTCCGCCACCCGACGAGCCGGGTTTGCCCGCCATGTTCGGGCCGCAGGCGGTGAGCACGGCGGCGCCCGCCGCGGCGCCGGTGAGCCGGAGGAAGCCCCGGCGGTCGAGGGTCGGCATGGTGTCTCCTAGCTGGTCGGCACGGTGGGGAGGGGAGTCAGTGCAGGGAACGGCCGCCGTCGAGCGCGAGCGTTGCGCCGGTGGCATAGCGGTTGGTGGCGAGCAGCACCACGGCCTCGGCGATCTCGGCCGCTTCGGCGGTGCGTTTCACCAGGTACGGTTCGAAGTTCCGCACGGCCGCGCGAGCCTCGCCGCCGCGCTGCTCCTGGGCGTGGCGCGCGAGCGGGGTGTCGACGAGGCCCGGGCACACGCAGTTCACGCGGATGCCCTGCGGCGCGTGGTCGATCGCCATCGCCCGCGTCAGCCCGACCACCGCGGCTTTCGACGCGACGTAGGCGGGCATCTCCGGGATCGCGCGCAACGCGGCCGCCGACGCGACGTTGACGATCGCGCCGCCCTCGGGCATCAACGGGATGAACGCGCGCGCCGTGCGCCACACGCCGGTGACGTTCACGTCGAAGGCCCGCGTCCAGTCCGCTTCGGACACGGAGAGCACGTCGCCGACGGCGACCACACCCGCGCAGTTCACCAGCACGTCGCACCGGCCGTGCTCGGCGGCCACCCGGCCGGCCAGCGCGGCGACACTGTCCGAAGAGGACACATCCGTGGGCGGCGAAGCCGCCACATCGGCCACGACGACCGAGAAGCCGCGCTCCGCCAGCAGGTCCACCACTGCCGCGCCGATGCCGCTCGCGCCGCCGGTGACCACGGCGACCCCGGTCACGGCGCGAGCCCCGCTTCCGCGAGCAGCGCCGGCCGCACGCGGTCCGCGTAGTCCGCGCAGGACACGAACTCGCCCGTCCCGGCAGCCAGGATGTGCTTGATCGTCTCCTCCAACGCCCACAGCCGCGACGGGCGCCCGATCACCTGCGGGTGCATGGCCAGCATGAAGTGCGTGCCCTCCTCCTGCGAAATCCCGTCGTACTCGCGCGTCCACGACTCCGCGACGGCCGAGGGCGCCGCCATCGTGCGGCCCGGCAACCGGTTGCTGTAGAGGAAAAACGGCGCGTCGTCGAGCACCCACGCGAAGGGCAGCTCGACGATCGCGGTCGTGCGCCCCTGGTCGGCCAGCAGGTGCGCGGCGTCGGCGTCGAAGAGGTTCGACGAGAACGTCATCCCGAACTGTTCCATGTACCGCACGGAATCCGCGGTCAGCTCCCCCGCCGGCGAGCGCCAGCCGCGCGGCTCGCGCCCGGTCGCCTTCACGATCGCGTCCCAGCCCTTCCGGAACTCCTCCAGCTCGGCCTCGGGCCCCAGCTTGTCCGACCACTCGTGCGTGTAGCTGTGGTGCTCGATGACGATCCCGGCTTCGAGGATGGCCTCGATCTGCGCCGGGTACCGCTCGACCACGAGTCCGGGCACGAAAAACGTCGCCGTGAGCTCGTACCGCTTGAGCAGCGCCAGGATCCGCGGCAGGCCGACCTTCGGCCCGTAGTGGCCTTGCGAGAGCCAGACCGGCTTTTCCGCACCCGCCGGGTCGCGCGCGGTCCACAGCAGCTCGGCGTCGAGGTCGAAGGTCAGCAGAACGGGAGTGGGCATCGGCGGCGCTCCTAACGCGACGTGGACAGGGCGGGCACGGGCGGCAGGCGGAACACGCGGTCCTGGAACGTCGCGGCGTAGGACATCAGCACGTCCTCCGAACCGGGCCGCCCGATCAGCTGCAGCCCGGCGGGCATCGACCGGACGGTGCCGCACGGCACCGTCACCGCCGGGAAACCGGTGTAGTTCAGCAGGAACGTGAAGGCCACGAACCCGCGCCGCGCGTCCTCCGGCAGCTCGAGATCCCCGTCGGGGATCCGCGGCGCGGTGAACGGCACGGTCGGCGTGGCCACCACGTCCACGCCGTCGAGCAGGCGTTCCAGGTGCTCCACGGCCTTCAGCTGGGTTTCGACCGCGGCCGAGTACGCGGCGCCGGTGACGGCCGAGCCGCGCGCGAACTGGTGGCGGCCGTAGTCGGTCAGCAGCGCGTTGGCCTTCTCGTCGCGGAAGATCTCCTCGCCGCCGGTGGAGAACCGGTCGGCCTGCATCATGTCGTAGAACGCCTCGCTGAACCGCGGCGAGTCCAGGGTGGCCACCGTTTCGTCGAGCCGGCCGCCGCATTCGCGCGCGAACCCGGCGGCGGCTTCGTACGCCGTGGCCACGACTTCGCCGTCCGCGCCGGGTACGCCGCTGTCGCCGATCCACCGCACGCGCGGGGTCGCCGGGATCCCGGCCGGCTGCCGGATGCCGGTCGGCAGCAGGCCGCGGCTGAGCCCGTCGCCGGCGTACGGTCCGGCCATCACCTGGTGGAGCACGTGCGCGTCGCGGGCGTCGAGCGTGATCGGACCGCCCGCGGAGAACCGGCGCGTGCCGATGCGGCCGCCGGTGCGGGGCAGCGCACCGCGCGAGGGCATCAGGCCGACGCAGCCGCACAGCGCGGCGGGCACGCGGATCGAGCCACCGCCGTCGCTGCCCACGGCGATCGTGGTCAGCCCGGCCGCGATCGACGCCGCCGCTCCCCCGCTCGACCCGCCCGTGGTGCAGGCCGGGTCCCACGGGTTGCGCGTTTCGGGCTGCAGGTCGTTGACCGTGCGGATGTAGATCGCGAACTCGGGCGTGTTCGTCTTCCCGACGAGGATCCCGCCGGCTCGGCGGATCCGGTGCACCAGCTCGGCGTCGTGGTCGGGCACGTGGTGGTCGTAGACGCGTGAGCCGTACGTCGTGCGCACGCCGCGGGTGTCGAACACGTCCTTGACGGAGAACGGCACTCCCCACAGCGGCCCGGGTTCCTCGCCCGCGGCACGGCGGCGGTCGAGCTCGCGGACCTGCTCGCGCGCGTGTTCCTCGTCGACGGTGAGGAACGCGTGCAGCGACGGGTCGGTCTTCCCGATGCCGGCCAGCGTCTCGTCGAGGACCTCGCCGGCGGAGAGCACTCCGTCGACGACGGCGTTGCGGAGCTCGAGCGCTCGTTCGGGAATCATGACCATCCTCCCCAGATGGACCAGCCGCCGTCGACGGACAGCGTCTGGCCGGTGATGTAGGACGCGTCGCGCGAGAGCAGGAACCGCGCGGCGGTGGCGATTTCGCGGGGCTCGCCGAGCCGGCCCAGCGGCGTGCGCTGCAGCACCTGGCCCTCGTCGAGCAGCCCGCGGGCGAAGTTGGTGCGCACCAAGGGAGTCAGGATCGTGCCGGGCGCGATCGCGTTCACGCGCACGCCGTCGGGCGCCCACTCGGCGGCCAGCTGTCTGGTCAGCCCTTCGAGCGCGGCTTTCGTCGCGCCGTAGCCGGCGCGGCCGGTCAGCGCCCGGCCGGCGGCGAGGCTCGACATCGTCACCACGGCGCCGCGCGCGGCCACGAGGTGCGGGTGCGCGGCCCGCAGCAGCCGCGTCGCGCCGAGCAGGTGCGTTTCCAGCAGCGTGGCCCAGTCGTCGTCACCGAGCTCGCCGAACGCTTTGGTGAGCCCGGTGCCGGCGTTGCTGACCACCCCGTCGAGGCGGCCGAACCGCTCGACAGCGTTGCTCACCAACGCTTCCGCCACCGACGGCTCCCGCATGTCGCCCGCGACCGGCACGGCCGTACCGCCTTCGGCGCCGACCAGCTCGATCGTCTCGGCCAGCCCCGCGTCGGCTCCGAGCCCGTGGACGACGACGTCCCAGCCGCACCCCGCCAGCTCGACCGCGCAGGCCCGGCCGATGCCGGACGACGACCCGGTCACCACCGCCGCCGGCCGCGTGCCCTCAGCGCTCATCCTGGGTGCCCCCTCGCGTCACGAGCCCGACGAGCAGCGCGGAGACCAGCACGATCACGGTCGAGACCGCGGCGATCGTCGGGTTGTTCGAGTACTGGACGTAGGTGAAGATCGTGATCGGCAGCGTCGTGAACCCGCTGCCGGTGAGGAACAGCGTGACCACCGCTTCGTCGAACGAGATGACGAACGCGAACACCGCGCCGCCCACGATCGCGCCGCGCAGCGACGGCAGCACGATCCGGCCGAACGTGCGCAGCGCACCGGCCCCGAGCGAACGCGAAGCCTCCTCCAGCGCCGGATCGAGGCGCCGCAGCCCGGCCAGCACCGACCGCGTGACGAAGGGCGACGCGATGATCACGTGCGCCAGCAGGCCGCCGGGGAAGGTCCCGAGCCAGCCCGACAACGACAGCGCGAACAGGATGCCCAGCCCCAGCACCACCGCGGGCAGCAGGATCGGCGACAGCAGCACCTGTTCCAGCGCGCCGGTGACCACGCCGGGCCGGCGCACGATCGCGTAGCTCGCGAGCACGCCCGCCACGACGCTGAGCACCGTGGTCGTGGCCGCGAGCTCCAGGCTGGTCCACAACGCCTCGAGGAACTTCGGATCGTCCGCGGCGGCCGCGAACCACTTGAGCGTGAAGCCCTGCGGCGGGAACGTGAGGTACCCGGTCTCGGTGACCGACGAACCGATCGCGACGGCCAGCGGCGCGAGGGCGAAGACCACGATCACGGCGATCACCACACCGAACAGGATCCTGCCCGCCCACCCGCGCTCACCCGCGCGTCGCACGACGCACCGCCCAGGTCTGCAGGGACAGGATCACGAAGGTGATCACCAGCAGCACGACACCCAAAGCCGAAGCGAGCGGCCAGTTCTGCGCCGTCGTGGCCTGCTGGTAGATCACCGTGACGATCGTGGACACCTTGCCGCCGCCCAGCATCTGCGGCGTGATGAGCGCGCTCATGCTCGTCACGAACGTCAGCGCCGACCCGGCGGCCAGCCCGTCGAGCGACTGCGGGAACGTCACGCGCCGGAACACCTGCCCCGGCGGCGAACCCAGGGCCGCGGCGGCTTCCTCCGTGCGGCGGTCCAGCGCCGACAACGCGGCGACGAGACTGATGACCATGAACGGGAAGTACGTGTGCACGAGCCCGACCACCACGCCCGCCGGCGTGTTCAGCAGCTTCACCGACGACAGCCCGACGGCGTCGAGCGCGCGCTGCAGGAACCCGTCGCTGCCGAGCAGCACCTGCCAGCCGAACGTCTTCACGACGACGCTGGTGAGCATCGGGATCGTCACCACGGCCATCAGCGGGCCGCGCAGCCGCCGCGGGCCGCGCGTGATCGCCAGCGCGAGCGGATACCCGATCAGCGCGGAGATCACGGTGGTCGCGAGCGCGAGGCCGAGCGTGCGCAGGATCAGGTTGCCGTACAACGGCGTGGTGAAGATCGTGAGGAACTGCTCGAAGGTGAAGCCCCACGTCTGCCCGCCGGCGGCGTCGAAGTGCTCGAGCGAGAACCGGATCACGAAGTAGAGCGGCACCGCGAACCCGACAGCGAAGATCACCAGCATCGGCAGCAGGAGCAGCAAGACCCGGCGGGACGGCGTTTTCCGGGCTTTCCCGGCGGCGCGCGGCGGCGCGGCCGGCTGGGTGAGCGTGGCGGTCATGCGCCGGCCCCGTCGGGCAGGAGCACGGCGTCGTGCGCGGCTATGCGCAGCGAAACCTGTTGTCCTGCCTCGAACCGTGTGCTCGCCGTGCCGGTGACGAGTGCCTGGATCCGGGTTCCGGCGGCGTCGGCCTGCACGACGAGCGAGCTGCCGTAGTAGAAGCTCTCGGCGATCGTCGCGGGCAGCACGCCGGGTCCGGCCGGGGCCGGTGCGTCGATCCGCACGTCCTCGGGCCGCACGAGCACCATCACGTCCGCGCCCGGAGCGGCTTCGTCGCCGGTGACCAGCACGCCCGCGGCCGTGGTGACCGTGGTGGATCCGGTTGCCGGACCGGCCGCGGTCACGGTGCCCGCCAGCAGGTTCGCTTCGCCGGCGAAGCCCGCCATGAACGCGTTGACCGGACGCCGGTACACCTCGCGCGGGGTGGCGAGCTGCTCGATCCGGCCTTCGCGCAGCACGGCCATCCGGTCGGCCATGCCGAAGGCCTCCTGGCGGTCGTGCGTGACCATGATCGTCGTCGTCCCGGTGCGTTGCTGCAGCCGCCGGATCTCCTCGCCCACCTCGCGGCGCAGATTGGCGTCGAGGTTCGACAGCGGCTCGTCGAGCAGCAGCAGCTCGGGGTCCATCGCCAGCGCCCGGGCCAGAGCGACGCGTTGCTGCTGCCCGCCGGACAGGCGCACCGGGCGTTTGCCCGCGTGCCCGGCCAGCTGCACGAGCTCGACCAGCTCGGCCACGCGCGCCTTGATGGCGGCGCGGCCTTTCTTCTGCACCTTCAGCGGATACGCGATGTTGTCCGCGACCGACAGGTGCGGGAACAGCGCGTAGCTCTGGAAGACCAGGCCGATGTTGCGGCGGTGCACCGGCACGCCGGCGAGGTCGCGCCCGTGCAGCAGCAGCCGTCCCGCGGCCGGCTCGGCGAACCCGGCGATCGTGCGGATCATCGTCGTCTTGCCCGACCCGCTGGGCCCGAGCAACGCGATCAGCTCGCCGCGCCGCACCGACAAGTCGACTTCGTGCAGCACGCGGGTGGCGCCGTAGTCGACCGTGACGCCGCGCATGGCGAGCACGACGTCGGCTTCCGGCCGGGCGTCCGCCGTGGTCACGTCCGCGGCCCGGCTCCGAGTGGTGGCGGGCATGCGCACCTCCGCATCGTCGTGGGAGTGCCATCCGAGCTTCCTAGCATCTGGTCAGACCAGATGCTAGGTTGACGGGAGCCATCATTCATCGGCGCCCGGGCGGGGTCAAGACGTTCCCTCCGACCGGCTCGCCCCCGTCGACCTCACGCGGGTGGGCACGAGAGGATTGCGGAATGTTCACCCCCGTCACCAAGGGCCGGGCCTTCGAATCGGTCGTCGCCCAGATCGAGGCCGCCATCTACGGGGGCCAGTTCAAAGCCGGCGACTACCTGCCTTCGGAGCGCGCGCTGGTCGAGCAGTTCTCCGTCGGCCGGTCCACGGTCCGGGAAGCGCTGCGCATCCTGGAGAACATGGGGCTGATCAAGACCAGTCCCGGCAGCCACAAGGGACCGCGGGTGTCGGCGTCGATGACCGAGGGCATCTCGCGGATGCTCAACGGCGCGGTGAAGGTCGAGCAGATCTCGCTCGTCGACCTCGTGCAGTACCGCATGATGACCGGCTCCACGGCCAACTTCCTCGCCGCGCACCTGCGCACGCAGGAACACCTCGACGAGATGGCCGAGGCGATCCGGCTCATGGCCGAGGTCGGCAGCGGCGAAACCGAGGCGTTCGCGCGCGCCGACGCGCAGTTCCACGCCGCGATCCGCAAGGCGGCGGGCAACGCGCTGATGGACATCATCAACGACGTGATCGAAGAGGCCATAGTGGACCTCGTTCGCGACACTGTGGACTCTTCGACCGAGACCGACGAGGTGCGGGCGGAGTTCGTGCGCACGCACCAAGAGGTCTACGACGCGATCGAGCGCGGCGACGCCGAGACCGCCGCGTCGCTGTCGCGCCACAGTCTCGCGGCCGTGTACGGGCGGAGCCTGTCGGCCGAGGACCGGCGCCGGCTGGAGCTGCTCGACGCGTCGGTCCGCTCGGAGTAGCCCGCCCCGCC
This sequence comes from Amycolatopsis sp. NPDC001319, assembly GCF_042896185.1. Classification (NCBI taxonomy): domain Bacteria; kingdom Bacillati; phylum Actinomycetota; class Actinomycetes; order Pseudonocardiales; family Pseudonocardiaceae; genus Amycolatopsis; species Amycolatopsis sp. NPDC001319. The sequence goes on along the minus strand of NZ_JBIAWY010000010.1, from coordinate 410,053 downwards.
CTCAGGTCTCGAGCCTCAAGCCTCAGTCGAAGAGGAGACGCGCATGCGCAAGCACCACCTGGCCGTGATCGGCGGCGACGGCATCGGCCCCGACGTGACCGCGGCCGCCCTCACCGCCGTGCACGCGGCGGCCGGGAAGTTCGGGTTCGCCGTGGAGACCACGGAGTTCGACCTCGGCGCCGAGCACTACCTGCGCACCGGCGTGGTCCTCGACGAGCCGGCCGTGGAGAAGCTGCGCGAGCACGACGCGATCCTGCTCGGCGCGGTCGGCGACCCGCGCGTCGCGCCCGGCATCCTGGAACGCGGCCTGATCGTGGCGCTGCGGGTGGCGTTCCGGCAGTCGGTGAACGTCCGGCCGGTGCGCCTCTACCCCGGTGTGGAAAGCCCGGTGAAGGGCGTGACGCCGGAGAACTGCGACCTCGTGGTGCTGCGCGAGAACACCGAAGGCCTCTACGCCGGCGGCGGTTCGACCACCCACGCCGGCACCCCGCACGCCGTGGCGCTGCAGAACTCGGTGACCACCGTGGCGGCGACGAGGGAGATCGTCGAGTTCGCGTTCCGGCTCGCGGAGCGGCGCCGGCGGCGCGTGACGTTGTGCCACAAGACGAACATCCTCGTGCACGCCGGGCAGCTGTGGCAGGACGTCGTCGACGAGGTCGCCACGCGCCACCCCGACGTGGAGCACGACTACGTGCACGCCGACGCGATGTGCCTGCACCTGCCGACGAACCCGGGCCGCTTCGACGTGGTGGTGACCGACAACCTCTTCGGCGACATCATCAGCGACCTCGGCGCCACCGTCCAAGGTGGACTCGGCGTGGCCGCGAGCGCCAACCACAACCCGACCGGCAGCGCGCCGAGCATGTTCGAGCCCGTGCACGGCTCCGCGCCCGACATCGCCGGCCGCGGCTGGGCGAACCCGGCCGCGGCCGTGCTGTCGGCCGCGCTCTGCCTCGCCACCCTCGGCGAGCGCGACGCGGCGCTCGCGCTGGAGGCCGCCGCCGCGTCCGTGCTCGCCGAGCTCCCCGCCCTGGCGGGCCCGGACATGGGTGCCACCACCGATGAGCTCGGGCACCGGATCGCTGACCGCGTCGCCACGGTGGACCCGGCGGCGATCGGCGACCCGGCACGGTCGTTGGTCAGCGCGCTCGCCTGAGCGGGATCAGTTACCCGCGAGGATCTGGTCGATGCGGGCGAGCAGCTCGGGGCTGTTGCCGGTGATCTTGCGGAACTCGTCGAGCCGCAGGGCCGGGCCCTCGTCCAGCGACAGCTCGGCGCTCCGCACCAGCACGCGCTTCGCCGCGTAACCTCGCCGGAGCGCTCGCCGAGCTCCTCCAGCCGGTCGCCGAGCTCCGCGATCGACGCGAAGTCGAGGTAGTTCGGGGCGGGCGGGTGTAGGTCAGCACGGCAACGCCGTCGCGGTCTTCCACGGTCCCGTTGGGCATGAGTTGATCTCAAAGACGAACCCCCGCACATCCGGTCCGAACGACCCGAAAGGACCCGGAACCTGACCCCGCGCGCACCGTCCTCTGTGGACACCCGGGACCCCCGGCGCGATTCGTGTCTTGTCGGAGCCACTCGGGCGACCACCTGGCGAACGCCGTCCCGGCTTCCCGATCCCCTCTCCGTCCGCGGCCGACCGCGATACAAAAGGCGGCCGAACACCTGCTGTGGGTGGTCACGATGCAGGCGGCACTGGGTGGAAGTGACCGACAGCTGAGTCAGACAAAAACCAACCATCTCTGCGAACTTTCAGGTCAAGACTTTCGTAGCTAACCCGCGCCCGGCGCTCTCTGGTCTGCTCAGGGGCAAGATCCTGCAGGTCCTCAAAGGGAGATGGCGAATGAGGGCAGACGTGAGGCGCGTGGTGGCCGCGCTGGCCGGGGTGGTGGCGGCGGGCGTGGTGGCCGCGGCGGGGGCGCCCGCGGCGTCGGCCGGGCAGGAGCCGTTGATCGTGGGCGGGACGCCCACCACGATCGACGAGTTCCCGGCCACGGTGATCTTCAACGTGGGTGGCGCGCAGCACTGCGCGGGCAGCCTGGTGGCGCCCAACAAGGTGCTGACGGCGGCGCACTGCACCGACGGCGTGAAACCCGCCCAGATGGAGATCATCGGCGGGCAGACCAACTTCTCCGACACCACGGGCGAGAAGGCGGGCGTCACGGAGGTCTGGCAGAACCCTGACTTCACCATGTCCGGCATGCAGCACGACAACTCCGTGCTGACGCTGGACAAGAACCTCTCCTTCAAGCCCGCCACGCTGGTGCAGTCCGCCGACGACCCGGCCTACCGGACTGGCTCCGACGTCACCGTGGTCGGCTGGGGCACCACGTCGGAGAACGGCGACGTCTCGGACGGGCTGCTGAAGGTCACCGTGCCGGTGGCGGACAACGACACCTGCGCCGCGGCGTACCAGAAGATCGGGGACAACTTCGACAAGGCGTCGATGTTCTGCGCGGGCGTGCCGGAAGGCGGCAAGGACTCGTGCCAGGGCGACTCCGGCGGCCCGGCCTACGTGGACGGCAAGCTGGCCGGCATCGTGTCCTGGGGCCAGGGCTGCGCGCGCGAAGGGTTCCCCGGCGTGTACACCAACGTGGGCAACGACTACCAGGTGATCAGCTCTCATTTGGGCTGACCACCGCCCGCCGGCGGGCTGCGCACCAGCCCGCCGGCGGGGTAGCGTGTCCCTCCATCCGACGCAGCGGAGGCGCGATGGAGGGCATGACCGTCCGGCTGGACACCCGCGACGTCGACCTGGCCCGCGCCCAGGTGGCCGGCTCCTACTGCCCCCACGACCTCTCCCCGCGCGGCCCGGCGTTCCACGCCCGCCACGCCGAAGCGTCCGGCGACGAGCTCGGCGTCTTCTCCCTCTCCTACGGCGGCGATCCCGTGCAGGTCGATCCCGTGCCGTTCGGCGACTTCGTGCTGTTCTCCCGTCCGCTCGCCGGCGAGCTCACCGTCGGCGAGGACACCCGTGTCGCCACCGGACAGACCGTCGCCCTCGACGCGCGGTCCGCCCACGCGCTGGCGTTCGGCCCCGGCTGCCGGCTGCTCACCGTGAAGCTCCCCGGCAAGCTGCTCGCCCGCGCGGCTGCCGCGTCGGGCCGGGCCGCCGACATCCGCACCGGCCGAGCACTCGACCCGCGGCCGTGGGACGCGGTCACCCGGTTCGTCGTCCGAGAGGTGCTTCCCCACGGTCTGCTGAAAGCGCCGTTCGGCACGTCGGTGGCGCAGCTCGTCGCCGTCGCGGCGCTGGACTCGTTCGGCGGCGCCGCCCCGAGCCGCCGGCAGGGCACCGCGGCCGACGTCGTCCGCCGGGCCTGCGAGTACATCGACGCCCACTCCGGCGCGGCCGTTGGCCTGCTCGACATCGCCGCCGCGGCCGACGTCGCCCCGCGCACCCTGCAGGACCACTTCCGCGAGCAGCTCGGCACGTCCCCGACGGCCCGGCTGCGGCAGGTCCGCCTCGAACGCGTGCACGCGGAACTCCTGGCCGGCGCCGCGAAATCCGTGGCCGAAGTCGCCACCCGCTGGGGTTTCGGCAACCTCGGGCGCTTCGCCGCCGACTACCGCCGGACGTTCGGCACCACCCCGTCCGACGACCTGCACCGCGCCTGAGCCCCGCGCGTTCCGGCCAGGCCGCGGATTCCGGACAGCCGCGGCCCGGCAACACGGCTACCTTGCCCGCCACCGCATCACCGCCTGCGAAGGGAAGACGCCATGGCCACTCTCGTCCTCGTCCACGGTTCCTGGCACGACGGCCCGCTCTGGGAACCCGTCGCGAAGCACCTGCGCGACCGCGGCCACGAAGTGCACACCCCGACCGTCGCGGGTCACGGCAACGGCGTGCCCAAGAACGTCGACCACAACGACTGCACGCAGTCGATCGTCGACGCCATCACCGCCGCCGACCTGCACGACGTCGTCCTGCTCGGGCACAGCTTCGGCGGCACGGTGATCGCCCGCGTCGCCGAGGAAATCCCCGAGCGGCTCAAACGGCTGATCTTCTGGAACGCGTTCGTACCCGCGCCGGGCAACAGCCTCAACGACGAGCTCCCGCCCCACTACCGCGAGATGTTCGCGCAGACCGCCGCCGCCAGCGACGACAACTCGGTCGCCATGCCCTTCCCGCTGTGGCGCGAGGCCTTCATCCAGGACGCCGACGCCGAGCTCGCCGCGTCGACGCACCGGGAGCTGTCCACCGAGCCTTACCAGCCGTTCCTGGACAAGCTCGACCTCACGCGGTTCTACGCGAGCGACATCCCCAAGAGCTACATCAACGCCACCGAGGACACCGCCCTGCCGCCCGGCGAATGGGGCTGGCACCCGCGGATGTCGGGCCGGCTCGGGCTGTACCGCCTCGTGCAGCTGCGCGGCAGCCACGAGGTCATGTTCACCGCACCGGACCGGCTCGCCACCGCGATCGAGGAAGCCGCCCGCGACTGATCGGTCAGGCGCCGTAGGTCGCCTGCGTCACCGCGAACACGTTGCGGTTGCCCGCGCCTTCCTGGAGTGTCCACAGTAGATCGGCATTGGTCGCGTCTTCCCAGTACGACAGGCTTTCGCCGCTGGAGATCCACGTGTGCGTCGCCGGGCCGGTGGCCGGGGTCCAGTAGTAGAGCTTCTTCTGGCCCGAGGAGTTGAACCACCAGCGGTTGTTGTGCGAGGCGACGCCGTTGAGGTTGTACCAGGGCAGCTGCAGCGCCTCGCTCGCCGTGGTCGTGGCGGCGAACGTCGTCGCGCCCGCGGCGAACGGGAACCGGATCGCGCGCGGCGCGCGGTTCGGGTACGCGGTGCAGCCGGACTGGCAGGTGTACTCCGCCATCACGATCGACTTGCTCACGCGGTCGAGCGAGATCGACGACCACGCGAGGTTGGTGCCCGACGTGGTCTTCGACGTGATCGTGCCGACCTGTGGGAGCACGTAGGCGTAGTTGTGGGCGTAGTAGGTGCTGCCGGTCTGGTGCCCGATCTGGCCGGCCGTGCCGCCGGTGTTCGTCTTGAGGATCTTGCGCAAGTCGAACACGCGCATGCCGTGGCCGGTGTCGGCGACGTACAGGTAGTCGCCGTACCAGGACACGCCCCCGGCGTGGATCGGGATGTCCTTGAAGTCCGGCGCCGACGCCGTGCCGGTCGGCTCGACGAGCAGGATCTTGCGGTACTTGTTGGGGTAGGTGGCGTCCCAGTCGACGAGCGTGATGCGGCTGCGGGCCTGCGCGCCGTCGCAGCCGTCCTTGGTGTACCAGCTGACGAGCACGAGCTGGTGGCCGTCGTAGTTGCCGCTGTTCGCGGTACCCACGGCGTCGCGGCTGGTCGTGATGCCCTGCGGGTAGTTGGCGCAGTCGGAGTTGTCCGCGCTGTCGAACCGGAACCCGTCGGCCAGCCCCGCCACCGAAACCGACGACGGCAGCGCCGTCCGGTCGTGGTTCGCGTTGTCCATCACCGTGTGCACGGCGGCGGTCCCCAAGGTCGAGACCAGTGCCGCGTTCACGCTGTCGAACTGGTGATAGTCCGCGGTGAGCGTGTACTGACTTGTGGGCAGATCCGTCGGCGCCGTCGCCGCCAACGCCGGCGGCGACGCGACCACCGCTCCCGCTATGAGCACCGCGGCGGCCACAACCGCCCGCGACGCAACCAGAACCCGACGACGCACCGACATGAGACCCCCCAGGATCCGAAGCTACGTTCGCGGCCACGCTAGGGGTGGGTGGCGGGGTTACGCAATACCCCTAATGCCACCCCCGGTTACGGGGAGTCAGGGGTACACCTGCCGGTTGCTGACTGTCCACTCAGTACTCATCTGCCGGCCGCCTCGGAGTGGTGGCACCGCAGGGGCTTCGGCCGGTGTGAACGATGTTGGACGCTGACGACGCCCCGCCGGCCTGGACGACATCCCGACGGCCCGACAACGGTCCTGACTGCGACGACACCACTTGTTCACAGCACAGTGATCTCGACGCTTGCACGCCCAGCGGACCCCGACTGCCTCAGACCCCTCGCGCCGCTGACGTCAACACCCACCCGACGGCCGCATCAAGACGAACAACTCCGGGGTCCAGACAACGAATCCTCGCGGCAGTGACCACGTTCCGCCCAGCGGAGCCTCTTCCGAAGTTGCAGCCGCCGCAGTGCGAACCGCCCCACGCCGCCCGGGTCAGGACTCGCCAGTCGACCGCATCAGCGCGAACAGCCCCCGCCGCCCCGACAACGGGTCGTCAGCCGCCGTGACACCGTTGCGGGCCAGTAAAGCGGCCTCCACGCCCGTGGCGGCGGCGTGCCCGAGCTGGGCCGCGCCGAGGGGCGTGCCTGTGAGGGCGGCGAGGCCGGAGGCCTGCGTGGCCGCGATGCCGATGGTGTGGCGCAGGGCCGGGCCGCGCAGGTCGAGGACGCGGGCCGCCGCGGCGGCCGCGGCGACGGTGCCCGCCGTGGTTTCGAGGCACCAGCCGGAGCGGGTGTGGTCGGGGCCGAGGCCGTCGGCCACGGCGCGGGCGACCGCGTAGCCGGCGACGACGGCGTCGGGCGCGCCGTCGAGTGCGGCGACTGCGGCGACCACCGCGGCCCACTCGAGGTGCAGTTTCGCGGCCGCCGTGCCGAACAGGCGGGCGCGGCCGGTGGACCGGTCGGCGGCTGGGCCCAGTGCCTCGCGCACGACGTCGGCGGGTTCGGCCGCCCGGACGAGGGCGAGCGCGATGGCGGCCTCCGGGGAGTCGGCCACCGGGGCGTGGACGAGGGCCAGGATCTCCTCGGTCACGCGACCACCGCGCCCAGCAGCGCGCCGAGCCCGGGCGCGGTGGCGAGCCCGTCGACGGCCGCCGCCAGTTCGCGGGCCGCGCCGGGGCCGAGCACCGGTTCGACCAGGCGGTCGACCTTCCTGAACAGCTCCTCGTCGGTGAGCGGCCGGGCCTCGCTGCCGCGCGCGTGCTCGACGTGGACCTCCACCGGATCCTCCCCTTCCCGTTCGACGCGCACCGTCGCCGAGTCCCGCGGGCACTCGGCGACCGGCACGAGGTTCGTCAGCTCGCGCAGCCGGGCCACGTCGGCGGCGGCCGCGCGCTCGTCGGAGAACTGGCGCAGCCCGGCCTCGCCGTCGAGCAGGCCGACGGCCGCCGCGTGCCGGGCGCTGAAGCGCGCCTGCAGGCCGTCGACGGGCTGCGCACGGCCCATCAGCTCGGGCACCAGCGGGTGGCACCGGATCTCGACGGCCGTGATCGACCGCGGCTCCCCGATCAGCGCGGACGCGGCGACGGCAGCGTCGATCGCCGGGTGCGCCACGATCCCGCACGGGTAGGGCTTGAACGTGTTGCGCTCCAGCTCCCACGCGCCGGTCCACGCGCGCCGCAGCTGTTCGTAACGCGGCTGCGCGAACACCGGCAGCACGCCGCCCGGGCCGAGCGGATCGTCGGGCGCGGCCAGGCCGGCGGACGCCAGGCGCGCCGCGAGCACCCCCGTGGCCGCGGCTTTCCCCGCGTGCAACGGTTTCGTCATGGAGCCGAAGGCCTCGCGCTGGCCGAGCGTGCCCGTCGCCGCGATGCCGAGGGCGTGGCCGAGCCGCGTCGCGTCGAGGCCGAGCAGGTGGCCGGCGGCGACGGCCGCACCGAACACGCCGCACGTGCCCGTGATGTGCCAGCCGCGGTCGTAGTGGCTGGGCGAGATGGCGACCCCGATCCGCAGCTGCGCCTCGCACCCGAGGGCGAACGCGGTGAGCGCCGTGGCGCCGTCGGGAGCGGTTTCGGGTGCGAGCGCCAGCACGGCGGCGAGCGCGGTGGCGCCGGGGTGGATCACGGTGTGCAGGTGGGTGTCGTCGAAGTCGTCGAGGTGCCCGGCCGTGCCGGTGACGATCGCGGCCCACTCGGGATCGAGCCGTTCGCCGCGGCCGGGGACCGGGACGGCGCCGGTGGCCCCGAGCTCGGCGGCGGTCGCGAGCACCGCCTCGACCGCCGGGGTGCGGGCCGCGCCGATCGCCGCGCCGAGGACGTTGAGCAGACTGCGCCGCGCGGCCCGGGCCACCGCGGCGGGCAGCGGCGCTTCGGCCGCTTTCCGCGCGTGCGCGCAGAAGAGCCGGGTCGAGTCGGAAGCCATCCGAAGATCATTTCAACGCCGCCCGCCGAGAACAACGACAACCGCGCGCCGGTCCGTTGCGAAAATCGCAACGATCAGCCGTTCCCCCGCGCGCGCCCGCACCATCGGCGAAACAGCGGATTTTCTGTGGTGCGCCAGGAAAATCGTGCGGTGACACCCGTCGCGATCGGGATCCGCACGACGAGCGGATGGTGGTGATCGGCCATCCGGCTCGGCACCGGCCATCGACTCGACGACGAACGGGTGACTGCCCTCCACCGACACGCGCGGCACGAACCCGGGCACAGGTTCCCGCGGCTGCTCGCGTCCGACGCAACGAACGACCGATCCTTCGTTTCCCGCAGGTGCACCACTTAGTGCCTGGTCAGCGGATCCCCGATCGGCACCGCGAACACCAGGGGTTCGGTGAACAGCGGCAGCGCCACCACGTCGGGTGCGGCGGAGCCGAGCATCGGCGTCACCGCGCAGGCGGGTGACCGCGTCCATCGCGCAGCTCTGGTAGCAGCGGAACCGCAGGTCGGGGTGGCATTCGAGGAGACCCGCCAGCACCTCCGGCACGAAGCCGAGCCAGAGGGAGAACGTGTGCGCGTTCCACAGCACCTGCCGCGGACCGCCGGAAGCGGCGTGCGTGGTGACGATCGCCTCGGCCCGCCTGCGCAACACCGCGCTCAAGCACGCGGCCGGTGTCGGTCAGCCGGACGTGGCGCCCGTGCTGTTCCACGAGGTCGACCCCAGCTTGCGCTCCAGCGCGCGGATGTTGCTGCACCGTCGTTGACGCCGAGCTCGTCGACTGCACGGACGAAGCGCTCGTTCCCGGCGAACGCGAGGAAAACCTCGAAGTCGCGAAAGGACACTTCGTCGTCCACCGCTGTTGTTCTGCTCGCTGCGCGCCGGCGCGGACGGCAGGCCGCGCCGGACGCGGCGCGCGCGTTGCCTCACAGCTCGCGAGGTCTTGTACCGATCGGTCGGTACGGCTATAGTTCCGCGAAACATCCCAGGTCACGGGCGTGAAGATCGCCGGCCTGGGTCCGCCCGCCGCGGGTCCCGGGACCCGCGGCGGCCGCCACCGGCACGCCGTTCGCGTGCCGTCTCCCCCGATGACGCTGGAGGTAGTTGTGGTTGTCGAGCAGCAGCAGGCGACGCGGATCAGACCCGCGCGCGTGGCGTTCGCGAGTTTCATCGGCACCGCCATCGAGTGGTATGACTTCTTCCTCTTCGGCTCGGCGGCGACGCTCGTCTTCAACGGCCAGTTCTTCCCCACGCTCAACCCGCTGGCCGGCACCCTGGCGGCCTTCGCGACGTTCGGGGTCGCCTTCGTGGCGCGCCCGCTCGGCGGCATCGTGTTCGGCCACTTCGGCGACCGGATCGGTCGCAAGCGGATGCTGTTCCTGTCGTTGCTGCTCATGGGCGGCGGCACGGTCGCGATCGGCTTGTTGCCGACGTACGGCCAGATCGGCGTCGCGGCACCGATCCTGCTGGTGCTCGTACGGCTGCTGCAGGGCTTCGCCGTCGGCGGCGAGTGGGGCGGCGCGGTGCTGATGGCCGTCGAGCACGCCCCGCCGCACCGGCGCGCGTTCTACGGCAGCTGGCCGCAGGCGGGGGTGCCCGCGGGTCTCGTGCTGTCGGCGTCGGCGTTCCTCGCGGTGCAGCAGCTGCCGAAGGACCAGCTGCTGAGCTGGGGCTGGCGCCTGCCGTTCCTGGCGAGCGCGGTGCTCATCCTCGTCGGGCTGTACGTGCGGTCGCGGCTCGAGGAGTCGCCGGAGTTCAAGCGCGCCGACGTGCCCACGTTTCCCTTGCGGGACACCCTGCGGCGGTCCTTGCGCGCGGTGCTCGTGGGGATCTTCGCGCAGGCGGGGACGAACATCCCGTTCTACATCGCGAGCGTTTTCGTGCTGTCGTACGGCCCGAACGCGGCGGGCGTGTCCCGGGGCACGGTGTTGACCTGCCTCATCGTGGCTTCCCTCGTCGACATCGCGGCCGTGCCGTTGTTCGCCATGCTCGCCGACCGCATCGGCCGCCGCAACGTCCTCCTCGGCGGCGCGGTGTACTCGGCCGCCGTCGCGTTCCCGTTCTTCTGGCTCCTCGACACGGGCGCGCCGGGCGCGGTGCTGCTCGCGATGTTCCTGCTCGCGACCCTCGGCCACGCCAGTACCTACAGCGCCATGGCGGGTTTCCTCGCCGAGCTCTTCGGCGCGGAACACCGCTACACGGGCGTCTCGGTCGCCTACCAGGTCGGCGGCTTGATCACCAGCGGCCCGGCGCCGTTCATCGCGGCCGCGTTGTTCGCCGGCTTCGGCGGTTCGTGGGTGATCGCGCTGTACATCGTGGTGGCGTGCGCGATCACGTTCACGGCGCTGTTGCTGGCTCCCCGGCGGAGTTGACCGCGCGCAGGACTACGTCGCGGGTGTGGTGGGTGCCTTCCGGCCCGGGCCTGGTCCGGGGCCGCGACTCGTGGACCAGGATCGTCCAGCCGTCGAGGAGCCCCGCGATCTCGTCGGGCCGGTAGTAGTCGGCGTAGTCCACGCCCTCGTCGCCGGGGTCATGCCCGGCGACGAGCAGCGTGCCCCCGGGCGCGACCGACGCGAGCAACCGGTTCAGCGCCTCGTGCTCCGGCTGGTGCCGCAAGGGGAAGTACTGCACCGACACGAGATCGAACACCCCGGCCGGCAACGCGGTGGTGCTCAGATCGGCCCGCGTCCACGCCACCCGCCCGGCGACGTCGGAGCCGTGTGCTGCCGCCGCGCCCCGCCGCAACGCCGTCTCCGCCACGTCCACCGCCGTCACCCGCCACCCCCGGCGCGCCAGCCACACCGCGTCGGCCCCCTCCCCGCACCCGACGTCCAGCGCCTCCCCCGGCGCCAGCCCCGCGGCCTCCGCCACGAGCACCCCGTTGGGCTCCCCGCTGAACACCTGCGCGCGGCCGCGGTACATCTCGTCCCAGGACTCTGTATTCATGTGCCTCGCCTTCGTCACGACGTCCGGCCACCAATCTGCCGCGCGCGCGATCTCCTCGGCAAGCTCCTTTGCCGGAACGGCAAAGTCCTTCGCGATTCCCGATAGACTCCCGGCCGTGCCGGAATTCGCGTGGGTCGAACTCGACGGGGAGGTCCAGGGCGAACTGTGGAACGAGTTCGCCACCGAATACGGCTTCCGGCGCGGCCCAGATCCGGCGTCCTGGCCGGCGATCAGGGAACCGGCGCCGTCGTTGTGCTGGGCCCTCGGCTCAGCACCGATGCAGCCGGTCGCGCAACTCGTGTGCGACGTCCTGCGCGCCTGCACCGAATACTGGGACTCGGTGTTCTGGCACGACTCCGTGCACCCGTCGACCCAGTACCGGCCGCACCGAGTTACGGACATCACGGATCTCGATGGCTGGGAGTACACCCACTACCCCAACGGGGATTACCTGATCTTCGTGTCGAAGGACCTGTCGTTCGGCATCGTCGGCAACCACCACGAGCGAAGCCTGTGTTTCTTCGGTGAAACCGCCGTGCAAGCGGCCACCGAGCTGAACCGCAGGATTCTCGGCCCCCTGCTCCGCCGTGACGGGCAGACCGTGGACCCCGGCTCAGTGACCGAACAGTGACGTCACCAGCGTTTCCGCGATCTCCCGCAGCTCACCCGGCTCGTACCGCACCCGTTCCATGACCGCGAGGCCGCGCGTGGTGCTGACCACGAGCCGGGCGGCGGCGTGGAGGTCCACAAGGGACTCGACGCCGTCGTCCAGAGTGGACAGTTTCTTGTACACCAAGGTTTCCAGCTCGTCCAGCAGGGCGCGCACAGCGGATTCCGCGCGGGGCGACTCCGTGGCGGCTTCGATGGCGGTGCGGGTGGAGAGGCAGCCGTGGGCGGGGGTGCCGGCGGTGAAGGTCGTGATGCAGTAGTCGAAGAAGGACAGGAGGGCCGCGCGTTTTGTCGGCCGATCGAGCGCCGCGGAGGCGCCGGCGAGGAAGCCGGCCGTGTATTCGCCGAAGGCGCGCAGGAAGATTTCTTCCTTGCCGCCGTAGGCGTTGTACAGGGAGCCGCGCTGGACGCCGGTGCCGGCGGCCAGGTCGAGCATCGACGTGGCGCGGAAGCCGCGGTCGGTGAAGACGTCGAGGGCGCGCGAGAGAGCCTCGCGCTCGTCGAACTGGCGTACGCCCGCCATGGCACCCCTTTCCCTACCCGCCGGCCAGCCTAGTCCGCTGCGGGACGTCGAAGACGCCGTGCCGCGTGAGCAGCCCGGCCAGCCACCCCAGCGCCGCCGCCAGCAGGATCGGCGGCAGCAGGTCGAGCCCGCTCAGCTCGACCGCGAGCACGACGGCCGTCGCCGGGGCCCTCGACGCCGCGGCCAGGCACGCGGCCATTCCCGCCGCCGCGCCGCCCGCGATGGGCAGGGCCGAACCCACGGTCGCCCCGACGAACAACGCCGGCCCGATCGTCCCGACCACCCCGCCCGCCCCGACGGTCACCCCCGTCGCGACGACCTTCACGACCGCCAGCGCCAGCAACGCACTCACGCCACCCGCGGCGGCCCCGGGCTGCCCGACGCCGGCGACACCGGGCGCCACAAGCACGAGCAGCCCGACGGCCACCCCGCCAACGACAGCGCGAACCCAGCCAGAACAGGCCCAGGTGACGAGAGTCCTGAGCCGGCCCGGCCGGGCGGAATCCGCGACACCCCCGGCCCCACCCGAGCTACCGGCGACTTCATCGGCCGGACCAGCACCCGCGCGGATCCGCAGCCAGCGCCACGCCGCGCGCGCCCAACCCGGCTGAACGGCACCCCGGGCGACACGAGCCTCGCCCGAGCGAGAGCCACCGACGACGACGTCGGACCTACCCAATGCACTCCGGTGCGAGGCATCAGCAAACCGGCCCTCGCCCGAGCCACCTCGCCGTGAGCCGGCCGCACTGCGGGCCCAGCCGGGCCAAGTCGCGCCCGCGTACAGCGACCACGCCAGCACCACGCCGAACAGTCCCGCCACCACACCGCCGAACGGGGACCCGGCCACGTCCACGTCCGGTAGCCGCAGCGGTTCGCCAGGCAGTGCCCAGCCCGTGAGGGCGCCGGAGGCCGAGCCGAGGGCTACGGCGGCGAGCTCCGCGCCGCCGAGGGCCTCGAGGAGGACCTCGGCCACGAGCACCACGCCGGCCAGCGGCGCGCCGAACGAAGCGGCGACGCCGCCGGCGACGGCGGCGGCCGCGACAGGGCGCAGGGAAGCGGGAGGTAGCCGCAGCACGCGGGCCAAAGTGGAGCCCAGTGCGGCCGAGATGTGGACGACCGGGCCCTCCGCGCCGCCCGAACCGCCGGAGCCGAGCATCGTGCCGGAGGCCAGCGCTTTGGCGCCGGCGACGCGGCCGCGGACCGGCGAGCCCGCGAACGCCTGGCGCACCTGGGGAATCCCGCCGCCACCGGCGTCCGGTACGAAGCGCACCACCACCACGCACAGCAGCGCGCCGGCGACCGGCGCGAGCACGACGACGGCGGGCGGCGCACCGGCCACCAGCGACCGGAGCGCGCCCACCGTCTGTCCGAACGCGACAGCCGCGACTCCGGCGACCGCGCCGGCGAGGGCAGCCGAGCCGAACAGAGCCGCCGAGCCGGCCCGAGCAACGACGCCGGACAGGCCGGTGGAGCCGGACAAGGCGGCCCTCGAGAGCAGCGGGCCCGAGCGCACGCGTCAGGCCGCGTTCAGGCGCTGGTGCAGCTCGTACGAAGCCCGCTCGACGTGGTTGTGCACCAGCTTGCCGTCCTCGATCTCCCACACGGCGGTGCCGCTGAACGAGATCGGGCGACCGTCCGGTTCGGACCCGAGCACGCCGTTGTTGCGCCCGTGCACGTTCCACCGCGAGGCGACGCGGCTGCCGTCGTGGTTCTGGAACGTTTCGACGATCTCCAGCTCCAGGTCGTGCACCTGCTCGAGGAACGCGCCGATCCACGCCTTGAAGTTCTCGCGGCCCTCGATGCGCACGCCCGCGTTCGTGATCACGAAGTCCTCGACCACGAAATCGTCGGCCGCATCCGGGTTGTGCGCGTTCCAGACCTCGTTCCAGAACGATTCGACCAGCTCCGCCGAGTTCGGCACGGTGACCTCCAGAGTCATGTTTGACATTGCTGTCAAAGATAGCTCCGGGACGGCCTCACCGAGCCCCTTTGCGAGCAGGACCACACCGAGAGCTAGCCGGCGAACGCGTCGGCGAACCGGTAGCCGTCGAGCAGTTCCCGCGCGGCGACCAGGTACTGGATCGTCGGCGTGCCTTCCTCCAGCCAGTTGAGGCGGGCGTCGCGGTACAACCGCTCGATCGGGTACTTGCGCGTGTAGCCGATGCCGCCGTGCACCAGCAGCGCCCGGTCGGTGACGCGCCCGACGGCCTCCAGCCCGAACTGCTTCAGCAGCGAAGACTCGGCCGGGATCCGCCGGCCGGCGTCCCACTTCGCCGCGGCATCGGCCAGCATGCCGCGCAGCGCGTACACATCCGCCGCCATCTCGGCGAGGTAGCGCTGGATCGCCTGCCGTGACGCGATCGGCTTGCCGAACGTCACCCGTTCCTGCGAGTACTTCACCGAAAGCTCGAGCGCCCGCGTCGCCGTGCCGAGCGAAGACGCCGCGATGAACACCCGGCTCACCTCCAGTGCCCGCTCCAGGTGCGCACCACCCTCGCCTTCGGCGCCCACGAGCGCCGACGCGGGCACCCGTACGTCGGTGAACGTGAGCTCACCGTGCTCGGCGCCCTTGCAGCCCATGGTCTCCGGCAGCGGCGCGATGGTGAACCCGGGCGCGTCCCGCGGCACGACGAGCGCGGAAACGTCCACCTCGGACGTCTTCGCGAACACCAGGAAGTGCGACGCGATGTCCGAGTTGGTGATGAGCCACTTGCGCCCGTTCAGCACGTACTCGTCACCTTCGCGACGCGCCACAGTGGACAGATCGGCGCCGGTCCCGTTGCCGGGTTCGGTGAGCGCGAAGGCGAGCGACTTCTCCCCCGTCGCCGCACCCGGCAGGATCTCGTTCTTCTGCGCGGCGCTCCCGATCTCCGACAGCGCGTGGGCGAACGAGTTGTGGACGTGCACGATCGCCCGGATCCCGCCCTGGATCTTGGCGAACTCGGCGAGGATCGGCAGGTACTGCGCGATCGACAGGCCGGAACCGCCGTACTCGCGCGGCACGATCAGGCCGAAGGCGCCGCACGCGCGCAGCGCCGGCAGCACCACGTCGTAGGGGATCTTCTCGGTGTCCTCGATCCGGTGCTCCAGAGGGTCGAGCTCGTCCCAGATCGTGGCGAAGACGGCGTCGCGCAGCTTGCGGTAGTCGTCCTCGGGCAGGCCAGTGTTCATCGGGTCCTCCTCGGTTTCACAGGCTTGGATTTCGCGGGCTTGGGTTCACGGTCACGGATTCACAAGGTCCAGCCGCCGTCGGCGGCGAGTACCGCGCCCGTGCAGAAGGTGGCGTCCTCGGCGAGGAACACCGCGGCGCGGGCGATCTCCTCCACGGTGCCGAAGCGGCCGAGCACGGTGGCGTCGGCGATCTTCTGCCGCGCCCCGCCGGGGATCGCGGCGGTCATGTCGGTCTCGACGAACCCGGGCGCCAGCACGTTCACGCGCACGCCTTGGGGCGCAAGCTCTTTCGCGAGCGAGCGGGCAAAGCCCACCGCGGCGGCCTTCACGCTCGCGTACGCGGTGTCGCCGGCGAAGCCGACCGTTCCGACGGCGGACCCGACGAGCACCACGCTGGGGTTCGAACCGCCGGCCAGCCAAGGGATCGCGGCACGCACCAGTGCGGCCGTGCTGCGCAGGTTCTCCTCGATCACGCGCCACCAGTCGCCGGGGTCGGCGCGGGCGAGCTTGCCACCCTGCCACACCGCGGCGTTGAGCACGAGCGAGTCGAGCCGGCCCCACTGCCCGCAGACCTGCCCGACGACCGATTCGGCCGTGTCGGGCGCGGCGAGGTCGAACGCCACCGGCAGCACCCGGCCAGGCGCGTCCGCGGCCAGCTTCGCGACACGGTCCCCACCGGAGCGGTACGTGCCCGCGACCCGCAGCCCCCGGTCGAGCAACTGCCGCGCGATGCCCTCGCCGATCCCCCGCGAGGCACCGGTTACCAGCGCGACCCTGACGTCTTCTGCATTCATGAAATGATTGTACCGATCGGTCTGTACGAATAACTGTGACGAAGGTCAGAGCCGCTCGACGATCGTGGCGTTGGCCATGCCGCCCCACTCGCACATCGTCTGCAGCCCGTAGCGGGCGCCGCGGTGTTCGAGCGCGCCGACGAGGGTGGTCAGGATCCGGGCGCCGCTCGCGCCCAGCGGGTGGCCGAGCGCGATCGCTCCCCCGTGCACGTTGAGCCGCTCGGGCTCGGCTTCGGTCTCGCGCAACCAGGCCAGCGGCACCGGCGCGAACGCCTCGTTGACCTCGAACAGGTCGATGTCGCGGACGGTCAGCCCCGCCCGCGCGAGCACGGCGTGCGTGGCGGGCACGACACCCATGAGCATGAGGATCGGATCGTCGCCGACCACGGCCGTCGTGTGGATCCGGGCGCGTGGGGTGCACCCCAGCGCCTCGGCCTTGGCCGCGCTCATCAGCAGCACGCCGGCCGCGCCGTCGGACAGCGGCGACGAGTTGCCCGGCGTGATCTTCCAGTCGATCCCGGGGAACCGGCTCGCGGCGGCTTCGTCCACGAAGGACGGCCGCAGACCGGCCAGACCGGCCACTGTGGTCGACGGGCGGACGGTCTCGTCGGCCGTGAGCTCCGGCGCCTCGGCGACCGTGATCAGGTCCGGTGCGAACACCGCCTGCGATTCGGCGGCGCGGCGGTGGGATTCCGCGGAGAACGCGTCCAGCTCGTCACGGCTGAGCCCCCACCGCGCGCAGATCAGCTCGGCGGAGATCCCCTGCCCGACGAGACCGCCGGGGAACCGCTCGGCCACGCGCGAGCCGAGGTGGTCGGTGCCCTGGGTGTCGGAGTGCATCGGCACGCGCGACATCGACTCCACGCCGCACGCGATCACGACGTCGGCCGCGCCGGCCTGGATCGCGTGCGCGGCGAAGTGCACGGCCTGCTGGCTCGAGCCGCACTGACGGTCGACCGTGGTCGCGGGCACCGACTGCGGGAACCCGGCGGCGAACACGGCACTGCGCGCCGGGTTCACGGCCTGCTCGCCCGCCTTGGTCACGCAACCGCCGATCACGTCGTCGACGAGCGCGGGGTCCAGGTCGTTGCGCGCGACGAGGCCGGCGAGGACGTCGGCCAGCAGGTTCACGGGGTGGACGTGCGAGAGCGCGCCACCCGGCTTCCCCTTGCCGACGGGGGTGCGCAGCACGTCGACGACCACCGCGTCGCGTGGTGAAGTCATGGGTCCTCCCGGAGTCCGGCGTTGGATCACCGGGGACCATACCTGTATGGACCGGTCGGTACAAGGATTCAGGCACGCGACAGCCCGCAACGGGAATCGAATCGGGAAAACGGGAACCGAGGCGAATGTGCCCGGGTCAGGCGCGGATGCCCTCGATCAACGCGTCGAGGAACATGTCGGCGACCTCGTCCGGCGTCAGCTCACCGTCGGGCTCGTACCAGAGGTAGGTGTAGTTGAGCATGCCGAGGATGCCCTTCACGAGCAGGCGCGGGGTCTGGCGCAGCACCTTGGCGCGCACGCCGTTGTCCAGCGCCTGGCGCCAGTAGCCTTCATAGCGTTCGCGCGCGGTGATCACGTGGTCGCGCCACTCGCCGGTCAGCGCCGTGTACTCGCGGAAGAACACGGCCCACTCCGAGCGGTGCTCGGCGATGTTGCGCAGCAGCCCGCGGGCCATGCGCCGCAGCAGCTCCTCGGCGCCGAGGTCCTCGTCGAGCAATTGCTCGGCGTAGGCGTTCATGGAGTCGACCTGCTCTTTGCTGATAGAGTAGAGCACGGCTTCTTTGCTGCCGATGTAGTGGTACAGCGCGCCCCGCCCGAGGCCGGCAGCGGTACCCAGCTCGGCGATGCCGGTGCCGTGGTAACCGTTTCGCGCGAACAGCTCGGCCGCGATGCCGATCACGCGAGCCCGGTTCGCCTCGAATCCCGTCACCGTCATCTCGCCGACGCCCGCCTTCACCCCGTGTGGACCGAACGTTCCAAGGATATCCGCCGGCGACCTCGCCCTGGCGCAAGGGCGAGGTCCCGGCACGTCGGCCGGCCGCGCGGCCGGCGTCTCACTTCTTCTGCCGGCGGCTCCCGCCGTGCCAGTCCTCCTGCTTGCCGGTTTCACCGGCGCTGACGCCGAACGCCGGCAGCTGCGGCCGCTCGCGCAGGCTGCGCTTGAGCTCGGCGAAACCCGGGAACCGCGACAGCGCCACGACGTGGTCCCACAGCTCGACCGCCTCGTCGTCGGAGGGCAGCCGGCTGATCACCGGGCCGAACAGCGCGGTGCCGCGCGGCGGCTCGAAGTGCAGGATCGGCGTGCCGACGTCCTTGCCCGTCAGCGTCAGGGCGACGTCGGTCTCCGCCTGGATCACGGCGTCCCAGGTGTCGTCCTCGAGCGCGTCGGCGTAGTCGTGCGGGAGCCCGCACGCGTCGAGCGCCGTGGTCGCGAGGTCGCGCACGCCGCGGTGCACGGCCGCGGCCGTGCCCCCGGGGACGGCGTCCTGCTCGAACGTCTCCTGCCCCAGCTTCTCGTAGAACGCGCCGATCGGCCCGGGCCCGTGCTCGCGGCGGATCCGCGCGGCCACGCGCAGCAGCTTCAGGCCCGAGGTGTGCGATTCCTCGTACTCCGGCGGGAAATGCGCCTCGTAGTCGATGTGCGAGTTGAGCAGGCGCAACGAGATGAACCGCCATTCGACGTCGTACTGCTTCAGCCGCGCGACGGTGCGTACCCACTTGCTCGTCATCCAGGCGAAGGGGCAGACGGGGTCGAAGTAGAAGTGCAGGTCAGGGTCGCTCATGAAGTGAGCGTACCCAACGACCCTTGTTTATACCGATCGGTACAAGCATAATCCCCTACCAGGAGAAGTGCTCAGACCGATCGGTCCAAGGATCGTGCTCGGCAAAGGAGGTTGGGCGACGATGCTCGACAGGTCAGCCACGCGGACGCCCGGCGAAGACGGGTTGGTGCACCGGCCGGTTTGCGCGCGGGTCACGATCGCGGAGCTCTACGAACGGGCCTACCGCCAGTTCGGCTCGCGCGTCGCCGTGCGCGACGGCGGCACCGCGCTCACCTACCGCGAGCTCGGCGACCGGGTGCACCGCATCGTGGGCGGGCTCGCCGCGCTCGGTCTGCGCCGAGGTGACCGCGGCGTGCTGTTGGTGGGAAACGGACTCGAGTTCTTCGAATCCGAACACGCCCTGTTCGCCGGCGGACTCGTGCGCACCGCGCTCAGCACGCGTCTGCACGTGCGTGAAGTCGTCCACATCCTCAACGACTGCGCGGCGTCCGTGGTGTTCGCCGATGCCGCGTGGGCCGGGCAGCTGGCCGGGATGCGCGCCGAGCTCCCCCACCTCCGGGTCGTCGTCACGGTCGCCGGCGGCCCGGGCGACACGACGCTGGACGAACTGCGCGCGGCCGAACCCGCGCGACCGGTGAAGCCCGACGCCGGCGATCCCGCGGCGATCCTCTACACGAGCGGCACGACCGGCCTGCCCAAGGGCGCCACGCTCAGCCACGCCGCCTGGGCGGCCATGGTGCGCAACGAACTCCTCGAACTGCCCCCGGCGGCCGACGACGACCTCGTGCTGCACGTCGCGCCGCTGAGCCACCTGAGCGGCTACGTGGCGCCCGCGTACTTCGTGCGCGGCGCCACGCACCTCACGTGCGCCAAGTTCGATCCCGCGGTGGTGTTGGACCTGATCGAATCCCACCACGTGACCGTGCTCCCGATGGTGCCGACGATGCTGAACCTGCTCGTCCTCGCCGCCGAGCAGCGGCCCGGCGACTACACCTCGCTGCACTCCGTGGTGTACGCGGGTTCGCCGATCGCCCCGGACCGGCTCGCCCGCGCCCGCGCGGTGTTCGGTGACGTGTTCGTGCAGTTCTACGGCCTGAGTGAGCTGCCGATCCCGATCGCGTGCCTCTCCGCCCGTGACCACGCGTTCGACCCGGCCGGCGGGATCCCGGCGCGGCTGGCGTCGGCGGGCCGGGTCAGCCCGTTCGTGGAGGTCAAGCTCGTCGACGACACCGGCGCCGAGGTGGGCCACGGCGAGATCGGCGAGATCACCGTGCGCGGCGACCAGGCGATGATGGGCTACTGGCACCGGCCCGACGCGACGGCCGCGATGCTCGGCCCGGACGGCTGGGCCGGCACCGGCGACCTCGGCCGCTTCGACGACGAGGGCTACCTGTACCTGGTGGACCGCAAGAAGGACATGGTGGTCACCGGCGGGTTCAACGTCTACCCGACGGAGATCGAGAACGTCGTGTCGACCGTGGCGGGCGTCTCGGAAGTCGCCGTGGTCGGCGTGCCGGACGAGACATGGGGCGAGGCGTTGAAAGCGATCGTGGTGGCTCGCGCCGGGTTCACGGTGACGGCCGACGACGTGATCGCCGCGTGCGCGCAACACCTGGCCGGCTACAAGAAACCTCGTTCGGTCGAGTTCGTCGACGAGCTGCCCAAGACCGGTTCGGGCAAGATCATGCGGCGCCGGCTTCGAGACCGCTACTGGGCGGACAGCGACCGCAAGGTCGGCGGCTGACCACAGTGGACGGAGTGCCGCGGCACACGCCGTCCACAAGGGATCGTCCACAGCGGAAGGCCGGTACCCGCGTCGGGGTACCGGCCTTCCGCGGACGGTGGGCTCAGGCGTTCTGCCAGGCCTTGCGCAGCCCTTCCCGGTCGACGCGAACGCCTTCGAGGTACACGTCGGCGATCCGCCGGGTCGCCGTGATGTCCCGCAGCGGATCCTCGTCCAGGACGACGAAGTCCGCCCGCTTGCCCACCGCGAGCGAACCGCGGTCGGCCAGCCCCAGCAGCTCGGCCGACACCTCCGTGGCCAGCCGCAGCGCCGCCAGCGGCGGCAACCCGGCCGCCACCAGGGCCTCCAGCTCCCGGTGCTCGGCGAAGCCGATGATCTGCGCGAGCAGGCCCGTGTCGGCGGAGAACACCAGCCGCACGCCCGCGTCGGCCAGGGCGACGAGCGTCTTCTCCATGCCGCGGTAGGCCGCTGCGGTGTCGAACAGCGGTTCCGGCGCCTTCTCGCGGATCGTCGCGCGCAGGGCCTCCACCGCGTCGCGCGGGAGGATGTCCGCGAACGCGGGCTCGTCCAGCCAGCCCTCACCCGGCGGGCGCTGGATGGCCATCGAGGTGAACACCGCGACGTTGTGGTCCTTCAGCAGCGCGATGAGCTCGTCGTCGGTCCCCGTGCGCGGCAGGTGCGCGATGATGTCCGCGCCCGCGCGGATGACGGCCTTCGCCTCGTCGAGCGTGTAGATGTGCGCGGCGACCGTGATGCCGTGGGCATGCGCCTCGTCGATCACGGCCTCGTAGATCTCCGGCCCGAGCTTCTCCTTGGTGCCGTGGCGGCTGTCGAGCCAGAACTTCACGGCGTCGACCCGCTTCGCGGCGAGCCCGCGCACGAACGCGCGCACCTCGTCGGGGCCGGTCGCCTCGTGCACGGCGTCGGCGGCGAAGAACGGCCCGCCGTTGGTGTCGCCCGGCGTCGGCGCGACGATCCCGGCGCCCGCGGTGAACAGCTGCGCGACGTCGCGCTCGCCGAGCGTGCCCGCGCGCTGCTCGTCACGGACGGCGAGTTCGGTGTCGTCGCGGTCGGTGCCGAGCGACTGGAACGTGCTGACGCCGTAGTACGCGAGCCGGTGCAGGTGGTCGACGACGTTGGCACGCGAGTAGAAGCCCGCGTCCGACGTGGTGCCGCGCATGTACCCGATGTGGCCGTGCGGGTTCACGATCGCCGGGATCACCGTCTTCCCCCGCAAGGAAACCACGGTGCCCTCAGCGGTGAGGTCGGTGCCGACCTGCCGGATCACCCCGTCGCGAACGACCAGCACCGCGTCGTCGAGCACCTGCTCGCCGGTGATCAGGCGCGCTCCCGTGTAGACAGTCGCGTCGCTCACGCCCGCGTCTCCTGTCCGCTCGCGTACCGTGCACTGCGCTGTTCGTACTCGTCGTAGCCCATGGCGGCTTCGAACGCGTGCTGCTCGGTGACGAGGTGCTTCACCGCGGCGACGTCCTCACCTTCCCGCAGCGCGTCGAGCACCGCCGTGACGTTCTTCGACGCGGCCCCGATCACCGTGTACCACAGCAGAACCACGTCGGCGCCGGCCTCGCCGTACTGCGCGATCGTGCTGGACGGCTCGTCCGAACCCGGCACGTCGAGCAGATCTCCGGGCACCATGACCGGCACCGGAATCCGGTCCCGCACGCGCTCGAGGTCGGTCGCCGGGATCGCCGGCGCGAACACCAGGTCCGCGCCGGCCGCGGCGTAGGCTTCGAGCCGGCGGACGCAGCCTTCGAGGTCGTGCTCGACCCACGCCGCGTCGGAGCGCGCGATCACGAGGAAGTCGGGGTCGGTGCGGGCGTCGACCGCCGCGCGCACCTTGTTCGCCATCTGCTCCACCGAAAGCAGCCCGGCGGGCATCGACGTGTGCTTGCCGCCCAGGTTGTCCTCGATGTGCACGCCGGCCACACCGGCGTCTTCGAAGACTTTCACGGCGCGCCAGACGTTCGGGGCGTCGTAGAAGCCGTTCTCCGCGTCGGCGAGCACGGGGATGCCGACGGCGTCGACGACGCGGCGCGCCTGCTCGGCGATCTCGTTCAGCGTCAGGAGCCCGACGTCCGGCAGCCCGAACGCCGAGGCGGCGGCGGCGAAACTGCCCAGGTAGGTCGCGGGGTACCCGGCCTTTTCGACGAGGCGGGCACTGAACGCGTCGTACGCTCCGGGCAGCACCAGCGGCCCGGTTCCGGTGAGGAGGGCTTTGAACGCCTTCCTGCGCTCGTGCGGTGTGTTCGGCATCGAACTTCCTTCTCCTCAGACGAGGAAATCGCGGTAGCGGCGCAACCGCTTGCGGGCGGTTTTCATGTTGTGGCGCTTGAGCTCTTCGGCCCCGCCGGCGTCACCGCGCACGAGGGCTTCGATGATGGCGCGGTGCTCGGCGAGGCTCTCCTCCATCCGGCCCGGGGTCATCAGGATCCGGCGGCGCAGCAGGTGCGCCTGGTCCTGGATGCCGGCGAGGGTTTCGGCGAGGAAATCCTGGCCCGCCAAGCGGATCACGGTGTCGCGGTAGGAGTCGATGGCCGCGAGGAACGTCTCGAGGTCACCACTGGCGGCGGCGTCGTCGAGCCGGCTCGGTGCGAAGAGCTCCTGAAGCGCCGTCCAGTCCTGCGGTTCGGCGTGCTGCGCCGCGAGCCGGGCGGCGAGACCTTCCAGCACCTCGAGGACGTCGTAGATCTCCTCCAGGCGATCGAAGTCGACCTTCGCCACGACGGTGCCGACGTTGGGGATCCGCTCCACCAGCTTGCGCGACTCGAGCGCCAGCAGGGCCGACCGGACGGCGTTGCGGGTGGTGCCGAGCTCGGCGGCCAGCTTCACCTCCGGCAGCCGGCTGCCCGGTGTGAAATCCCCGCGCAACAGCCGCTCCCGCAGGTGCAGCTCGACCTCTTCGCTCTTCATGGCCGTCCCTTCGTGCTGCCCTCCACTGTACGAACGTGTCGCCTGGATTGTCAACAATGTAAGCGACACTATCGTCGCGTGGCTCTGGTCACGCTCGTTAGGGTGGAGTCGTGACGATCTTGGTGCGCAAGTCCGGACCCGCCGACCGCCCGGCGATCCTCGCGCTGCTCGACGGCGCCCGCGGCCTCGACCTGAGCCCTGAGGAACGCGCCGCGCAGGGCTTCGTGCAGGGCAGCTTCGACGCCGGCAAACTCGTCCCGTTCGAGACCACCAGCGGCGTCTTCCTCGCGGAGGACGTCGGCGAACCGGCCGGCGTCGCGCTGACGTCACCGGCCGAGTCCGCCGGCGGCGGCCCGCCCGGCCGCACGGTCGAGGTCGCGCGCGCCGCAGGCCTGACCGAGGGCGTGTTCCTTTACGGCCCTGTCACGGTCGCGCCGGCCCACCGCGGCCAGGGCGTGGTGCGGCTGCTGCTCGCCTCCGTGGCCGAGCACCTCGCCGGCTACCGCGCGGGCGTGCTGTTCGTGGAGCGCGCCAACGAGAAGTCGCTGGCCGTGCACACGCACCTCGGCATGAAGCACGTCGGCGACTTCACGCACGCGGACCGGGAGTACGCCGTCTTCTCGTTCACTCCGGCGCAGTTTCGCGCCTGACCCGCAGCCACTGCTCGAACCCGGCGGCGACGATGCGCTCGTCGTGCACCCCGGCCGCCTCGGGCGAGGCCAGCCACACGATGGGCGGCGCCATCACCTCCGGCTCGAGGAACCGGTGACCGGCGGGCGCGTCCGGCAGCATGCCCGTGACGGTCGCGCCGCCGGGCAGCAGCAGGTTCACCGTGACGCCGGTGCCGCGCAGGTCCGCCGCCATCACGCGGGACAGCGATTCGCTGCCCGCGCGCGACGGCCCGTAGGGCACGAACCCGGCCCGGCTCATGGTCGCCTCGCTCACCGCGATGTTCACGATCCGCCCGCCACCCGCGGCCAGCATCCGCGGCGTCGCCTCGCGGGCCACCAGGAAGTAGCCCGTCAGGTTCGTCTCCACCACCTCGCGGAAACCCTTGACCGGGACTCGCCAGAACCCGCGCGGCTCGGTCATGAACCGCGGGTTGACCGTGCGCATGCCGAGCCCGGCGTTGTTGACCAGCAGGTCGATCCCGCCGAGCCGCTCCCACACCTCCGCGACGGCTCGCGCCACCGACGCGTCGTCACGCACGTCCAGCTCGACCCCGAACGCCCCCGGCAGCCCGGCGGCGACCTCGCGCGCCCGCTCCCCCGACCGTCCGCTCACCGCGACACCCGCCCCGGCTCCGGCGAGCGCGGTCGCCATCGCCAGCCCGAGGCCGCTGGTCGCACCTGTCACGAGCACCCTCGACTCCATCGCACCGACGCTAGGAGCTGGTGCGCGCTCCAGGTCAAGCGGGCCGGGGTATGGGAAGTCTTCAACGCGACGATTAGTCCGCAAAGGACAGACCTCAGCAGGCGCAGCGAATCGTGAACTCTTTCTCCTGCCCCGCCAGCGACATGACGTGTGCGTTGAGGTTCGCCCGCACACTCCCCCGGATCTCGTTGTCGACGCGGTACAGGTCGGTCACCAGCGTTTCCCAGTCCCGGTTGCCGTCGGCCGCCCAGCGGAACGGCAGCCGGCGCAGCGACCACGGCCCGGCCGGGTCCACGGCCGCACCCGTCTCCAGCGCGGCGCGGACGATGGCGCGTTGCTGCTCGACCTCGCGGGGCCGGCCACCGGGACAACCGAGCGGGAAATCGAGGAACGTCGCGCGCGGGGCTTTGACCGCCGAGGCCGCGCGGTGCAGCGTCGTGAGGCTGGTGGTCGGCAAGCCCCGACGTTCGATCGCGCGCGCCAGGACCCCGCCGGCGACGTGGCACTGCGGACAGAATGGCACGACCAGCACGAGGTCCACCCCCATCGCGGTGAACTCGTCCACGATCCTCGGCGCGGTCTCGGTGGCGAGCTCGTCGTACTGCGAGATCGAGCCGACCATCGACACGGCGCGGTCGGCGTAGCGGCCGATCACGCCCGCGCGCTCGAGGTCGAGCATCGTGTCGCGGGGGTAGGCGACGTTCGCGTCGGCCAGCGCGAACGCCCGGATCGGCGTCATGTGCGCGAACAGCACCTCGGACAGGTCACGCTCGCGCGGCAGCAGGCGGTAGGACAGGTCGCTGCGCTGCTCCAGCCGCTTCTGGTCCGGGTAGTAGGCGCCGCACGTGACGAGCAGCCCGACGGTCGCGTCGCCCAGTGGCTTGCGCAGCGGGGTGAGCTCGGGCGCGTCGAACGCCGGCACGCTCAGCGGCGGGATGCCGAGCACGGGGCCCGCCACGTTCGCGTCGAAGTCGTAGGTCCGGGAGTCAGCCTGGACGGTCATGGGTGATCCGTTCCTTCCTCGTGGTCGGTCAAGATCCAGGCTACGTCAGATATTCGAATATATATCCAATACTCGAATGATGACCCGAACGGACGAGCGCGGCGAAGCCGGCTCCAGGCTCGAACATTCGTAGAATGGACGGGTGCCCGACAAGGAGACCCGCAACGAGCGCGTGTACCTGAGCCTGCGCGAGGAGATCCTCTCCGGCGCGCGCGAACCGGGCTCGCCGCTGCGCACGGCGGAGCTGTGC
Source organism: Amycolatopsis sp. NPDC001319 (assembly GCF_042896185.1). Classification (NCBI taxonomy): domain Bacteria; kingdom Bacillati; phylum Actinomycetota; class Actinomycetes; order Pseudonocardiales; family Pseudonocardiaceae; genus Amycolatopsis; species Amycolatopsis sp. NPDC001319. Next base: position 383,774 of record NZ_JBIAWY010000010.1, on the reverse strand, counting down.
AAACGCTTCGAGTGCAGCGTCGGCGTCGCGCGCGAGAGCCTGCTGCGCCTGGCCGAGCGCGACCTGGTGCAGGAGCGGCCGATGCAGGGCTTCCGCGTCGCGGCGCTGTCGGAGGCGGACCTGCGCGACCTCACCGAGGCCCGGCTGGAGATCGAGACGCTCGCGTTGAAACATTCGGTGCGCGAGGGCGACGCGGCGTGGGAGGCGCGCGTGGTCGGCGCCCACCACCTGCTGCTCGTCACGCCGCGCACGGACGACCCGCGGTCCTCGGTCGCGGCCGGCAAGGCCCACGGCGCGTTCCACACCGCGCTGCTCGAAGGCTGCCGCAACCAGCGCATCCTCGCGATGGCGTACCGGCTGCGCGACAAGGGTGAGCTCTACCGCCGCTGGTCCGTCGCGGAGCCGGACGGCGAACGTGACGTCGACGCCGAGCACCGCGGCCTGCTCGACGCCGTGCTCGCCCGCGATGCCGACCTGGCGGCCGGCCGCCTCGCCGCCCACCTCGAAGCGACCCACGAAACGCTCGTGAGGGGCCTCTGACGCGCGTCCACTGTGGCCGGTCCACGCACCGTCCACAGCCGACGACGCACCGTCACGGGGCGAACCGAGCAGGAATCGAGAAGCGCTCACGCGGCCGCCCCGGTTAGCGTCGAAGACACGCAGTCGAACCGACAAACACCGGGAGCCACAATGTCCACCACGCAAGGCATCAAGACCGTGCTGCACTCCGTCTCCGACCTGAGCAAGGCCAAGGAGGTCTACACCGCGCTGCTCGGGATCACGCCGCAGGCCGACAGCGAGTACTACGTCGGGTTCGACACCGCCGGCCAGCACATCGGCCTCGTGCCGAACGGCGGCCCGCAGGCCGCGCCCTCGCCCGTGGCCTACTGGCACGTCGACGACATCGAGGCGAAGCTGGCCGAGGTGACCGCGGCGGGCGCCGTGGTGCGGGAGGAGCCGAAGAACGTCGGCGGCGGGCGGCTCGTCGCCACCGTCACCGACCCGGACGGCAACGTGCTGGGCCTGCTCCAGGACCGCTGAACCGCCGCCCGCTCCGGGCGAGCGGGCGGCCGATCGGCCACGAGCATCCCGCCCGAGCTGGTTGAATCGACGCCAGCCGCTCCACCGACCCCGTCGACGCCGCACGCGCGGCCCGCGTCCCAGCAGAGGGAGACCCGATGACCACGGCGAAGGCCAAGCCCTCGTCCGCGCCGCAGGGCGCCGACAGCCACGACGTGATCCGCGTGCACGGCGCGCGCGTGAACAATCTGAAGGACGTCAGCGTCGAGCTGCCGAAACGCCGCCTGACCGTGTTCACCGGTGTGTCCGGCTCGGGCAAGAGCTCGCTGGTCTTCGGCACGATCGCGGCGGAGTCGCAGCGGCTGATCAACGAGACCTACAGCGCGTTCGTTCAGGGCTTCATGCCCACGCTCGCCCGGCCGGACGTCGACGTGCTCGAAGGCCTCACGACGGCGATCATCGTGGACCAGGAGCGCATGGGCGCCGACCCGCGGTCCACTGTGGGCACCGCGACCGACGCCAACGCGATGCTGCGGATCCTCTTCAGCCGGCTCGGCAAGCCGTACATCGGTTCGCCGCAGGCGTTTTCCTTCAACGTCGCGTCGATCAGCGGCGGTGGCGCGGTGACGTTCGAACGCGCCGGGCGGACGGTGAAGGAGCGCCGCACCTTCAGCATCACCGGCGGCATGTGCCCGCGGTGCGAGGGCCGCGGCAAGGTCAACGACATCGACCTCACCGCGCTCTACGACGAGAACAAGTCGCTCAACGAAGGCGCCATCACCATCCCCGGCTACAGCATGGAGGGCTGGTACGGCCGGATCTTCCGCGGCAGCGGCTTCTTCGACGCGGACAAGCCGATCAGGAAGTTCACGAAAAAAGAGCTGAACGACCTGGTGTACAAGGAACCGACGAAGATCAAGGTCGAGGGCATCAACCTCACCTACTCGGGACTCGTGCCCGCGATCCAGAAGTCGTTCCTGTCCAAGGACGTCGACGCGATGCAGCCGCACATCCGCGCGTTCGTGGAGCGGGCGGTCACGTTCACCGTCTGCCCGGAGTGCGAGGGCACGCGCCTGTCGGCGGAGGCGCGTTCGTCGAAGATCGGCAAGCTGTCCATCGCCGATGCGTGCGCGATGCAGATCAACGACCTGGCCGAGTGGGTGAGCGGGCTGAAGGAACCGTCGGTCGCTCCCCTGCTGGCGTCGCTGCGGCACACGCTCGACTCGTTCGTCGAGATCGGGCTCGGTTACCTCTCGCTCGACCGGCCGTCGGGCACGCTCTCGGGCGGCGAGGCGCAGCGCACCAAGATGATCCGTCACCTCGGCTCGTCGCTGACCGACGTGACCTACGTGTTCGACGAGCCGAGCATCGGCCTGCACCCGCACGACATCCAGCGCATGAACGGCCTGCTGCAGCAGCTGCGCGACAAGGGCAACACGGTGCTCGTGGTGGAGCACAAGCCGGAGACGATCGCGATCGGCGACCACGTCGTCGACCTCGGCCCCGACGCGGGCAGCGGCGGCGGCGAGGTCGTGTACGAGGGCAGTGTCGAGGGCCTGCGCAAGTCCGGCACCCGCACCGGCCGCCACCTGGACGACCGCGCGAAGCTGAAGCCGTCGGTGCGCACGCCGTCGGGCGCCCTCGAGGTGCGCGGCGCGAGCACGCACAACCTGCAGGACGTGGACGTCGACATCCCGCTCGGCGTACTCGTGGTCGTCACCGGCGTGGCCGGTTCGGGCAAGAGCTCCCTCATCCACGGCTCGGTGTCCGGCGGCCCCGACGTGGTGACCGTGGACCAGGGTGCGATCCGCGGGTCGCGGCGCAGCAACCCGGCCACCTACACCGGCCTGCTGGAGCCGATCCGCAAGGCCTTCGCGAAGGCCAACGGCGTGAAGCCGGCCCTGTTCAGCGCCAACTCCGAGGGCGCGTGCCCGAACTGCAACGGCGCGGGTGTCGTCTACACCGACCTCGCGATGATGGCCGGCGTCGCCACGCCGTGCGAGGTGTGCGAGGGCAAGCGGTTCCAGGCTTCGGTGCTCGAATACCGGTTCGGCGGCCGCGACATCAGCGAGGTCCTCACGATGCCGGTGGCCGAGGCCGTGGACTTCTTCGCCGACGGCGAGGCCAAGATCCCGGCGGCGCACAAGATCCTGCAGCGCCTGGCCGACGTCGGCCTCGGCTACCTCACGCTGGGCCAGCCCCTCACCACCCTCTCGGGCGGCGAGCGCCAGCGCATCAAGCTCGCCACGAACATGGGCACCGACGGCGGCGTCTACGTCCTCGACGAGCCGACCGCCGGCCTCCACCTGGCCGACGTCGACCAGCTGCTCGGCCTCCTGGACCGCCTCGTCGACGCCGGCAAGTCGGTCATCGTCATCGAACACCACCAAGCCGTGATGGCCCACGCCGACTGGATCATCGACCTCGGCCCGGGCGCCGGCCACGACGGCGGCCGCGTGGTCTTCGAGGGCACGCCGGCCGACCTCGTCGCGAAGCGCGCCACGCTGACTGGGGAGCATTTGGCGGACTACGTCGGTGCGTGAGCCGAGCGGCTCAGGAACCTTTCGGCAGTGCGGGGGTTCCTGAGCCGGTGCACGGTTGCGTGGCGGTGTGCTCGGCGAACGTGGCCTCGATGACGGGCAGCGCGGCCGCGGGGGGAGCCCTGCCAGATGTGCTTGACGGAGTGCTGAACAGCGCCCGTGTAGGTGACACCGCAGACCGCACCGAGCTGATGAACCGCAGGTCAGGGTTGTTGTCCACAAGCAACGCGAGTTGTGGATGATCCGGCCTCTGGCCAGCTCGACCACCCGATTCTGTCGGTGCGGGCCGATACGCTGGAAGCGGGCAGGCCCGACCGGCCTTCCCGGCCGCGTTCCAGCCCCCCGACCCGCACCGAGCGACGGATCGTGAAGGTCCGTGTGCTGCGGCGCTGGGGGCCGGCCCGGATCGCGTTCTTCCTGCGCCCGGTGCCCTCCACCGTGCACCGCGTGCTGGCTCGTTACGGCCTGGCCCGCCTGTACCATCTCGACCGGGCCACAGCCGGTCGATCCGCCGCTACGAGCGCGCCGCAGCAGGCGAACTCGTGCCCGTGGACATCAAAAAACTGGGCAGAATCCCTGACGGGGGCGGGGACCGGGCCGTGGGCCGTCAGGCCGGACACCGGCACCGCACCCGCACACCGGGCAAGACCCTCGACGCCCGCGGCCGTAGCCACGTCGGCTACAGCTACCCACACAACGCCGTGGACGATCACTCGCGGCTGGCCTACAGCGAGATCTTGCCCGACGAGCGCACAGAGACCGCCGCCGCGTTCTGGCAACGCGCGCAACTGTTCTTCACCACCCACGGAATCACAGTGCAGACAGTGCTCGGCGACAACGGCGCCTGCTACACATCACGCCTCTGGCGCGACACGCTCACCAACGCCGGGATCATCCACACACACCCGCCCCTACCGCGCAAACGGGAAAGTAGAACGCTTCAACCGCACCCTGCTCGCCGAATGGGCCTACAACAGCCCTACCCCTCCGAACGCGCCCGCCGCGACGCCCTCCCCGGCTGGCTCCACACCCACAATCACCACCGCGGGCACACCGCACTCGGCGGCCACCCACCGGCCAGCCGCGTTCCCAACCTCCCAGGACAGAACACCTAGGGAGGGCGGGGGCCTGTCCGGCGGAGAGCTGGATGCGCTCGGGCTCGGCCTCCGGCGGCTAGCGGCGCACGAGCCAGAACGACGGGGTGCGCGACCGAGAACAGCGCATCGAGCTCCACCACGGGCACGTCGAGGGTCGTGCCGAGGCGTGCGGCGAACGTCGACTTGCCCGCGCCGCTGCGGCCAAGGAGGGCGATGCGCCGCATTGCAGCGCCTCAGTTCGCGGGCAGGGCGGCGGTGAGCTTGCCGGGGTTGAGCATCCAGAGGATCTTGTCGATGCCGTCTTCCGTGGAGGTGAAGCTGATGACGCCGTACACCGCGCCGTTGCGGCTGAGGACGGCGGCGAGGTCGCCGTTGACGTGGGTGAAGACGATGTCGGCGTCCGTCCAGAAGAACGGCTGGTAGGCGCGGATGACCTTGGCGAGCGTGGCCGGGCCGAAGATCGCCGAGCGGGCGGCGCGGGCGACGCCGCCGCCGTCGGAGTAGCTCACCACGTCGGCGGCGAAGAGCTGTTCCAGCGCCGGCAGGTCGCCGGCCTGGGCGGCGGCGAGGAACGCGGTGAGCAGCTTCTTGCGTTCCTCCTCGCTCACCGGCTTGCGCTTCTCCGCGGCCAGGTGCTTGCGGGCGCGGCTCACGTACTGGCGCGCCGTGACCTCGGTGGTCTGGATGATCTCGGCGATCTGCGAGTACGGGTAGTCGAACGCCTCGCGCAGCACGTACGCGGCGCGCTCGGTCGGCGTGAGCTTCTCGAGCAGCATCAGCACGGCGACCTCCAGCGCGGCGGTGCGCTCGGCGCCGAGCTGCGGGTCGGCTGTCGTGTCGACGGGCTCGGGCAGCCAGGGCCCGACGTAGGTCTCGCGCCGCGCGTACGCGGTGCGCGTGGCGTTGATGGCCAGGCGCGTGGTCGTGGTCGCGAGGTAGGCGGCCGGGTTCTCGACCACCGAGCGGTCGGCCTTCTGCCAGCGCAGCCACACCTCCTGCAGCACGTCCTCCGCGTCGGCCGCGCTGCCGAGCATGCGGTACGCGATGCCGAACAGCCGCGGGCGCACCTGCGCGAAGACCTCGGCCGCGTCGTCGAGAGTGGCGCTTCCGCTCTCTTCCATACCCCCGGCAGCCCTTCCGACGACGTGTGCGACTGACGCGGCCAGCTTACGCCCGCCCCGGAATCCGCCGGTGATCATCCACGGCGACGTCCGCCGCGACGTGGTGCTACAGGTCTGTCCACAGTGGAGCTTTCCACGATCGAGTGACAGAAGGCTCGCGAACTGTCCACACCGGAGGCACGATGATCATCGGACCTGCCCGTGACAGGATCGGAGCCGGAATGCGAACAGTGCCGGGAAACGACCGTGGCGGCCGGTGGCGGCGGTCTTTGCTGATCGTCGTCGGGGTGCTGGTGCCGGGAGGGCTGCTGACGGCGCCCGCCTCGGCCGCGCCGGCAGCCGACTACTCGCTCGCCGGGGACACCTACGCGGGCGCGCAAATCGCGGCACACGAAGGGGTGCACAGGGGCCCTGACCTGGCCCGGGCCGACGTCGACCAGACGCTCGGCCACGACGTGAGCGGGCATACCGGCGCCGTCGACTGGAAGGCCGCGAGCGGGGCGGGCGCGCGGTTCACCTACGTCAAGGCGACCGAGGGCACCGGATTCGTCAACCCGCAGTTCGGCGCGCAGTACGACGGCGCCCACGCCGCCGGCATCATCCGCGGCGCCTACCACTTCGCGCGCCCCGACGTGTCCGGCGGCGCGCAGCAGGCGGAGTACTTCATCGCGAACGGCGGGGCCTGGCGCGGCGACGGCAAAACGCTGCCCGGCGCCCTCGACATCGAGTACAACCCGTACGGCGACGCCTGTTACGGCAAGAGCCCGGCCGACATGACCAACTGGATCGCCGACTTCACCCGCACCTATCTCGCGAAGGAAGGCCGCAGCGCGCTGATCTACACCTCCACCACGTGGTGGAAACGCTGCACCGGCAACACGAACCGCTTCGGCGACACGAATCCGCTGTGGCTCGCCCGCTACGCCCCGCAGATCGGCGAGCTGCCGGCGGGCTGGGACAAGCAGAGCATCTGGCAGTTCTCGCGCACCGGCGGCCTGCCGGGCGACCAGAACTACTACAACGGGCCGTTCAACCGGGTTCAGGCACTGGCGAGCGGGCCGGCCGCCGCAGCGTGACCCCGGCATGAAAAGCGCGGCGCCCGAGCGTCTCGAACGCCTCCGCCAGCTCGGGCGGTCCGACGACCTCCAGGTCCGCGTCGAACCGCCCGAACGCGGCGGCCAGCGAAACCCACGACCACGAGCCCAGCTCCAGCCGGCACCGGTCCGGGCCGGCCTCCTCGACGACGGCGTCCCCGGCGTAGCGCGACACCGCCGCGGCGGGCAGGTCGAGCAGCACCGAGCCGCGGCAGGGCCAGCCGTTGCCGGAGCCCTGGAACCGGCTGGTCACGAAGGCGGCGACGCTGCCGCCGGGCAGCTCGCGCGGGGTGAACCGCGGTCCGGTCGGCGTGCGGGGCGTGAGCCGGTCGGCACGGAAGACGCGCCAGTCGCCGCGGTCGAGGTCCCAGGCCACGAGGTACCAGAGGCCGCCGCGGGCGACGAGGTGGTGCGGTTCGACGCGCCGCGGCGCCGGGCCAGGCGGGTAGTCGAAGCGCAGCACCTCGCTCGCGTGGACGGCGGCGCCCAGCGCGGCGAGCACTTCGCCGCCGACCTGCGGCCCCGGCCGGGCGAGCGCCGTCACGCGGACAGTGTCGATCCGGTGCCGCAGCCGGGCGGGCATGACCTGGCGCACGGTCGTCAACGCCCGCGCGGCCGCCTCCTCGATGCCCGCGCCGGCGGTGGTCGCGAGCTGCAGGGCGACGGCGAGCGCGACGGCCTGCTCGTCATCGAACAGCAACGGCGGCAGCTGCGCGCCGGCGTCGAGGCGGTAGCCGCCGTCGGGTCCCTTGGCCGCGACGATCGGATATCCCAGCTCCCGCAGGCGATCGACGTCGCGCCGGACGGTGCGCGGGCTGACGGCGAGCCGCTCGGCCAGCGCCGCGCCCGGCCAGTCGCGGCGCGCCTGCAGCAGCGAGAGCAACGCCAGCAGGCGGGCGGAAGTCTTCGGCACGGTTTCATCCTGACGGACGAAGCGGCCACATCCTGTCCGCTACCCCTGCCACGATGACGGCATGAGCGAAAAGACCGAACTCCTCACCCAGCTGGCCGAGGCCCGGGAGACGTTGAAGGCGAGCGTCCGCGACCTCACCGACGAGCAGCTCGGCGAGCGCCCCACCGTCAGCGAGCTGTGCCTCGGCGGGCTGGTCAAGCACGTCGCGTCGATGGAAGAGCAGTGGCTGCGTTTCGCCGTCGAAGGCGCGTCGGCGATGAGCTACGAGCTGCCCGAGGGCGTGACCTGGGCCGATTTCGCGGCGGGGACCGCGCGCGAGTACCCGAAGTGGGCGATCGAGCACCAGGCCGAGTTCAGCATGCAGCCCGGCGACACGCTGGCGGCGATCCTGAAGCGCTACGACGAGGTCGCCGCGCGGACCGAGGAGATCGTCACCGCCGTGCCCGATCTGGCGGCGACGCACCCGCTGCCGGAGGCGCCGTGGCACGAGGCCGGGGCCGAGCGCAGTGTGCGCGGGGTCCTGCTGCACGTGATCGTCGAGACCGCGCAGCACGCGGGCCACGCCGATCTGCTGCGCGAGACGCTCGAAGCGTCGTGACCCTGCTGGGCAACCGCGCGCTCAACCGCGCGACGCTCGCCCGCCAGCTGCTGCTGGAGCGCGCCGACCTGCCCGCGCTCGACGCCGTCGCGCACCTGTGCGGGCTGCAGGCGCAGGAGCCGCAGGAACCGTTCACGGGCCTGTGGTCGCGGTTGCGGGGGTTCGACCCGACTGAGCTGTCGGAGCTGCTGGTCGGGCGGCAGGTGGTCCGGACCCATCTCATGCGCCGCACCGTGCACCTCGTCACCGCCGACGACGCCCTCGCCTGGCGCACCCGCCACGACGCGATGCTGCGCCAGCGCGTCCTCGGCGTGTACCGGCGCGAGCTCGACGGCGTCGACCTCACCGAGCTCGCCGCGGCGGGCCGCGCCGTCCTGGCCGACGGCGAACCGCGGTCCATGCCCGAGCTCGCCCGGGCCGTCGCGGACCGCTGGCCCGCGCCCGGGCCGCGCGCGCTGGGCGAGATGCTGGTCGCCGCGCTGGTGCCCGTCGTGCAGCTGCCGCCACGCGGGGTGTGGCGCGAGAAGGCAGGCGTGCGGTACCTGCCGCTGTCCGCCTGGCTGGGCCGCGACGTCCCGGCTCCCCCGGACGACGTCGTGGGCGCCGAGCTGGTCCGCCGCTACCTCGCCGCGTACGGCCCCGCTGCCACCGCCGACCTGCGCGCGTGGTCCGGCCTCGCCGGGCTGCCCGCCGCGGTCGCCTCGGTGCGCGCCGAACTCGTCTCCTTCCGCGACGACCGCGGCCGCGAACTGCTGGACCTCCCCGACGCCCCGCGGCCCGACCCGGACACCCCGGCGCCCGTCCGCTACCTCCCCGCGTTCGACAACGCCCTCCTCGGCTACGCCGACCGCACCCGCATCGTCGACGACGCCCACCGCAACCTCTCCGTCGCGGGCTCCCGCGTCCTCCTCGTGGACGGCCGCGTCACAGCGACGTGGACCGTCGAGGAGGGCACGGTGGTGGTGTCCCCGTTGCGCCGCCTGACGCGGGCGGAGCGCGCGGCCGTCTGCGACGAAGGCGAGGCAGTGGCGTTGTTCTTGTCGGACGGGGAACACCGGGGCGTCCGCGTCGAAAGGTGACGCCGAATGCCGCAGTGGCCTGAGTTTGGGCTTCAACGGCAACGGGGGACTCGGCGACGGCACCGAGACCGACCGCGCCGTCCCCGGGCCGGTGTGCGCTGTGAGCGCAACGGACTGCACGGCCACGCCACTCACCGGGATCACCACGCTCGCCGTCGACGGCCAGGTCACCCTGGCTCGCACTTCCGAAGCCACGATGCTCGCCTGGGGCGCGAACCTCGACGGCATGCTCGGCAACGGGACCACGACCGACAGCCTCGCTCCGGCCACAGTTCTGTCTTCCGACGGGTCCGGCCCGTTGACCGGCGTCGCCGCGATCGCTGTCGGACGCCGGCACCGCCTCGCGATCCGGGCCGGGTCCTGAGGGGCAAGCACCAGCGCGCTGACCCCGCGGTACTAGGACCACCGGACGATGGTGACCGGCCCCGGGGCGGCGTGACGATGAGGACATGACGAACTCACCGCAGAACAGCACGCAGCGGACCCGGCGCCGGGTCATCGGGGTGGCCGCGGGGACGGTGGCGGCCGCCGGGATCGTGACGGCGGTCGTGTGGGGCGGGGTGGCCGCGGGGTCACCGGAGCCCGCGACGAGGCCGGCCGCAGTTGTGTCCTTTGAGGACAATCCGCAGGCCGGGGGCCGGACCACGGCGGCCGTGGTGCCCGGGGATCGGCGCGGGGGCACGGGGGTCGAGCCGGGGGACGATCGGGATGCCCGGGCTCAGGTGACCGATGGCCGGGCACCGCAGTCGACCACGTACGCGCCGCCGACCGCCACCACGCACCCGGAAACGAGCCGCAACCACGTCGAGCCCGGCGATGACCACGGCCGGCACGTCGAGCCGGGAGACGACCACGGCCGGCACCTCGAGCCCGGGGACGACCACGGGCGCCACAACGAGCCCGGTGACGACCACGGCGGCGACAGCGGCCACGGTGGTCCCGGCCGGCACTGAACAACTCCACAAAGGACGGTGCCACCGCCGGAAACCCCGGCAGTGGCACCGACCTCCGTCAGTGGTGCGGCCGCTTCAGGCCGGTCAGGTCGCGCTTGACGACGGTGTTGCGGTCGCCCACGGTGTTGCCGAAGGCGAACTGCGGCCAGTAGCCCATGATCTCCTGGCGGCTGCGCTCGCTCCACTGGCGGGCGAGTGCGCTGCGGGACTTGTAGAAGTTCAGCGCGTAACCGTGGGTGTGCAGGCGAAGGATTGAGAAGCCGCCCGGGTATTCCTTGGCGGCGGCCACTTCCTGCAGCGTCACGCGCGGGGCCGTCGGGCTGATCGTGCGGTGGTTGCGGTGGGTGTGGCCCGCGTGGTGCAGGAACACGCCCGGGGTCTGCGAGTACCAGTCGAGGATCTGCGCGGCCTGGGTGGCGTCGACGGAGCTGCCCGCGGTGATCGGGAACGCCGAGTCCTGCATCACGAGCGGGTGGTGGCCGAACACGAGCGTCGGCTGGTCGCGATGCTTCTTGAGGTCGGTACGGAACCAGTCGAGCTGCTCGGGCGACAGGCCGCCGGCGTCGCCGCCGTTGCCGGGCTTGTCGTAGGTGTCGAGGCCGATCACGTGCAGGCCGGACAGGTCACGCGAAAAGTAGGTGCGCTCGGTGTGCGGGAAGTACGCGTCGTGGAAGCAGTCGTTGCCCTGCCACTGCCCGACGCGGCAGGTCGAGTACGCGTCGCCGATGTGCGCGCGGTCGTGGTTGCCGCGCGTGACGAAGTAATCCTCCTGGTAGCGGCCGAAGCGCGAGAGCAGGTGCCCGGCACGGCTGAGGTCGGTCGGCATGGCCTCGGAGGAGATGTCACCGGCGGCGAGCAGGTAGCGCGGGTCGAAGCGCTTCACGTCCTGCACCAGCGATTCCAGCATCACCTCCGGGTACGGCGGCAGCCCGGGCACCTGAGAGATCCCGATGTACTGCGGCTGCCCGCCGACGAGCCCGGCCTGCGTCTCGCCCATGTGGGTGTCGTTGCACAGCACCACCGAGAACAGGTGGCTGCCCTCCGGCGGCTGCGGCGTCTTGAACTCGAACGGTCCCGTCGTGCCGAGGCCGCGGTCCGTGGTGCCCACGGCGTTGCCGGCGATGAGCGTGAACGCGGTGGGCGCGGCGAGCTTGCCGTTGGAACGGGCCTGGTAGTAGTACGTCTGGCCCGGCTCGAGGTCGGTCAGCTCGACGTAGTGGTACGGGGTGTGACCGGTGATGTCGTGCGCGACCCGGTTGAGGCGGTTGGGGTTGGCGCCGTAGCGGACTTCGCCGTCGGCGTCGGCCGGGACCATGCGGCCGAGCCCGTCGTCGGTGCCGGCGCGGCCGGTGTACCACGTGATCACGGCGCGGTCTTCCGCGAGCGTCACGAGTTCGAGGTTGACGGGCGTCACCGGGCCCGAGCCTTGGGAGTCGGTCGCGGCCAGCGCGCGGGCGGGGTCGAGCAACGTCGTCGAACCCGCCGTGGCGGCGTACGCGGTCCAGCGCAACAGGTCTCGGCGGGTGAAATCGCAAGCAGGCATGCGCTGCAAGCTCAAGCCGCCCATTGAACGGAACACCGCACCAGGGAGAAACGCAAGTGTCGACACTCGGAAGTCGGCCGATTCCCGGGTGCTCGACCGGGCCCGGTTCCGCCCGCCGGAACGTCGGGCGGGCGGAACCGGGCCGGGTCAGGCGACGAGCCGCAGCGGCTGTTCGAGCGCGTCGACCAGCACGCCCAGCCACGAAGCCGCCAGCGCCCCGTCGATCGCGCGGTGGTCGACCGCCAGCGTGAGCGCCAGCTGCGTCGCCACGGTCAGCTCGCCGTCCACCACCACGGCACCGGCTTTCCCGGCGCCCACCGCGAGGATCGACGACTGCGGCGGGTTGATGATGGCCGTGAACTCGTCCACGCCGTACATGCCGAGGTTGCTCACCGCGATCGAGCCGCCTTCGAGGTCGTGCTGCCTGAGCTTGCCCTCGTCGGCCTGGCTCGCGAACCCCTTGACCTGGCCCGAAATCGCGCTCGGCGCCAGCTTCTCGACCCCGCGCACGACCGGCGTGACCAGGCCCCGCCCGGACGCGATGGCGACGCCGACGTCGACCGAGTCGTACTTGCGCAGCGCGTCCTCGGTCCAGATGACGTTGGCGTCGGGCACCTCGGTGTGCGCGACGGCCACGGCCCGGATGATCAGGTCGTTGACCGAGATCCGTGCCGGCGACACCTCGTTGAGCTGCTTGCGCAGAGCCAGCAGCGCGTCGATCCGCGCCGTGCGCCGCACGGAGAAGTGCGGCACCGTCTGCTTGCTCATCGTCAGCCGGCTCGCGATGGCGCGGCGGATCCGGGTGTGCGGGATCTCGGTGAACGACGCGCCTGCCGCGGGTTCACGGCGGACGGGCGCCGGTTCGGCCACGGGCTTTTCGGGCGCCGGAGCCGGTGCCGGCACCGGTGCGGGCTGTGGCACGGCGGGCGCCGGCCGGTCCGCTCGCGCGATCGCGGCCTCCACGTCCTTGCGCACGATCCGCCCGTTCGGCCCGGTCCCGGTCACCGCTTCGAGCCCGATCCCGGCTTCCTTCAGCATCTTGCGCGCCAGGGGGCTCGCGAAGATCCGCTCACGGGACCCGTTCGACGCGGCGGGCACCGGCTCAGATTCGGCCGGTTCAGACTCGGCCGACTCGGACGGGGCCGACTCAGACGGGGCCGAGCCGTTCTGCGAAGCCGAAGCCGATCCACCCAGCTCCGCCAGCAGCCCGCTCACGTCCTCCCCCACGGCACCCAGCACGGCGATCGGCGTGCCGACCTCCACCGTCGTCCCGCGGTCCACCAGCTGCCGCAGCACGGTCGCGCCGGCTTCGGCCTCGACCTCCACGGCCGCCTTGTCCGTCTCCAGCACGGCCAGTGCCGTGCCGGCGTCGAACGCCTCGTTCTCGGGCACCAGCCACTCGCTCAGCACGGCCTCGGTCGACCCCGTGGCGACTTCGGGCACCCGCAACAGCGTTGCCATCGTTGGAACTCCTCGCTGCCAGTCGCAGTTGCGGTCAGTCGGACAGGCGCCGCAGCGCCGCGGTCACTTCCTCGGTCCGCGCGATCGCCGCGCGTTCGAGGACCTTGCTGATGCTGGGCGACGCCTCGCCGCCGGTGACGCGCTCGATCGGCGCGTCGAGCCAGTCGAACAGGCGGCGCTGGATCTCGTCGGCGAGCCGGCCGCCGTAGGAGGTGCCGATGGCGCCCTGCTCGACGATCAGCACCCGGTTGGTCTTGCGGACGCTGCGTTCGATCGTGTCCCAGTCGAGGCTCGCGCGGTCGAGCCAGCGCAGGTCGATCAGGTCGGCGCTCACGCCGGTCTCGTCGAGGGCCTCGAGGCAGTGCCCGACCATGGACAGGTAGCTGATCACGGTGAGGTCGTCGCCCGTGCGCCGCAGCGCGGCCTTGCCGACGGGGATGCGGTAGTCGAAGTCGTCGACCGGCGCGGTGCCCGTGGAGGCGTAGAGGTCCACGTGCTCCAGCACCACGACCGGGTCGTCGCAGGCCAGCGCGGTGTTCAGCAGGCCCACGTAGTCGAACGGGTTCGACGGCGCCACGACCCGCAGCCCGGGTGCCGTGGTGAGGACACCGGCCGGGTCCATCGAGTGCTGCGAGCCGTAGCCGGTGCCCGCGGCGAGCTTGCTGCGCAGCACGAACGGCACGCTGCCGGTCCCGCCGAACATGTGGCGCGCCTTGGCGACCTGGTTGAACAGCTGATCGGCGGCGACCCACATGAAGTCGGCGTACATGAACTCGACGATCGGGCGGGCCCGGCCGTCGATGGCCATGCCGCCCGCGAGGCCCGCGAAGGCGTTCTCGCTGATCGGCGTGCCCAGCACGCGCTCGGGTGCCGTTTCGATGGCCTTCTTGGTGGCGCCATTGGTGCCGCCCTTGAGCCGGTCGACGTCCTCGCCGAGCACGACCACGCGCTCGTCGGTCTCCAGCCGCCGGGCGAGGACATCGCTCACGGTGTCGATGAAGCGCCGTTCCTTGAGCGCGCCGCTGAAGGACTCGGCTTCCTCGTAGCGGCTTCCGTCCAGTTCGGACAGATCACCGCGCACGCCGACGTCGACGAACGCCGGGTCCGGCCAGGCGGAGTCCTTGATGCGGCGCTTGCCGTCCGGGCCGTCTTCGAGGAAGCTGTCGCCGATCTCGTGCAGCGTCCGGGTGATCTCTTCGTCGAACGCCTTGAGCCGGTCGTCGTCGGCGAGGCCGCGGCGCACGACGTGACCGCGCAGCAGGTCGATCGGGTCGCGGTCGCGCCAGGACTTCTCCTCGTCCTTCGTGCGGTAGCCGAAGGCGCTGCCCGGGTACGGGCCGTTCTGGTGGAAGTAGCGGTAGACCTCGGCCTCGACGATGGTCGGCCCGTTGCCCGCGCGCATGTGGGCCACGGCCTCGCTCATCGCCAGGTGCACGGCGAGGGGATCCATTCCGTCCACCTGCCAGCTCGGGATGTTGAACCCGAGGCCGCGTGCGGAGAGCCGGGTTTCGGCCGTGGCCGTGTCGACCGGCGTGGACACCGCGTACTGGTTGTTCTCGATGAAGAAGCAGACGGGCAGTTTCCACGCGGCGGCGAGGTTGAACGTCTCCAGCACCGAGCCGATGTTCACGGCACCGTCGCCGAAGTAGGTGACGGTGACCGCGTCGGTGCCGGTGTGGCGCTGGTTCCAGGCGAAGCCCGCGGCCTGCGGCACTCCCCCGCCGACGATCGCGTTGGTGCCCATCGCGCCGGCCTCGCGCCACTGCAGGTGCATCGACCCGCCGCGCCCGCTGCCGTAGCCCTCGGCCAGGCCGCAGATCTCGGCGAGCGTGCGGCGCAGCACCGTGCGGACCTCGTCGTCGAGCGCCGGCAGGCCGGTGGGCTTCGGGGCGACGTGGCCGAAGGCCTTGGCGAGGAACTGGTGGTGGCCGCGGTGCGAGCCGTTCACGAAGTCGTCGCTGCGCAGCGGGGCGATCGAGCCGACGGCGCCGCCCTCCTGGCCGATGCTCGAGTGGGCCGGGCCGTGCACGAGGCCCTGGCCGGCGAGTTCCAGCACGTACTCCTCGAACGACCGGATCCACTGCGCCCGCCCGAGCAGGCTCAGCAGCAGGTCCGGTGCGGCTTCGTCCCAGTCCTCCGGCGTGGCGCGCAGGCGGATCCAGGGCGCGCCGGCGACCAGTGACTCGTGAGTGGCCATCAGGGCTCCTCATCTTCGAATGGATCCATTGCGAAAGGCTTGACGGAGACTATGCCGTCAAGTAGCCATGAAAAGCAAGTGAATGGATCCATTGGAGGTGTGCTCATGCCGATCCCCGGAGTGACGGGCGTCGACCACTTCGGCCTCACGGTGCCGGACCTCGACCAGGCCCACGAGTTCTTCACCGAGGTACTGGGCTGCGAATACCTGTACCGGCTCGGACCGTACGAGCACGACGACAGCTGGATGAGCGAGCATCTCGGCGTCGACGACAAGGCGGTGATGCGGCGTCTGCACTTCTACCGGCTCGCCGGCTTGGCGATCTTCGAGGTGTTCCAGTACGAGGCGCCGGAGCAGAACCTCGTCCCGCCGCGCAACTCCGACGTCGGCGGGCACCACATCGCGCTGTACGTGGAGGATCTCGACGCCGCCGTCGCCGACCTGCACCGCCGCGGCCTGCGCGTGCTCGGCGAGCCGACCACCAGCAGCGGCGCGAGCGAAGGACAGCGGTGGGTGTACTTCCTGTCACCGTGGGGCCTGCAGTGTGAGCTAGTGTCCTATCCGAACGGAAAGGCCTTCGACCACAACCCGAAGGCGTTCGACTGAGCCTTGTCCGGCTGAGTCCGGGACCACCGCCGCGAGGCGTTCGATCGAGAGGAACGGGCGTGGCCGTACCCGCGGGTGTCGCGAGCCAGCGCGTCGCCGACGAGCTGCGAGCGCGGATCCTCGACGGCCGCCTCGCCCCGGGCACGCGCATCATCCAGGACGAGCTCGCCGAGGAGCTGCACACCAGCCGCCTGCCGGTGCGCGAGGCGCTGCGCATCCTGGAGTCCCGAGGGCTGGTGACCCTGCGCGCCAACTCCGGCGCGTGGGTCACCTCCATGGACGTACGCGAGTGCGAGCTGTCGTACAAGATGCGCGAACGGCTGGAACCCTTGCTGCTGGCCGAATCCGCGCCCCGGCTGTCCGATGGGGACATCGACGAGCTGGAAGCCCTCGAGGACCGCATCGAGAAGACGGACGACGTCGAGGAGTTCCTCGTGCTCGACCGGCAGCTGCACTGGACGGTCTACCGCCACCACGACGCCCACGACCTCGCCGCCATCCTCAACCGGCTGTGGGACACCACGCAGCACTACCGCCGGGCGTTCACGCGCCTGGCCGGCGAACGCCGCAGCTGGATCATCCGCGCGGAGCACCGCCTGCTCATCGAGGCGCTGCGCCAGCGCGACCACGCCTCGGCGGAGCGCATCCTGGAGCTGCACATCCGCCGGACGCGGGTGGAATTGGTGAAGCACCCGGAGGTGTTCGCGGTGCCCGTCCCGTCGGGAAACGGGTTTAACGGTCACTGAACACCCGGCCCGGTGTCCCGCTCGCGCGCAAGGCGGGGGTGTCGGTGAGCCTCGTGAGCCGGATCGAGAACGGCAAGGCCCGGCCCTCGGTCGCGTCGCTGTACGCGCTGGTGCAGCACCTGAACCTGACCGGGGACGAGCTGGTCGACCCCGCCGGCGCACGAGCCGAAGCGCGGAGGGCCACCCCTCGTCAGGCAACGGCCGATCCGTGGCCGGCGAGCTCCCGGCGCCGCAGAAGCTGATCAGCGCGCCCTGGTGCAGCTGGGCGAGACCCGCCGCACGCTCAAGCTCGAAGTCGCGCGGCATCACCTGGGCGAGCCCGCCGTCGGCGTCCGGATGGTGCACGCGCCGTTCAGCTCGCCGGAGTGACGCGGTGTCCCGCGGTATGCTGCGTCGCGACAGTGGTCACTCTCAATGACAGTCAGCACAGGTGACCACCTCGACCGGAAGGGTGCCGTCATGACTCGACTGGCTTTCGGGTTCTCGCTCGTGCCGACGCTCGACGTCGGCGCGCACTGCGAGCTGGCGGTGGCCGCGGAGGAGCACGGGCTGGAGTTCCTCGGCATCCAGGACCACCCGTACGTGCCGGAGTACCTCGACACCTTCGTGCTCGCGGGCGCCCTGCTGGCCGCCACCCGCCGCATCCACGTGCTCCCCGACGTGACGAACCTGCCGCTGCGGCCAGCCGCGATGCTCGCCAAGGCCGCCGCGTCGCTCGACCTGGTGTCCGGTGGGCGGTTCGAGCTCGCCGTCGGCGCGGGCGGCTACTGGGACGCCATCGAGCGCCTCGGCGTCCGGCGGCGCTCGCGGGCCGTGGCCAACGCCGCCCTGGAGGAGGCGTTCGAGGTCATGCGGGCGATCTGGCGCGCCGACCGGCGGCCGCTGCACCACCGCGGCGTTCACTACACAGTGGACGGTCTCGTGCCCGGGCCCGCGCCCGCGCACCCGATCGAGCTGTGGACCGGCGCGCAGGGACCGAAGGCGCTGGCCCTGACCGGCCGGATCGCCGACGGCTGGGCCGCGCCGATCCCCTCGTACCTGCCCTACGAGCAGTGGGGTCCGGCCCACACGATCCTGGACGAGGCCGCCACCGCTGCCGGCCGCCGGCCGTCGGACGTGCGCCGGATCTGCCAGATCGTCGGCACGATCACCGACGCGCCCGGCACTCTGCGGGTCACCACCGGCGCCGAACCCGTGCGCGGCGACGCGGCCCAGTGGGCCGAGTTGCTGACCCGCTCGGCCACCGAACTGCCCTTCACGACGTTCGTCTTCTGGCCGGAGCACCAGACGATCGACCAGGTGCTGCGCTTCGCGCGAGACGTCGTCCCGGCCGTCCGGCGGGCGGTCGAGGGCTAGGCCGGCGGGTCCCCGGGCGAGACCAGGCCGGTTTCGTAGGCCAGCACCACTGCTTGGGCGCGGTCACGCAGGGACAGCTTCGCGAAGATCCGGGCGACGTGGGTTTTGATCGTCGCCTCGCTCAGGGTGAGCTCGGCGGCGAGCTCGGTGTTGGACCGGCCGCGGCCCAGCAGCGCCAGGACTTCGAGCTCGCGCGGGGTCAGCGCGGACAGGTCGCGGTGTGGCAACGGGACGGCCGCGGCCGGAGCCGGAGCGGCGGCCGAGGCGAAGCGTTCCACCAGCCGGCGGGTGATCGAGGGCGCCAGCAGCGCGTCGCCGGTGTCGACGAGCCGGACGGCGGCCACGAGGTGTTCGGGCGTCACGTCCTTCAGCAGGAAGCCGCTCGCGCCGGCGGCGAGGGCTTGGTAGACGTAGCTGTCGAGGTCGAACGTCGTCAGCATCAGCACCTTGCAGCGCGGGTCGTCGGCCAGGACGCGGCGGGCGGCTTCGAGACCGTCCATGGCCGGCATGCGGATGTCCATGAGCACGACGTCGGGGTGCAGCTCCCGCACCAGCTCGACCGCCGCCAGCCCGTCGGCCGCTTCGCCGACCACGTCGATGCCGCCGGCCGTGAGGATCATGCGGAAGCCCGTGCGGACCAGGCCCTGGTCGTCGGCGATGACGACCCGCGGGGCGGTCACGGGCGTTCCAGCGGGATCCGGGCGCGCACGCGGAACCCACCGCCGAGCCGGCGCCGCGCGTCGAGGTCACCGCCGAAGGCCGCGACGCGTTCCCGCAGCCCGAGCAAGCCGCGGCCCTCACCGGGCGAAGACGACGCGGCGGCCGAGCCGCCCGTGAGCACGCTCGGCCCGCTGTTCACCACCTCGACCCGCAGGTAGTGGTCGGTGTAGCGCACCGTCACCTCGGCCTTTCCCCCGTCGCCGTGCTTGAGCGCGTTGGTGAGCGCCTCCTGGATGATCCGGTACGCCGTCAAGTCCACTCCGGACGGCAGCGACCTCGGCTCGCCCGACACGCGCACCTCCACCGGCAGCCCGGCGAACGCGATCCGGTCGACGAGCGGGCTCAGCCGCGCGAGACTGGGCTGCGGCGCGAGGTCGGTCGGCTCCTCGCCGTCGGCCGGCGGCGCGAGCAGGCCGAGCAGGTTCCGCAGCTCCGTCATCGTGTCGCGCCCGGCGGTCTCGACCTCCCGCAACGCCTCGGCCGCCTGCGCGGGCTCGGTCTCGACCACCAGCCGCGCGGCGCCGGCCTGCACGAGCATCACGCTCACGTTGTGGCTCACGATGTCGTGCAGTTCGCGGGCGATCCGCGCGCGTTCGGCGTCGACCGCCTGCTGCGCGGCGCTTTCCCGCTCCCGCTCCAGCAGCCACCCGCGCTCCTCCAGCGCACGCACAGCCGCGCGCCGCGCGCGAACCAGCCGCACGGCCAGCACCACCGCGACCAGGCACGCTACGGCCGCGACCCCGAGTTCCCACACACCCGGAGACTCTCCCAGGCCGCCGCGTCCGCCGCATCAACCCGGCGCCTACATCCCCAGGATGACGGCGGCCGGCGGTTACCTCCCCGGACGGATGCCCCGGCGGCGAAGCTGCTTCAGGATTGCGTGCTGTGACCAGTGACGAGAGCAGCGCGAACGCGGTGGTGCAGCTGACCGCCGTGCGCAAGGAGTACAGCGATTCCGTGGCCCTGGACGGGGTCTCGCTGGGAATCCGCGCCGGTGAGGCGGTCGCGGTGATGGGACCGTCGGGCAGCGGCAAGTCGACGCTGCTGAACATGGTGGCCGGGCTGGACCGCCCGACGTCCGGCTCAGTCGTCGTCAACGGCGAAGACCTCGGCAAGCTCAGCGAGACGGGGCTCGCGCTGTTCCGCCGCCGGCGCATCGGCATGATCTTCCAGTTCTTCAACCTGCTCGACGACCTCCCGGCGCTCGACAACGTCGCCCTCGCCGCGCAGCTGACCGGAACTTCGGCCGCGCAAGCCCGCGCCCGCGCGCTGGAGCTGCTCGACGAGCTCGGGATCGCCGGGCGCCGCAACATCCACCCCGCGCAGCTCAGCGGCGGCGAACGCCAGCGCGTGGCCGTCGCCCGGGCGCTGATGAACCGGCCCGCCCTGCTGCTGGCCGACGAGCCCACCGGCGCGCTGGACAGCCGCTCCGGCGAGCAGGTGATGGACCTGCTGCTCGACCTCAACCAGATCGGGCAGACGCTGCTGCTCGTCACGCACGACGAGCGGCTCGCGAAGCAGTGCGCCACCCGCGTGGTCCACGTCGTCGACGGCCGGATCGCCGCGACCTCGGGTCTGGAGCGCACCTCGTGAGCGCCGTGTGGCGGGTGGCGCGCGCCGCGGTCCGGCGCCGGCGGGTGCAGACGGCCGTCATCGGCGTCGTGGTCGCCGTGTCGACGGGCACGATCGTGCTCGCGCTCGGGCTGCTGGTGTCGGCGTCAGGGCCGTTCCAGCGAGCGCACGCGGAGCAGAACGGCGCGCACCTCGTCGTCGCCTACGACACCACGCGAGTGGCGGGCGAGCGGCTCGCCACCACCTCCGCGCGGCCCGGCGTCGAAGCGGCGGCCGGGCCGTTCGGGCAGGTCACGCTGGACACGGCGAAGAGCGTCGCGGCGCGGGCGGGCAGCCTGACCACGGTCGGGCGCGCGGACCCCGGGGGCGCCGTCGACCGGCTGGACGTGTGGGCGGGCCGGTGGGCGACGGCGCCCGGGGAGATCGTGCTGAACTTCCCGCGCGGCTCCGGCGACCTGGTTCCCGTCGGTTCGCGGATCGAGATCCCGGGCAAGCCCGTGCTCACCGTCGTCGGGTTCGCGTATTCGGTGAGCGCCTCCGCCGACGCGTGGGTGACGCCGGCCCAGCTGACGGCGCTGCGGCCCACCACGGCGCAGATGCTCTACCGCTTCGCCCACGCCGCCACGGCAGCGGAGGTCGACGCGGGCCTGACCTCGGTGACGGCCGGGTTGCCGGCGAAGTCGGTGCTGGGCGAGCAGTCCTACCTGACCGTCGAGGAACGGCTCAACTCCGACGTCGGCCCGTACGTGCCGTTCCTGGTCCCGTTCGGGATCCTCGGGCTCGCGGTGGCCGTGCTGATCGTCGCCAACGTGGTGAGCGGCGCGGTGGTGTCCGGGTTCCGCGACATCGGGGTGCTCAAGTCGCTCGGCTTCACACCGAATCAGGTGATGGGCGTGTACCTGCTGATGGTGCTCGTCCCCGCCGCCCTCGGCTGCGTGGTCGGGACGATCGGCGGCAATCTCGTCGCCAAACCTGTGCTCACGGACGCGTTCAGCGCGTTCGGCGCGGGCGGTGTCGGGATCGACGCGTGGGTCGACGTCGTCGCGCTGGTGGGCTTGCCGCTGGTCGTCGTGCTGGCCGCGCTGGTTTCCGCGCTGCGGGCCCGCCGGCTGCCGGCGACCGCGGCGATCAGCGCGGGCAGCGGACCGCGGTTCGGGCGCGCGTTCACCGTCCAGCGGTGGCTCGCGGGCACCCGGCTGCCGCGGTCGGTCAGCCTCGGTCTCGGTGTGCCGTTCGCCCGCCCGGCGCGCAGCGCGCTGACGCTGGCGGCGATCGTGCTCGGCGTCATGACGGTGACACTGTCGATCGGCGTCACGCTGTCGGTGAACGCGTACAACAACGCGATGCGGCCCGCGCACCCCGACCGCGTCGAGTTCCTCGCCGGCCTGCCCGACGGGCTCACCATTCCGGCCGGGCTGCCCGGTCCGCGTCCGGCGCCGGCGCTCAGCGACTCCGCCGACGAAGCGATGCTGCGTTCGCTCCCCGGTTCCACCCGCGTCGCCGCCTCGGCCGAGCGCACCGTGCACCTGCTCGGCAGCCAGGAGAACCCGTCGGTCATCTTCTCGCGCGGGGACTCGGCGGCGCTGGGGCCGGAGATCCTCGACGGCCGATGGCCGGCGCGCGCCGGGGAGGCCGCCGCGCCGTCCCGGTTCCTCAACCAGCGCGGGCTCGCCCTCGGCGACACGATCACGGTGGAGCTGGGCGGAAATCGCACGCAGCTCACGCTCGTCGGGGTCACGCTGACCAACAACGACCAGGCGATCTACGCCGACTGGTCGACCCTCGACGTCCTCGCGCCGGGCACCCGCGCGGAGACCTACGACGTGCAGCTGGCTCCCGGCGCCGGCCGCGAAACGCTCGTGAGCGCGGTGCAGGCCCTCGACCCCGGGCTGGAGGCCGCTCCCCCGCGTGACGGCACGTCTTCGCAGGCCGTGCTCCTGGTCGGCAGCGCGTCGGTCCTGACGCTGGTGCTCGCGATCGTCTCGGCACTGGGGGTGTTCAACACCGTGGTGCTCAACGCGCACGAACGCCGCCGCGACCTGGGGATGCTCAAGGCGATCGGGATGACCCCGCGCCAGGTGACGGTCATGATGATCACCTCGGTGGGCGTCCTGGGTGTGGCCGGCGGCCTGCTCGGGCTCCCGCTCGGTTTCTTCGTGCACCGGCTGGTCGGGCCGGCCATGCTGCGGGCGGCCCAGTCGGACGTGTTCGGGTTCGTGATCGACGTCTACCGCGCGCCGATGCTCGTCGCGCTGGGGCTGGCCGGGGTCGTGATCGCCGTGCTGGGTGCGCTCATCCCCGCCGGACGCGCGGCTCGGCTGCCGATCGCGGCGGTGCTGCACAACGAATGAAGTGCTGGAGCGGGCCTGTCGTGGCGGGCCCGCTTCAGTCCACTTCGGACTGCTGGGCGCGGCGGTAGTGCCGGCGCGCCTTGAGGCGGTTGCCGCACGTGGCCATCGAGCACCAGCGGGCGGTGTTGGCCTTGCTGTGGTCGATGAGGAACAGGCGGCACTCCGGGTTGGCGCAGGGGCGCAGGCGGCCGGATTCGCGCAGGCCGTCCCAGGTGAGGACCGCGCGTGCGGCCGCGGTGTGGCCCGCGGGGGCGTCGAGGGTCCAGCCGATGCCGTCGGCGCCGAGGGTCGCGAGGTAGCCGACGCCTTCGACGAAACGCCCGACCGACGACGGTTCCGCGTCGCCGCGCACCACGTCCTGCAGGGTCGCGCGCAGGTCGAGCAGCGTGCGCCACTCCGCTTCCGTCGCCGGCTGGCCGTGGGCGGAGAGCCAGCGCAGGGCGTCTGCCGAGTCGGCGAGGTCGTCGTGCGGTGTGCCGTCGACGAGTGCCGTGGTGTTCAGCAGGTCGAGGACCAGTGTCTCGTCTGGCTCCATCGCTCTTCCCTCCATTGACCTAACCCTCAAATTCCCTCTTGACAGGTTAGTTCTACCATGTTTGAGTTCTAACTACCAGCAGCGACTTTAAGGGTTAGAAATGAACGTGACGCCGATGCACCCGAGGACCAGCGAAGCCATGTCGATGTCGGAGATGGGTCAGTCCGAGATGTCCGGGTCCGGGATGCCGATGGGCCGGATGTCGATGTCCGGGCCGTCGTCGAGCCCGCTGCGGACGTTCCTGCGGACCGAGTCCGGCAGCGCCGGGATCCTCGTCGCGGCGATCGTGGTGGCGCTGGCCTGGGCGAACCTGGCGCCGGGCGCGTACGACACCGTGTGGAACTGGGTGCTGAGCGTGCGGGTCGGGCCGCTGAGCGCCGCGCTGCCGGTGCGCGACTGGGTCAACAGCGGCCTGATGACGCTGTTCTTCCTGGTGGTGGGGCTGGAGGCGCGGCGTGAGTTCGACCTCGGCGACCTGCGCGAACGCCGCCGCCTGATCCTGCCCGCCGTCGCCGGGCTGGCCGGCATGGCGGTGCCGGTGCTGATCTACCTGGCGCTCAACGGCGGCGGGCCCGGCTGGGGCGCGGCGATGTCGACCGACACGGCGCTGGCGCTGGGCGTGTTCACCGTGGTCGGGCGGGGTGCGCCCGAGCGGATCCGCACGTTCGTGCTCACCGTGTTCGTGGTGGACGACATCGTGGCGCTGGTGGTCATCGCGCTGGCGTACAGCGGGCACGTGGACCTGATGGCCGTCGGGATCGCCGCCGCCGCGTACGCCGGGGTGCTGGCGAGCCGCCGGCTCGACTACCGCTACCGCAAGCCGGTGTTCACCGCGCTGGCGCTGACGGTGTGGGGCGCGCTGCTGACCAGCGGGATCGACCCGGTCGTGGCCGGCCTGGCAGTGGGGCTCGCGACGTCGGCGTACGTGCCGAAGCGCGACTCGCTGGAGGAAGCGACCCAGCTGGTGCGCCTGTTCCGCGAGCAGCCCACCGCGGAGACGGCCAGCTCGGCGAGCAAGCGGCTGAGCGCCACGCTGTCGGCCAACGCCCGGCTGCGCCACGCCTTCCACCGCGCGACGAGCTACGTCGTCGTCCCGCTGTTCGCGCTGGCCAACGCCGGCATCACCGTGAACACCGAGGTGCTGGGGAGCGCGGTGACCGCGCCGATCACCGTCGGGATCTTCCTCGCCTACGTGCTGGGCAAGCCGGTCGCGGTGTTCGGCTCCTCGTGGCTGCTGACCCGGCTGACCGGCGGGGCGCTGCAGCCGCAGGTCGGCTGGGCCGGGGTGCTGAGCGGCGGCGCGATGGCGGGGGTCGGGTTCACCGTGTCGCTGCTGATCGCCGACCTCGCCTTCACCGGGCGAGAACTGGAAGAGGCGAAGCTCGGCGTCCTCGCAGCCGCGGCGGGCGCGGCGCTGCTGACCTTCCTCGTGCAGAAGGTCACGGCCGCGCTGCCGGAGGAGGTGCGGACCCGCGCGCTGCTCGGCGACGCGCCCGTGCTGACCGACCTCGTCGCTCCGGTGGACCTGAGCCGCGACCACGTGCGCGGGCCGGAGGACGCGGCGGTGACCGTGGTCGAGTACGGCGACTTCGAGTGCCCGTGGACCGGCATGGCGGCACCGACCGCGCGCGAACTGCTGGCCGAGAACAGCGACATTCGCTACGTGTGGCGCCACCTGCCGCTGCACGACATCCACCCCCACGCGCAGCTGGCGGCCGAGGCCGCCGAGGCGGCGGGCGCGCAGGGCGCGTTCTGGCCGATGCACGACCTGTTGCTGGGCAACCAGACCGACCTGCACTTCGACGCCCTC
The DNA here is from genome assembly GCF_042896185.1 of Amycolatopsis sp. NPDC001319. NCBI lineage: Bacteria > Bacillati > Actinomycetota > Actinomycetes > Pseudonocardiales > Pseudonocardiaceae > Amycolatopsis > Amycolatopsis sp. NPDC001319. The sequence continues at coordinate 358,462 of NZ_JBIAWY010000010.1, read as the reverse complement.
GTCGGCTACGCCGAGCAGCTGGGCCTCGACGTCGATCGCTTCCGCGACGACCTGCTGCGCCGCCGGTTCGCCGGCCACGTCGAGCGCGACGTCGAGTCGGCCGACCTCAGCGGGGTCGCGGGGACGCCGACGTTCTTCGTCAACGACCAGCGCCACGACGGCCCGCAGGACCTCGCGACCCTGACCACCGTGATCACCGGCGCCCGCAGCCGCGTGACCGCCTTCGCCCCCGCGGCGGCCATCGTTCCCGCCGCAGCCTGAGCACCGTCCACAAGAGACCTGTCCACTCGCGACACCCGGAGGAAGTCATGTCCGCTCACACCACCACCACCAACACCACCACCCCCGCCGAGATCGACACCACGGGCGCCCTGAGCCCCGCCGTGGGCCTCGTCCCGGGCATCTACATCACCCGCCACGGCGCCCGGTTACCGATCTGGCCCCGCCGCCGGCACGCGACACCGAAAACGCGATGAGCCGCTTGACGGCAGCGGATTCCCGTCGATTGGCGGGAATCCGCTGCCGTCTGGCACCCAGACCGGCAGTCGGCGCGCTCAGCCCAGCCCTTCGGACTCAGCCCAAGCATCTGCATCACCCGCCAGGGCGCCCGGTTGCCGATCTGGCCTCGGCGCCGGCACCGAAGTCACGCTGAGCCCGACGGACCGCAGCGGAATCCCCTCGGCTGACGGGAATCCGCTGCTGTCTGGCACCCGGCCAGTAGTCGGCGCGCTCAACCCCGCCCTCGGCCTCAGCCCATGCACCTACGTGACCCGCCACGACGCTCGGTTGCCGATCTGGCCCCGCCGCCGGCACGCGACACCGAAGTCGCACTGAGCCCACTGCACAGCAACGGAATCCCGCCGGTTGGCGAGATCCCACTGCTGGCTGGCACCCAGGCCGACAGTGGGCGCACTCAGCCCAGCCCTCGGACTCAGCCCGAGCACCTCCATAACCCGCCACGACGCTCAGTCGTTGTTCTGACCCCGACGCCGACACACGGCACCGAAAACGCGCCGATCCCGTTGCACGGCACCGGAATCCCCTCGGCTGGCAGGAATCCGCTGCCGTCTGGCACCCAGACTGGCAGTGGGCACACACACCCAGCCTTCGGCCTCAGCCTGAGCATCTACGTCACCCGGCGAGGCACTCGGTTGCCGTTCTGCCCCGGCGCCGCACACGGCACCGAAAACGCGCTGAGCCCATCGCACGGCAACGGAATCCGACCGGTTGGCAGCCCGCCGCTGTCTGGCACCCAGGCCGGCAGCGGGCGCACGCAGCCCAGCCCTCGGACTCAGCCCATGCACCTACGCCACCCGCCACGACGCTCGGTTGCCAATTGGCCCCGCCGCAGGCACGCGACACCGAAGTCACACCGGGCTCGTTGCACGGCAGCGGATTCCCGCCGGTTGGCGAGATCCCACTGCTGGCTGGCACCCAGGCCGGCAGCGGGCGCACGCAGCCCAGCCCTCGGACTCAGTCCAAGCATCTCCATAACCCGCCACGGCGCTCGGTTGCCGATGTGCCCCCAGGCATCGGCAACCAAGCGCCGAAGTCACACTGAGCCCGTCGCACGGCAACGGAATCCCGCCGGTTGGCGGGAATCCGCTGCTGTCTGGCACCCAGGCCAGTGGTCGGCGCGCCCCGTGGTTCCTAGCGTGACGGCCATGACCGAAGTGCTGCTGCCGATCGTGATCGGCCTGGTGTACGTGCTGCTCTCGTCCCTGATTCGCGAGCCGCATCGGCGGAGGTTCAACGCGCTCATGGTCGCCGGCGCGGGGGCGGCCTACCTCTCCGGCGGCGGGCTGGGCGTGTGGGAGCTGGCGTTCTGCGCGGTGATGACGCTGGTCGCCTTCCGTGGGCTGGACTCGTGGACGTTCATCGGGATCGGGTGGCTGCTGCACACGGCGTGGGACGTCGTCCACCACCTCAAGGGGGCGCCGATCCTGCCGTTCGCGGCGGACTCGTCGTTCGGGTGCGCGCTGACGGATCCGGTGATCGCGCTGTGGGCGTTCACGGGTGGGCGCAGTCCGTGGGCGTGGCTGCGCCGGAAGGCTCCGGCCGCGGTGGGCGGCTAGTCGCTGCGGCCACGCAGGGTGAGCACGACGCGGAGCACGTGCTCGACGGCCGACGGGAAGATGGCCGCGCGCAGCTCGCCGCGCGTGGCGAGGTTCTGCGACGCGAACTCCAGCATGCGCTCGGGCCCCAGCCGCCGGACGACCAGCGCCGCGATCTCCTCCAGCTCGAGGTCGGGGTTGTCCAGGCGCCGCAGCGCGAACTCGACGACGAGCTCTTCGTCGGTCATGGCCCCTCCTCGTGGATCTCCCTCGTCCAGAATAGGCCACGTCGGACGGCCTGCCGACGTGTTCGTGGTCGCGGCACTCCCCCGACCTCCGACGATCTTGCCGGGAACGTCCTACGGGCGAGTAGCGCCCGCACCTGCAAAAACTCCGCCAGATCACTTTAGTTACGACTATTGACTGTAACTTATCTCCCGTTTACGTTTCCCCGAACCGGTCACACGAACCGGACACCTCCGCCGGAAAGGGAGACGACCATGTCCGCAGGAGTTCCGCCCGCCGCCGCGCGGCTCGAGACGGTCATCGGCGATCGGAGGGTCGGCCGGTTCCACGTGCTGCTGCTCGCGCTGACCGGCTCGGTCATGTTCCTCGACGGTCTCGACACGCAGGCGATCAGCTTCGTCGCCCCCGTCGTGGCGAAGGAGTGGCACCTGCCGGTCGCGGCGCTGGGGCCGCTGTTCTCGGCGTCGATCGTCGGGCTGATGGTGGGGTACCTGCTGCTGGCACCGCTGGCGGCGCGGATCGAGCACCGCCGGCTGATCGCGCTGTCGGTCGCGCTGTTCGGCGTCTTCACGTTGCTGTGCGTGTTCGCGACGAACGAGACGCAGCTGATCGTGTTCCGCTTCTTCACCGGGGTGGGGCTCGGCGGGGCGATCCCGAGTGCGGTCGCGCTCGCCAGCGAGTTCGCCCCCGCCCGCCGGCGTTCGACGTTCGTGATGTTCAGTTACTGCTGGCTGGCGCTGGGTTTCGTCGCGGCGAGCCTGCTCTCCGGCGTCCTCATCCCGGCCTGGGGCTGGCGCTCGATCTTCGTCCTCGGCGGGGTCCTGCCGCTGGCGGTGTCGGTCGTGCTCGCGGTCTGGCTGCCCCGTTCCCCGGTCCACCTGCTCCAGCGCGGTGAGCACGCCGAACTGCACGCGACGCTGCGCCGCCTGGCCCCCGACCTCGACCCGCGCGCCACGTTCGTCCTCGACGAGCCGGCAGCCGGGAAAGCCACCCGGCGCGACGTCCTGGGCCGCAACCGTCTCGCGGCCACCCTGTTGCTGTGGCTCGCGTTCGCGCTAAACCTCGGCGTGTTCTACGCCGTGCTCAGCTGGCTGCCGACGGTGCTGCTCCGCCTCGGCCACCCGACGTCGACGGCGGTCACGGCCACTGCCCTCGTCACCGTCGGCGGCATCGTCGCGGCGCTGGTCATCGGCCCGGCGATGGACAAGCGCGGCGCGTTCGCCACGCTCGGCACCGTGTACCTGATCGGCTCGGCCCTCATCGCCGTGCTGGGTTTCGCGCTCACCGGTTCGAGCGGGCTGCTGCTCGTGGCCGCCTTCCTCGCCGGCACGTGCGTGACCGGTGGGCAGATGAGCGTGATCGCGCTCGCCGCGGTGCTGTACCCGCCGCGGATCCGTTCGACGGGGGTCGGCTGGGCGCTCGGCATCGGGCGGGCCGGCGGCATCGTGGGGCCTCTGCTCGTCGGGGCCGCTCTCGGCGCGGGCGCCGGTGCGCGGGTGGTGTTCCTGGTGATGGCGGCGGTGTTCCTGCTCGCCAGCGGCACGGTCGCAGTGCTGAGCCGCGTGAGCCGGCCCGCGGAGGTCCCGGTTCCGCAAGCCGACCCGCGTCCGGCGACGGCGGGCTAACGCGTCGGGTCCGCCAGCGCCAGCACAGTGCGCGCCCGCTCGACCATCGCCACGTCGAGGAACGTCCCGTCGGCCAGGGCGATCGCCCCGACCCCGGCCGCCGTGGCGTCGGCGACGCGCGCGACGACCTCGCTGGCCCGCGCCACCTCCTCCGCGCTCGGCAGGAACGCGGCGCGGATCGTCGCGAGCTGGGCCGGGTGGATCGCCGTCCGCCCGCGGAACCCGAGCGCCCGCCCGGCCCGGCACGACGCCGCCAGCCCGTCGAGATCGCGCACGTTGGTGTAGGCCGACATCGCCGGCGGCGCCAGCCGCGCAGCCCGCGCCGCCACGATCACGCGGCTGCGCGCCCACGTCAGCCCGGCTTCGTCGTCCACCCCCAGGTCCGACCGCAGATCCGCCTCGCCCAGCCCGATCGACGCCACCTGCGGCGACGCGGTCGCGATCTGCAACGCCCGCTCCACCCCCAGCGCCGACTCGATCAACGGGTGCAATGCGCGCCCCGGCAGCGCCGCGGCGAGCGCCAGCACCTCCTCGGCCGCCTCCACCTTCGGCATCCGCACGCCGACCGCCACCGGCAGCCCCGCCACCGCCTTGACGTCCACCTCGTGCCACGGCGTGCTGGGATGGTTCACGCGCACCTGCACCCGGCGCCCCTCCGGCAGGTCCGCCAGCATCCGCACGACGTTCCCACGCGCCTCCTCCTTGCGCGCCGGCGCCACGGCGTCCTCCAGATCCACCAGCACCACGTCGGCCTCCGACGCGAGCGCCTTCTCCACCCGCTCGGGCCGATCGGCGGGGGCGTAGAGGAAGGTCAACGGCGGGATGGTGCTCATACCGCTTCTCCTTCGCTCACGACCGCGAGCCGCAGCGCCACATTCGCGCGCACCACGGCCCCAGATGCGGGCAGGTCGGCCCGGGCGTCGGGAAAGGCTTCCGTCGGGCTCATGCCGTACCCCCTTGGCTCGGGTCCGCGAGCGGCCGCACTGCGTTCGCCCGTCGCGCCCGCGGGCGTAGGCGCGACGGGTGCCTCGAACTCACCGAACCCAGTGCCGCCGCGCCGAGGTCGGACCGGGCGGCCAATGCGCGGGTCGGGGTTGTGCACATACCGCTCTCCTTGCACTCCGCGCCGGGGCCGGCCGCGCGGTTCGCGCGCCGTGTCGTTGTGCGCCGCAACTGCGGCGTCTTCGACGTCGTCGAAGACGCCGCCTTCTTCACTCGCTCGGGCCGGTCGGGCGGCGCGGCGAGGAACGTCAACGCCGGCGTCGCGGTCATACCGCTCCCCCTTCGCGCAGGGCCGCGAGCCGCAGCGCCACAATCGCCCGCCACAGCCCCGCGCGCGGGCACCTCGGCCCGGGCGTCGGGAAAAGCCTGCGGAAGCATCGCGCTCATACCTCGCCCCCTTCGTGGAGTTCGGCGATGCGTTCCGCCGAGAAGCCCAGTTCCTCCAGGACGGTGTCGGTGTCGGCGCCGTGGGGGCGGCCGGTGAAGCCGATGACGCCGTCGTTGGCGGAGAGGCGGAAGAGGGGGCCCTGCATGAGGAGGGGGCCGAGTTCGGGGTCGTCGATCTCGTGGATGGTGCCGAGGGCCTGGAACTGGGGGTCGGCGACGATGTCGGCGGCGTCGTAGATGGGGGCGACCGCGGCTTGGGCCTCCTCGAAGGCGGCGACGACCTCGGCGCGGCTGCGCTGGGCGATCCAGCCGCCGACGGCTTCGTCGAGTTCGTCGGCGTGCTGGGCGCGGTCGGCGCCGCGGGCGAACCACGGCTGGTCGGCGAGGTCGGGGCGCCCGACGAGCCGCACCACGCGCTCGGCCACCGACTGCGCCGAGGTGGACACGGCGACCCACTGGCCGTCGGCGGTGCGGTAGGTGTTGCGCGGGGCGTTGTTGATGGACCGGTTGCCCGTGCGCGGCTGCACGGTCCGAAGCTGGTCCCACCGCGTGATCTGCGGGCCGAGCATGGCGAGGATCGGCTCGATGATCGCGGTGTCCACGACCTGCCCGCGTCCGCTGGTGGCGCGGGCCGAAAGCGCGACCATGATCGCGTAGGCCGTGGCCAGGGACGCGACGCCGTCGGCGAGGCCGAAGGGCGGGAGCGTCGGCGGGCCGTCCGGCTCGCCCGTCGTGGCGGCGAACCCGCTCATCGCCTCGGCGAGCGTGCCGAAGCCGGGCCGCGAGCGGTACGGGCCGAACTGCCCGAACCCGGTCACGCGCGCGAGCACCAGCCGCGGGTTGCGGGCCGAAAGCTCGTCGTAGCCGAGGTGCCAGCGTTCGAGGGTGCCGGGGCGGAAGTTCTCGATCACCACGTCGGCCTGGGCGGCCAGCGCCAGGAACACCTCCCGCCCGCCTTCACTGCCGAGGTCCGCGGTGACGGTGCGCTTGTTGCGCCCGAGCGTTTTCCACCACAGGTTGACCCCGTCTTTGGCGACGCCGTGCGTGCGCGACGGGTCGGGGCGGCTCGGGTGCTCGACCTTGATCACCTCGGCGCCCATGTCACCCAGGTGCATCGCGGCCATCGGCCCGGCGAACAGCGTGGACGCGTCCACCACCCGCAACCCGGCGAGCGCGCCGCCGGCGGAATCCCGCGACGTCGTCATGCCGTCACCTCCCAAGCGCAGCGGAAGCCGACCGTCGCGGCGCGCGCCAGGCCCAGGCCGGGCAGCAGGAGCTTCGCGCTGACGTCCGGCGCGTGGCGGCCGCCCGCCACGTACCACTCGGATCCCTCGGCCCGGTAGTCGCTGCCGCCCTTGAGCATCACGAAGCGGGTCCGCCCGTCGGAGTGCTCGCTCTCGGTCCAGTTCCACACGGCGGGCTCGCCCCGGCGCAGGCCGCCGGTCTCCCCCGCCAGCTGCCACTCGTCCTCGGTGGGCAGCCGGCCGCCGCGCCACGCGCAGTAGGCGCGGGCGTCGTCGAGGTCCACATAGGTCACGGGCTCGTCCGGATTCCCCGGCACACCGTCGATCCAGTGGGCGAGAAACCGGTGCGCGTAGGCGGGCCGGTAGCCGGTGGCGGTGAGGAACTCGGCGAACTGAGCGTTGGTGACCTCGGTGCTTGCCACCGCGACGGAAGTCGTGAGCGAGCCCTCGCGCTGGAGGGTCCGGGCGTCGTGCAGCCGCGGCGGGAGCGGCTTCCATTCGTCGACGTAGGGTGCGCCCTGGTACATCCCGGTTTCGCGGGCCTGGTAGCGGACGGTCAGCACATACGGGCCGGCCGGCACCGTCACGACATCAACGTCAGGTCGGCCAGTGGTCCTTTGTGGACTCAGCCGTTCGGCGATCCGGTGCGGGAACCGCGAATGGGCATTGTGGGGCGCCGACTTCAGCGCATCGAGCAGCTCCGGCAACCACGCGGGTTCGGGAGTGCCGTCGGCGAGGTGCAGCACCGCGCCGATGCCACGGGCGGGCACCCCACCCAGCAGATCGAGGACCTTGCCGGGCCCGGCGGGCAGAACGTCACCGGTGTAGTCCGTCTCGCCGCGGTTGACGAGTGTCCACAGTGTCACGCCGTCGAGCTCCCAGCCGGACGCGTAGACGCCGGCGCTGTCGGCTTCGGGCGTCAGCTCGGCGAGCGGGGTCCACTCACCGCCCAGCAGCAGGTCGCCGGCCGCGCGCTGCACGGTCACCATGCGCCGCACGGTCGCGGCGTCGCGGGCCGACCAGCCGACCCACACGCCGAACACGACCTCCCACACCATCACGCCGACGCCGTTGAGCCACGCCGACTGCAGCTCCTCGGAGTGGTCGCGGTGCCAGCGGCGCACGTGGTGCTGCATGTGGCGCCGCTCGTACCAGTGGGCGCGCAGCACGCCGGGCACGGGCGAGTCGGCGAAGAACTGGGCCCACGACGCCGTGTGGTCGGCGATGCGCTCGACCGGCAGCTTCGACTCGCCCTCCAGCACGATCCCGGGACGCGCGGCTTCGAGCCGTTCGACGAAGCCCGGTTCGGCTTTCTTGAGCGTGTCGAGGAAAACGCCGTCGGCCTCGAAGTCGGCGACGAGGGCGGCCAGCTCGGTGAGGTCGTCGGCGCCCCGGCGGGTGCCGACGTCCCACGGGTTGTAGTCCACGAACACGTGCAGGCCGGCGTCGTGCAGGGCCTTGACGAGCTCCGCCAGGCCGGGAACGTCGCGGTAGTAGTCCCACTGGTTGCGGTCGTCGAGGCCGATCACGGGATAGGCGTGCCAGAGCACGACGGCGTCGAGGCCGCCGAAGCGTTCGCGGGCGTCGGCGAGGAACACCTCGGGCGTGAACTTGTGCTCGGCGAAGGAGTACAACAGCTCGTCCCACAGCCAGACCTGCGCCACGGTGTGGCAGCGCGCGGCCCACGCGGCGCCGGGGCGTTCGTAGGCCTCGCCGGTGTAGTCGTGGCGACGGCGGGAATCCTCGCGCCAGCGCCGCAGGTTCTCCCGCCACGCCGGCCGGTCGGCCGGGTCCGCGGGCGCGGCGAAGATCTTGGCCTCGTCGAGGGCGACGAGCTGCTCGTCGGTGAGCGGGGTCAGCGGGACCTCCGCCGGCCGGTCGATCGGACGCGGCACGAGGGGGTCGAACGGGGCGGTCATCGCACCTTTTCTCCGGCCGCGAAAGCCGCGACCTCTTCGGCAGTGGGAACGGCGGCCTGCGCGCCGGGCCGCGTGACGGCCAGCGCCCCGGCCACGCACGCGAGCCGCGCGGCTTCGGCCAGCGATCGGCCTTGCGCGAGACCCGCGGCGAGCACCCCGCAGAACGTGTCACCGGCGCCGGTCGTGTCCACAGTGGTCACCCGGATTCCGGGGACGGTAACAGGTTCCCGGCCGCGTTCGGCCACGAGGCAGCCGTCGCCGCCGAGCGTCACCACGACGGCGGGCACGCGGCCGAGCAGAGTTTCGCGGCCGCCGAGGTCGGCGGCTTCGTGCTCGTTGACCACCAGCACGTCGACCGCGGCCCAGACATCGGCCGGCAGCTCCCGCGACGGCGCGGCATTGAGCACGAACAGCGCACCCGGCTTGCGCACGGCCGCGGCGGCGCGCACCACCGCGAGCGGGATCTCCAGCTGCGCCAGCACCACGTCGGCCACCGCGATCCGCGCGGCCTCCACCTCGCCGATCCGCACGCGCTCGTTCGCACCCGGCGCCACGACGATCGCGTTCTCGCCGTCCGGCGACACGGTGATGAACGCCGTGCCCGTGGCCGCTTTCGTCCGCGCGACGAGGTCGGTCCGCACACCGGCGCCACCCAGCGACAGCAGGATCAGGTCCCCGGCCTCGTCCTCGCCGAGCGCGCCCACGAACGTCGTGTGCGCTCCCCCGGCCAGGGCGGCAGCCGCAGCCTGGTTCGCGCCCTTGCCGCCGGGGCTGCGCCGCAGCCGCCCGCCGAGGACCGTCTCCCCCGCCCGCGGCGGCCGCGGCGCGTCGACGACCAGGTCCACGTTCGCCGACCCGACCACCACGACACTCCCGCTCACGACACACGCTCCCTGCCACCGACGGACCCTGATGAGCCGGCGCTGCTCGGCAACGCGACCGGGATTTCCCCGCCCGCGCTTGCAGCAACGCCGACGAGTGGCGCCGCCGGCGCGAACCGGCGCGTCGTCACGACGCGCGCTCCGCGAGGGCGACCAACCGCGCCGCAAAGACGACGCCCCGCGACGCGTGCAGGATTTCCCCTGCCGCCGCGCTGACGAACCGACCCGACCACCACGACACTCCCGGTCACGACACACGCTCCGCCAGTGCGACCGTCCGGGCCGCCAGGTCGGTGATCTTCTGTTCGCCACCCGGCAACGACGTCGCGATGCGGCCGTCCAGGGGCTTGACCCACTGGGCGCCGATGCCGTCCACGCCGCGCAGGGCGCCGACCACGCCGCCGACGGTGGCGGCGGCCGAGTCGGTGTCCCAGCCCGCCGTGACGGCGAGGGAGATGCTCGGGCCGAACTCGCCGGCACCCTGGGCGAGGGCGTAGGCGATGACGGCGGCGTTGCCGAGCACGTGGACCCAGTGCAGGTCGCCGTAGGCGGCGTGGAGGCGGTCGAGGCCGGTGCGGATGTCGCCGGAAGACGCGGCTTCGCGGCCGAGGCGCACGGCCTCCGCCAGCCGGCTACCCGGCGGGATCACCGTGAAGGCGGCGTCAAGCACCTCGTCCACCGACGAGCACACCATCGCCGCCGAGGCCAGGGCCGCGGCCCACATCGCGCCGTAGACGCCATTGCGGGTGTGGCTGAGCCGGGCGTCGGTCCACGCCAGGTGTGCGGCCGCGCGCAGGTCGCCCGGGGAGACCCAGCCGAAGACGTCCGTGCGGATCAGCGCGCCGATCCATTCGCGGAACGGGTTGAGGTGCGTCGCGGTCTCGGGTACCGGGCGGGCGTCGAGGATGTTGCGGTAGGCCGCTCGCTCGGCCGTGAACACGCGCCCGGCCGGGAGGTTGTCGAGCCACAGCTGGGCGACGTCCTCGGTGGTGAAGCCGCGCCCGCGCGTCTCGAGCAGGGTGAGCGCCAGCATCGGGTAGTTGAGGTCGTCGTCCTCGGGCATGCCGTGGATGTTCTCCGCGAGCGACGTCGGCGCCGAGCGCTTGTTCCACGGCCAGCGCGCGGCGACGTCGGCAGGCAGCCCGACGGCGGTGAACCACGTCTCCAGCGGCCACCGGCCCGTGGCGCGCAGGATCTCCTCGATGCCCTCGCGCGGGATCTTCTCCACCGGCTTGCCCAGCAGGCACCCGGCGGCCCGCCCGGTCCACGCGCCGAGGACCCGCCCGTCGCGCAGGCCCCGCGGCAGGGACGGCGCGGCCGGCAACGTGGCGACGATCGCGTCCCAGTCGTCCGGCTCGTCGGGCGCCGAAGCGACCGGCCGGGCGGAGAGCTCGTCGAGCAACGTGCGCGCCAGGGCCCGCAGGGCGGGCGGCGCCGGGTTCGGCCCGGCGCCGCTCACGGCGGGGACGGGGTCGCCGCCCGCCGCCACCCAGCGTTCCCGCACGTCCGCGGTGTCGCGACCCTCCACGGAGGACTGGACGAGCTCGTGCGCGAGCAGGTCCTCGGGCTGGGCCCAGGTCAGCCTCACGCCCGCGCCCCCGCCTCGACGGGAAGGGCACCGTCCAGGCCGTCCAGCGCCTTGACCCGGGCCTGCGCCCGCTCCCGGTCGGCCCGCATGATGTCGGCCGCAGCCGAGGCCAGCACACGGCCGGTCTCGACGATGTCCATGCGGCTGGCCTCGCTGATCGGGTCGAGCCACTCCGCCGGCACGACCTGGGCACCACCGAGGGCCGCGCAGATCGCCCCGGCCATGGCGGCGATCGAGTCCGCGTCACGCCCGTAGTTCACGGCCGCGAGCACGGCACCCCGGAAGTCACCGCGGTGCGCGAGCACGAACGCGAGCGCCGCGGGCAGCTCCTCGATGGACTTGGTCCGCGACGGCCGCCGCGCGTCCAGCGACATCTGCCGGTACTCCGGCCCCACCGAGTCGAACGGCGCCACGACTTCCCGCACCTTGCGGGCCAGCGCGCGCTCCTCCTCGTCGGTGGCCGGCGCCGAGGTGGTCCCGCCGAAGGCATCGATCACCGCGCGCAGCGCCTCCGCCGTGCCGTCGTGCGCGAGCTCCAGCGCCGCCGCGGTCACGTCGCCCAGCGTCGCGCCCGGGGCGGCCGCGGCCGCGACCAGCGCCGCGAGGACGCCGGCCGCTTCCCGGCCGTAGCTCGACTGGTGCGCGCCCGTGAGGTCGATCGCCTCGGCGTAAGCACCGCGGGGATCACCCGCGTTGACCACGCCCACCGGCGCGACGTACATTGCCGCACCGCAGTTGACGACGTTGCCCACGCCCGCTTCGCGCGGGTCCACGTGTCCGTAGTGGAGCCGGGCGACGATCCACTTCTCCGCCAGGAACACGCGCTGCAGCAGCAGCGCCGTGGACTCCAGCTCCGGCACCCACTGCGGTTCGCCGATCATCAGCGGCACGAGGTCCTCGGCCACTGCGAACGCGTCGAGGTGCTCACGGCGCTTCGCGTAGACCTCCACGAGCGCCCGCGTCATGAGGGTGTCATCGGTGATGTGCCCGTCGCCCTTGTGGTACGGCGCGATGGGACGCGCGTCGCGCCAGTTCGGGTACCACGGTCCCACGATGCCGGTCACGCGGCCGCCGTGGCGTTCCTCGATCTGCTCGGGGGTCCACCCTTCGACGGCCCCGCCGAGGGCGTCGCCCACGGCCGCGCCGGTGATCACCGCGACGGCCCGGTCTTCCAGCCAGGTCAAGAGAATCGTCTCCAGTCCCAATTCGTTTTGTGGTCACACTTCAGTTGGTGGTAACGCTCTTCCAGCCGTTCTGCAGCTGGGTCGTCAAGCCACCGGCGTCGATCTTCTGAGCCAGGAACTGCTGGTACGCCGGGGTGGCGATGGTGTCCTTCCACTGCGGGTACTTGCTCGCGAACAGGTACGGCGCCGACGTGATGTACTGGCCCGAGGCGAGGATCTGGTCCCAGCCGGTCTTGCCGGCGAGCTTCGTGGCCAGCGCCTGGCGCGCGGAGTTCGTGGGCGGGATCAGGGCGTCGGCCTCGTTCATCGCGGCCAGGTTGTCGGTGTTGGTGAAGTAGTCGATGAACTCGGCGGCTTCCTTGACGTGCGCGGAGTCCTTGTTCACCGACAACGTCTGCGGGCTGGCGGCCTGCGCGGGACCGGCGGGGCCGGCCAGCGGCGGCAGCGTGACCCAGTCGAAGCCCTTCGGCGCGTCCTTCGCGATGTTGGCCGCCTGGTAGGAACCCTGCACGGTCATCGCGGTCTGGCCCGCGTAGAACGGCGCGAGCGCCTTCGAACCCGACTGCGTCAGCGTGACCGGCAGGATCGAGTGGTCCTGGTAGGCCATCTCGTCGACGAGCTTCGGCAGCGCCGTCTCGCCCTCGCCCACCGTCAGGTTGGCCTGGTCACCGGTGCCCTGGAAGTACTTGCCGCCGAAGCCGGGGGCCAGCGCGACGAACGCCGCCGTCGGGCTCGACAGGCCCCAGCCGAGGCCGTAGGTGGACCCCTTGGTGGTGGCCTTGGAGATCTGGCGCAGCTGGTCCCACGTCATGGTCTTGCCGGTCGGCACCGCGACCCCGGCCTGCTGCAGCAGCTTCTTGTTCGCGAAGACCACATAGGACTGCACCTCGGTCGGGAACGCGACGACCTTGCCGCCGAAGGTCACCGAGTCCAGCACGCCCTTCTGGAAGTCGGCGCGCTTGGCCTGCGAGAGGTACGGCGTGAGGTCGGCGAGGTAGTCGTCCTCGGCGAACGGCTCGATGCCCGCCGCCTCGTAGTGCACGATGTCCGGCGCGGTGCCGGCGTTGAACTGGGTGATCAGCTTGTCGTAGACGCTGTCCCAGCCGGCCTGCACGATCTTCACCTGCACGTCGGGGTGCGCGGTGTTCCAGGCGCCGACGATCTTCTGCGTCTCGGCGATCGCGGCCGGCTGGTCGGACAGGGACTGGAACGTGAGGGTGACGGGGCCACTCGCGTCACCGCTGCCGCTGCCGCACGCGGCGACGAGCAGGGCGGTGACCATCAGGCTGGCGGCGGCCAGCAGGCGTCGTGTCTTCATCGACCGACCTTTCGGGGATTTCTGTTGGGGGATTTCGGGGTTGGCGGTTTCGCGGGGTCCGGGCGGGTGCGGGGTCATCCCTTCACCGCCCCGGCCATGAGCCCACTGGTGAGCTTCCTCCGCAGGATGCTGAAGAAGACGATGCTGGGGATCGCGGCGAGCACGGCCCCGGCGGCGAGCGGTCCGAGGGCGGTCTTGCCCTCACCGCCCACGAACATGTTCAAGGTGATGGGCAGCGTGTAGTTCTCGGGCGACTGCAGCAGCACCAAGGCGAAGAAGAACTCGTTCCACGAGGACACGAAGCTGAACATCGCCGTCGCGACCACGCCGGGGGCCAGCAGCGGGAAGACGATCGTGCGCAGCACGGTGAACCGGCTCGCGCCGTCCATCGCGCCCGCTTCTTCGAGCTCCGTGGGGATCGCGGCCACGTACCCCTGCAGCATCCACAATGCGAACGGCAGCATGTACGTTGTGTGCACGAGCGTGAGCCCGACGAGGTTGTCGGCCAGCCCGAGCGTCCGCAGGATCAGGAACAGCGGCAGGATGATCAGCACCACCGGGAAGACCTGGCTCACCAGGATCCAGCCGACACCGGCGATGCGGACCTTGCCCTTGAGCCGGGCCAGCACGTAGGACGCCGGCACGGAGATGATGATCGACAGCACCGTCGAGGCCAGCGCCACGAGGAGGCTGTTCCACGCCGAGTGCAGAAGTCCTTGGCGCGTCAGGGCTTCGCTGTAGTTCTCCCAGTGCCACTCCTGCGGCAGCAGGTTCACCGTCAGCGAGTTGAGCTCACCCGAGGACTTCACCGAGGCCGACATCAGCCACAGCAGGGGGAACCCGAGGAACAGGATGTACAGCGCCAGGGCCACGTACTGGGCCGGACGAACGAGCAAGCGCATGGCTCAGCGCCCCTTTTCCGCGCGGTCTTCGGTGCGGAACTGCGACCGCAGGTACACGGCGAGGATCAGCACCACCACGATCACGACGACGAGTCCCATCGCCGCGGCGTAGCCGATCTCGCGGTTCTTGAAGGCTTCCAGGTAGATGAACAGCACCGGGACCATCGTCTTGCCGCCCGGCCCACCGGCGGTGAGCACGTAGACCAGCGAGAACGAGTTGAAGTTCCAGATGAAGTTGAGCGAGGTGATCGACGTGACGATCGGGCGCATCGCCGGCCACGTCACGGCCGTGAACTTCCGCCACGCGCCCGCGCCGTCGACCGCCGCGGCCTCCAGCAGCTCGCCGGGGATCTGCTGCAGCCCGGCCAGCAGCGTCACCGTGGTCTGCGGCATCCCGACCCACACGCCGACGACGATCACCGCCGGCAGCGCCGTGGAGAAGTCGCCGAGCCAGTTGATGTCGCTCGGCAGGCCCACCGCGCCGAGGAACGCGTTGAGCGGCCCGCCGTTCGCGGAGTAGATCATCTGCCACATGATCGCCACGACCACGGGCGGCATCGCCCACGGCACGAGCGCGAGCACCCGCGTCAGCCCCTGCAGCTTCAGGCCGGAGTTGAGCAGCAGCGCCAGGCCCATCGCCGCCGCGAGCTGCAGCAGCGTCACGCCGACGGTCCAGATCATGCCGATCCGCAGCGAGTCCCAGAACAACGCGTTGCCGCCGAGGCGGGCGAAGTTGTCGAGGCCGGCGAAGCTGTAGTCGGGGTGGCGCACGAGCCGGGCGTTGGTGAACGCCAGGAACACGCCGACCACGAGCGGCGCCACGCTCAGCACCAGGATCGGGATCAGCGACGGCAGCACCAGCGCGATCGCCTCCCGCCGGCGTGTGCGCGCCATCGGCTTCACGCGTTTTTTGGACCGCGGGGCCGGGGGCTGCGCGGTGGGGCGCTTCGGCTCGGTCAGGGACGGGGTCGTCATCGGTCACCTCGCTCGGTCCCGGGAATCAAAGTGGGTGCAGGGGGCACGGCCGGTTCGGTTCGCTCGGGCGCCGGCCGCGAGGGCCGTTCGCCGGTGGAGCACCCGTCTTCGGCCGGGCGTTTTCGGATGCCCACAAGCCGCACTGTCATCGCGCACCCCGTTCGGTGGCCGTTGTGGTGGATTCGCGCACCACGAGCTCCGCACCCACCGACACCTGCCGGGCCGGCTGGCCGGGGTCGTCGGCGAGCTGCAGCATCAGGCGGGCCGCGGCGCGCCCGCGTTCGCTCGCGCCGAGGGACACGCTGGTGAGGCTGGGCTGGAAGACGCGGCCGATCTCGGTGTCGTCCATGCCGGTCACGGCGACGTCCTCCGGCACGGACAGACCGAGTTCCCGCACGGCGCGGATGGCGCCGATGGCGAGCAGGTCGTTGGCCGCGACGAGCGCGTCCAGCTGCGGCGTGCCCTCGGGCACGCGCGCCAGGATCCGGCGGGCGGCCTCGAGGCCGGCGCCGACGGTGAAGTCCTCGGCGGTCTCCCGCTCGATGCGCTCGGCCGCGAGGTCGCCGGCGTTGACCGCGGCGTCGAAACCGCGCTGGCGCGAGGCACCGGGCGTGGTGTCGAGGGGACCGTTGAGAAAGCCGATGCGGCGGCGGCCGATGGCGTGCAGGTGGCGCACCGCCTCGCCGATCCCGCCCGCGGAATCGGTGGACACGGAACTGATGCCGCGGTCGTCCATCGCGCGCCCGATCACCACGACGGGCACGGGGGCCTGCTGGATCTCGGTGATCAGGCCGTCGTCGGTGCGCAGCGGGCTCACGATCATGCCGTCCACGAAGCCGCTGCCGAGGCTGCGCACCAGCTCGATCGTCGAGTCGGAGGTGTCCCCGGTCGACATGACGACCACGCGGTAGCCGTGCGGCGCCAGCACCTCGTGGATCGCCCGCATCATCTCGACGTAGACCGGGTTGCCGATGTCCGCCACCGCGAACGCGACCTGGAACGTCTTCTTCATCCGCAGCGACCGGCCGATCGCGTCGGCGCTGTACCCGAGCTCCTCGGCGGCAGCCCGGACGCGCTCGACCATCGCCTTGCTCGCACCCACGCCGTGCAGCGCACGGGAGGTGGACGCCAGGGACACCCCAGCGCGCTCGGCCACCTGGATCAGCGTGGCCCGTGTTGACGTCATCGTCGTTCGTACCTCGGAAGTGGTCTCGCGGATCTGGAAACGTTTCCAACTTGCGATCGGGCCGTTGGAAACGTTTCCAACGGGATTAATCACGATAGTGCACCCCGCGGAGCCACCGTGTCAACCAGCGGTACACCACACCGTGACCTCCGCGCCCGGCCGACGCCTGCGACCTGCGGCGCGGCGGTTTTCCGGGCACGGAAAAGGGGGCGGAGACCCGTGGTCCCCGCCCCCTTCGGAGGTCACCGGGAGCCCGAAGGCCCCCGCGTCACGCTCAGACCAGGTCGTAGCGGTCCAGCATCATGACCTTGTCCCACGCGGCGACGAAGTCCTTCACGAACTTCTCCTTCGCGTCGTCCGCGGCGTAGACCTCGGCCACGGCCCGCAGCTCCGAGTTCGACCCGAAGAGCAGGTCGACGCGGCTGCCGGTCCACTTGACCTCGCCGGTGGCGCGGTCGCGGCCCTCGAAGGCCTCGCCGTCCTCCGACACCGTCTTCCACTCCACGCCCATGTCGAGCAGGTTGGTGAAGAAGTCGTTGGTCAGCGCGCCCGGCGTCTCGGTGAACACGCCCTGCTTCGACGCCTGGTAGTTGGCGCCCAGCACGCGCAGGCCACCCACGAGCACGGTCATCTCGGGCGCGCTCAGGTTGAGCAGGTTCGCGCGGTCGATGAGCAGGTACTCGCTCGGCAGGCGGTTGCCCTTGCCGCGGTAGTTGCGGAAGCCGTCGGCCTTCGGCTCGAGCGGCACGAACGACTCGGCGTCGGTCTGCTCCGCCGTCGCGTCGGTGCGGCCCGGGGTGAACGGCACCGTGATGGTGACGCCCGCGTCCTTCGCGGCCTTCTCGACACCCGCGGCGCCGCCCAGCACGATCAGGTCGGCCAGGGAGATCTTCTTGCCGCCCGACTGGGCCGCGTTGAAGGCCTCCTGCACACCTTCGAGCGTGGTCAGGACCTGCGCCAGCTCGTCCGGGTTGTTGACCTCCCAGCCGCGCTGCGGCTCGAGGCGCAGGCGGGCACCGTTGGCGCCACCGCGCTTGTCCCCGATGCGGAACGTCGAGGCCGACGCCCACGCGGTGGACACGAGCTGGGCCGTGGTGAGGCCCGAGTCGAGCAGCTTGGCCTTGAGGTCCGCGACGTCGGCGTCGGTGACCAGCTCGTGGTCGACGGCCGGCACGCGGTCCTGCCAGATGAGGGCCTCGTCCGGGACGAGCGCGCCGAGGTAGCGCTGGACCGGGCCCATGTCGCGGTGCGTCAGCTTGTACCAGGCGCGGGCGAAGGTGTCCGCGAACTCCTGCGGGTTCTCGTAGAAGCGGCGCGAGATCGGCTCGTAGATCGGGTCGAAGCGCAGCGCGAGGTCCGCGGTCAGCATGCCGGGCGCGCGGTTGAGCTCACCGGTCTCGGGGTCCGGCACGGTGTTCGAGGCGGCGCCGTTGGCCGGCTTCCACTGGTTCGCACCACCGGGGCCGGTTTCCAGCTCCCACTCGTACTCGAACAGGTTGTGGAAGAACCAGTTGCTCCACTTGGTCGGGGTCGGGGTCCAGGTGACCTCGATGCCACTGGTGATGGCGTCGCGGCCCTTGCCCGAGCCGAAGCTGTTCTTCCAGCCCAGGCCCTGCTCCTCGAGCGGCGCGCCCTCGGGCTCGGCGCTGACGAACTCGTCGGCGTCGGCGGCACCGTGGGTCTTGCCGAAGGTGTGGCCACCGGCGATCAGGGCGACGGTCTCCTCGTCGTTCATCGCCATGCGGCGGAACGTCTCGCGGATGTCGCGGCCCGAGGCCACCGGGTCCGGGTTCCCGTTCGGGCCCTCGGGGTTGACGTAGATCAGGCCCATCTGCACGGCGGCCAGCGGGGCCTCGAGCTCGCGGTCACCGCTGTAGCGCTCGTCGCCCAGCCAGGTGCGCTCCGGGCCCCAGTACACGTCCTGGTCGGGCTCGTACACGTCGGCGCGGCCACCGGCGAAGCCGAAGGTCTTGAAGCCCATGGTCTCCAGGGCGCGGTTGCCCGTGAAGATCATCAGGTCGGCCCACGAGATCTTCTTGCCGTACTTCTTCTTCACCGGCCACAGCAGACGGCGGGCCTTGTCCAGGTTGCCGTTGTCCGGCCAGCTGTTCAGCGGGGCGAAGCGCTGCATGCCGGCGCCCGCGCCGCCGCGGCCGTCTTCGATGCGGTAGGTGCCGGCGCTGTGCCACGCCATGCGGATCATGAAGCCGCCGTAGTGACCGAAGTCCGCGGGCCACCAGTCCTGCGAGGTGGTCAGGACCGCGTCGACGTCGCGCGCCAGCTCGTCGAGGTCGACGGTCTGGAACTCCTTGGCGTAGTCGAAGTCCTCGTCCATGGGGTTCGCCACGGCCGAGTGCTTCCGGAGGATCGAGAGGTTGAGCTGGTTGGGCCACCAGTCACGGTTGCTGCCGCCCTCGGTGGGGTGCGCGATGCGCCCCGTGTGGACGGGGCACCCGCCCGCGCTCTCCACGTTCATCTCGCCGACTTCGGCGTTGGGGGTGTCAGACACGGGAATCCTTCCGGGAATCAGTGTGGGTAACGGTGTTGCAGTCGGGGCACAGGCCCCAGTAGATGACCTCGGCCTCGTCGATGACGAAACCGTGGTCGTCCGACGCGGTCAGGCAGGGCGCGGCGCCGACCGCGCAGTCGACATCGGCGATCGCACCGCACGACCGGCACACGACGTGGTGGTGGTTGTCCCCCACCCGTGCCTCGTACCGCGCGACCGAGCCCTCGGGCTCGATCCGCCGCACGAGACCCGCGGAGGTCAGGGCGGCCAGGACGTCGTAGACGGCCTGGTGGGACACCTCGCCGAGATCCGCGCGCACGGCACCGATGAGCGACGCGGTGTCGGCGTGGGGATGATCGTGCACCGCGGACAGCACCGCCATCCGAGGACGCGTCACCCGCAGAGCCGCTCCGCGTAGCATGCGCTCGAAGTCCGAAGTCGTTGGCACGCCTGGCAGTGTGCCGCAGCTTCTGGAATCAATCAAGAATGACCCGCCGTCGTGAACCTGCCGGATGACCCGCTCCCACCGTCACACGCTGGGGGGTCGCCGTAAACTTACAGTCACGGAAACTTCGCGCGAACCCGGGTGAGCCCGGAGGTTTCCCGCTGCCGGCGGCCACTCTGGACGTTCAGGCACCGGTGTCCGGGCGGCGCGAGGTCCGTACCGGTTTCGCACTCGCCGGGCTTTTCGCGACCGGGCTTCTCACCCCGGTCGTCTTGGTGGCGGCGTCCTTCACCGCCGGACGCCGCGTGCGCGCGAAGTGGCCCAGACCCGACTCCAGCAGCCGGGCGGCGCGGAGCACGTCGGTGGTCACGGCACCGCGGATCCGGGCCGGGGTGCGGCCCGCGTCCACGTGCTTGGCGAGGCTGCCGAACTGCACGCGCCACAGCCCGGTGAGCGCGATCGCGGCGAGCTGCGGCTCCGGGTCGGCGGTGGCCAGGCCCGCGCGCACGGCCAGCAGCCGCGCGGCGCCGGCGGCGAGCTCGTCGAGCAGCTCGCGCTGGTAGGCGGCCAGCGCCGGCGTGGAGCGGATCAGCTCGCCGTAGCGGCGGAACCCCGCGCCCGCGGCGCGGCGATCACGCTGGTCCTCCAGCCAGCCGGTGACCGCGGCCAGCTCGCCGGCGAGGATGCGCAGCACGGCTTCGACGGGCGTGCGGGCCGGGTCGCCGAGTTCGACGCGCAACGCGGCCAGCGTCGCGTCGGGCCGGTCGAGGATGAGGGACTCCTTGGCGGGGAAGTAGTTGAAGACGGTCTTCTCCGACACGCCGCCGGCCCGCGCGACGTCGGCGACGCGCACGGCGTCGAAGCCGCGCGCCAGGAAGAGCTCCGTGGCGGTGTTGACGAGCAGGCGCCGGGTCTCGCGCTTCTTGCGCTCGCGCAGGCCCTCCGCGGGAGCCTCGTCCCGCGGGGTCCGCAACGCCGCCCAGTCGACCCGCCGTCCGCCCACGGAACCGAGAATAGCTTGAGGACACGGGATTTCCGGCGAGTCAGCGGCGCGGCACGCTGCCCCGCACGGCCCATGCCCGAGCCGTGAGGGTGATCGTGCCGTCCGCGGCGATCGGCAGCCGGGCGCGCAGGAGGTCGCGCAGGGCCCGGCGGTGGTCTTCGGGCAGCTGCACCGCGTACGCGGGCGCCGGACCCTGCCCGCCGAGGAAGGGCAGCCAGTAGTCGTCGAAGCCGGCGAACGCGGTGCGCACGCCGATCGCGCGCACCACCACGCCGGTCAGGCCCGCGTCCGTCCACAGTCGACTCAGCGGATCCGGGTGGCACAGGGGAAAGCGGCGGCCTTCGTCGAGGTCCGCGACGACCGGGTCGAGCTCGGCCGCGACGTCCCAGAACCAGCGCATCAGCTCCATGCCCTCGGCGTAGTCCCACACGTACGCGGTCACCACTCCCCCGGGCTTCACGGCCCGGACCCAGTCGGTGACCGCCCGGTGCGGATGGGGCACGAAGTTGAGCGCCAGCCCGCTCACGGCGGCGTCGAACGCGTCGCCGGGCACGGGCAGGGCTTGCGCGTCGCCGACCACGAAGGCCGCCCGCGGGTCGGCGGCCAGCCGGCGGGCGTGGGCGACGAACGGCACGGCCCGGTCGACGCCGAGGACGCCGCCGGGATCGGCCGTGGCCAGCACCGCCGACGTCAGCGCGCCGGTGCCGCAGCCGACGTCGAGCCAGCGCGCTCCGGGCGGCACGACCGTGCCCTCGAGGAAGGCCGCGGCGACCCGGCGGCTCCACCGGCCGACGTACCGCTCGTACGCCTCGCCCGACGACCAGTCGCTCATCGTCCGAACCTACGCCCGCGGGCAAGGTCCATGGCTTTACATTTCTCTTCGACTTGTCAAGCTAGGTGTACATCACTTACCGTCTTGTCAACCACGTCGGACAGTGTCGTTGACGGAGGAGGACGAGATGAGCGAAGTCGCGGGGACGGTGCCCGCCGGCTCCACCGAGTCGTGGACGGACCGCAAGCGGTACCTGTGGCTGATCGGGCTCGTGGTGCCCTCGCTCGCCTTCCTGGCGATCGGGCTGCACGCGGCCACCGGCTGGGGCGTGTGGTTCTGGATCGGGCCGATCGTGATCCTCGTGATCGTGCCCGTGATCGACCTGGTCGCGGGGCTCGACCGCAGCAATCCGCCCGACGACGTGCTCGAACAGCTGGAGAACGACCGGTACTACCGCTGGATCACCTACCTCTTCCTGCCGATCCAGTACGTCGGGTTCGTGGCGGCGTTCTGGCTGATCGGGCGCGGCGACCTGACCGTGGTGGACAAGATCGGGCTGGCCGCGTCCATCGGGTGCATCGGCGGGATCGGCATCAACACCGCCCACGAACTGGGGCACAAGAAGGAGAGCCACGAGCGCTGGCTGTCGAAGATCGCGCTCGCGCAGAGCTTCTACGGCCACTTCTACATCGAGCACAACCGCGGCCACCACGTCCGCGTGGCCACCCCCGAGGACCCGGCTTCGAGCCGCGTCGGCGAGAGCTTCTACCGCTTCTGGCCGCGTACGGTCGGCGGCTCGCTGAAGTCCGCGTGGCGGCTGGAGCGCAAGCGCTACGCCCGCCGGGACAAGCACCCGTTCCGCATCGGCAACGACGTGCTCAACGCGTGGCTGATGTCGGCCGTGCTGTGGGCGGCGATGCTGGTGTGGCTCGGGGTGGGGATCCTGCCGTACCTGCTGATCCAGGCCGTGGTGGGCTTCTCGCTGCTGGAAGTCGTGAACTACATGGAGCACTACGGGATGCTGCGCCGGCGGGTGGGGGCGCCGGACCGGCGCCGCTACGAGCGGGTGGACCCGAGCCACAGCTGGAACTCCAACAACATCGCCACCAACGTGCTGCTCTACCACCTGCAGCGCCACAGCGACCACCACGCCAACCCCACGCGCCGCTACCAGACGCTGCGGGACTTCGCCGAGTCGCCGGTGCTGCCCACCGGGTACGCGGGGATGATCGTGCTGGCGCTCGTGCCGCCGTTGTGGCGGCGGGTGATGGACCCGCGGGTGCTGGCGCACTTCGACGGCGACATCGGCCGGGCCAACATCCAGCCGCGCAAGCGGGGCAGGGTCCTGGCCCGGTACGGCACCCGCGTGACGGCCGAGGAGCGGATCGCCGCCGACACCCGCGGTGACGCCACCGAGGGCGGCATGTGCCCCGGTTGCGGCTACGTCTACGACGAACACCGCGGTGATCCGCGCGAGGGTTTCCCCGCCGGCACGCCGTGGTCGGCGATCCCGGACTCGTGGTGCTGCCCGGACTGCGGCGTGCGCGAGAAGGTCGACTTCGTGGCTCCCGGAAGGGTGGGTGCGTGATGCGGATCGAGGCGAACCGCGAACTGTGCGCGGGGCTGGGCATGTGCGAGGCGATGGCGCCGGACTTCTTCGAGGTCGGGGACGACGGCACGGTGGTGCTGCTGGAGGAGAGCCCGGCCGAGCAGCACCGCCTGGACGTGACGGCCGCGGCCGACGCGTGCCCGGTGCTGGCGCTGAAGGTGCGGGACTGACGTGCGTTCGCCAGTTCGCCGGGACCACACGGGAGGCGGCCTAGGATGACGATCATGAGCGGGGCACCCCGGACCGCACCGCCCGAGGGCGGCCAGCACCGGCAGCCGATCGTCACCGCGGCCATCGAGCTGACGGCGAGCGAAGGCTGGTCGGCGGTCACGATGGCGCGGCTGGCCGAGGCCGCGGGCGTGAGCCGCCAGACCGTGTACAACGAGATCGGCTCCAAGGCCACGCTGGCCGAGGTGATGATCTCCCACGAGCTGGCCCGCTTCCTCGCCGTGGTGCGCACCGCGTTCGACCGGCACCCCGACGACCTGGTCGAGGCGATCTACGAGGCCATCCGCGCCGTGCTCGACCTCGCCGACGACAACACGCTGCTGCGCGCCATCGCGTCGGCGACACACGGCACGGACACGGAACTGCTGCCACTGCTGACCACGCGCGCGGGCTCGTTGCTCACCGAGGCGAAGACCATGCTGATCGAGCGCGTGCGCACCTACGGGCCGCCGCTGGACGACGAGCAGATCGCCGTGGTGATCGACCTCGTCGTGCGCACCGTGCTCAGCCACGTGATGCAGCCGTCCGACACCCCCGCCCGCACGGCCGACGCGCTGGCCTGGGTGGTCGGGCGCGTGCTGGGCACGTCGGCGGCGCGGCCTATGCGCCGCGGCTGACCGGCGGCTGGGGCATGATGGACCCGTGGAGTCGACCAGGGTGGACCGCTGGCTGTGGGCCGTACGGCTGGCGAAAACGCGCTCGGACGCGGCCGCCGCGTGCCGGGGCGGGCACGTGCGCGTGAACGACCGGCCGGCCAAACCCGCCACCACCGTCGTCCCCGGCGACGAGGTCCGCGCCCGGATCGGCCAGACCACCCGCGTCGTCGAGGTCGTCCAGGTCATCCAGAAACGCGTCGGTGCGCCCGAGGCGGCCAAGTGCATCATCGACCGCACCCCGAAACCCCCGCCGGAGGCCGCGATCCCGGTGGCGCGCCGCGAGCGCGGCGCGGGCCGGCCGACGAAGCGGGAGCGCCGCGTGCTCGACGAGTTCCGGTCGCGCTGGGGCTGAGTCAGCCCAGGGTTCGGGCGACGTACTTCGCGGCCTCGGCGATCAACGCGTACCGGGGTTCGTCGTCGTAGGCGGTGCGGTCGGACATGATCGCGAAGACCAGCGGGGGCGCGCCCGGCGGCCGGAGGACGGCGACGTCGTTGACGCGGCCGTAGTCGCCGTGGCCGGTTTTGCCGATCACGCGCCAGGCGGCGGGCACACCCGCGCGGATGGTCTGGGCGCCCGTGGTGCTGCGGGCCAGCCAGTCTTCGAGGAGTGCTCGCTGGTCCGGCTGGAGCGTGGTGCCGAGCACGACCGCTCGATGGTCGGCGGCCAGCGCGCGCGGGGTGGTGGTGTCGCGGGGGTCGTCCAGGGGGTCGCGGTTGAGCTCCGGCTCGTACTGGTCCATGCGGCTGGTGGCGTCGCCGAGCCCGCGCAGGTACGCGGTGAGCCCGGCCGGCCCGCCGGCGTCGCGCATGAGCAGGTTGCCGGCCGTCCCGTCGCTGTAGCGGATCGCGGCGTCGCACAGCTGCCGCACGCTCATCCCGGCGCCGGCGTGGTGCTGGGTGATCGGCGAGAACGAGTTGACTTCGGCTGGGGTGTACGGGATTTTCGTGTCCAGGTAGGACAGAGAGTGGTTCTGCAGCACGGCTGCCGCGGCGAAGGTTTTGAAGGTGGAACAGAAGGCGAATCTTTCGTCGGCCCGGTAGTCCAGCGTGGCTCCGGTTTTCGTGTCGAGCGCGTGAATCCCCAGGCGGGCCTGGTACTTCCGCTCAAGGGCTTCGAGTGGGGCGGTCGACGGCGGGATTGCCGTTTTCGGTGGTGGTGCGGGGTTCGGCGGTGATGCGGGGCTCGGTAGGGCCGGGTTCGCACACCCGGCGATAGGTGCGGCGAGCACTCCGGCGAGCAGGGTCCGCCGCGTGATGCGACGTCGGTCCGCCACGGAAGTTCCTCTCACGATTCCGCGTCCGCCAGGGAGAAGCCCGGGTGGGGGACGCGCGGTGGACGGCCTTCGGGGTGGTATTCGAAGTGCCACCATTCGTTGTCGTAGACGCGGTACAGGTGGTGGGCCGCGCCGTGGAGTTCGAGCCAGTGGGCGCCGTCGCGGGGGCGGATGTCGAGGGCGGTGCCGGTGACGTGGCGGGAGCTCGCCGGGGGCAGGGCGCGCCGGCGGGCCGAGGCGGCGGAGCCAGTGCGGCGGACCTCGGCGGTGAACAGGCGGTCCTGGGCGCCGGCGTCGCGGTGGCCGGAGGTGAGCCCGAGGAGGGTGCCGTGGTGCCAGAGGGCCGCGCAGCGGGCCGCGACGAAAGCGGCGTGGGTGCCGGGCGACAGGCCGCTGAGGTCCTCGGACGGGAAGCGGATGCGGAGCGCCCAGGAGCACGCGACGGATCGTCCGAGGCCGGGCGCGACCAGGCAGGCCGGTGGCCACAGCGCGAAGGCGAGCAGTCGCGTGATCACCCGGTAGCCGAGGTCACGACGCCGCGAATAAGGGTCCGAAGTGGACGGTTTCATGACTCCCCCAGGAGAACGTCTCATCCCAGCGCCTTCACCGCGGCCGCCGTGGCGCGGGCGACGAGGGCGTCGTCGATGGGGGCGTCGGTGGCGAGGTGGTCGGAGAACACGACGAACACGATCGGCGCGCGGCCCGGGGGCCAGGCGATCGCGATGTCGTTGCGGGTGCCGCGGTCGGCGGTGCCGGACTTGTCGGCGACCTGCCACCCCGAAGGAACGCCCGCGCGGACGAGGTTGGTGCCGGTGGTGCTGGCGCGCATGGTGTTCGTCAAGACGGTGCGCAGCGGCGCGGCCAGGGTGTCGCCGAGGGCGACCGTGCGCAGCGACCGGGCCCAGGCGCGCGGGGTGGTCGTGTCGCGGAGGTCGCCGGGCGTGGTTTCGTTCAGGGTGGGTTCGGTGCGGTCGACGTGGGTGGTCGTGTCGCCGATCGAGCGCAGCCACGTGCCCAGCGCGGCCGGCCCGCCGAGCTCGCGGAAGAGCAGGTTGCCGCCGGTGTTGTCGCTGTAGCGCAGGGCGGCGTCCATGATCGCGCCGAGCGTCATGCCGGCGCCCGCGTGTTTTTCGGTGATCGGCGAGTTCGCGACGACGTCGCCCGGCCCGTACTTGATCACGCGGTCGAGCCCCGCCGTCCCCACCTTCTGCAGCACAGCCGCGGCGCTGAACACCTTGTGCGTCGACGCGTACGCGAACCGCTCGTCCGCGCGGTAGGCGACTTCGCGGCCCGAGCCGGTGTCCACGACGTACACGCCGAGCCGGGCGCCGAACGACCGTTCGAGATCGGCGAACGCTTGGTTCGAGACCGTCGGCGAAGCGGAAGTGACGGGCGGCGCGGCGGGCGGCAGAGCCTGCGGCGCGCCGCATCCCGCCAGCGCCACCAATGCCACCGCCGCCACCACAGACTTGCTGAACACCGGGTTCCCCCTTCGGAAGTGATCGACATCCGCAGTCTCACCAAGGTCGTTCATGCTGTCCAAGACAGAAGTGGCCCCTTCCATGCGGAACGGGCATACAGTGTGGTCGTGGACCTGATCGGAAGCTGCCGCGCGTTCGTCGGCGTGAGCGAGACCGGGAGCTTCACGGCGGGGGCGGCGGTGGCCGGCATCCCCCAGCCCGTGGCGAGCCGCCGGATCGCAGCGCTCGAACGCCACCTCGGCGAGCGCCTCTTCGACCGCGCGACGCGAAGAGCCCAGCTCACGCCGTTCGGCCGCGACATGCTGCCGTCCGCGCGGCGCCTCGTCCACCTCGCCGACGCCATGGAGCACGACGCGAAGCGCGCCAAGCTGCGTCCGCTGCGCCTCGCCGTGCCCGGCACCTGCCCGACGCGTGACCTGGCGGAGCTCGACGCCGAGGCCCGCGCGCTCGGCATCTTCCTCGAGTTCCGCCCGGCGCCGCCCGGCGAGCGCGCCGAGCTCGTGCGCACGCAGGACGTGCGCGCCGCCCTGGTGGCCGTGCCCGAGACCGAGGCCGTGTGGACGGTGCCGCTCGGCGTCGCCGCGACGGAACGCCAGCAGCTCCCGCCCGTGGTCCACCTCGAGACGCTGCGCGCCGGCCGTGCCACGAAAGCCGGGCGCCGCCGCGTGTGGATCCAGCCCGAGGACGACGTGCCCCACATCCGCGATCGCGTGTTCCGCGTCCGCGACGCCGTCGGGCTGCAACCGGCCCAGGTCTCCGTCGCCGATTCCCTGACGGCCGCCGCGGCCGCCGTCTACAGTTCCGCCGACCTGCTCCTGTGCTCCCCCGCGCAGGCCACCGAGCTCGGCCTGGGCTGGCGCCCCCTCGGCGTCGCCTCCCTCGCCCGCGGCTTCGACATCGCCGCCGCACTCGGCGAAGACGCCCACCACCTGCGCACCCGGCTGCGGTCCGGCATCGCCCGCTGCCTCGGCGCCTCCGACGAGGAGACCGTGTGAACACCGAATCCCTGCTCCGCGACCTCCGCGAACAACTCGACGACGGCGGCCTGCGCGGCTCCTTCCTCGTGCGCGACCTCCACACCGGACACGAGATCGGCCTCGACGCGGACTGGGAGTTCCCCAGCGCGTCGCTGGTCAAGGTGCCGCTCGCGGCGGCGACGCTGGAGCGCATCCGGCGGGGCGAGCTCGACGGCGCCACACAGCTGGAGGTGGAGCCCGGGCGGGTCACCACCGCCGGGCCGGCCGGGCTGGCGCGGTTCCGCCACCCGGCGCGCGTGGCGATCGACGATCTGCTCTACCTGAGCGTGGCGGTGAGCGACGGCACCGCGGCCGACGCGTTGTTCGAGCTCACGCCGCCGGCCGAGGTCACGCGGATGCTGCGCGAGTGGGGCATCGACGGCGTCTCCGTGCGGCACCCGACGGCGGAGCTGGCCGACACCCCCGCGGAACGGTTCGAGCCCGGCGAGGTGCACCTCGCCCACGCGCTCGCCATTCGCGCGGGCACGGCCGGGCGGGGGCACCCGGTGTCGCAACTGGACGTCAGCCGGGCCAGTGCCGGGTCGGCGCGGGCGTATGTCGCTTTGCTGGAGGCGTTGTGGCGGCCGTCCGAAGTGGACTCCGAGGTGGCGGCGCGCACCCGGGAGCTCATGGCCCACAACCTGCTGCGCCAGCGGCTCACGCCGGATTTCGGGTCCGACGCGACGAAGTGGTCGTCCAAGACCGGCACGCTGCTGAACCTGCGGCACGAGGTCGGGGTCGCCGAGCACGCCGACGGGCAGGTGTTCGCGGTGGCCGCGCTCACCGAGTCGCGGGTGCCGGCGGCGATCCAGCCCGAGGCGGAGATCCTCATGGCCCGGGTCGCGCGCACGATGCGGGACCACCTGCGGTCGCGGTGAACCTCAGCCCAGGCGGTCGAACCAGCGGTCCACGACCGCGTCGGCAACGGTGGTGTCGTCGCGCAGGATGCTGGTGAGCGCGAGGCCCCGCAACAGCATCAGCAGCGACTCGTAGCCGACGCGATCGTCCCCTGTGGACTCGAACGCCTTGCGCAGCTCCCGCCCCAGCTCGCGTTCGGCGGGCAGCAACGCCGCACGCAACGCCGGGTCGGTCCGCGCGCCGAGCCAGAGTTCCAGCCCCGCCAGGAACAACGGCCCCGACATCGCCTCCCGCAACGCCGCCACCAGCTGCCGCCGCGAGTCGGCGCCGGCGAGCCGCACCCGCGCCAGCTGCTGCTCGGCGATGTAGTGGATCGCCGCGACGAACAGGTCCGCCTTCGAGCCGAAGTGGTGCAGCAGCGCGCCGCGCGACACGCCCGCTCGCTCCTGCACGCGCTGCGTCGTCGTGCCGGCGTAGCCGAACTCGACCAGGCACGCGACGGTGGCGTCCAGCAGGGTCTGGTGGGTGCGCGCTCGTTGTTCGCTGCGGGTCACCCGGGCAGCCTACCGTCCTCGTTGACAGTCCGGACGGACTGTGAAAACCTTCCGGCATGCTCGCTGTGGAGTTGGTGCGCCGGGGTGCCCAGCGCTTCGCGGACCGGACGGCCGTGGTCGTCGGCGACCGGGAGTTCTCCTTCGCCGAGGTCGACGAGCGCGCCAGCCGCCTCGCGAACGCGCTGCTCGCCGCAGGGGCCGGCCGCGGCACGAGGGTGGGGCTGCTGGTCGACAACGGCGAGTGGTCCGTCCCGCTCGACTTCGCCTGCCTCAAGGCCGGCGTGACCCGGGTGCCGCTCAACGCCCGCCTCGCCGTGGCCGAACAAACGCGGATGCTCGCCGAAACCGGCGTCACCCTGCTCGTGTACAGCAAGCCCCTGGCCGAACGTGCCGCGGAACTCGCCGAAGCCCTCGACGGCCTGCGCCTGGCCGGGCTCGGCGACCGCCGGCGCGCCCGGGACCTCGACCTCGTCGCCGAGCTGGACCGCTTTCCGGCGGCCGACCCGTGCATCCGGGTCGCCCCGGACGACGTCGTGCTCGCCCTCTACACGTCCGGCACCACCGGCACCCTCAAGGCCGCGCAGCACACGCAGGCCAGCTACGCCGCGATCACCACGAACATCCTCGCCAACCTCCTCTCCCCCGGGCCCGGCTCGGCGATGCTGCACGCCGCGTCGCTCATCCACGCCAGCGGGACTTTCGTGCTGCCGTACTGGATCCGCGGCGGCCGCGCGGTCGTGCTGCCGGGTTTCGACCCCGGGTCCTATCTCGACTCGATCGCCCGGCACCACGTCACCGAGGTCAACCTCGTGCCGACGATGCTGGGCCTGCTGCTCACCGAGTCCAGTGTGGACTTTTCTGCGGTGGACACCATCGTCTACGGCGCCAGCCCCATGCCGAAGCCGCTGATCGAGGAGGCGATGGGGCGCTTCGGCCCGAAGTTCGTGCAGTACTACGGCCAGACCGAGGCACCGCTGTGCCAGACGGTGCTCGGCAAGGCCGACCACCTGCGCGGCGAGCTGCTCGGCTCGTGCGGCCACCCGGCCGTCGACGCGGAACTCCTGCTCACCGACCCGGACGGGAATCCGGTGCCGCGCGGGGAGATCGGGGAGATCCGCGTGCGCGCGCCGTTTACGATGAGCGGGTACCTCGACGCGCCCGAGCTCACCGCCGAGACCCTCGTGGACGGCTGGATCCGCACGCGCGACCTCGCTCGCGCCGACGAGCGCGGGTACCTCTACCTGGTCGACCGCGCGAGCGACATGATCGTGACAGGCGGCTACAACGTCTACCCGCGGGAGGTCGAGGACGCGCTGGCCGCGCACCCGGCCGTCGCCGAGTCCGCTGTGGTCGGCGCACCCGACCCGACGTGGGTCGAGGCGGTGACGGCGTTCGTCGCCCTGCGGCCGGGCGCTGCGGTGTCCGAAGAGGACTTGCGCACGCACGTGCGTGGCCTGCTCGCGGGGTACAAGGTGCCCAAGAGCGTGCACGTGGTCGACGCGATCCCGAAGTCGGCGGTGGGCAAGATCCTGCGCCGTGCCCTGCGTGAGCCCCTGTGGGAGGACCGATGACCGTCCTGGTCGAGAAGCGCGGCCCCGTCACGATCGTGACAATCGACCGGCCCGAACGGCGCAACGCCGTCGACCGCGCCACCGCTTCGGCGCTGGCGGACGCTTTCCGCGCCTTCGACGCCGATCCCGACGCCTCGGTCGCCGTGCTGCAGGGCTCCGGCGGCACGTTCTGCGCGGGCGCCGACCTCAAGGCCGTGAGCGAAGGCCGCGGCAACCGCACCGAACCGTCGGGCGACGGTCCGATGGGCCCGACGCGGCTGCGCCTGAGCAAGCCGGTCATCGCCGCCGTGAGCGGCCACGCCGTGGCGGGCGGGCTGGAGCTGGCGATCTGGTGCGACCTGCGCGTGGCCGACGAAACCGCCGTGTTCGGCGTGTTCTGCCGGCGCTGGGGCGTGCCGCTCATCGACGGTGGCACCGTACGGCTGCCGCGTCTGATCGGCCAGAGCCACGCTTTGGACCTGATCCTGACCGGACGCCCGGTCGCCGCCGACGAAGCACTCCGGATCGGACTTGCCAACCGCGTCGTTCCCGCCGGCCAGGCCCTCGACGCGGCCGTCGAGCTGGCCCGGAGCCTGGCGGCTTTCCCGCAGACCTGCCTGCGCGAGGACCGCGCGTCCGTGCTCGAACAACACGGCGCCACCGAAGAACAAGCCCTGGCCAACGAGTTCGGCCACGGCCTGGTGTCCCTCGCGAGCGACACCGTCGCCGGCGCCACCCGCTTCACCCGCGGCGCCGGCCGCCACGGCTCGTTCGACGCGTGACTCCGGGGCGGGGCACAGCAAACCCCGCCCCGGATCCGTCACGCCGCGACGTAGCCCGCGTCCAGCTCCCGATGCAGGGTCACGCGGTCGATGGCCTTCTCCCACTTGCCCACGACCAGTGTGGCCACGCAGTTGCCCGCGATGTTGGTGAACACGAACGCGGCCGACAGGACACTGTGGACACCCAGCACCAGGGCGATGCTGCTGACCGGGATCGTGTGCGTGGCCGCCAGGGTCAGCGCCAGCACCGCGATGGCCGAGCCCGACACGCCGGCGCCGCCCTTGGACGTCAGGAGCAGCACGAACAGCAGGCCCAGCTGGGCCTGCCAGCTCAGGTCCGTGCCGGTGGCCTGGGCCAGGAACACGCTCACCGCGGCGAAGTACAGGCAGGTGCCGTCGTGGTTGAAGCTGTACGCGGTGGGCAGCACGAGCCCCACCACCGGCTCGTCGACGCCCAGCTTTTCCAGCTTCGCCGTGAGCTGCGGGAAGACGCTTTCGGACGAGCTCGTGCCGAGCACCAGTACCAGCTCCGCGCGGAAGTAGCGCAGGACCTTCCACAGGCTGACCCCGGCGTAGTGCGACACCGGCCACAGCACGAGCACGAAGAACAGCACCACGATCAGGTAGAACACCCCGACCAGCTTGCCCAGCGGCAGCAGCGTGCTCAGCCCGTACTTCGACACCGTGAACGCGATGGCCCCGAACGCGGCGAACGGCGCGAGCCGCATGACCTTCTTGATGATCCAGAACAGCGACTGCTGCACGGTGCCGACGATGTTCAGCACCGGCTGCGCCTTCTCGCCCAGCGCGGCGAGGCCGCAGGCGAACAGGACCGAGAACACCAGCACCTGCAGGATCTCGCCCTTGGCGAACGCGTCGACGGCCGACGTGGGCACGAGGCTCACGAGGAAGTCGTCGAAGCCCTCCGACTTGGCCGGCGCGGCCGAGGCGGGGGCGTGCAGCGACGACGGGTCGATGTTCATGCCGATGCCGGGCTTGAGCACGTTGACCACCACGAGGCCGATCACCAGCGCGATCGTGGTGATCACCTCGAAGTACACAATGGACTTCACCGCGATGCGGCCGACCTTGCCGAGGTCGCGCACGCTGGCGATGCCGTGCGTGACCGTGCAGAAGATGATCAGGCCGACGACCATCTGGATGAGGTGGATGAAGATGTCGCCGAGGAAGTCGACGTGGTGGCCGACCGAGGGCGCGAGCGCGCCCACGAGCACGCCGACGACGACGCCGGCGAGGACCTGGAAGGTCAGGTCCTGGTAGAACGGCTTGCGCTTGCGGGTCTGCCCGGGGGCGCCCGTGGACGTGGTTTCGCTCATCGTCTTCCGGTTTCTCCGTTGAAATGTCCGGTGGGGAGGGAACTAGCCGAGGATCTGCCGGGCCGGCGCGAACACCTCGTCGGCGCCGAGGCGGCGCGGGAGCAGGCCCTGTTCGAGGCACGCGTCGACGATCAGCTCGATCGGGGCGCTCAGGTTCTCGAAGCCGAACATCGTGGGGACCGGCGCGCCGTCGGGCCGCTCGACGGTCGCGTCGGCGCGGCGCAGTAGCTCGTAGGCCTCGCGGACGGCGCCGGGGTCGCGGCGGCTGAGCGACTCCCCCGCGACGACCATGTGGTTGATCGGCATGAAGCCGTGCTCGCGCCACCACTGCTCATCACGCGTTGCGGCGTCGGGGATCACGCGCACGAACTCGTCGCCTTCGGGCAGGTCGTTGCCGAGGATGGTGGCGTCGATGCGGCCTTCGCGCAGGAGGTCGGGCAGGCTCGAGTCGCCGACGCCGTGCTCGACGAAGTCGGGGTCCTCGTACTCCGCGACGTGGGCGCCGTCGCGGGTGAGCCAGTGGATGTCGCGCGAGGCGAGGCCGAAATCCTCGGTGAGGTGCGCGCGGACCCACATGCCGGTGGTCTGCGTGAAGGCGCGCACGCCGATGCGCTTGCCCTTGAGCCCGGCCGGGTCCACCGGGCGCGACGCGTGCGCGATGAGGCAACCGCGCTGGAACCGCGACGCGACCACGACCGGCAGCAGCACCACGGGCCGGCCGTAGGCGATCGCCTGCAGCGCCGTGACCACGGCCAGCTCGCTCAGGTCGTAGGCCTCGTCGCGCACCATCGGCGCGAACGCCTTGTGCACCGGGGAGACCGCGGTGAAGTCGAGCTCGACCGACGGGCTGGTGACCTCGCCGTTCTTGAGCGGCTTCGTGTGCGGGTAGTCCGCGAGGACGGTCCGCAGGATCGTGGGCTCAGGCACGGCTCGCACCCTTCAGCGACGGGTAGAAGGCGGCGGCGGTCCCGCCGAAGATCTGGTCGAGGTCGGCTTCGGGCAGCACGGACACCGTCTCGCGGGCCTCGGCCAGCAGGTCGGGCAGCACGCCGTCGGCCGCGGGGAAGTTGGAGCCCCACGCGATGCGGGCGGCGCCGTAGGCCGAGACCAGGTCGTTGAGGAAGTCCTCGGTCGTGGACGCGCCCTTCGCCGACGCGGCCAGCGCGCGGTGGGTGAGCTTGAGGTGCACGCCGGGGTAGGCGGCGAGGTCGAACAGGTCCTTGGCCAGGCGGTACGGCCGCCCGTCGGACAGGTCGGGGCGCGCGCAGTGGTCGAGCAGCACCCGCACGCGCGGGAACCGGTCGAGGATCTCCCGCAGCTTCGGCAGGCCCTGGATCGTCATCTGCAGGCACACGGGGATGTCGTGCTTCTCGGCGTGGGCCCAGGCGGGGAACGAGTCCTCGTGGCCGAGCCAGTCGGCCTGGCCGGGCATGGTCGTGCCGGTGGTGAACAGGCGGAAGCCCGAGAGGCCGAGGCCCTGCCAGTGGTCGATCTTCTCGACGGCGTCCGGCGCCATCGCGTCGATCGAGTAGACGCCCGCGAACCGGTCGGGGTGGCGGCGCAGCGCTTCGGCGACGTAGCGGTTGTCGTGGCCGTACACCGTGGACGCCTGCACCACCACGGCCTGCGCGATGCCCGCCGAGTCCAGCGCCCGCACGAGGCC
Source organism: Amycolatopsis sp. NPDC001319 (assembly GCF_042896185.1). Taxonomy (NCBI): domain Bacteria; kingdom Bacillati; phylum Actinomycetota; class Actinomycetes; order Pseudonocardiales; family Pseudonocardiaceae; genus Amycolatopsis; species Amycolatopsis sp. NPDC001319. The sequence continues at coordinate 324,214 of NZ_JBIAWY010000010.1, read as the reverse complement.
GTCGATGTCCACCGGGTGCGCCTTCGACCACTCGCTCTGCTTGCCGCCGATGGGGTCGACCGGGTACTGGCCCGCGTCCGGGGAGATGACGTGGGTGTGCGAGTCGATGATGTCCATGTGACCTCCTGTGAACCGGCGATTCGGCGCAGCACCGGATCCTCGGCGACCCGGCTCGGAGCCCGCGCGCTCCGGCAGATCGGGACCATACACGATTGTTAACAATCTCGTACAAGATTGTGGGGACGATTTCGTTGAGGATCACGGTGCGCATCACTCCGCGAACACAGCGCGAGGCGGGCCCCGTGGAATCCGTGCAGGTGGGAGGGTGCGGGACGGGCGGGCGTCCTGACAAGTGAGGGTGGCTGGAGACTCAGTAACCCGGACGGGGGAAGGTGACACCGCGGGAGGGTTCGCCTGAACCGGGCAATCCGAAGCCGGAGGGGTGGCGAGGCCCAGGTCGGGCGCGGGTTCGGGTGGTGTTTCCGGCCCCCGCCCGACACCGACGCCCCTACGCCGGACTCTCCACCCGAGGGGACCTCGGGCCCCGCGGCATCCGGCCGGCGAGCGCGGCCAGGTCTACGACGGCGCGGCGGACGAACTGCCGCTCGACGACCACACCGACAGCGGTCGCCGCGGTCCGGCACCATCGCCGAGGCGCGAGGGGCGAGGGCTCGAAGCAATCCGGCAGTGGGCGGGGCAACGCCCCCGGCTCCGATGAGTCCGGCGCCCGAGGCGTCAGGGCGATGGGAGCGGGGATCGATTCGGCGCTGTCCGGGAGCGGACAGCACGACACCCCTCGCGCCCGAATCCCCCAGGCCACAGCGGCGACCGGATCAGTCAAGAAAGACAAACGGGGCAAATCAGACGCAGACAGCACAACGCCCCAGGCTCTGGGAGATCCGGTGCCTGGGGCGTCGTAGCGGTGGGAGCGGTGGTGGGCCGGGGTCAGCCGAACATGCCCACCTCGTAGTGGCCCGCGGGCTGCTGGGTGATGACGTTCATGCGGTTGTAGGTGTTGATGAGTGCAATGAGCATGGTGAGGCCGGTGAGCTGGTCCTCGTCGTAGTGCTTGGCGGCCTGCTGCCAGACCTCGTCGCTGACGCCGCCGGCGGCGTCGGCGATGCGGGTGCCCTCTTCGGCCAGTTCGAGGGCCGCGCGCTCGGCGTCGGTGAAGACGGTGGCTTCGCGCCAGGCCGCGACGAGGTTGAGGCGCGTGGGTTCCTCGCCCGCGGCCACGGCTTCCTTGTAGTGCATGTCGGTGCAGAAGCCGCAGCCGTTGATCTGGCTGGCGCGCAGCTTCACGAGCTCCTGCGTCGCGGCGGGGAGGCCCGAGTCGGCGATCGGCTTGTTCGCCGCGTTCAGGTACTTGACGAACTTGCCGGCGACAGCGTTTCCGAAGAGGTTGAGTCGTGCTTCCACTGATCTGCTCCTTCACCCGTTTCCACTGGTTACACACCCTTGACGGGTGGGCCCGCGAAGTTGTGACACCGGTGAAAGTGACCTGCGTCTCACCCCAGGTCGGCCTCCGCGCGGATCTCCAGCGCCTCCCCCGGCTGGTGCAGCTCCAGCACCACGAGCTCGTTGCGCCCCCGTCGCCACAGCGGCGCCGGGGCGTAGAGAGTCCGTTGTGGACCGCGGCTCCAGTAACGGCCGAGGTTGAAGCCGTTCAGCCAGACGATGCCCTTCTCCCAGCCCGGCAGCGCGACGAACCCGTCGGCGGGCGCCCCGATCGTCACCGCGGCCCGGTGGAAGGCCGGCCCGGCGCCCGGAGCGCCCGGCGTGAAGTGCACAGTGGACAGATCGTCGAGCGGCAGCGGCCGGATCTCCCAGCCGAAGAGCTTCTGCTGGGTGTTCATCGCGACCCACCCGTCGATGCCCTTGCGATCGGCCAGGTACGGGCCGTAGTTGATCCGGCCCATCGTGTCCACGAGGATGTCGAGCTGGTTCTCCGCCTCCTCGAACACGAGGTCCACCGTGCCGTCGGGGGTGTTGCGGTCGAGAACGCCGACCTGCTCGCCGCCGGCGAAGACCAGCGCGCGGTCGGCGAGGCCGTGGATGCTCAGGGTGCCGTTGTGCGGGCCCTGCACCTTCGTCCGGTAGTGGACGAGCCCCGTGGCCTGGCCGAGCTTCTCCATCGGCAACGGCTGCGGCGAGCGCACCACCTTCGACAACGCGGGCAGCGACTCCAGCAGCGACGCCGTCGCGTCCGGCTTCACGGTCTGCGGCGCCAGCCGCGGGGAACGGCCGGGGATCGGCCCCTCGGGCAGCTTCGTGTACTTGCCGATCACGCTCCGCAGCGCGGTGAACTTGGCGCCGAGGTCGCCGGCCTCCCCCACCGGCGAGTCGTAGTCGTAGCTCGTGACGGTGGGCTGGTAGGTCGTGCCGGAGGTGTTGGCCCCGCTCGTGAAGCCGAAGTTCGTGCCGCCGCACGCCATGTACAGGTTCACCGACGCGCCGGACGCGAGCACGGTGTCGATGTAGCCCGCCATCTGCTGCGGGTCGCGGGTGTTGTGCTGTTCGCCCCAGTGGTCGAACCAGCCGTCCCAGAACTCCGCCATCATCACCGGTTTGCCGGGCTGGAACTTCTTCAGCGCTTCGAGACTCGGCACCGGGTTCCCGTCGCCCGTGCCGACTTCGAGCGTGCCCGGCAGCGAGCCGAAACGCATGAAGAAGTCCGACGCGCCGTCGGCCGCGAACAGCAGGCTCTCGCACCCGCGCGAACGCAGGCTGTCGCGCAGGTGCGCCAGGTACGAGGTGTCGTTGCCGTAGCTGCCGTACTCGTTCTCGATCTGCACGGCGATCACCGGCCCGCCGCGGTGCGCCTCCAGCGCGGCCAGGCGCGGCACGAGGTGGTCGTACCAGGCGTCGACCGCCTTGAGGTACTTCGGATCCGCGCACCGCAGTTCGAGGTCGCGGTCGGCGAGCAGCCACGCGGGCAGGCCGCCGAACTCCCACTCCGCGCAGATGTACGGGCTCGGCCGCACGATCACCCGCAGTCCCACCTCGCCGGCGGTGCGGATGAACTTCGGCAGGTCACGCCACCCGCTGAAGTCCGGCAGGCCCGGCTTCGGCTGGTGGAAGTTCCACGCGACGTACGTCTCGACCGTGTTCAGGCCGAGTGCACGCAGCCGCTCCAGCCGGTCGCGCCACTGGTCGGGGTGGATGCGGAAGTAGTGCACGGCACCCGAGATGATCTGGAACGGCTTACCGTCCAACAGGAACTGCTCGCCGGACACGGTCAGTCCGCCACGGCCCGCCGCGCCGGCCGGCCCGGCGAACACCGTGCTCGCCGCGGCCAGCCCGGCGACCCCGCCGAGGAAACTCCTCCTGCTCACTGCGCTCACGAAGCTCTCCGTCCTTCCGGGGTCAGCCGAGCGTCGCGGCCCGGGCCTGGGTGATGAACGCGTCGAGAACCCCGTCGCCAACGAGCGCCTGCCGCACTCCCCACCGGTTGGTGTCGCCGGTCTTCACGGCCTGGGCCCGGGCGACGAGACCGTCGGCGGACGCGGTGAGCCGTTGCGCCGCCTTGGTGTCACCACGCCCGGCGGCCGCGAGGGCGTCGAGCTGGTCGACCATCGCGCCGCCCCACAACGCCGTCGCGTCGAGCCACGGCGAGGCCTCCTCGACGAAGGCGCTCTCGACCCGGCCACCGCGGATCACCTTCGCGGCGTCGCGGATCTGCACCGCGTACGCCCGCAGGTCGCCCACCCGGTGGTCACCCGCGTTCCACCGCTGCCAGAACGCCTTCGTCTTCGCCGCGAGCACCGGCGCCTGCGGCTGCCACGGCGTCGGGCCGAACGTCGGGGCCAGGTGTTCGAGGTCGGCGAACACCCGCAACGCGGCCGTGGCCCGGGCGTCACCGCCCGCGAGCCGCGCAAGCGCTTGCGGCCAGGAGCGCTCCGGCGAGTACCCGGCGTCGTTCCACGCGAAGTCGGTGGCGCCGAACTCGGCCACCTCGCTGGCCGCCTCCTGGTTCATCGGGTTCGCGACGATCCCGTTGAGGTACTGCGAAAGCCCGGCCTCCCGCTGCGCGTAGGGCGCGAGCAGCAGCCGGCCGGCGGACTGCTCGTAGTCGTTCACGGGGTAGTTGTCCCAGAGGAACACCTTGCGGCCGTACACAGTGGACACCTGCTGCGCCTCGTCGGTGGTGACGCTCGGCGGCACCACGTCCGTGCCGGTCCACTGCACGACCACCGACGGGTCGAGGTTCTCGCGCAGCTCGGTCTTGTACGGCGAGTCCTTCAGGTCGCTGTACTCGGTGGGCACCGTCTGCAGTGGACGCACGCCGTCGTGGGTCTTGACGAAGTCGCTGGTGATCGCGTTGAGCAACGAAACCTGGGCCTTGCCCGCGGCGGCCTGCCCGGGCGCGCCGAACGCCGTCTGGTCGGCGGCGCAGTTCCACTTGGTGTAGGAGATGTCGTCGAACGGGATCGAGAACGACCGCACGCCCAGGTCGTACACCGACTGCAGCTTCGCTTTCACCGCGGCGAGATCGTCGGGCGAGGAGAAGCAGATCGACACGCCGGGCGAGAGCGCGTAGGTGAAGTCGACGTGGTGCGCGGTCGCCGACTGCACCAGCTGCCCGAGCGTGGCCAGCTCGTCCGCGGGGTACGGATCGCGCCACTGCGCACGCAGGTAGGAGTCGTCCTTGGCGCTGTAGACGTAGGTGTTGGCCTTGACCTCGCCGAGGAACGCGATCTGCCGCAGCCGGTCGGCGGTGCTCCACGGCGGGCCGTAGAAGCCTTCGATCGACCCGCGCAGCGCCATGTTCGGCCAGTCGCGCACGGCCACGCCGCTGATCGCCCACCCGTGGCCGGAGCGGACGAAAAGCTGCCGCAACGTCTGCGCGGCGTAGTACTGGCCGGAGCCGTCGCGCCCGGCGAGCACGACCTCGCCGCGCGTGGTGGTGAGCGAGTAGCCCTCGGCCTGGGACGGGGCCGTGGATCCGGCGCCGAGCCGGACCACGAGCGCGTGGCCGCGGCCAGGTTCCTTCGTGACCGTGGTGACCTTGCGTGCGCCGTGCTGCCGCAGCAGCGTGGTGACGAGGTCTTTCGCGGCGGCGTCGGTGGTGCTGTCGGTGACGAGCACGACCTCGTCGGGCACAGCGATGTCGGCGGAGTCACGGGCGAGCGACTGCGGCGTGGGCGTGACGACGGGCAGCGGCTGCTGGTGGTCGGGGGCGGCCGCGGCGGGTTGCGTGACGAGGGCGGCGAGCGAAACCCCGGCCGCGAGCACGGCGGCCAGGTGGCGCTTTCGGGAAGTCATCAAGGGGTCCTTCGGGTCAGGCGGCCGGCGCCACGGTGCGGTACAGGGCGAAGGTCGAGAGGTACGGCGTGGCGCGGGCCTGGGTGATCACCACGCGCAGGTGGCTGGTCGTCACGGGCGCGGAGAGCGTGACCAGGCGGGTGTAGCCGATGGTCGTGACGGTGCCGAGCGTCCGCCACGCGCCGTCGACCTCGGCCTGCACGGTCGCGCCCTCCACGTGCTGGCCGCGGCTGATGTCCTCGCCGAGGCGGATCTGGTCGAACGTCGCGGGCCGGGCGAGCGGCACGTCGAGCGTGCCCGCCGGCGCGCCGTGCGGCGGGGTCCAGGACGTGGTGAGCGATCCGTCCGTGACCGCGGCGACGGCCTTGTCGCCGGGCCGTGCGTGGGCCTGGTTCACCTGTGTGGCCGCGACGGACTGGCCGAAGGCGGCCAACGAAGCGACGTCGGCAGGGGCGAACTCGCCGTCGGGGCCGGGCGGCACGTTCAGCAGCAGCGAGGAGTTGCGGCCCACCGTGCGCCGGTAGATGTCCACTAGCTGCGCGGCGGTTTTCGGCTGTTCGCCCGGGTGGAAGAACCAGCCGGGGCGGATCGAGACGTCGGACTCGGCCGGCGCCCACTGCAGGAAGCGCACGGACGGGTCGGCCAGCACCTGGCGCGAGCCGAGGTCGGTGGCCGTCGCGCCGCCGAGGAACAGCTCCTCGTTGTGCGCGGTGTTCGGGTCGCCGGTCGTCGGCAGCGGGCTCCACTCCGGGGTCCGCGCCTGGCCGGCCTCGTTGCCGACCCAGCGCACGCCGGCGGGCCCGGCGAACGTGACGGTGTTCGGCGAGAGCGCGTGGATCATCGAGAACCAGGTGGTGAAGTCGTAGTTCTCGCTGATGCCGCGGTCGCGCCACGGGTTGGCGCCGTCGAGCCACAGCTCGTCGATCGGGCCGTACTGGGTGAACAGTTCGTAGAGCTGGTTGAGGTAGTAGGTGTTGTAGTCGTCCTCGCTCACGGTGAAGCGCGGCAGCTTCCCGGCGGCGAGCGCGGCCGCGCGGTCGTCGTCCGCCACCAGCGTGGGGATGGTCCGTCGGGTCACGGCGCTGCCGGTGCCGTAGCGGCCCTGGCCCTGCGGGGCGCTCGCGCGGTCGTCGTAGGTGGCCTGTTCCTCGATGGACAGCGACTGTCCGGCCGCGACCTTCGCCTCGATCCGCTTGACCTCGTCGGCGAAGAAGGTCGCGGGCAGCTCGGCGCCGTCGGCGGGCGAGAGGTAGACGCCGACCTTGAGGCCGGCCTTGCGAGCGGAATCCACGTAGTCGCGCAGGATGTCGCCGCGGGGGTTGGTGCAGCCCGCGTCGCGCGCCTGCCAGAACGCGGACGGGTCCTGCGAGCGCGTGGCCTGCGCGGCTTGGCGGGCGGCGTCGGCCTCCGGGTCGGTGCAGCCCGCGCTGAGCCACCACGGGCTGGCGACGACGGAGTGGTCGGTGTAGCGCGTCGGGTAGAGCACGAAACCGTCGTGGTGCTTGGCGGTGAGCATCACCTGCGTCACCCCGGCTGCCTTGAGCGAGCGCATCCACTGGTCGGTGTCCACGGCCGGTGGCGCGAACGTCGACTCCATCTCGGCGCCCGAACCCCATTCGCGGTCGGTGAAGGTGTTCATGCCGAAGTGCGTGAAGGCCGTGACAGGCCGCTGCTGCCAGGCGAGCTGGCCGGGCCGCGGCACGACGGCGGCCGCCTTGGCCAGCACGCGGTCCATGCCGTCGCACGGTTCGACGGTCATGATCGACGCGGTCTTGATCGGTCCGGTGCAGCCGCGGTCCGGCTGTGCGGCGATTCCGGGCGTGGCCGTGGATCCGGCCACGGCGAGGGAAAACAGTGCGGCCAGAACGGCGTTCCGGCGCGTCGAGATCGGCACGTGCTCCTCCTGACGGGTCCGCGCGGCCGCGTGCCCCGGTGGCGGCCGGCGACGAGCTGGTGGATCGCCCAGCACATTAGGTGCGTGATCCATCGGATGTCTAGACCTACTCGGGGGAGATGCACTCGACTGTCCATTCCCTGTCTTCCCGCGGGAATCTGCGTTCGTGCCTGGTTGACGCCGTTTACTCGCGGGTGGGTTTGCCGGTGGGACAAGGTCAGTCGTCCGATGGTTCTTGACCGATGCCGTCGTCGCGCCAAGACCCGATCGCGGCGCTAGGATCCGCGAAGTGCTGACGGTGCCCGGGTGGCTGACGCTCGTGGTGTGGCTGGGACTCGCCTTCGGCCACGGCTGGTTCTGGCGGACGGACCAGCGGCTGCCGCCGTCGGTGCGCCCGGCCGAGTGGCCGTCGGTGGCGGTCGTGGTGCCGGCGCGCGACGAGGCGGCCGTGCTCCCGACGACGTTGCCCGCCCTGCTCGCGCAACGCTATCCGGGCGAGGCGCGCGTGATCCTCGTCGACGACGACAGCGCCGACGGCACCGGCGAGCTGGCCCGGCGGCTCGGCGGTGCGGCCGGGGCGTTGCCGCTGACCGTGGTGACGCCGGACCCGTTGCCGGCGGACTGGACGGGCAAGCTGTGGGCGGCCGCGCGCGGCGTCGCCGAGGCGGGCGCAGTGGATTTCGTGCTGCTGACCGACGCGGACATCGAACACGGGCCGGGTTCGCTCGAAACCCTCGTGGCGGCGTGCGGTGAGCACGACCTCGTGTCGCAGATGGCCGTGCTGCGCACCGAAACGCCGTGGGAACGGCTGATCGTGCCGGCGTTCGTGTACTTCTTCGCGATGCTCTACCCGTTCCGGCGCGTGAACAACCCGCGCTCACGGGTGGCCGCGGCCGCCGGCGGGTGCGTGCTCGTGCGCCGCTCCACTCTCGAACGCGCGGGTGGCCTCGCGGCCGTCCGCGGCGCCGTGATCGACGACGTCGCCCTGGCCCGCGCGGTGTCCGCGGCGGGTGGGCGGACGTGGCTCGGGTTCGCGTCGAACGTCCACAGTGTCCGGCCGTACCCGCGGCTTTCCGATCTGTGGCAGATGGTCGCGCGCACGGCGTACACGCAGCTGCGCCACTCCCCGCTCGTGCTGGCGGGCACGGTCGTCGGTCTGGCGCTGGTGTTCCTCGCTCCCCCGGTGCTGACGTTCACCGGCCCTTCGTGGCCCGCGCCGGCCGCGTGGCTGCTGATGGCGGCGACGTTCGTGTCGATGGCGCGCTACACCGGCAGTGGCCGGTGCTGGGCTTGCTGCTGCCGCTGACGGCGCTGCTGTACACGCTGATGACGCTCGATTCGGCGCGCCGGCACTTCGCCGGCCGTGGCGCCGGGTGGAAGGGGCGGACGTACTCGTCCACTTAGGACGTTGCGCGGGTCGGACACCGGCCTAGGGTCCGGATCGAGACGCCGAATCACTGACGTGACCCAGGACTGCCCACATCGGATTGTTTGACAGGTCCTGGGACCGCGAGTCATGATGAACACCTGTTCATGAACGTATGTTCACAACGCTGGGAGGACATCGTGACCGGGATCGTCAACACGGAGCAGGCGCAGGCGTGGAACGGCTACGAGGGTGGGCACTGGGCGGAGCACGCCGATCGCTACGACGCGGTGAACAGCGGGTTCAACGAGTTCCTGCTGGCCGCGGTGGGGCCGGGCGACGACGTGGTCGACCTCGGGTGCGGCACGGGGCAGCTGACCCGGCTCGCGGCGGCGCGGTCCGGGTCCGGGCGGGTGCTGGGCCTCGACCTGTCCGGGCCGATGCTGGCGACGGCGCGGGACCGGAGTGCGCCGAACGTGGTGTTCGAGCAGGCTGACGTGCAGGTTTACCCGTTCGAGGAGGGCTCGTTCGACGTCGCGCTGAGCCGGTTCGGGGTGATGTTCTACGCGGATCCGGTGGCGGCGTTCGCCCGGGTGCGCCGCGCGCTGCGGCCGGGTGGGCGGCTCGCGTTCGTGTGCCTGACGGAGCCGGCGGGGACCGACCTGGGGGCGGTGTTCGGCGCGCTGGCTCCGCTGCCTTCGGGCGTCGGGCCGGCGTCGCTGGCCGATCCCGCGCACACGCGTTCGGTGCTGACGGACGCCGGGTTCCGCGACGTCACGTGCACGCGCGTCGAGGCCGACCAGGTCTGGGGCCGCGACGTGGCCGACGCGGCGGAGTTCATCGCCGGCTGGGGCCCGGTCCGGCACCACGGACCGGACGCCGAAGCCGTGCTGGTGGAGGCCTTGCGCCCATTCGCCGAGCCCGGCGCCGTGCGGCTGCGGGGCGCGGCGTGGCTCGTCACCGCCGTCCGGTGAATACGATGGCCGCGATGTCACCGAGAACAGCAGCCGCCCTGCGCGACGGGGACCGCAGCCTGCGCGAGCACCTCATCGCGACGGCCGGCGCGCTCATGGCCGAGGAAGGCGCGGCGAAGCTGACGGTCCGCGCGATCGCCCGCCGCGCCGGCGTCGCGGACGGCGTGCTGTACAACCACTTCGCCGACAAGGAGGAACTCCTGGCGCACGCGCTGCGCGCCCACGTCCGCGCCGCCGAACGCGAACTCGGCGCCCTGCCCACACCCGGTGACGCCACGGTCGAAACCAACCTGCGCGCGCACCTCGCCTACGGCCTCGCCCTGCACCGCGCCATCCTGCCCACGTTCGCCGGCCTGCTCGCCCACCCGGCGGTCCTCGCGCGCTTCGCCTCCCTCACCCCCACGCACACCGAATGGCGCGACCGCCTCCTCACCTACCTCCACGCCGAACGCGACCTCGGCCGCCTCTCCCCCACCGCCCACCTCGACGCCGCGGCCGCCCTCCTGGTCGGCGCCTGCCACGAGACGGTGTTCTCGGCCTTGGTTCCCCACGCGGGCCCGCCCCAGGCCCCGTCGATCGACGCCGTGGTGGCGACGGTGCTCGAGGGCATCGGCGCCTGAGGATCACCTCGCCGCACGCGAGTCCCGCCGGTGTTGCCCCTGGTGAGAACGACGCAGTCATCCGCAACAGGTGATGCCGAGATGGCCGGGGGTTCGCAAGGTGGGGCATCGAGGAGAGGGGCGCCCGATGGCCACGGGATCGAAGAGCGTCTCCGCGTCCGCAGTGGTGCTGCCGCTCGCGCTCGGGCAGTTCATCGCGAGCTACGCGGCGACGAACATGAACGTGGCGATCAGCACGATCGCCGACGACATCGGCACGTCGGTCATCAGCATCCAGACCGCGATCACGCTGTTCACGCTCACGATGGCCGCGCTGATGATCCCCGGCAGCAAGCTCACGGACTTCCTCGGCCGCAAGGTCTGTTTCATCGCGGGTCTCGTGATCTACGGCTCGGGTGCGCTGCTGTCGTCGTTCGCGCAGGGCATCGGGGTGCTGATCGTGGGGTACTCGCTGCTGGAGGGCATCGGGTCGGCGCTGCTGATCCCGCCGATCTACATCCTCGTGACGGTGGTGTTCGACGACGTGAGCGCCCGCGCGCGCAACTTCGGGATCGTGAGCGGGGCGGCGGGGCTCGGGGCGGCGGCGGGGCCGCTGCTCGGTGGTCTGATCACGAGCTACCTCGGCTGGCGGGCGTCGTTCCTCTTCCAGGTGGCCGTGATCGTGCTGATCATCTTCCTCGCCCTGCGCATCGTCGACCCGCCGCTGGCCGAGCGGCCGCCGCACTTCGACGTGTGGGGCGCCGTGCTGTCGGCGGCCGGGCTGTTCTTCGTGGTGTTCGGCGTGCTGCAGAGCTCGACCTACGGGTGGCTCAAGTCGCGGGGGGACTTCACGATCGGGGGCACGGTGGTGATCCCGAAGGGCGGCATGTCGCCGGTGTGGATCTACGTCGCGATCGGGGCCGTGCTGCTGGTGATCTTCTTCCTGCACCTGCGGCGCGTGGAGCACGCCGGACGCGCACCGTTGTTCTCGCTGAAGATCTTCCGCAGCAAGGCATCCAACCTCGGGCTCGTCACCCAGGTGCTGCAGTGGCTGGTCATGCAGGGCGCGTTCTTCGTGACATCGGTGTTCCTGCAGCAGATCCGCGGCTTCAGCGCGATCGAGACGGGACTGGTGCTCGTGCCGGCCACCATCGGCATCCTCGCCGCGTCGGCGCTCGCGGGACGGATGTCGCGGCGCCACTCGCTGCGCCGGCTGATCCGGGCCGGCTTCACCTCCACGACGCTGGGCCTGGTGCTGATGCTGGTGCTGGTCCGCGAGGACTCGAGCGTCTGGACCTTCACACCCGGGCTGCTGCTGATGGGCATCGGGATCGGCGTGATGCTGACGGCGTCGGTCAACCTCGTGCAGTCGAGCTCGCCGGAAGAGGCGCAGGGCGACATCTCCGGTGTCTCGCGCAGCGTGTCGAACCTCGGCTCGTCACTGGGCACCGCGCTGGTCGGCTCCGTGCTCGCCGGTGCGGCCGTCCCGGGCAACGGGCCGTTCGGCATCGCCCTGATCATGCTCGTGTGCCTCGGCCTCGTCGGGGTCGTCACGGCGCTGCTGATCCCGAAGCACGCCCAGCGGTAACCGCGAGCGGCTGCGCTGCACGGCCGTCAGGATCACCCGCAGCGCGACGCCGACCACCAGCAGGTTCGCGATCATCTGCACCGTGACCAGCAGGCGCGCGGCCTGCGTCACGGGCACGATGTCGCCGAACCCGACCGTCGCGAACACCGTGACCACGAAGTACAGCGAATCGGTGCGGTTCAGCGGCGCGCTGAAGCTCTGCGGCACGTTGTACTGCAGCACGTAGTAGACGTTGGCGAACACCAGCAGGAACAGCGGCACCACCAGCGCCAGCGCCTGGATGCCCTGCAACGCCGGGCGCGCGGAGCGCAGGATCGCGCGCGCTTCGACCACGACCAGGACCACGACCAGCGTCACCCCGACGACGAGCCCCACGACCGTCCACGCGTCGAGCTGCCGGTTCACCGGGAGCAGGTAGTACACGGCGATGAGCGTCGCCACCGTCAGCACGGGACGCAGCACACCCGGGCCGAGCAGCTGCCGCGCCTTCACCGCCCGGACTCGGCCTTGACCGCACCGGTCTTGATGGCCTTGGTCAGCTCCGTGTGGTCCTTCTCGTTCTGGTCGGCGTAGTCGTGCGTGAACTCGGCGATCGCGTGGTCGAACGAGTCACCGGAACCGACGTAGGCGCCGATCGCCACGCTGTCGCCGGTGCGGGCGTGGGCGCGCGCGAGCGTCCACGCGCACAGCATGCCGTAGGTGCGCAGGTCGCGCGGGTCCATCGACTCGACGTTGGCCGAGCCCTTCCAGTCGCGCAGCTGGCGCAGGTAGAAGTCGCGCGGGCGTTCGTCGACACCGGTCACGTGGACCCAGCCGAGGAAGATGTCGCTCACCGTCTGCATCAGCCGCTGGCCCACGACCACGCGGCGCCCGGAGTTGTCGTAGTCGCTGGCCCCGGCGAACTCCTCCAGCACCGACGGGCCGGCTTCCTTCGCCTGCAGGAACAACGGGTCGCGGTCGTCGTTGCCGAGCAGCAGCACCATCCAGCACCGGGTGCCGACACTGCCGACGCCCACGACCTTGTGCGCCATGTCCACGATCCGGTAGCGGTCCAGCAGCACGCGCCGCTCGGGTTCCAGCGTGGCGCGGTAGGCCTTCAGGATCGAGCCCATCTGGTTGCGCACCTCGTCGGCGGCCTCCTTGGTGGGCGCCAGCTCTTCGAGGGGCAGCACAATCGGCGGGTCGGGCTTGATCTGCACCGTGCCGTCGGTGACCGACGTGAAGCGACGCAGGGCGCCGAGATTGTCGTGCGCCTGAGCCGAGGCCATGCCCTTCGCGATCATCCGGCGCCGGTGCCCGCCCAGGCGATCGGCGTACAAGGCCTCGACCTGATCGACATCGGCGTGGGCGTACCAGACATCGAGCGCGGTGCGCTCGCCGAAGTCCCGCATCGCCTTGCGGTACTGCGCGATCGTCGCGAGCACCACGCCGCGGCACTGGCGGGCGGAAAACCCGTTGTCCCGGCTCGCGATCTCGAGGCTCGCCGCGAGGCGCTTCACGTCCCACTCCCACGGGCCGGGCAGGGTCTCGTCGAAGTCGTTGATGTCGAATACGAGCTTGCGTTCCGGCGAGGCGAACACGCCGAAGTTCATCAGGTGCGCGTCGCCGCACGCCTGCACCCGCAGCCCGCTGACCGGTGTGCCGGACAGGTCGCTCGCCATCGGCAGCGCGGCACCGCGGAAGTAGGTGAACGGCGACACCGCCATGCGCCCGTAGCGGATCGGCAGCAGATCCTTGACGCGCGTCTCGTCTTGGCGTGCGAGCAGTTCCAGCGGACCCGGGCGGCCACGTTCTCTCGTGAACCCGGCGTGGCTCGACCGCGGAGCGGCCGCGCGGGCCGCCTTGCCCCGGGCGATCCGGTCTTCCCGGGATTCGACCGTCGAACGTCGTGAGGTGAGCACCATCGGGGCAGCTTCGCGCTCGGGCGAGCGCCTTTCCTCCCCCGCACGGGGTGAGACGAGGCATCATCCGGACGGGGTGACGACACGGGGCCGTCCGCCCACGCAGGGTCGGCGCATGACCGGCCCTGCTCCGTCGCTCGCCCGGCGCGCGTGCGCGCTCGGCGCCCTCCTCGCGCTGGCCGCCGCGGTCGTGGTGGCGGTGCTCGCCGCGGTCCGCAGCCCGGGGCAGCTGGTGCTCGCCGTGGTGCTACTGGTGATCGCCACGATCGCGGCCTGGGCGGCGCTGGTCCGCCACGGGTTCGCGCGGATCGTGCTCGCGGTCGTGGCGGTCCTCGCGCTCGCCGCGATCGCCCTGCTGCCGGACCTGCGCACGTTGGTGGTGCTGCTTCTGGTCCTCGGGCTGATGGTGCTCGCGGCACTGGCGGCGCGGGTGGCGATCGGCCACGACCTGGCCCGGCGGGCACAAGCCGACCGCGTCGGGCCCGCGCGCCACGGCGTGCTGCTGATGAACCCGCGCTCCGGCGGCGGGAAGGTGGCGCAGTTCGACCTCGAACGCAAGGCGCGCGAACGCGGCGTCACCCCCGTGGTGCTGCGCCGCGGCGATGACCTTCGGGCGCTCGCCGAAGAGGCCGCCCAGCACGCGGACGTGATCGGGATGGCCGGCGGCGACGGCTCCCAGGCGCTGGTCGCCGACGTCGCGCGCCGCCACGGCCTGCCGTACGTCTGCGTGCCCGCCGGCACCCGCAACCACTTCGCCCTCGACCTCGGGCTCGACCGCGAGAACGTGACCGCCGCCCTAGACGCGTACGGCGAAGCGGCCGAGCACCGCATCGACCTCGCGCTGATCGGCGACCGGGTGTTCGTGAACAACGCCTCGCTCGGCGTCTACGCCACCGTGGTCCAGTCACCGGGCTACCGCGACGCCAAGGTGTCGACGGTCGCCGGCCAGCTGCCGCAGCTGCTGGGCCCGGAGTCCGAGCACTTCGACCTCCAGTACCGCGTGCCCGGTGACGAAGACCGCCCGCCGGCCGACATCGTGCTCGTGTCCAACGGCGCCTACCGCCTCGACCGCCTCAGCGGCTTCGGCTCGCGCGAACGGCTCGACAGCGGCTCGCTCGGCATCGTCACCGTGAACGTCGACCGCGCGCGCGACCTGCCGGCGCTGATCACCGCCGAGCTCACGGGCCAGCTCGCCCGCTACCCCGGCTACCACGAGTGGCAGACCGAGGAGTTCGTGGTGAGCTCGGGACAGTCCCTTGTGGACATCGGCGTCGACGGTGAGGCGCTTCGGCTGGAACCACCGCTGCGGTTCCGCACCCTGCCCGGCGCGCTGCGCGTCCGCGTGCCGCTGGACGCGCCCGGCGTCGCCCCCGCCGCGGCCGCGCCCCACGGCATGGGCGAGGCGCTGCGCGTGCTGTTCCGCGTGCTCGCCGGACGGCCGGCCCGCTGACGTCCGGAATGGACGGTTTCATCCGCACGGGGCGAAGCGCCCGCGAGCCCGGCCGTCGAGGATGTCCGCGGCCAGGAGAAGGGACCCGATCATGAGCGATCACGCTGTGCGCCCGGACGCACCCGCGCAGGAGTCCACCGACGAGGAGTCCGGCTGGGCCCGCTGGATCTTCTTCGGTGCCACGATGATGCTCCTGCTCGGGAGCTTCACCCTGGTCGAAGGGCTCACGGCGCTGCTCGACCCGCAGTACTACGCCGTGACCGCGCACGGGACCCTGCTGTTCGACCTCACCGGCTGGGGCTGGGTGCACCTGGTGCTGGGCGTGGCCGCGGTGGTGACGGGGCTCGGGCTGTTCGCGCGGGCGAGCTGGGCCCGGTACCCCGGTATCGCGATCGCCGGGCTCAGCGCCTTGGCGCACCTGACTTTCCTGCCCGCCGCGCCGTTCTGGGCGCTCATCGTGCTCACCCTCGACGTGCTCGTCATCTGGGCGCTGGTCGTACATGCCTCCGACGCACTCCAGCCCCGTCACAGCCGCCGCTGAACCGGCGACGCGCCCCCAAGGCGCGCTGACCGCGTGGGCCTGGGGCCTCGCGCAGCGCCACCTTTCGCGCGAGCTGCCGCGAAGGTGGGAGCACGTGCGGGGCGTCGCGAAGTGCGGGCGGCAGATCGGGCCGAGCCTGCTGTCCGCCGACGAGGAGGAGCTGCTTGTCGCGGCCGCGCTGGTGCACGACATCGGCTACGCACCCGGCCTCGTCGTCACCGGCTACCACCCGCTCGACGGCGCCCGGTTCCTCGTCGCGGTGGCGGCACCGCCCCGGCTGGTGAACCTCGTGGCCCAGCACTCGGCCGCCGCGTTCATCGCAGAGGAGCGCGGGCTCGCGGCCGACCTCGCCCGCTACCCGGACGAGCGCACCGTGCTGCGCGACGCCCTGTGGTTCTGCGACATGCGGACGGCCCCGGACGGCCGCCCGACCGACTTCGCCGAACGCATCGCGAGCATCCGCGCCCGCCACGGCCCCGGCTCACCCCTCGTGCGCGCGCTCGACGCCGGCGCGCAGGCCGCCCGGCACGACGCGGTCCGGCGCACCGAGCTGCGGCTCGGTGCCGCGGCGGTCCGGCGGCGGGTCTCACCCCGCAGGGGCGAGGCGGACGGGGCCGTGCGGGGCGACGGTGGCGTCGGCGCAGCCCGCGAACCCGACAGGAGAGCACGATGACGACGCTGACGGTGTGGAAGTTCGACAGCCCCGACGGAGCCGACAACGCGGTGGACACCCTCCGGAGCCTGGCCAAGCAGGAACTGATCTCGATCCACGACGCGGCCACCGTGTCGTGGAAACCCGACGCCAAGAAGCCGAAGACCCGTCAGCTGCGCAACCTCACCGCCGGCGGAGCGATGAGCGGGATGTTCTGGGGCATGCTGTTCGGCCTGATCTTCCTGGTGCCGCTGCTCGGTGCCGCCATCGGCGCGGCGACCGGGGCGCTCGCCGGCTCGCTGACCGACGTCGGCATCGACGACGACTTCATCAAGTCTGTGCGCGACAAGATCACGCCCGGCACCTCGGCCTTGTTCCTGATGTCCAGCGACGCGGTGGTCGACAAGGTCAAGGCCGCGATCGAGGCCGGCGGCCACAAGCCGGAGCTGCTGCAGTCCAACCTGTCCGCGGAGCAGGAAGCCGCGCTGCGGGAAATGATGTCGAGCTGAGCGGACCGGACCGGTCATGTCGGAGAGCACGGAACACCGCATCGAGCCGACCGCCGACGAGCGGGCCGAGCTGGAACAGCTGCGGCTCGAGGTAGCGCGGCTGCGGGCCACGCGCGAACGTCGCCGCGTCAGCTGGCGGCCGATCGTGTCCTCGATCCTCATCGTGATCGGCTGCATCCTCGCCCCGCTCGCGCTCGCGTCGGTGTGGGTGCACAACCAGATCTCCGACACCGACCGGTTCACCGCCACGATGAGCCCGCTGATCCGCGACCCGGCGGTGCAGGCCGCCGTGACCGACCGGGTCACCGAGGCGATCTTCACCAACGTCAACGTGCAGGCCATCGCGACCGACGCCGTCCGCGCGCTCGCGGCCCAGGGCGTCCCGCCGGCCGTCACCGACCGGCTGGAGGACCTGACCGGTCCGCTCGCGTCGGGCGTGCAGAGCTTCGTGCACGGCCGCGTCGCGACCCTCGTGGCGAGTGACCAGATCGCGCAGACGTGGGACCGCGTGATCCGCGTGGCCCACGAGCAGGCGGTGGCGGTGCTCGACGGATCGGCCTCGGCCATCGCGATCCAGGGTGACAAGGTCGTGCTCGACCTGGCGCCGTTCATCGACGTCGCCAAGCAGCAGCTCGCCGCCGACGGGCTCACCATCGTCAACCGCATCCCCGAAGTCCACCCGACGATCGCGGTCGCCGACGCGGCCGGCCTGGTGAAAGCGCGGTCCTGGTACACCGCCTCGGACCGGCTCGCCACGTGGCTGCCGTGGATCGCGATCGTCCTGCTCGCCGCGGGCGTCTACGTCGCCAAGCACAAACGGCGGGCGCTCATCGGCGCCGCGCTCGGGTTCGCCTTCAGCATGCTGGTCCTCGCCATCGGGCTCGCGATCGGGCGCACCATCGTCGTCGACGCGGTCCCGAGCCGCTCGGCGGCGCCGGTCTCGGCGGCGTTCGACATCGTGCTGCGGTTCCTGCGCGACGGTCTGAGAACGCTGTTCGCGGTCGGGATCGTCGTGGCGCTCGGGGCCTTCCTCGCCGGTCCTTCGTCGACCGCCGTGCACATCCGCCAGGGTGTGGTCAAGGGTCTGTCGTGGCTGCGCTCGCGCAGCGGCCTGCGCGCCACCGGTCTCGGCAAGTGGGTGCACTCCTACCGCGTGGCCCTGCGCGCCGGTGCCGTCGCGATCGCCGTGCTCGTGTTCCTGTTCCTCGACCGGCCGAGCGGGCTCGCGGTGCTGCTGATCGCGCTCGTGCTGCTGGTGGTCCTCGCCGTGATCCAGTTCCTCGACGCCCCCGGCGACCGGCCGGCGGCGACCGGCTGAAAGGGGACGGTCGTGAACGACGAGCCCGACCGCGTCGGTGCGGTGCTGGGGCTGGGCGCGGTGGCGCTCAAGGCCGGCTGGTGGGCGTCGACGCCCTTGCGGCGGGCGGGCTGGGCCGTGCTGACGGCCGCCGTGCCCGAGGACGTGGCGCGCCGCGCGGTGCGGGACGTGGTGACCGCGGCCGCCGCGGCCGTGCTCGACGCGGTGGATCTGCCGAAGCTGGTCGGCGAGCACGTGGACGTCGACGCCGTGCTCGCGGAGATCGACGTGGCGGGCGTGGTGTCCACACTGGACTTCGGTGACCTCGTGGCCGCGATGGACCTGCCCGAGGTCGTGCGTCAGTCGACTGGAACCGTTGCGGGGGAAGCGATCCGGGGCGTCCGCGGAGCCGGGGTGAACGCCGACGACGCCGTGGCCCGCGCGGTCGGCCGCGTGCTGCGGCGCCGTGGTGACCGGCCCGCCTGAGGGGCCGGCGGGCATCGTCACGCGCCTGATCGCCGCGGTGATCGACGCGGCCGTGACCGGGCTGATCACGGTCGGCGGCTACTTCGCGGTGGTGGCAGCGCTGTTCGCGGCCTCGCCGCTGTCGTTCCGGTGGCCCGCGGCACCGCCGGCACTGGCCGGCGGGATCTCCGTGGCCGTCGCGATCGCGTACCTCACCGTCGGCTGGGCCACCATCGGCCGCAGCTACGGCGACGCCCTGCTCGGCCTCCGCGTGCTGGGCCGCGGCCGGCGCCTGGGCTGGGCGCGCGCCGCGGCTCGCGCGCTGTTCTGCGTCGTCTTCCCGGTCGGGCTGCTGTGGGCGATCGTCAGCCCGCACCGCCGGTCCCTGCAGGACGTCGTCCTCCGGACGACGGTCGTCTACGACTGGCACACGGACGGCGGAGCGCAGGTGTCCACAAAGGACGCCGTATAGGTCGTTATACGATCCGGTGACCGAAAGGTGCCACGCCCCGCACCGGGCCGTCTGCACCGCTGAGCTGAGTGTGACCCAAGACACAGCGGAGGGCCGACGGTTTTCGCGGCGCCGCGAGGTCTTGATGCGGACCGATTTCCCTCACCACCCGGGAGTGTCCGATGTCTTTCCAGACCGCCGTCGTCACCGGAGCCGGCCGTGGGTTCGGGCGGGCGATCGCCGTCGCGCTCGTGGCCGCCGGCACGCGCGTCGTCGGGATCGCGCGCACCGAAGAAGATCTGCGCGCCGTCCGCGACGAGGCCGGGGAGCTCTTCACGCCCCTGGCCGCCGACGCGACCGACGAAACGCTGGCCGCGGCCGTGCTCCGCGACCACCGTCCCGACCTGCTCGTGCTGAACGCCGGCGCCACGCCGCACATGGCGCCGGTGCAGGAGCAGACCTGGGAAACCTTCAGCCGCAACTGGCACACCGACACGCGGCACGTCTTCGAGTGGACGCGCGCGGCGTTGCGCCAGCCGCTCGCGCCCGGCGGCGTGGTCGTGTCGATGTCGAGCGGTGCGGCGCTGGCCGGGTCGCCGCTCAGCGGTGGGTACGCGAGCGCCAAGGCCGCGGTCCGCTACCTGCGCGGCTACGCAGCCGACGAAGCCGAGCGCGCCGGGCTCGGCCTGCGGTTCCTGACGCTGCTCCCCCAGCTCACGCCGACGGCCGGGGTGGGCTCGGCCGGCGTCACCGCCTACGCGGCCCGCCAGGGCGTGGCGCGCGACGCGTTCGTCGAGGGTCTGCAGCCGGTGCTCACCCCGGAGCAGGTGGCCAAGGCCGTGATGGACCTGGCGGCCGATGAGACCGCGGCGCCGGAGCACGTGGTCGGCGGCGCCGGCGTGCGCCCGCTGCCGTGAGCGGCCTCTACAGTGGACTCCTGCGCACCACGGGAGAGCCCATGCCGTCGAACGCCGAGTTCAGCGCGCTGACCGAGCCGTTCCGGCCGGAGCTGCTCGCCCACTGCTACCGGCTGCTGGGTTCGATCCACGACGCCGAGGACCTCGTGCAGGAGACGTACCTGCGGGCGTGGCGCGGGTTCGGCGGGTTCGAGGGCCGGTCGTCGGTGCGGCGCTGGCTGTACAAGATCGCCACCACCGCCTGCCTCACGGCGCTGGCGACCCGGGCCCGGCGGCCGCTGCCGTCGGGCCTGGGCGCGCCGTCCGACGACCACCGGGTGCCCGTCGCCTCGCGGGAGCCCGCGGTCGCGTGGCTCCAGCCGGCCCCCGAGTTCGGGGCCGGCGACCCGGCCGTGGCCGCCGCCGCGCGGGCCGGGGTGCGGCTCGCGTTCATCGCCGCGCTGCAGCTGCTGCCCGCGCGGCAGCGGGCCGTGCTGACGTTGCGCGACGTGCTCGCCTTCCCCGCGGCCGAGGTCGCCGAGCTGCTCGACACGACCACGGCGGCCGTCGACAGCGCCCTGCGCCGCGCGCGGACCCACCTCGCCGAGGCCGGACCGATCGAGAACGAGATGACCGAACCGACCGGCGAGACCGACCGGGCGCTGCTCGAGGACTACGTGGCCGCGTTCACCCGCGCCGACGCCGAAGCGCTGGTCCGGCTCCTGCGCGCCGACGTCGAGCTGGAGATGCCGCCCATCCCGACGTGGTTCACCGGCCGCGACGCCGTCGCGGGGTTCCTCGCCGCGCGCGTGCTGCGCCCTGGCCGCTGGCGGATGACGCCCACCCGCGCCAACGGCCAGCCCGCCCTCGTCGTGCACCACCGCACCGACGACGGGCGCGACCAGCCGTACGGCGTGCAGGTCCTGACCGTCCGCGGTGGGCGCATCGCCCGCATCACGTCGTTCAACGACCCGGCGCTGGTGCCGGTGTTCGCGCCTTCGTACCGGTGACCCGGCCGGTCCGCCCACCGCGGGCGGACCGGCCGGGACGTCACGCGCTGGGCAGCTCGTCGAACTCGACGACCTGGCGCACCTCGACCTCGATCTCGTCGTCGAAGAGCGCCGCGTAGGTCTTCGCGTACTCCACGGCTTCCTCCCGGTTCGCGAAGTTCAGCAGCGCGAAGCCCCCGATGACCTCCTTGGCCTCGGTGAACGGGCCGTCGGTGGCCTTGATGGCGCCGCCGCGCGTCTTGCGCACGAGCGCGCCCTTCTCCGACGGGTGGACGCCCTCCGCCGTGATCAGGATGCCCTTCTCCGCCGAGTCCTGGATGAACTCGCCCATCTTCGCGATGAACTCCTGGCTGGGGTTCCACGCCGAAGAGTCGCTCTCCGACAGCCGGTGCATCATGAGAAACCGCATGTCCGCTCCTTTGTCCCTCGGGCCGGGATCCGGATTCTTCCGGAAGCGCTGACCGGCCCACACCGACGCGTCGAACGGCCCCGCGCACGATTCGACAAACCGATCGGGAAGATTTTCGACGACCCCGGGGCGGGGGACCAGCCGAGCCCGGTCCCCCGCCCCGAACGTCACGAAACCGCAGGTACGCGCAGGTCGATCCCGCCCGTTTCGCGGCCGGTCACCACGGGCACGGGCCGCGGGTACTCGAGCGGACCCTGGCTGCCGTGCCACCACTCGATCCGCACGTCCTGCGTGGCCAGCCCGGGCAGCGTGTACTGGCCGGCGCCGGTCACGAGCCCGTCGGGACCGGCCGGGTCACCCGTGCGGGCGTTGTAGGCGTTCACTGCGACCCACTGCATCGGGAGCGTCGCGTCGAGCACCTTCCCGGTGATCCTGCCCGCCGGCTTCAGCGCGGCGTCGAGCGTGGTCGCGGCCCCCGCCGTGACGTGCACGGGCCGGGCCGAGAACCGGTCGGACGCGCCGCCGGACCACTGCCACGCGTGGGCGCCGGTCAGGTCGGGGAACTGCACGCGCCAGTCGTAGGGCCCGAGCCCGCCGATCGTGTACCGGCCCTCGGTGTAGGTGCACTGCACGCCCCACGGGTGGTTGTAACCCGACCACGCGGCCGTGACCCCCGGGCAGACCTCGGAGACCGTTGCGCCCGTCGCGGCGTCGGTGACCTTGCCGGTGATCGAGCCCGCCGCGTCGAACTTCACCCGCACGTCGGTCGTCTGCCCGGGCTTGATCTCGAACCAGGTCGCCTTCTCGACGTCACCCGTGCCGCCCCGCGCGCCGACCCACTGGCTGCCGTGCACGCCGTCGCCGCCCGCGACGTTCCCGGGCACCGCGAAGAACCGGTACTTGCCCGGCCACAGGAAGTCGAGGTCGAGCTTGCCCGTGCCGAAGGCGCACGACATGTTGTCCGGCGACACCGACCCGTGCTGGGTCGGGTCGACGATCGCCAGGCAGGCGTCGCCGACCGGGGCGCCGGTGGCGGCGTCGGTGAAGCTGACCGACACTTTCGCCCGCTGCAGCAGCTTCGACGCGAGCTCGGTCGTCTCGTCGGCGCGGACGTCGGCGTTGATCACGTCGTCGAGGTGGCCCTCGGCGGTGATGCGGAACTGGTAGGTGCCGGCGCGCAGCACCGGGAAGCGCACCTTGCCCGCCGAGTCCGCGCACGCGTTGGCCCACTGGCCCACCCCGGTCGCGGACACGCACGCCCCTGGCAGCGGCCGGCGGGTCGCGTCGTCGGTCACGGTGAGCTCGGCCGAACCCGCCGGCAGCGCCGTCTCGTCGACGACGGTGTCCGCGCCGGCGGTCACCTCGACGAGCTTCGCCTGCTACGGATCGGTCTGCCGCGGATACCACTGCTCGGCGTTTTCGGGCCAGTAGTAGCGGAGTTTGTACTTGCCGGTCTTCACGTGGTCGAAGCGGTACCCGCCGCCGGCATCGGTGACCGTGCGGGCGACGTCGTTGCCGTTCGGGTCGGCGAGCTGCACGGCGGCGCCGGTGACCGGCCGGCCGGGGCCGCGCCCGAACGTGCCGGCCAGGCCGCCGTATTCGTACGGTGCCAGGGCGACCGGCACGGTGCCCGGCGAGGTCACCGGGTCGGTGACCTTGGTGTCGTACTCGGTGGCCATGACCTCGAGCGTGTACTGGCCCGGCCGCAGCGAAACGTCGTAGTGGCCCGCGTCGTCGGTGCCGGCCCCCGTGATCCCGGCCCCGCTGCTGTCGTGCACCTGCACCCACGCGCCGCGCACCGGGGCGCCGGTCCGGGCGTCGGTGACGACGCCGTCGATCCCCTTCTCCGACGCGACCGCGGGCGCGGCCGTCCCCACCAGCACCAGTGCCGCGCTCGCCACCGCGAGCACCAGAGATCTTCGTCTGTGCACGATTTCCCCCTCCGTGGACGTTCGGTCGCTTTCCTCACGCACGACCGGTCCGGACGGTTGCTTCCCCGGCCGGGCGAACTTCGCCGACGCACCGGACCGGTCACCGGTGGGCGGGGCGGCTACCTCTACGATTCGGCGGGTGACCACCTACGACGACACCTTCGACCATCTCGACGCCTCGTCCCTGCCACTTCGCCAGCAGCAGATCCTGGTCACGATCCGGGACTGGGTGGTCCGCCACGGATACGCGCCGAGCAGCCGCGAGATCGGCGAGGCCGTGGGACTGCGGTCGTCCTCGTCGGTGTCGAAGCACCTGGCGAGCCTGGAGGACAAGGGTTACCTGCGGCGCAGCAGCTCGATGTCGCGGCCGATCGACGTGCGCGCGTTCCTCGGCACGGCCGAGCCGCAGCAGGGTGAGGACTCCGTGGCGGTGCCGGTCGTCGGCCACATCGCCGCCGGCACGCCGATCTCGGCCGAGGAGCACCTCGACGAGATGCTGCAGCTGCCGCGCGGGCTCACCGGCCGCGGCAACGTCTTCGGCCTGCGCGTGCGCGGCGACTCGATGATCGACGCCGCGATCTGCGACGGCGACATCGTGGTGGTGCGCCAGCAATCGGAGGCGCACTCGGGTCAGATCGTCGCCGCGATGATCGACGAAGAGGCGACCGTGAAGGTCTACCGGCGCCGCAACGGCCACGTGTACCTCGAACCCCGCAACCCGGCCTACGACGTGATCGACGGCGACCGGGCCGTGGTGCTGGGCACCGTCGTGTCGGTGCTGCGCAGCATGTGAGTCAGCGCATGAACAGGCCGCCGTTGATGTCGAAGGTGGCCCCGGTGATGTACCCGGTGTTCTCGCCGCACAGGTAGGCGACGAGGTCCGCGACCTCCCCGGCCCGCCCGAACCGGCCCACGGGGATCGCGGCCTCGGCGGCTTCGAGCTGTCCGGCGTCCATCTCGTCCATCACCGGCGTGCGTGTCGCCGCGGGCGCCACGGCGTTCACCGTGACGCCCGAGGCCGCGAGCTCTTTCGCGAACACCTTGGTGAGCACCAGAACCCCGGCCTTCGACGATGCGTAGTGCGCCCCCGCCACCAGCCCGCCCTGCTGCCCCGCCAGCGACGCGAGGTTGACCACGCGGCCCCACCCGCGCTCGCGCATCGCCGGCGCGAGCTCGCGCGTGAGCAGGAAAACGCCGCGCAGGTTGGTCGCGAGCACGTCGTCCCACTCGGCCACGTCGATGTCCCACACCGACCGGCTCTGCGTGCGGGCCGCGTTGTTCACCAGGATCTCCGGCACGCCGAACTCGTGCCGCACCTGCTCGGCGACGGACCGCACGGCGGCCGGGTCGCGGACGTCGACGGCGAACGCACGCGCAGCCGTGCCGGAGGCGTCGAGCTCCCGTGCCTTCGCCGCCGCGCTGCCGGCGTCGAGGTCGAGCAGCGCGACGCGGTGGCCGAGCCCGTGCAGCCGTTCCGCGACGGCCGCCCCGATCCCGCGCCCGGCCCCGGTCACGACGGCGGTCCTGCGAGTGTCCACTGTGTCCTCTCGGGAGTCGGGTCGTCGGCGTCGCGCATCCGTTGCGCGGCAGGGACCATCCTGCCCGAGATCCGCCACCGCGTCCGGGTCAGGCCGGCAGCCCCCACGGGGTGCTCGGTCCGTTCGGAGCCACCGGCCGCACCGCGAAGTCCGGCCGGTCGCCCGCGCGGTACACGAAGGCGTCTTCTCCGCGGGCGAGGTCGACCTGGACGTCGCCGTTGGGCAGGGTGCGCCAGCGCTTCGAGCGACCCCGTGCGTCGGTGACCTCGAGGGCGCCGTCGATGCCCGGGCGCAGGACGCAGGGGGCGCCGGCTTCGCTGTGGACCTTCAGCCAGCGCGTTCTGCCGCCTTCGCGGGCGGCGCTGAGCAGGAACGCGCCCTCGGTGCGGAAGTCGCGCAGGGAGATGTCGGCCCACGTCGCGGGGACGGCGGGGAACAGCCGCACGACGCCGCCCCAGCTCTGCACCAGCATGTCCTGCATCGACTTCACCGCCGAGAGCGGCGTCTCGATCACGGGGCCCGACTCCTCGTACATCGTGTTGGGCTTGATGAACCGGCTCTGCAGCTGGTCGAGGTAGGCCGCCGCCTGGTCGCCGCGTCGCATCGAGGCCGAGATCGACGCCGCGCCGGTGAAGGTGTAGCCCTGCAGCGCGCCTTCGAAGCCGACCCAGTGCGCCAGCGACTTCTCGATGAGGGCGCGGTTCTCCGGCTGCTCCCAGGTGATCTCGTACAGCGGATAGACCTGCAGCAGGTGTGAGTAGTGCCGGTGCGACTTCGCGAACGGCACGCCGGCGCCGATCATGTAGCCGTTCTCGTCCACGGCGTAGGGCGCGAGCGTCGCGGCCACCTGCTGCCAGCGGGACACGAGCGGGTCGGCGATGCGCAGTTCGCGCGCCGCGTCGAGGAGGGTGCGGCAGCCCCAGCGCACGAGCGCGAGGTCGTAGGTGCAGTCGGGGGCGTTCACGCCGTACTCGGGCGAGAAAGTGGGCGGCAGGTGCAGTCTGCCGTCCGGGCCTGGCGCGAGGAAGTGCAGGTAGTAGTTGATCGCCTTGCGCAGCAACGGGAACAGCGTGTCGCGCAGCAGGCGGCGGTCCAGTGTGTGCCGGTAGGACAGCCACACGTTGTGCAGTGCCCACGTGAGGTCGCCGACCTCCGGGGTCGGGGTGTCCTGGCCGGGCACGCCGACGGGGAAGCCGCTGTTGGCGTCGGAGACGCCGTTGGACAGCGTCATGTCGGTAGTGCGCGGGATGCCGGCGGAGTCGCCCTGGTACGGCGCGCCGACCTGACTCGACAGGTGCCCGCGGTACTGGTCCAGCGCCCGGCTCACGGCGTCGAGCTCGAGGTGGTTGGAGCCGTGGATGAGCCAGTACTCGAGCTGCACGTTGAGGTTCCACCACGTGGCCGGCCACGGCGTGTTCTCCAGCCACGGGCCCGAAGTCGCCATCACCGGTGCCTCGCGCCGCGCGGCCGAGGCGAGCTTGTACAGCTGGATCCAGTAGAAGCTCTGCAGCCGGGTGTCCGGAATGGACACGAAACTGCGCCGGTAGTAGTCCTGCCACCAGCGGCGGTGCTCGCGGGTGAGCGCGCCGAACTCGGCCGCCGTGCGCACGGACCACAGCGCCCGCGCGGTGGACGTGCGCTCGGGGTGCGACCAGGCGACCGAGGCGTAGAGCGTCCGCGCGCCGCCGCGGGTGACCTCCCGCCAGGCGGTGACGTGCTCGCCGCCCGCGAGCAGCGGCTGCTCGGCGACGTGGCTGTCGCCGACGGCGCGGACCGTCGCCGGTGGGTTCGCGACGTACCCCTCGGGCGGCGCCTTCTTCCAGACGGGG
Organism: Amycolatopsis sp. NPDC001319; assembly: GCF_042896185.1. NCBI lineage: Bacteria > Bacillati > Actinomycetota > Actinomycetes > Pseudonocardiales > Pseudonocardiaceae > Amycolatopsis > Amycolatopsis sp. NPDC001319. The sequence continues at coordinate 297,649 of NZ_JBIAWY010000010.1, read as the reverse complement.
TCGGCGCGTGGGCTCACGGCCTCGGCCGGGTGGAAGACCCAGCGGAACCCGCGTTCGCCCTCGGTCGGACGCACCTCGACGGCGAGCACCGGCTGTCCGGTGTGGACGATCGCGCGCAGCGCGAGGCTGCCCGCGGCGGTGGTGATCGTGCCGGTGAGCTCGGCGTTGCCCAGGTCCAGCCGCCAGTCGACGCCCGTGATCGCGCCGGCGGGTTCGAGCGTGAAGTACCCGATCGGCAGCCGCGCCAGGCCGAACAGCGAGCCGTACTGCGGCCGGTGGTCCTGCACCTCGCTGTGCTGCACGGTGAAGCGCACCGCGTTCTTGTCCGGCTCGGCGTAGACGCCGGAACCGAGGAAGCCGTTGCCGAGGAACGGCCCTTCCGTCCACACGGTCGGCATCCGCTGCCACCGCAGATCCGCGGTGGCGAGGAATGCGGCCCAGTCGAAGTCGTCGCCGCCGGGCGGCGGGTGGCTCGCGGCCGAGGCGACGGCCGGGCCCAGCCCCGCCGCGCTCGCCGCGATCCCGGCGAGCGCGCCGCCGAGGACTGTTCTGCGGGAGACGTCCATGTCTGCGACCTCCAGGTCAGGGGCGGCGGCGGTCGGGCACAAAACATAGGATGTCTGACATCCGTTGTCGAGACCTCTGCGCAAGTTCGTGACAAGGCAACCCGACTGGAGCACCATGACTCCTCGAAAGCGCTGTAGCCTCTTCATCGATTCATCGGATGACTATCGTGCCGCAGGCCGGTCGGGACGAGCGCGCCCCGCAGGGGCGCAGGTCACAGCCGGGCGCGCCGGGCCCGGCCCTACAATCGGGGCCAGCCGCGCCGCGGCGGTGGGCGGAGGAGAACCGTGCGGGTCACGATCCGGGATGTCGCACGGCGGGCAGAGGTGTCGGTGGCCACGGTGTCGCGGGCGCTCGGCTCGCCCGACCGCGTCAGCGAAGCCACGCGCGACCGGGTGCTCGCGGTCGTGCGGGAGCTGGGCTACCGGCCGAGCCCGGCGGCCCGCAGCCTCATCACCGGCAAGACCGGCGCGATCGCGATCGTGGTGCCGGATCTGGGGAACCCGTTTTTCACCGGCCTGCTCAAGAGCGTGCAGGCGCGGGCGCGCGAAACCGGCCACGCCGTACTGGTCGGCGACAGCGACGAGGACCCGGCCACCGAGCAGGAGCTCGTGCGCACGCTGGCGAAGCAGGCCGACGGCGTGCTGCTGTGCTCACCCGGGATCGACGACGACACCATCACCGAGCTCGCCGGCCTCACGTCGCTGGCGCTGCTCAACCGCCGCGTCGCCGGGATCGGTGCCACGGTGATGGACAGCGCCGGCGGGATGCGCGAGGTCGTGGCGCACCTGGCCGGGCTCGGGCACCGGCGCTGCGCCTACCTCAACGGCCCGGACAGCTCGTGGTCCAACCACGAGCGGCTGCGCGGGCTGCGACCCGCCGCCGCGGAACACGGCGTCGAGATCGTGGAGCTCGGGCCGTTCGCCCCGCGGTACGAGGACGGTGCGCCCGCCGCCGACCAGGCGCTGGCCGCCGGGGTGACCGCGGCGCTCGCCTACAACGACGTGATGGCGCTCGGTGTGCTGGCGCGCCTGCGCGACCGCGGGGTCGACGTGCCGGGCGAGCTGAGCGTGACCGGCTTCGACGACCTCGTCTACGCGGCGGTGTCCGCTCCCCCGCTCACCACGGTCGCCATGCCGGTGGCCGAGGCCGGCCGCCACGCCGTGGATCTGCTGCTGGCCCACGCCGCCGCCGACCCGGCCGGCCGGGTGGTCACGGAACTGCCGACGCGGCTCGTCGTGCGCGCCACCACGGCCAGCGCGCCCGGGTGTCACCGCTGACCATTCCCGCGTGTGAGGGGAAATGTCGGAAAATGATCGGGACGGACACGTAATCCGGTCACTCCCGATACTGCGTTCCACTGTGGATCGATGTTACAGTTCTTCACAGGCCACGGAAACGGGGCTGCCGGAAACGTTCGAGGAGGATTCACCCGCCATGGCGCACAAGGTCCTGGTCCAGATGGTGGACGACATCGACGGCGGGGTCGCGCACCAGACCGTGCCCTTCGGCCTCGACGGCGTCCAGTACGAAATCGATCTCTCCGACAAGAACGCGGGAACTCTGCGTGAAGAGTTCGCCCGCTACATCGCCGCCTCGCGGCGCACAGGCGGCCGCAAGGTGCGCCGTGGCACCGGTTCGGGCACGCCGACGCCCGAGGACCGCGAACGCTCGCGCGCCATCCGCGCGTGGGCCGCGGACAACGGCTGGAGCATTTCCGAACGCGGCCGCATTCCCACCGACGTGGTCACCGCCTACGAAAACAGCCGCGCCTCCGGCTCGAAGTCGCGTGCCCGCGGAGGCCGCACAAAGGCGAAGGCGTAAAACCGATCCGGGGGTGGCCGTGCGGCCATTTCCCCGGACTGCCGCACGCCCCGACGGAAACGTCCACACCGAATTCGAAAACCGCGGATCACCGGCGGCTTCCGGTGAACCACTGCCGCCGCGAGGGCCTTGACAGCCCGTCGCGGCGGTTCGTACGTTCCGACCGGGAGCCGCGGACCTTCCCCGAAGTCCGCTTCGGAGAGGGTGCTCGCGGATGAGTTTCACCGAGTCGTTCGAGACCGTCGCCACCGTGATCGAAGGCCTCGGCGTCGGCATCATGGCCCTCGGTCTCGTGGTGGTCCTGGTGCGCTTCGTCGTCGACGTCACCCGGCACCGCGGCAGCTACGACCAGCTGCGGGTGCACCTCGGCCGCGTCATCCTGCTCGGGCTCGAGATCCTCATCGCCGGTGACATCATCCGGACCGTGATCGTCGACGCGTCGCTGGAGAACGTGCTGGTCCTCGGCCTGATCGTGCTGATCCGGACCGTGCTGAGCTTCGCGCTCGAGGTCGAGATATCCGGCGCGTGGCCGTGGCAGGCCAGGCGGGGGCCGCAGCCGCCCGCCTGACCTCCCCCGGCGCTCAGGCCGCGCGGCCCAGGAACGCCAGCAGCCGCGTGGTCTCGTCGGCGTCCGCCGGCGGTGCGAGCTCGGGCCCGAAGAACTCGGGCCGCCGCAACGGAATCGAGCGGACCCACTCGTCCGTCGCCTTCACCACGGCCGGATCCAGCGTGACGGTCAGACCGACGGCCTGGGCGATGTCCCAGGTGTGGACGAGCGCGTCGGAGATGAACGCCGGCAGCAGCGTCGTGAGCGGCGCGCCCCCGGCGTCGTCGACCGACGTGACCCGCGCGAGCCCGTCGCGGGTCAGCGCCGGGGCGGTGGCCTCGAAGGCCACGCGCCACTCCCCCGCCGGGTCCCCGGCGCACAGCACCCCGGGGTTCGGCGCGCCGGGCTCCCCCGCGGTCTCGGGGTAGTCGGCGCCGGTCACCCAGGCCGCCAGCCGGTGGCGGCCCCACAGCACGTGGCCCACGATGTCCCGCACCGTCCACGCCGCGCACGGCGACGGCGCGTCCCACCGCCGCGCCGGCACCTCGGCCACCACGGCGCCGAAGCCGTCCTGCGCCACGAAGTACTGCTCCAGAAGATCCACAGCTCGCTCCCTTCACCGATGTCGTCGCCCTACGACCACCGGCGGACGGCGAAACAGACCGAATCCGGTCCCGGCTTCGCCGGCTCGCGGCTACCGTGGCAGGAATGACCGATTCGACCAGTACCGAAGACCAGACCGGCGCGCTGACGCGCAACGTCGAGGGACACGAGGTCGGTGCGAGCGTGTCCATCATCCGCGAGAGCACCGACGTCGCCGGGTCCGGCCCGCGGCTGCACCGCCACCCCTATCGCGAGACGTTCGTGATCCAGCGCGGCCGCGCTCTGTTCACGATCGGCGACACCGAACGGGAAGGCCGGGCGGGCGACGTCCTCGCGGTCGCCGCCGGGGTCGCGCACAAGTTCGTGGTCCTCGGGCCCGAGCGCTACGAGGCTGTGCACATCCACGAGAACGACCGGTTCGTCACGGAGTGGCTCGAGTAGACGCCGTCCACTCACGACGATGCCCCCGACCCGCCCGCGCGTTCGCGTTCGCACATTTGTCGGCGCGCGTCACAGCGCAGTCGGCAACTGGCCGAATCACGCCCTGACCTGCGGAACCTTCCGGCGTCCCGGAGGACGAGTTTCCGTCACGCGGAAACACTCCGCGCCCGGGCCGCCACGTCGTGAAAACCGGCCCTGACCACCGGCAACGGCCGGGGCCGCCGCTGCCTTGACACCACGTCGGCCCGGACTCATCCTCACATCTCTCGTTTCCGTTCGATGGAGGGTGTGATTCCGCATGACGGAGGTGCTGGACCGGACAACCGGCCGCGACGACCGCGACCGGCTGTTCGCCGCCGCGCCCGGGTCGGCCGTCGATCTGGCGGTGCCCCTGGGCCCGCTCACGCTCGCCAACCCGGTGATGCCCGCGTCCGGCTGCTTCGGCCCTGAGCTCGGTCCCCTGCTGCCGGTGCGCGAGCTCGGCGCGGTCGTGACGAAGACCGTGTTCGCGCAGCGCCGCTCCGGCAACCCGTCGCACCGGCTGACCGAAAGTGCGCTCGGCATGCTCAACAGCGTCGGCATCCCCAGCCCGGGCACGAGCCGGTTCGTCCACGACGTGCTGCCGCGCTACCGCGAGTTCGGCGTCCCGGTGATCGCCAGCGTCGGCGGGCTGACCGTGGACGAGTACTGGCAGGTCGCCGACGAGCTGGCCGGTGCGGAGTGCGCGGCCTTCGAGGTCAACGTGTCCTGCCCCAACCTCGAACACGGCGGGCTCGCCATCGGCGCCGACCCCGCGGCGGTCGAGGCCGTCGTCGCCGGCGTGGCGGCTCGGACGGAACTGCCGGTGCTGGTGAAGCTCACGCCCGGTGTCACCGACATCGGCGAGATCGCCCGCGCCGCCGAGCGGGCGGGCGCGACCGCCGTGACCGTGAGCAACACCTTCCCCGCCCTGGCCGTCGACGTGCGCTCGCGGCGCGCCGTGCTGGGCAACGGCGTCGGCGGCCTGTCCGGCCCGGCCGTGAAACCGCTCGCGCTGCGGCTGGTGTGGCAGGCGGCCTCGGCCGTCGACATCCCCGTCATCGGCTGCGGCGGCATCAGCAGCGCGCGTGACGTCGTCGAGTTCCTCATCGCCGGCGCCACCGCCGTGCAGGTCGGCACCGCGACGTTCACCCGCCCCTACGCGATGGCGGAGATCGTGCGCGACCTCGCGGGCCACTGTGCCGAGCTCGGGGCGGGCGCCGTCCACGAGCTCATCGGAACCCTGCGCACCTGACCCTTCCCGTCCTTCCCCGACCCGTCTTTCCCCCAACGCCGTGAGGAGTGCTCCCCACCATGTCCGACGAAACGCTCGCCGGCAGCGCCGCGCCACCCGTCACGTCCGAAGACACCCCCGCCACGAAGGCGACCACGCGCTACGCCCGCAAGGCCGTGTTCGCGTCGTCGCTCGGCTACGCGATGGACGGCTTCGACCTGCTGATCCTCGGGTTCGCCCTCTCCGCCATCTCCGGCGACCTCGGGCTCGGCGGCGCCGAGGCCGGCTCGCTGGCCACCATCACGCTGATCGGCGCGGTGGTCGGCGGGATCGCGTTCGGGGTCCTGTCCGACCGCATCGGCCGCGTGAAGGTGCTGACCTACTCGGTGATCTTCTTCGCCGTGTTCACCGGGCTCACGGCGATTTCCACGAGCTACTGGGAGATCGCGGTCTTCCGGTTCCTCGCCGGCGTCGGCATCGGCGGCGAGTTCGGCATCGGCATGACGCTGGCGGCCGAAGCGTGGCCGGCGAAGAAGCGCGCACGGGCGACGTCGCTCGTCGGCCTCGGCTGGCAGGCCGGGGTGCTGCTCGCGGCGCTCGTCTCCGCTCCTGTGCTCAACGCGTGGGGCTGGCGCGGGCTGTTCCTGCTCGGCGCGTTTCCCGCGATCGTCGCCATCGTGTTCCGCTCGCGGCTGCACGAGCCCGAGCAGTTCACCCGCCACCGCGAGAGCCGGCAGGGCAAGCCGAAGGTGCCGCTCAAGCTGCTGGTGGCCGACGGGCCCACCACCCGCGCGACGATCGGCGTCCTCGTGCTCACGTCGGTGCAGAACTTCGGCTACTTCGGCATCATGATCTGGCTGCCCACCTACCTGTCCACGCAGTTCGGCTACAGCCTCACCAAATCCGGGGTGTGGACCGCCGTCACGGTGGTGGGCATGGGCGTCGGAATTCTGGCGTTCGGCGAGATCGCCGACAAACTGGGCCGCCGCAAGGCCTTCTGGCTCTTCCAGGCCGGGGCCGCCGTCTCGGTACTGGGCTACAGCCAGCTCTCTTCGCCGTGGGCGCTGATGGTGGGCGGCGCGGTCATGGGCGCCTTCGCCAACGGCATGATCGGCGGCTACGGCGCGCTGATGGCCGAGCTCTACCCCACGGCCATCCGGTCCACGGCGCAGAACGTGCTGTTCAACCTCGGCCGCGCGGTCGGCGGGTTCGCACCGATCGTCGTCGCGCTCGTGGCCGCCAGCTACGGCTTCGGTTTCGCCATCGGCGTGCTGTCCGTGATCTACCTGCTCGACATGGTCGCAATGATCTTCATCCCCGACCGGCGCGCCGAGCAGCTGGCCTGAGCCGCCCCGAGCAAGGAGAACCATGCAGGTCGTCATCCGCGCCTTGTCCGTGCTGCGGGCCCTCGCGACGAAGGGCAAGGGCGCCACGCTCCAGGAGCTGCACGAGGAGCTCGACATCCCCGTGGGCAGCGCGCACCGCGTGCTCACCACGCTGATGGAGGAGAACTTCGTGACCCGCTCCCCCACCAACAAGCGCTACTTCCTCGGCCCGGCCGCGCGGCAGCTCGGCGAGCCGGCGCCGCACCGGACGGCCTTGCTGGCCAACCCGCACCAGGCCGTGGTCGACGCCGCGGAAGCCAGTGGCGAGACGGTGTTCCTCACCGAGCTCATCGGCGCCCGCGCGGTGTGCGTCGCGCTGGTGGAGGGCCGGCACCCGCTGCGCCTGTTCGTGCGCATCGGGCAGGAGATGCCGCTGCACGCCGCCGCGTCCAGCCGTTCGCTGCTGGCCTACCTGCCGGAGCCCGCGGCCCGGCGGGTGCTCGAAACCCAGTCGCTCGACGCGTTCACCCCGGACACGCCGACCACAGTGGACGAGCTCGTCGAGCACCTCGCCCTCGTGCGGGCCCGTGGTTACGACATCTGCGACGACGAGCTCGACCGCGGCGTGTGGGCCGTGGCCGCCCCGATCTTCACCTCCACGGGCGCGGTGGCCGCGAGCGTGACGCTGGCCGCGGCGGGCAACCGCATGCGCGAGGGCAGTGCGCGCACGGTGGCGACGGACGCCGTCCTCACCGCCGCGCGCGAGCTTTCCGCGGAGCTCGGTTTCGCCGGTGCCGAACCCACCACGGCCGTCGGCGGACCGGCGAGGAGCGCCCGATGAGCCTCGATCACGACCTGGCCACGGCCACCGACACCACCACCGTGTTCCTCGACGCCGCGCGGCGGCGGACCGAGCTGCGCGCGGATCTCGCCGCGATCGGCGCCGCGTTCACCACGCGGCCGTCGATCCTGCGCCGGGCCGCGGCGCTGCTCGCCGAGGAACTGCCCACGGCCACCGATCGGCTGGTCACGACGGGCACGGCCGACGCCGTCGCGGTCACCACGGCGCTCGCGTTGCACACCGGCCTGCCGTTCACGGTGGACGCCGGCGAGGTGCACCGGGGCGACCGCGTCGCCGTGGTCACGCCGATCGCCGACAACCCGGCCGACACCCCCACCCACACGACCGCCGCCGCGCTGGCCGACCGCGTCCGCGCGGCCGGCGCCGAGCCCGTCGTCCTGCTCAGCGTGCTCGCGGCCGACGGCACCCCCGCCCTCGCGGGCACTCGAACCCCTTCGGAGAACCCGTCATGACCACTCCCGTCCAGGACGCCGGCGCCGCGGTGCGCAAGCTCGGCGTCAGCCCCGACACCTACGGCCCTTCGCTCGACACGCCCACCGATCCCGCCGCCACCGAAGTGGTCGGGGCCGCGCTGGCGGAGTTGCTGACCACGCAGACCCTCGACCAGATCGCGGTGTGGCACGGCGCCGACGACGCCGTGCTCGCCCACGTCGTCGCCCGGCAGCTGGGCGCCACGGTGACGCGCGCGTCCGAGCTCGAAGGCGTGGTCGGCTTCCACCCGCCGGTCGCGGCCGGCACGCGGATCGCGCTGGTCGGCACCGCGTGGGAACCCGCGCGGCTGCGGACGCTGCTGAACCTCGCGGCGACCGCGCGTGCCGAAGTCGCCGCAGTGGTGGCGGTGGTGGCCACTCCCGCGCTCGCCGAGGTGACGGGCCCGCCGACGGCGGCGCTGCTCGCGGAGCTGCCAGGCGGCCCACGATGACCGCGTCCACCGCACCAGCAGGGTCCACTGTGGACGCTCGGCTGCGCGCCGACCCGGAGCGGATCGCGCACTGGCTCGACACGTTCGCCGCACTGTCCGAACCGGACTCCGGCCCGGGCGTGACCCGCCTCGCGCACACCCCGCTCGAACGCCGCGCGCACGCGCTGTTCGCCGAGCACGTCAGCGGGCTCGGCCTCGCCGTGCACACCGACGCCGCGGGCAACACGATCGCCGAGCTCCCCGGCACCGTGGCCGGCGCGCCCGCGCTCGGCACCGGCTCGCACCTCGACAGCGTGCCCAACGCCGGCGCGTTCGACGGCATCGCCGGCGTGGTCGCCGCCATGGAGACCGCGCGGCTCTACACCGAGCACGACGTGCGCCTGGCCCACCCGGTGCGGTTCGTCGTGTTCGCCGCGGAGGAGGGCGCGCGGTTCGGCCAGGCGTGCACCGGCAGCCGGGTCGTCGCCGGGCTCACCGGCGCCGCGGACCTGGAGACCAAGTTCGACGCCGGCGGCGTGAGCCTGGCCGACGCGATGCGCTCGGTGGGCCTCGATCCCGCGGGTGCGGCCGGTGCGCGCTGGCGCCCCGAGGACTGGGCCGCGTTCCTGGAGCTGCACATCGAACAGGGCAGCGTGCTCGAGTCGACGGGCCTGCCGCTCGGCGTCGTCGACCTCATCTCCGGCAGCACCCGGCTGCGGCTCGACCTCACCGGCCGCGCGTCGCACACCGGCGGCACGCCGATGCACCAGCGCGCCGACGCGCTCGCCGCCGCGGCCGAGATCGTGCTGCTGATCGAAGCCATCGCCACCGACAGCCGCCACCACGGCACCCGCGCGACCGTCGGGCGGCTCGACTCCGCGCCCGGCTCCATCACGACGATCGCGGGTCAAGCGCAGCTGCACGTCGACGTGCGCGACGTCGACAGCGACCGCCAGCGCCAGACCGCCGCGGAGATCGTCGAGCGCGCCCACGCCCTCGCTGCGCGCCGGGGAATCGGGTTCGCCGCCCACACCCTCGCCGACGCGTCCCCCGTGCTGCTGCCCCGCCGGGTGACCGACGTCGTCGCGGCCACGTGCGCCGAGCTGGGCTACGCGCACCGCGTACTGCCCAGCGGCGCCAGCCACGACGCGCAGATGGTCAACCACGTCACGCCGACCGGCATGCTCTTCGTGCCCAGCCGCGCCGGGGTGAGCCACAGCCCCGACGAGTGGACCGACCTCGCCGACCTCGTCGTCGGCACCGATGTGCTCGCCCACAGCCTCGTCCGGCTCGACACCGCGTTCCCGGTCGCGGGATCGGAGCAGTCATGACCACGACCGAAACGCGGGCCGTCCGCGACCACGTGACGCCCCTGCCGCCCACCGGCGCCGTGCTCCCGACCCCGACGTGGCACCACGCGGAAGTGCTGGAGCACCGCCCGGAAGCCGACCGCTACCAGTACCTGCGCCTGCACGCGCCGACCATCGCGCGGGCCGCGACGGCCGGGCAGTTCGTGATGCTCACCGCCGCCCGCCACGGCGAACGCGGCCCCGTGCTGCCCCGGCCGATGGCGATCTACCGCCGCGACGCGGAGGCGGGCACGATCGAGGTCGTCTACGGCGTGGTCGGTGACGGCACGCGCAAGCTCACCACATTCGCCGCGGGCGAGACGATGCTCGTGGTCGGCCCGCTGGGCCGCGGGTTCCACGTGCCCACCGGCACCCCGCGCGTGCTGCTGGTCGGGCGCGGCATCGGCACCTGCTCGCTCACCACCGTCGCCCAGGACCTCGCCGGCAGCGGCACGGAGCTGGTCGCCGTCGCGAGTGGACGGACGCGGCAAGCCGTGATCGGCGCGGACTTCTACCGCGAGTGCGGCGCCGAGCGCGTACTCACCGTGACCGATGCCGAGGGCACCAGCGAGATCGCGCGCCTGCGCGCGGAGCTGACCTCCACTTTGGACAGTGCACCGCCGCGGCAGATCTTCACGTGCGGCTCGGACCGGCTGGCGTGGCTGTGCCGCGAGCTGGCCGATCGCTGGGGCGCCGAGGTGCAGGTGTCGCTGGAAGCCCACATGGCGTGTGGCCTCGGCTACTGCCACGGCTGCGCCACCGGCACCCGCGGCGGGCCCGAGGAGTCGCCGTTGATCTGCAAGGACGGCCCCGTTTTCCGCCTGGAGGAGACGCCATGAGCCCGCTGACGCAGGCCCCGCTCGGCCACGCGGTGCTCACCGGCGTGGCCCCGTTCGGCGGCACCCCGATCGACCTCGTGGTGCGCGACGGCCGCATCACCGAGCTGCGGCCCCGCGGCAGCGCCGACGAGCCGAACCGGTTCGACGCCGACGGTCTCGTGCTGCTGCCCGCGTTCGTCGACCTGCACACGCACCTGCGCGAGCCGGGCGGCGAGGACGCCGAGACCATCGCCACCGGTACCGCCGCGGCGGCGGCCGGCGGCTACTCCGACGTGTTCGCCATGGCCAACTGCAGCCCGGTCACCGACTCCGCCGAGCGGATCCGCCACATCCTCGACCTGGCCGAGCGCACCGCGTCGTGCCGCGTGCACGCCGTCGGCGCCATCACCGAAGGCCTTGCGGGACAACGCCTCGCGCCGCTGGAAGCCATGGCCGCGGCCGGCGCGCGCCTGTTCTCCGACGACGGCCGCTGCGTCGACGACCCGGTGCTCGTGCGTGACGCCCTCGAGCTGACCAAGCGGACCGGCACCGTGCTCGCCCAGCACGCCCAGTCCGGCCCGCTGGCCGGCGCCGGCCAGATCAACGCGGGCCGCGCGGCCGAGCGCACCGGGCTGCCGCCGTGGCCGGCCACGGGCGAGGAAACCGTGGTGGCGCGCGACATCGTGCTCGCCGCCGACGCCGGGGCGCCGCTGCACGTGTGCCACGTGTCCACGGCGCGCTCGGTCGCGCTCGTGCGGTGGGCCAAGGAGCAGGGCTGGGCCGTGAGCGCCGAGGTCACGCCGCACCACCTGCTGCTCACCGACGGCGAAGCCGCGAGCGCCGACACGAAGTTCAAGGTCAACCCGCCGCTGCGCTCCCCGAGCGACGTCCGCGCGCTGCGCGCCGCGCTGCTCGACGGCACGATCGACGCCGTCGCCACCGACCACGCGCCGCACCTCGCCGAGGCGAAGGCCGCCGACTGGTGCGGGGCGCCGTTCGGGATGACCGGGCTGGAGACGGCGCTGGCCGTGGTGTCCGAGGTCCTGCACACCAGCCGCGGCGTCGACTGGGCGCTGGTAGCCGACCGCATGTCCCACGCCCCGGCGCGCATCGGCGGCATCGCCGCGTCCGCGGGCCGGCCGATCGCCGTCGGCGAGCCGGCCACGTTCACCCTCGTCGACCCGCGGGCCGGCTGGACGGTCGACCCCGCCGACACCGTCGGCCGTTCGCACAACACCCCGTTCGCGGGCCTGTCCTTCACCCACCGGCCCGTGGCGACGGTCGTCGCCGGCGCCGTGACCGCCGACCACGGCGGGTTGTTCACCAGGAGTGACCGATGACGTCCACCCGCACCGAAGCGGACCTGCTCGGCGAGCTGGCCGTGCCCGCCGACGCGTACTACGGCGTGCACACCCGCCGCGCCATGGCCAACTTCCCCATCAGCGGCCTGCCGCTCTCGACCCACCCCGAGCTCGTGGTCGCGCTGGCCCGCGTGAAGCACGCGGCCGCGCTGGCCAACCACGACGTCGGCCTGCTGTCCGGCGACAAGACCACCGCGATCGTCGCCGCGTGCGAGGAGATCGAGGCCGGCCGGCTGCACGAGCAGTTCACCGTGGACGTGATCCAGGGCGGGGCGGGCACGTCGTCGAACATGAACGTGAACGAGGTCGTGACGAACCGGGCGCTGGAGCTCCTCGGCCACCCCCGCGGCGACTACGCCCGGCTGCACCCGATCGACGACGTGAACCTGGGCCAGTCCACCAACGACGTCTACCCCACCGCCGTGAAGCTCGCGGTGCACGCGGCCGCGACCGAGCTGCTCGACGCCATGGCCGAGCTGCGCGGCGCGCTCGCCGCCAAGGGCCGCGAGTTCGCCGACGTCGTGAAGATCGGGCGCACTCAGCTGCAGGACGCCGTGCCGATGACGCTGGGCCGCGAGTTCACCGCGTTCGCCGTGACGCTCGGCGAGGACGAGCAGCGGCTGGCCGAGGCACTCACGCTGCTGACCGAGATCAACCTCGGCGGCACCGCGATCGGCACGGGCCTCAACGCGCACCCGGACTACGCGCGCCTGGCGTGCGAGCACCTCGCCCGGCTCACCGGCACGCCGCTCGTCACCGCCACCGACCTCGTGGAGGCGACGGCCGACGTCGGGGTGTTCGTGCAGCTGTCCGGCGTGCTCAAGCGCGTGGCGGTGAAACTTTCCAAGACCTGCAACGATCTTCGGCTGCTGTCCTCCGGTCCGCAGGCCGGGCTCAACGAGCTGCGGCTGCCGAAGGTCCAGGCCGGGTCGAGCATCATGCCGGGCAAGGTCAACCCGGTGATCCCCGAGGTGGTCAACCAGATCGCGTTCGAGGTGATCGGCAACGACACCACCGTCACGCTCGCCGCCGAGGCCGGGCAGCTGCAGCTCAACGCGTTCGAGCCGATCATCGCCCACTCCTTGCTGAAGTCGCTGCGCCACCTGCGCACCGGCGCGCAGACGCTGGCGCGCCGCTGCGTCACGGGCATCACGGCCAACACCGAGCAGCTGCGCCGCCAGGTCCGCGAGTCGATCGGCCTCGTCACGGCGCTGAACCCGGTGATCGGCTACGAAGCGGCGAGCGCGCTGGCGAAGCAGGCTTCGGCCACCGGCCGTTCGATCCACGAGCTCGTGGTCGACGCCGGCCTGCTCACCTCCGAGCAGCTCGACACGCTGCTGGGCCTGCCTGCGGCCAAGTCGAGCTGACACCGTCGGCCGACACCGTGACGACCGGCTTCGTTTACCCCACGTTTACCTAGGTGTACTGCAATGAAACCTCCATCGGGTGACGCCAGGAGGCTTCATGAGCACGCAGACCCTCGGAGCCCTGGCCCCGGAGCAGCCCGACGCCCACTTCGGGCACCTGGAAGACCGCCTCAGCCGCGACTTCGCGACCGTCGGCGCCGAGTCCGTGCACGACCTCGTGGAGCGCGAGCGGGCCCGCTTCACCGGCGCGCCGGTCCAGGCGTTCGTGCCGATCCTGGTCGAGCGCGCCGTCCGGGCCGTGCTGGCCGGCCGGCAGCCCGCCTGAGGCGGGCGCTGAAAATTCAGCGGCCGCACCGTCCACTGTGCACTGACCGTCCGGCGCGGCGGGCCGCGACCGCTGCTCGGTAGGCTGTCGGGTCGTGACCGCCCACGACGACCGGACCGACTCGCTCAGCGCTCGTGTCGAGGAGCGGCTCGCCGGGCTGTCGCCTGCCGAGCAGCGCGTGGCGGAGTACCTGCGCAGCCACCAGGAAGCGATCCTGCTGTCCACGGCCGGCGACCTCGGCGTGCTCAGCGGCACCAGCGACGCGACGGTCGTCCGCGCGGTGAAGGCGCTGGGCTACTCCGGCCTGCCGGAGCTCAAGCGCGTGGTGGGCCGCTACGTCGTCGGCGACACCAACCCGGCCACGCGGCTGCGCGAGCGCATCGAGCGGACCGGCGACGACACCGGCGCCCTGCTCGACCAGGTGCTGACCGAGTCGGTCGAGCGGCTCACGGAGACACGCCGGCTGCTGGCAGACCCCGAGTTCACCGCGGCCGTCGACCTGCTGGACTCCGCGGCCGAGGTGCTCGGCTACGGCCTCGGCCCGTCCGAGCTGCCGATGCAGTACCTCGTGACCCGCCTGCACCGGCTCGGCCGGCGCGCCTGGAGCACGTCGGCCACGGGCTTCCGGCTCGCCGACGACCTGTTGCGCCTCAAGGGGAACGACGTCGTGGTGCTGTGCGTACCCGACCGGCTCCTGCACGACGTCAAGACCCTCGTCGACCACGCGCGTGCGATCGGCGCGCGCGTGCTGCTCGTGACCAACTCCCTGCGGCCCGTGCTCGGCGACCAGGTCGACGTCGTGCTCACGGCCGTGCACTCGGTCAGCGGCCTGACGCACGAGGGACTCGGGGCGACGCTGGTCGTCGACTGCCTGGTGGCCGGGCTGGCGCGCAAGGACCCGGCCGCGGTTTCGGACCACACCGACCTGCTGACCGCCTTGCGCACCGCCCTCGTGCCCCGCGACATGCGGGCGCGGCGGCCCGGCCGGGAGTGACCCGGGCTCAGCGCCCCATCTCAGCGCCCCATCTCAGCGGCCCGGTCGCGCGCCGCCTCGATCGCCGCCATCACCGCCGCGCGCACCCCGCGTTCCTCGAACTGCCGGATCGCGGCGATCGTCGCCCCGCCCGGGCTGGTCACGGCCGCGCGCATGCGCACCGCGTCGGCGTCCGGGACCTGCAGCATCTCGGCCGCGCCGGCGGCGTTGGCCTTCACCAGCTCCTCGGCCAGCGGGCGCGGCAGGCCGAGCAGGATCCCGGCTTCGATCAGCGCCTCGGTGAGGAAGAAGTAGTACGCCGGTCCGCTGCCCGACAGTGCCGTGATGGCGTCCATGCGCGACTCCTCGACGCGCACGACCTTGCCCACCGGCTCGAACAGCGACTGCGCGTAGTCGAGCTCGGCCTCGCCCGCGTGCGTGCCCGCGCTGATCGCCACGACCCCGCGGCCGACGGACACCGGGGTGTTGGGCATGCAGCGCACCACCGGCGACTTGCCCGGCAGCAGCGCTTCGAGCCGCGACGTGCGCACGCCGCCGACGGCCGAGACGAACAGCTGGTCGTCGTTCACGTCGTCCGCGACCGCGGCGAACAGGTCGTCCACGTGGTACGGCTTCACCGTGAGCAGCACGGTTTCCGCCGCCCGGATCGCGGGTCCGGCTTCGGCCGTGGTGGCCACGCCGTAGCGCTCGCGCAGGTACGCCGCGCGCTCGCCGGCGAGCTCGACCACGACGACCTCGGCCGCCGTGAACCTCGGTTCGGTGCCGGCGAGCAGTCCGGCGAGCAGCGCCTCGCCCATGTTGCCGCCGCCGATGATGGCCAGTTTCGTCATCGCAGGGTGAACCCCGTTCCCAGTTCGTCGGCCGGGTCGAGCGTGAACACGCTCTCGCCGGCCAGGTGTGCGGTGCCTTCGATCTCCGTGGCGACGCTGCCGTCGGTGCCGTCGCCGCCGGTCGACAGGATCCGGCCGGTGAAGGTCGTGCCGATGATGGAGCCGTGGGTGAGCACGTCGCCCTCGCGCAGCCGGCCTTCGGCCGCGAGCAGCGCCAGCCGCGCGGAAGTGCCGGAGCCACAAGGGGAACGGTCGACCTGCC
Source organism: Amycolatopsis sp. NPDC001319 (assembly GCF_042896185.1). Lineage (NCBI taxonomy): Bacteria > Bacillati > Actinomycetota > Actinomycetes > Pseudonocardiales > Pseudonocardiaceae > Amycolatopsis > Amycolatopsis sp. NPDC001319. The sequence goes on along the minus strand of NZ_JBIAWY010000010.1, from coordinate 282,024 downwards.
CGTCGGCGAACACGGTCACGTTGCGCTGGTGCGGCCCGGTCGCGGTGTCGCCGAGGTCGTCGTAGAGGATCACGCCGTAGACGCCGCCGAGCCGGCTGTCCGCGGAGTGCCGTGCCCACTCGGTGCCGCTGAGCGCGGCCTTGACCTCGCGGCCGGCCGCCACGAGCTCGGCGTGGTGCTCGGGGACCACGGCGAGGCCGAACGCGGAAGCCGGCACGCACGCGTAGATCGCGCCGCTGTAGGCGAGATCGACCGCGACCGGGCCGCTTTTCGTGCTGACCTCGACGCCGCGGCCGAGCACGGTCGTGCCGACGTTGCGGAAGGCCACCTTCCGCACCTCGCCGCCCTCGCACGTCACGGCGGCGATGACGCGACCCGACGGGACGTCCATCGGCACCTCGGTCACGCCGTCGGCCGCCGCTTCGACCCGGCCGGTGCGCACCGCCCACGCGCCGAGCGCGATCGTGCCGTGCCCGCAGGCGGTGGAGTAGCCCTCGCGGTGCCAGAACAGCACGCCGAACAACGACCCCTCGGTCTGCGGCGGCACCAGGAAACAGCCGTACATCGCCGAGTGCCCGCGCGGCTCGCGCACGAGCAGCTCGCGCACCGCGTCGATGGCCGGCGTGGACCGTGCGGCCTCGCGCCGTTCGAGCACCGTCGTGCCGGGGATCTCCGGCGCCCCACCGGTGACGATGCGGAAGGGCTCCCCCGCCGTGTGGTAGTCGGTGACGGTCACCGCGTCCACTGTGGACCGTCCAGCCTTGTTGTAGTTTTCATGACAGGTGACAGTACATGGTAGTTTTCACTACGGGAAGACCTGTGCGCGCGGTCACCGCTGCCGCCGTCCGGAATACTATTCGTGCACGAATAGTTGAACCGAGCATGAAGACTTCCGTGCTCACCCGGCACCGCTGGTGGTGGCAGCCACTGGGCATCTCCCTGCTGCTGGTGCTCGTGTTCATCGGTCTCTACGTCGGGTTCCAGCGCAGCCCGCGGCCCTACCAGGTGCCCGTCGCGGTGGCCGGGACCTCGCTGCAAGCGCAGTTCGCCGGGGCGACCGGGCCGGCCGTGGCCGTCGTGCCCGTCGCCGACCAGGCCGCGGGCGACGCGCTGCTGCGCCACGGCGACGCCGTCGCGACGCTGACCGACCAGGCCGGGCACCTGCGGCTGGACGTCGCCGGCGCGAGCGGCGCCTCGACGGTGTCCGCAGCCGAGAAGCTCGTGACCGCGTTCGCGCAGCACCGGGGGCAGCCGCTGGCGGTCACCGACGTGCTGCCGCTCTCGGCGTTCGACAGCAAGGGGATGTCGGGCTTCTACGTGGCCTTCGGCGTCACGCTGGCGTCGTTCGCGCTCGCGCAGAACCTGCTGGCGGCCGCGCGGCGCGTCCGGCTGCGCCACCGCATGGCGGCGCTCGTGGGGTTCGCGGCGCTGGCCGGGATCGTCGCGGCCGCGCTGGCCGGGCCGGTGCTCGGCGCACTGCCCGCGCCGTTCGTGCCGCTCGCGCTGACGCTCGGCCTCCTCTCGGCCGCGACGGCGCTGGCGACCAAGGCGCTCGGCACGTGGTTCGGCGCGATCGGCATCCCGATGTCGACGCTGCTGCTGCTCACCGTCGGCAACTCGACCAGCGGCGGCGTGCTCGGCGTGAACCTCCTGCCGGAACCGGCGCGGTGGGCCTCGGCCGCGCTGCCGCCGGGTGCCGCGGTGCGCGCGCTGTCGGACCTCGACTACTTCCACGGCGCCCACCTGCTGGTGCCGGTCCTGACCCTGCTGGCGTGGTCCGCGGGTGCCGCTTTCCTGATCCACGTGCGGGAACGCGGCCGCGCCACCGCCGCCGAGCCCGGGCAGCCGGCGCCGGCCGGGGAGATCTCCGGGCACGTCAGCGCCCCGGCGGTCCTCGTCGTGACGGATCCGCAGGGCGCCGTCACCGCGCGGTCGGACACCGACGGCCGCGGCCGGTTCCACCTGACCGGCCTGGCACCCGGCGCCGTGACGCTGACCGCCGTCGCCGAGGGGTTCCTGCCGCAGACGCGGGCCCTGACGGTGCCGGCGAGCGGCGCCGCGACCGTGGATCTGGCCCTGGCGCCCGCGTACGCCCGCGCGGCATGAGGCAGCCTGGGGCCATGGACATCGGACCGGACCACGACGTCGAGGACGGCGAGCGCCCGCTCGGCGACGCTCCGCTCTACCTGCTGCGCCAAGCCCTGCGCACCTACACCGCGCACTGGCAGGACACCGTGCGCGAAGTGACGCCGCCGCAGTACGTCGCGCTGCGCGTGCTGCGGGCCTCGCCCGATCTCGACCAGGCGGCGCTGGCCGAGGCGACGCGCATCGACACGGCCACGCTCACGCCGCTCCTCGCGCGGCTCGAGGAGCGCGGTCACGTCGTGCGGCGCGTCGACCCCGGCAACCGCCGGCGCAAGCTGTTGCGGATCACCGAGGACGGCGCCACGGTGCTGCGCCGCGTCGCGCCGCTCGTCGCCGAGACCGAGGACACGTTGCTGGGTGAGCTGAGCGCGGAGCAGCGCACGGCGTTCACCGACGTGCTGCGGCGGATCGCGCTCGCCTGAGCGATGTCCCTATCGGTGGGGTTCGTGGCCGGTCCGGGCACGGCGGAGGAGGGCTCGCACGCGGCAAGCTGCGAGGACCACACCGTTTCTCACCCAGGGAGTCGTGATGACCGAGACGATCGCCGGGATCACCGTGCCGGACACGGAGCTCGTCGCCGAGGTGACGGCGCTGATCCGCGAGAAGTCCACCGAGCTGCTGTTCAACCACTCGCGCCGCGTGTTCCTGTTCGGCAGCCTGCAGGCGCGGGCCCTCGGCATCGACCCCGACCCGGAGCTGCTCTACGTCGCCGCGCTGTTCCACGACACCGGTCTCGTGCCGCCGTGGCGCAGCGAGCAGCAGCGCTTCGAGATCGACGGCGCCGACCAGGCCCGGGAGTTCCTGCTCGCGCACGGCCGTTCGGCCGCCGACGCCGACCTGGTGTGGACGTCGATCGCGCTGCACACCACGCCCGAGGTGCCCTACCGGATGGCGCCCGAGATCGCCGCCACGACCGCGGGCGTCGAGACCGACGTGCTCGGCCTGCACCTGGACCGTGTGTCCGGCGAGGACATCGCCGCCGTCACCGCCGCGCACCCGCGCCCCGACTTCAAGCGCCGGATCCTGCAGGCGTTCAAGGACGGGTTCGCCCACCGTCCCGACTCGACGTTCGGCACGGTGAACGCCGACGTGCTGGAGCACTTCGTGCCCGGCTTCAAGCACACCGATTTCGTCGACGTGATCGAGAACTCCGACTGGAAAGAGTGACGCCGGCCGGCCGCTGCCGTGCGCCCCGAGGACACGGCGGCGGCCAAAACGCTTGCGCGATAACCCCGGCTGCTGTCATGATCGCGGTATGTCTGAAGGAAAGGGCGTGCTCGCCCTCGCGCGGTGACCGCGCCCCGCGGGCCGGGAGCCCGCGCTCCGGAACACCCTGAAATCGTTGACCCGCAACGGGTTCGCCGGCAGCTCGCCGAGGCGGCCCGAGCGGAGTGGCTCGGCCACGCCCTGTCCTGCGAGCCCGCCGACCGGCCGGCCGCGGAAGCGGCGATCACCGCGCTCTACGAGCTCGTCGACCAGCCTCCCCCGACGTTCGTGTGGGTGGATTCTCCTGGCGCGGCAGTGAAACTCGTACCACCGAGCCGGCCGCTGTCGGCCGGGTCGCCGACCTGGCTGGAGAGCCGCCTCGCCAACTCCCTGTCGGGCCTGCGTGCCCGGTTCGACCGCAGGATCCGCTCCTCCGGCAACTCGTGGCGACCGTCCGTCCTGCCCGAAGATCCCCCGGAAGCGCTCGATCGCGGGTCCCTGGACACGTGGCTGTACTCCGGCATCCTCTGGTCGGTGCGGCGCAGCATCCTCGATTCCGTCGCCGGCACGATCAGGGCCGCACTGCGCGCGCCGATCGGGATCGGCTGGTACGGCCAGCACGAGGCCCACTGGGTGGCGCACTACGACGCCCACCGCCGGCTCGGTGTCCACTTCGGACCCGAACCCGAACGGCAGCTGGACCTGTGGGCGGAAACCGTGCGCTCGTGCGGCTGGTGGTGGCCCCGCGACGACGTGTGCGTGCTCACCGAACGCCCGGTCGTCGTCCGCACCGAACCCGTGCCCGGCGCCGCGTACGGCGAGGTGCGGACGCACGCCGCCGACGGACCGGCGATCGCCTACCCCGACGGCTGGCGCGCGTATGCGTGGCACGGCACCCCGGTGCCGGCGTGGGTGATCGAAGACGTGACGGCCGAAGCCATCAACACCGAACGCAACGTCGAGGTCCGCCGGTGCGCCGTCGAACGCCTGGGCTGGGACGCCTACATCGAGCGGGCCGGTCTCACGTTCGTGGCGCGGGCACCGGATCCGGGCAACCGGGACTCCGAACTGGAGCTCTACGACGTGCCCCGGGCGCCCGGCATCATCGCGCGCCGGCTTCTCCTCGCGGTCAACGGATCCGTGGAACGCGACGGCACCCGCCGCCGCTACGGATTGTCCGTGCCGCCGTGGTTCGACGATCCCGTCGACGCCGCCGGCTGGTCCTACGGGCTCACCGGAGCCCAGTACACCGGCCTGCTTCGCCGGACCTGACCCAACCCTGCGAAACCCCAAGGTGATCACCATGACCGAAACATCCACAACGGACACCCGGACCGTCAGCCTCGCCGACCTCCTCGACCGCTCCGGCCTCGACGTGCTCGAGCACCTCGAACGGCAAGTCACCGTTCCCGTGCTCGACGGACTGCAGGCCCAAGGCGACCTCATCGTCATCCCGCACGCCCTTGTCGCCCGTACCGTCGTGCTGCACACCAACGCGTGGTGGCAGGACGTGCCGCGCGGCGGTGTCGAACTGGTGCGCGGCGTGGACGGGCGCAACCCGCACACCCTGGTGGCCGATCCGGACACCTGCCGGTGGACCTCGTCGGTCCGCGACCCGCTGAACCTGGGCATCGCGGTGTTCGAGAACTCCGCGCCCGCCTACCTCATCCACCCCGAGCACGGCGGCAGCGGGGTGGCTCCGGGCCGGTGGCTCGCGCGGCGCCAGCAGGAGCGCGGGGTGGCCTTGACCAGGCTGCTCATCGCCGACTGAACCCGGCCTGGACCTTCGAGTTGTACGTCCCTTGTATCCCGTTCCATGATTCTTTGCCCGGATTCATCCGCGGACGAGAGGACCAGGGATGCTCAGGAAGGTCGTCACACTGACCGCGCTCGCGGCGGCGGCGCTCGGCGTGGCCGCACCGGTTTCGGCCGGTGCGGCCACGCAGGCGCTGCCCGCGGCGAGCATGGAGGCCGTGCTCAAGGCCGCGCAGATCGACCCGCGCCGCGCCGACAGCACGCAGACGCCCGGCGCGCACGACAGCGTGCTGCTGGTGGAGCACGCGCTGCAGGCGATGGGCCTGCTCGACGCGAAGTACGTGGACGGGTACTTCGGCACCACGACCATCACGGCGTACTCGCAGTACCAGAAGTCGCTGGGCTACACCGGGATCGACGCCTCGGGCCTGCCCGGCCGGACGTCGCTGGAGAAGCTGGGCGCGAACCGCTACACCGTCACCGCCGTGATCGCCGCGGGCAGCCACGTGACCTACCACGGCGTCACGCTCAACACCCGCACCAAGGCCATGCTCGTGGCCGCCGAAGGCCTGCTCGGGCGGCAGCTGAGCCTCACGCAGGGCTCGTACAACCCAGGCGGCGTCGACGCCTCCGCCGGCACGCACGACGGCGGCGGCACGTTCGACGTCTCGGTGGCGGGCCTGTCCACCGCGACCCGCACGAGCGTGGTCAAGACCCTGCGCCAGGTCGGGTTCGCGGCGTGGCTGCGCACGCCGGAGCAGGCCGACTGGGGTTACCACATCCACGCCGTCGCGATCTCCGACCCGGACCTGTCCTCGGGCGCCCAGCACCAGACCGGCGACTACTACCTGGGCCTCAACGGCCTGGCCGGACGCGGCCCGGACGACGGCCCGGCGGTGAACCCGAAGAAGACCTGGGAGGAGTACCAGCGCGGCTGACGGCGACGTCCTCGCCGGTTCGCCCGAGAGCCGGCGAGGACACCCGCCGTGGTGGCACCCGCACCCCGGACGGTGGTTGTATCGGCGTCATCGACTACGGGGGTGTTTCCATGGCGAACAAGGCGTTCCGGTTCGGAGTGGTCGCGGCGGCCCAGGGCAGCGGCGCGCAGTGGCAGGCCACGGCGCGGCGCGCGGAGGAGCTGGGCTACTCGACCCTGCTCTCACCCGACAACCTCAACCTGCCCTCGCCCACGGCGGCGCTGGCGATCGCCGCGGCGGTCACCACGACCTTGCGGGTCGGCTCGTTCGTGCTGGCCAGCCCCCTGCGCACGCCGCGCGCGGCCGCGTGGGAGGCCCACAGCCTCACGCAGCTCACCGACGGCCGCTTCGAGCTCGGCCTCGGCACCGGCCTGCCCACGATGCGCCAGGCGGCCGACGAGCTGGGCCTGCCCTACGGCTCCGGCCAGGACCGGCTCGACCAGGTTTCGGAGACCGTCGACCACGTCCGGCGCCTCGACGGAGCCGCGCACACCCCCGTGATGATCGCGGCCGGCGGCCCCAAGGCCCGCCGGCTCGCCGCGGCGAAGGCCGACATCGTCACCCTCGCCGGCGGCGCGCTGACCACGCGCGCGGAGATGGCCGGCCACGTGGCGGAGATCCACGCGGCCGCGGGGGCCCGCGCCGGCGAGATCGAGCTGTCGCACAACATTTTCGTGGTGGGCACCGAGGCGCCGCCGTGGATGAGCGGGTTCCTCGGCGGCCTCGACGCGAAAACCCTCGTCGAACGCGATTCGCTCACGGTGCTCAACGGTGACCTCGACACGATGGCCGCCGAGCTCGAACGCCGCCGCGAAGAGCTCGGGGTGTCGTACTTCACCGTGAACAGCGCGTTCGTCGAGGAATTCGCCCCGCTCGTGGAGCGCCTCACCGGCCGGTGAGTCCACTTCGGACTCCGGCCGGCGGTGAAAACCTCGTGACCGCGTTGTGCCGCTGTGGTGTGTTCCTCTCACTCTTCCCGCTCTAACTTGAGTGGGAGGTGGGTGCCATGTCGATACGTCACCGGTTCGCCGTGCGGGTGGGTGCCGGTTCGCTCCTGCTCGCGAGCGCCGCGGCTTGTTCGGGGCCGGGTTCCGGCGCCGGTCCGGCAACGGAGGTCTCGACCGGCGTCGCGTCGACGGCGTCGTCGGTCGAGACCACCGGCTCGAGCCCGTCGACGGAGGGCACCGGCCCGGAGCCGCCGCGCTCGTCCGAACGCGAGGGCTCGGTGGCGCTGGCCGGCCTGCCGGTCGGGGGCGGCAACGACGCGAGCGGCGCGCAGGACTGCATCCGCGTGAGCCTGCTCGACAGCAACGTCCCCGAAGGCGCCCGGATCGCGGTGGGTGAGGTCGCCGCCGGTCCCGGGGACCTCGTCACCGGCGGCGGGGCCTGCGGCGGCCCTCCCGCGTGTTCGTCGTACACCTTCACGGCGCAGGACAACTCCTGCTCCGTCGCGCTCTCCTGGCACCGGCCCGGCGACGGCGCCACGCTGACCATGAAGGGCAGCTACGCCTGCGGCGGAGACCCGAGCGCGTGTGCGGAGTTCGGCAAGACGCTGCGGACCAACACGATCGACCTGACGAACCCGCTCGAGACCCCGGAAACCACGACGACGACGGAGGAGTCCGCCGTGACGACGACGGAATCCACGACGACGTCGGCCACGTCGGGCTGAGCGAGGTGCCCGAGGAGGGGGACGTCACCGGCCGGTTCGAGCACTGGGTGCGGACGGTCGGGAACGTCGTCGCCCCGGCGACCCTGCTCACCACGCTGCTGTTCTACTTCGGCTACGTCTCCACGCGTTCGCAGTACGAGTACTTCGGCATCGACGTGGACACGATCGGCCTGGCCACGCAGGACTACGTGATGCGCAGCCCGCAGCCGCTGCTGACGCCGTTGCTCGTGCTCACCTTCGCCAGCGTCGGCGCGCTGGCCCTGCATTCGGTCGTGCAGAAGCGGATCGCGGCGGCCGAGGACACCAGCCGGCTCCGGTCCACGGTGCGCACGCTCACCGCGGCGGGGCTGACGGTCCTGGCCGCAGGGGTGGTGTTGCTGCTGCTGTATGCGTTCGTGCGCGACTGGACCTTCTACGCCCTGGTCACTCCCCTGCTCATCGCCGCGGGCGGCGTGCTGGTGGTGTACGGCTTCCGGGTCCTGCGCCGCCTGGCCGGCAGCGCCCCGCCGCCGGTCTCGCCCGTGCGGCGCGTGTCGCTGGCCCTGGTGCTGGTGGTCGTGGCGGTGAGCTTGTTCTGGACCACGGCCACGGTCGCGCAGTGGTCGGGGCGCGGGCTCGCGATGGCGCAAGCGCGGTCGCTGGACCAGCTGCCGAGCGTGATCGTGGACACGAAGGAGCGGCTGTTCCTGCGCAGCCCGGGCATCGAGGAGACCACGCTGCCGTCGGCACCGGGACAGACCTTCCGCTACCGCTACCGCAACCTGCGGCTGCTCGTGCACGGCAACGACCGCATGTTCCTCGTGCCGCGTACGTGGTCGGCCAGCGACACCACGTTCGTCGTCCCGCTCGACGGGCAGGTGCGCGTGCAGTTCCAGTTCCAGAACCAGCAGCCCTAGCAGCGCTTCCCGAATCCCGGTTGTGGAAGCCTTCGCGGCGCGCGCCCGCTAACCTGGTGGGAACGGTGCTGACGCGATGAGGAGAACGAGTGAGCCGGGCGGAAGTTCGCGGGACGAAGCGGCAGTCCTCGCCGTCCGCGCGTCCCAACCGCCGCGCCGAGCTGCTTGCGGCCGCGGCCCGGCTGTTCCGCGAACGCGGCTACGGCGGGGTGTCCGTGGCGGACATCGCCGAGCAGGTCGGCATCACGGCCGGTGCGGTGTACAAGCACTTCCCCGACAAGCGCGCGCTGCTCGCCGAGCCCATCCGCGAGATGGTGCTCACCTGGCGCAACCGCGAGGTGCTCGCGCTGGCGCAGGGCGGCGACACCGACGAGGTGCTGCGGCGGCTCGCGACCTCCGTTGTCGGCGTCGTGCTGGAGCGACCCGACGTGGTGCGCCTGTGGCACCAGGAGGCCCACTACCTCACGAGCGAGGTCCGCGAAGAGCTGGTGGCGGTGCGTGTCGAAGGCGTCGGCCTCTGGCTGCGCGTGCTGGTGGACGCGCGCCCGGAACTGACCACGAGCCAGGCGGAGTTCCGGATCCGCGCCGCGCTGGGCCTGCTCAACAGCGTGCCCGCGTTGCCGCGGCGCCGGCTGTCGGCCCACGCGGCGACGCTGGAAACCGTGCTGCTGGCCACGTTGCTCGCGCCGGAACCGCCGAAGACCCTGCCGGAAATCCGCGTGGTGGACCGGGAATCACCGGCCGTGGCGGAGAACACGCGCAGCCGCGCGATCCTCGACGAGGCGGCGAAGCTGTTCCGCGAACGCGGCTACCACGCCGTGGGCATCGACGACATCGCCGCGGGCGTGGGCATCGCCGGCCCGTCGATCTACAGCCACTTCCCCAGCAAGGCGGCCGTGCTCACCGCCGTGGTCGAGGAGATCGCCGACGAGCTGTGCTGGGGCGGCGCGCTGGCGATGGCCTCGGACGGGACCCCGCACGAGGTGCTGGAGCGGCTGGTGACCACACACGTCCGCACGGCGATCGCGAAGAGCGACCTGATCGCGGTGTGGATGACCGAGGAGCACCACGTGCCCGAGGACCTCGGCGAGGCCGTGCGCCGCGACCGCAAGCGCTACCTGGACTACTGGGTGGGCGCGGTGCTCGCGGTGAACCCCGGCGTCGAGGAAGCGGTGGCGGAGACCGCGAGCCTCGCGGTGATGGAGCTGATCGACGCCGTGGCCCGGTCGAGGCGGTTCGCGGCGGTGCCGGAGCGTCCCGAGTGGACGGTCGGGCTCGCGCTGGCGGCGCTGACGAGCGTGGCGGTCTGACGCGTCCCCGGTTTGTACGGACGCAGTGATCTGTACAGACCGTGATCTGTACAGACAGCGATTTGTACCGACCCTGTTCCATACAGACACAGTGGACGGACACCGAGGGCGGGGGTGGACCTTCCCCCTCGGTCAGGTCCTTCCCCGCCCTCGGTGTTCTCAGCCGGTCGCCCTTCGGCTTTCTCCGGTGGCCGCACCCGTCCGGTTGCGCGGCCACAGGTGTCGCGCGCGCGGCTCAGTCGCTTGCGCGCTCGGTGCCCTTCCAGCGGTCGGAGCCCTTGCGGGCGAACGACCACAGCTGCGCGCTCTGTTCCAGGGGCACGGCCGCCTGCCAGCTCAACGCCGGCGGGCCGACCTCCGCCCGCAGGCTGCGGATCGCCGCCCGCGTGAGGGCCGGGTCGCCGCCGCCGCGAGCCGCGAGCGCGAAGGCCCGGGCCTCGACCTCCTCGTCGGGCTGCGCTTCGTAGGCGAGCCCGAGCTCCACGGCGCGGCGGCCGTTCACCGACTCGCCCAGCACGCCGAGCACCGTCGCGGCCTCCGGCGTGACGACCCGCGTCAGCAACGTGTAGTGCCCGCCGCCGGGGTGCACGCCCAGGCGCGTGAAGCCGGACGCGAGCACGGCGTCCTCGGCGACGACGCGCACGTCGGCGGCCAGCGCGAGGTTCATCCCGGCGCCCACCGCCCCGCCGCGCACGGCGGCGACCGTCGGCACCTTCAGCGCACCGAAACGCAGGAACGCGTCGTAGATCCGTTGCGTGGCGCGGATTCCCTCGTCCGACGCGGGGGCGGCCGAGATCGCCGCCAGCTCGTCGCGGTCGCCGCCCGAGCAGAAGTACCCGCCGGCGCCCTGGATCACGGCCGAGCCGATCGCGAGGTCGGCGTCGATGCGTTCGCACGCCTCGATCAGCGCGCCGGCCAGCTCGCCGTCGATGGCGTTGCGTTTGCGCGGCGCGTTGAGGGTGAGCACGGCGACGCCGTCGGTCACCTCGAACAGCACGGGTTCGGGTTCGGTCATGAGCGGGCTCCGCGGAGGTCGACGTCGTCGGTTTCGTGCGTGCGCAGCAGGGCCGAGCGGACCTTCTGCGTCGCCGTCTTGGGCAGTGCGGGGCGCACCGAGATGTAGCGCGGCCAGGCGAACTTCGGCAGCTTGCCGTCGAGGAACGCGGGCAGCCCGAGCGGGTCGAACTCGCCGCGCGGCACCACGACGGCACGGACCTCCTGGCCCACGACGTCGTCGGGCACGCCGACCACGGCCACCTCGTCCACCGCCGGGTGCTCGGCGATCGCCGCCTCGACGTCGGCCGGGCGCACGTTCTCGCCGGCGCGGCGGATCATGTCGTCGGCCCGGCCGTGGAAGACGAGGTAACCCTCGTCGTCGAGCGCGCCCAGGTCCCCGGTGTGGAACCACAGGTTGCGGAACTTCTGCAGCGTCAGCTCGGCCTTGCCGTGGTAGCCGTCGAAGAGCACGAAGGCCTCACGCGGGCGCACGCAGATCTGCCCGGGCTCGCCGGGTGCCACGGGCACGTCGTTCGCGTCGAGGATCGCCAGGTCCATGTCGGGCCGGACGGTACCGCAGGTGCCGCGGCGACGCTGCCCGGACCGGTTGGCCGTGACCCAGCCGCCGGTCTCGGTCATGCCGTAGAGCTCGTGGACCTCGACGCCCACGTGGTCCTCGATCGTCGTCCACAGCCCGACGGGCGCGCCGCCGCCGGTGCAGAAGCGCAGCTTGTGCGGCGGGATGTGCTCGGGCAGCTTGCGCACGAGCATCGCCAGCATCGTGCCGACGTAGGTGAACCCCGTGGCCTCGTACCGGATCGCCTGCTCCAGGAACTTCGCCGGTTCGAACTTCTCCAGCAGCGCCAGGGAACAGCCCGTGGCGATGGCGGTCATCACCGCGTACACCTGCGGGTTGGTGTGGAACAGCGGCAGCGCCACCATGATCCGGTCGTCGGCGCGGATCCCGATCGCGTCGGCCAGCTCCCGGCCGCCGGCGAGGAACGCGCCGTCGGACAGCACCGCCCCCTTGGGCGGGCCGGTGGTGCCCGAGGTGTAGAGCAGGCTGCTCTCGGCGTCGATCCCGGCCTCGTGCATCGGGTGCGGCGCGAGGCCGGCCACGGCGTGCTCCAGCTCGCCGGCCGTGGCGAAGCCGAGCGTGTGCCCGGGGTCGAAGCCGGCGTCGGCGACCAGGCGCGCGATGCTCGCGGTGTCGCCGACGGCGAACTCGATGCCCGCGTCGGCCACGACCTGGCGGATGTGCGCGCCGGTCGCCTGGTTGTGCAGCGGCACGCACGTGGCGCCGAGCCAGCGCAGCGCGAACCACAGGTAGGGGAACGTCGGCGTGTTGCCGCAGGCGAGCAGCACGCGGTCACCGGCCCGGACGCCGTTGCTCTGCAGCAGCGTCGCGGTGCGGGTGACCACGTCGAGCAGCCCGGCCCAGCTGATCACCTTGTCGTCCTGCAGCAGGAACGGCGCGTCGCCGCTGGTCTCGCACCGCTGCTTCAGTGTTGCCGCGAACATCTACCGATCCTCCACCCTGACGGCCTTGACCAGGCTCTTCGCGACGGTGTTCTTGAGCACCTCGGCCGATCCCCCGGCCACCTCGTACGCCTTGGCGTCGCGCAGGTACCGGCCGAACGGCTGGGTCTCGCGCGTGCCGTGCGCGCCGCACACCTGCACCGCCGTGGAGGCGACCTTCGTGGCGAGCGAAGCCGCCAGCAGTTTCGCCGACGACGACGAGCGCGCGATGTCGCGGCCGGCGTCGAGGTCGCGCGCGGCCTCGTAGGTGAGCAGCCGCGTCGCGTCGATCTGCGCGGCCAGCTCGGCGAAGTACCACTGGATCCCTTGGAAATCCAGGACCTTCGTGCCGAACGCCGAGCGCGTGTCCACGTACTTCAGCGCGCCCTCGAACGCCGCGCGCGCGATGCCGAGACTGATGCCGGCGGCGAGCGTGCGCGAGTTGGCGAGGGTGACCATCACCTGCTTGAGGCCGCGGCCCTCGGTGCCGATGAGGTGGTCGGCGGGCACCTCGACGTCCTCCAGCACCAGGTTGACGTGCGGGCCGTTGCGCAGCCCGAACGTCTCGGCCTCGTGGCCCTGGTAGCTGGACACGCCCGGGGTGTCCTTGGTGACCGCGAACGTCGAGACGCCGACGTCGGTCTCGGCGAGCACCACGAACAGCTCCGCGGCCGCGCCGGAGGTGATGAAGGCCTTCTCGCCGTTGAGGACCCAGCCCTTGTCGGTGCGGTGGGCCTTGGTGTCGAGCGTGCGGATGTCGCTGCCGTGCCCGTCCTCGGTCAGCGCGAACGACGCGGGCAGGCCGCCCGCGTAGCGCGGCAGGTAGCGCTCCTTGAGCGACTCCTCGCCGTAGAGCTCGATGCAGCGCTGGCTCTGGAAGATCGTGATGAGCGAGATGCCCAGGATCGCACTGGCGACCGAGAGTTCCTCCAGCACGGCGAGCAGTTCCGTCATCGGGCGGCCCTCGCCGCCGTAGCGCGGGTCGAGCGTCATCGAGTTCCAGCCGCGTTCGGCGGTGAGCCGCACGAGGTCGAGCGGGTAGCGGTCGTCGCGGTCGAGGGCGTCCGCGACCGGGGCCACGTGCTCGCGCGTGAACTCGCGGGCCTCGAGCGCGAGGCGCTCGTCGACGTGGTCCCTCCAGAGGTGCTGCAAGGCGTTCCCCTTCCTCATTCCGCCGCGGTGATGGCCCGGCCGGAGCGGTCGGCCAGGAACAGCGCGGTGATCATCATCAGTGCCACGGCGAACAGGCCGGTCGAGATGCCGCCGCCGAGGCCGTAGCGGGCGGCGAGCAGGCCGACGATCCCGGGCCCGAAGCTCGCGATGCCGCGGCCCACCGAGTAGCAGAAGCTCGAGCCCGTGGCCCGGATCGGCGTCGCGAACAGCTCGCCGAACCACGTGCCGAACACGGCGAAGTAGCCGAGCCCGAACGAGATCACGAAGTACATCGCGATCACCGACCCGGTCGCGGCGCCGGTGGCGATCAGCACGGCGAAGGCGATGAACGCGACCAGCTGCACCGAGGCGAAGGCGAGCAGCGCCTTGCGCCGGCCCCACCGGTCGCCGAGCGCGCCCGCCGCGACGTAGGAGACGAGCGAGATGGCGGCGCTGACGTAGAGCACCGTCTGCGTCGGTCCCGCGCCCAGGTGCAGGCCGGTCTTGAGGAAGGTCGGCATCCAGGACGAGTAGACGTAGTAGGAGTACTGCGCGCCGAACACCACGACGGTGCCGAGCACGACCATCTTCAGCGCGTTCTTCTTGAACAGCAAGGCGAGTCCGGCGGGCTCTCGGGTTTGCGCCGTGCCGGCCGTCCGGCCCTCCGCCTTGGCGCGCTGCAGTTCCAGCCACTGCTTCGACTCCGGGCAGGCGAGCCGGATCGCCACCGCGGCCAGCGCGGGCAGCGCGCCGATGGCGAAGGCCCAGCGCCAGTTCGGAACCGCGCCGGCGACGAAGATGCCGATCGCGTAAGCGGGCCAGATCGCGGCCTGCACCATGCCGCCGGCGAGCCCGCGGCGCTTGGGCGACCACGCCTCGTTCAGCAGCGCGAACCCGATGGCCCACTCGCCGCCGATGCCGACCCCGGCGAGCATCCGGCACACCACGAACAACCCGAAGTTCGGCGCGAGCGCGCCGAGCCCCGTGCCGATCGCGAAAATCCAGATCGTCCACGTGAGCACGCGGCGGCGGCCGAACCGGTCGGCCAGCGGGCCGAACAGGATGCCGCCGATCGCCGTGGCCGCGAGCTGCGCGGTGAAGACCGCGCCCACCGCGGCCGTGGAGACGCCGAACGTCTTCCCGACGTCGCCGGCCACGAGCGACAGGATCACGAGATCGAAGTACTCCATCCCCCAGCCGCTGACCGCGGCCGCGATGATCAGACCGCGCTCTCTTCGGGTGTAGGCGGACCCGGCCACGCCGGCCGGGGCGTTGGTCGCCACTTCGGACATGGGCCACCTGCTTCTTTGCGGGAGGTGAATACTGGTTAGGCGGACGGTAACTCGTCGTTAGCCAGAGTTCAAGGGGGTTCGCGGTCACGGTCCGGCGGCGCAGCAGCCGGTCACCGCCCCGGTACGCACCGCACCCGCGCCCGCCGGACGGGTTTTCCGGGCGCGCCCGGGCGGACCGGCCCCGGTAGCGTGAGGCCGGTGTCGGAACGGATCCGGGTGGTCGTCGGCGAGGACCAGGCCCTGGTCCGGGAGGGGATCGTGCGCGTCCTCGAACGCGCCGGCTTCGAGGTCGCCGACGTTGCCTCCGACGCGCCCGCCGTGCTGCGCCAGGTCCGCGCGCACCGGCCCGACGTGCTGATCACCGACATCCGCATGCCCCCGGACCTCACCGACGACGGCCTGCGCGCGGCGCTGGAGATCCGCTCCTCCGACCCCGACGTCGGGGTGATCGTCCTGTCGCAGTTCCTGGAGGACCGCTACGCCTTCGAGCTCGTCGGCGACCGCGCGGAAGGCGTCGGCTACCTGCTCAAGGAAAAGGTCGCCGACCCGGCTGTCCTCATCGACGCCGTCCGCCGCGTCGCCGCCGGCGACACGGCCCTCGACCCGGACGTCATCGCCCGCCTCGTCGGGCGCAAACGTGTCGGCAGCCCGCTCGACGACCTCACCCCCCGCGAGCGCGACGTCCTCGCCCTCATGGCCGAGGGCCACTCCAACGTCGGCATCGCGGAGAAGCTCGTGGTCACCGTCCCGGCCGTGGAACGCCACGTGACGGGGATCTTCAGCAAACTCGGCCTGCACCAGTCGGCGAGCAGTCGCCACCGGCGGGTGCTGGCGGTGCTGCGGTACCTGCGGAGCTGACGTCCCGGGGTCGTGCGTTCCGGAGATCGTGCCGAGGAAAATTTCGGCGACGCGGCCCGCCTTCGCCGGAGTCAAGCCGCTGTTCGACGAAGAACTGGAGCTGGTCGAGTCCGGTCTGGACGATCACGTGGAGGCCTGGGAACGGATCCACGAGCGCATCACGGGATCGCTGAGCCTGCTGTCGCCGCGTGGGCCGGTGGCCGAGTTCCTCCTCCACGTCGAGGACGGGAAAGCGTGGTTTCGCTGGAGCGACGAGCCCTTCGACGACCGAGGCTGACGTCCCCGCGCCGAGGGGTCAGGCGGCCGTGAAGCCGAACAGCGCCGGCAGGTCGGCCGTCGCGAGGTGGTCCTTGGCGACGAAGGCGATGATGCCGACTGCGGCGAGGTCGGCGGGGGTGTAGCCGGGCGGCTCGGTCGAGGTGACGAGGATCCGGGGCGCCGGGCCGGGGGCGGCGGTGAGGGCGCGGGCGGCCGAGAGGCCGTCGGTGTCGGGGAGGTGGAGGTCGAGGAGCACGCAGTCGGGGTGGTGGGCCCGTGCGGCTGCCAGGGCTTGCCCCGCGTCGGCCGCCTCGGCGACGACGGCGAAGCCCCGGGCGGCGAGCAGGCGCCGCGCCGCGCGCCGGAAGCCGGTGTCGTCGTCGACGATCAGGGCGGTGGGCGGCATAGCTCAAGGGTCCCCGTCCCGCACCCGGCCCCGCCATGGGGATGTCCCCACAGTTCGCGCGTTCAGAGGGGGAACTCCGCGCGCAGCACGGTTCCGCCGCCGGGCGGGGAGGACAGGGTGAGCCGGCCGTCGAGGGCGTCGACGCGATCGGCCAGGCCGGCGAGGCCGGAACCGGATCCGCCGGCGACGGCCCCGCCGACGCCGTCGTCGCGCACCTCGACCGTGAGCAGGGGCCCGGTCGCCGCCACGGTCACCGTGACCTGCGACGCGTGCGAGTGCTTGACCGCGTTCGTGAGCGCCTCGGCGGCGACGAAGTAGGCGCACGCCTCGACCCCTTCGGCGAGCTCGACCTCGACCGACCCGGTCACCGTCACCGGCAGCGCCGCGCGCGAGGCGAGCGCCTCGACGGCGAACCGGAGCCCGCGCGCGGACAGGATGGCCGGGTGGATCCCGGCGGCGAGGTCCCGCAGCTCGGTGATGGCCGCGCGCGTCTGCTCGACGGCCTCGTCGAGCAGCCCGGGCACCCGCTCCGGCGCGGCGGCGAACTCCTCACGGGCGAGCTGCAGGTCGATGAGCAGCGCGACGAGCCGTTGCTGCGCACCGTCGTGCAGGTCGCGGGCCAGCTGCCGGCGGGCGGCCGTCGCGCTCTCGACGATGCGCCGGCCCGTGGCGCGCGACTCGGCCGCGCGGATCCGCGCGGCGTCCCGCTCGCGCACGGCCTGCTCCGCCGCACGGCGCCGCGTGGTCTCCTCGAAGGCGAGCACCGCGCCACGGCCGCCGGGCAGGTCCAGCGGGGCCGACCACCACTCGATCGGGAACATCGAGCCGTCTCGCCGGAAGAACCAGTCCTCGTCGCTGTGCACGGTCTCCCCGGCCTGGCGCGACCGCAGCATCGGGCACTCCGACGCGGGGAAGGGCGAGCCGTCCGGATAGTGGTGGTGCACCGTCTCGTGGCTCTGGCGCCCGCGCAGCTCGGCGAGGTCGCCGTAACCGAGCGCGCCGACGGCCGCCGGGTTCGCGTAGACGATCGCCCCGCCGTGGTCGATCACCCAGACCGGCTGCGGAACCGTGTGCAGGATCAGCTCGAGCGTTTCACGGGGAGATTCCACGGCGCCCTCCCGACCGGGTCGGAGGCCTTCACCGTACCCACGCCCGCGCCGGTGTGGTCACCGTCGCCGGGCCGGGCGCCGCGAGCCGCGGGCCGGCCATGACGGGGGGGATGGCCGGCCCGCGGGTGCCGCCGCTGTGCGGGAGGGGCGCGGCGGCACGCCCTGTCAGTGCAGGGCCTCCCGCAGGACCGCGATCGCTTGCGCAGCAGCGGCTTTCGTCGCGTGCGTGTCCTGGACCGGGTCGAGCATGGTGAAGCCGGGCGCCGCGGTGCGCAACGGCGGGTTCGCCGTGGCGACGGACTGCGTCTGAGCCGCTCGTTCGAGGTGCGAATCCGGCGTGCGGTGGGTGGCCATCGTTCGCTCCTTTCGTCGGCGCTGCTCGTGTGTTCAAGCCTCGCGTGAGGGGCGCCGCGGAGCCATCGAGCAGCCACCACGGCCGCTCAGCCGCCGGTGTGGGGTAAACCCCACGCCCGGCGGGAGGAAATTCCGGCGGGCAAGGAATAGGGCCGCGGGGGTACGGGATTGCACGAGACATGAAGGCTGTCACGTTCACCCGCCACGGCGGGCCGGAAGTGTTGTCGCTGTCGGAACGGGACGTCCCGGAGCCGGGCGCCGGCGAGGTTCGCGTGCGGATCGTCGTGTCGGCGGTGAACCCCACGGACTGGAAGTCGCGCCGCGGGCCCGGGGAGCTCGCGGGCCCGGCGGTGCCCAACCAGGACGGTGCCGGCGTGGTCGACGCCGTCGGGCCGGGCGTCACGGAGTTCGCGGCCGGAGACCGCGTGTGGGTGCTGCTGGCCGCCGCCCACTCCCCCGCGTCCGGAACGGCCAGGAGTACACCGTGCTGCCCGCCGAGCGGCTCGTACGCCTGCCCGACGGCGTCGGCTTCGACGAGGGCGCCGGCTTCGCGATTCCCGCGCTCACCGCGCACCGCGCCCTGACCGTCGCCGAGGACGGGCCGACGCGGCTCGCCCCGGGCGCGCTCGCGGGCCGCACCGTCCTGGTCACGGGCGGGGCGGGCGCCGTCGGCAACGCCACCATCCAGCTCGCCCGCTGGGCCGGCGCGACCGTGCTCACCACCGTCAGCACCGAGGCCAAAGCCACCCTCGCCCGGGCGGCCGGCGCGGACCACGCGCTGCTCTACACCTCCGGCGACCTGGCGGCCGAGATCCGGGCGATCGCCCCCGACGGCGTGGACCTCGTCGTCGAGGTCGCCGCCGGCACGAACACCGGGCTGCACGCCGACGTCCTGCGCACCCGCGGCACCGTCGCGGCCTACGGCGACGACCGCGGCACCGGCAAGATCACCCTCGAGTTCGGCCGCAACCTGTGGCTGAACTCGCGCTACCAGTTCCTGGTCCTCTACACCGTCGGCCTGGACAAGCTGCGCGCCGGCGCGGAGGACGTCACCGCGGCCCTCGTCGACGGCGCGCTGCGCCTGGGCGAGGAGCGCGGCCTGCCGGTGCACCGCTTCGCCCTGGCCGACACCGCGAAAGCCCACGAAGCCTCGGAAAACGGCGCGACGGGCAAGATCCTCATCGACGTGACACCCGCAGGCTGAACCCCGCGCCGGTCACCGGACCCCGGTGACCGGCGTTTCCCGGGTGATCAGGCCTGGGGCCACCACGCCTGGTAGGGCGTGCCACAGTGCTTTCCGGACAGGACGTACACGCACGGCGTGACCTTGATCCGGTCGATGCCCCCGACCAGGTCGCGATCCTCGGCCACGAACGAAAATTCCTTGTAGACCGCGTACCGGCGCACCGTCCGCGTCTGCGCCGCACCCACCTTCGTGCTGCCCGCGTACGCCTCGAAGACCGCCTGCGTGTAGTCCGGCGCGTCCGACGTGGAGACCTTGCCCGTCGCGGTGCGGATTTCCTCCCCAGGAAAGACAGACCACCCGTCGGCCGGCCTCCCGCCGCCGATCACGTCGGGCACGACCGTAACCGAACCCCGCGCTTCACCGGCGCACATCGGGCAGCACCATCCGAAAGGCCCAATTCCCCTCATCGACCTCCCATCAGGGCGCGGTCACGAAGTCCGGGTCCACGCCCGCGAGTTCCGCGCTCGAGTCCCACAGCCGGCGGCCCGTCGCGGGGTCGGCGAGCGGGCCCTTCGGCGTTTCGAGGCGCGGTTTTCCGCGCAGCCCGAACGACCGCGGGCCCCACAGCTGTCCATTGCGGACGGACGGGTCGAGCGCCGCGTGCACGGCGGACCACGCGCCTGCGTGTTTTCCTTGCAGCAGCAGGCCGGCGGGAAGCGTACGGAGCAGCTGGGCAGTGGTGCGCGAGTGGACCGGCGGCCGCGACGGAGTCAGTGCGTCCAGCGCGCCGCCCGGGTGGACCACGACGCTGAGGGCCCCGCTGCCCGCCTTCTCGAGACGGTGGGCCAAATCGAAACCGAACAGCATCTGCGCGAGTTTGGCGCGCTCGTAGGCCCGCTTGGGGGCGTAGGCCTGAGTGCTCTGCAGGTCGTCGAGGTCGAGACGCGCGGAGCGGGCCGTGAAGCTGCCCGTGGTCACCACGCGACCGGCCGACAACCGCGGCCACAGCAGGGCCGTGAGGGCGAAGTGGCCGAGGTGGTTGGTGCCGAACGTCAGCTCGTGGCCGGCCGGGGTTTCGCGCCGCTCGGGACCGTCGAGGAGCACCCCCGCGTTGAGGACGGCCACGTCGAGCCGAGGCACGTCGAGGGCGTCGGCCGAGGATTTCAGCGAGGCGAGGTCGGCGAGGTCGAGGCGCACGGACGTGACCCGGGCGCCGGGCACCCGCGCCTGGATCGCCGCGGTCGCGGAGGCGGCTTTCACCGGGTCGCGGCTGCCGAGCACCACGGCGGCCCCGGCCGTGGCGAGCTGCTCGGCGACGAAGTAGCCGATGCCGGCGTTGCCGCCGGTCACCAGCGCGATCGTGGACTGGGTCGGCATGACGAGCCCTCGTTTCTGTAGTCACTCTGATTTCAGAGTAACTACAGTTTCGACTATCGTGAGATTCATGCCCGGACGACGCGAACGCAAGAAGGCCCGCACCCGGCAGGCGCTCGACGAAGCCGCCCTGCGCCTGTTCCTGGCACACGGCTACGACCACGTCACCGTCGCGCGGATCGCCGAGGAGGCCGACGTCTCCGTCGCCACGCTGTTCGCCCACGTGCCCGACGGCAAGGAAGCCCTGATCTTCGACGACGGCACCGAACGCCGCGAAGGTCTCGTCGCCGCCGTGCGCGAGCGGGAAGCCGGCGAACCCGTTCTCGCCGCCCTGCGCCGGTTCTTCGCCGGCCGCGGGCCGTTCGCGGCCGAACTGCCGCCGGAGTACGAACGCAAGCGCGCCCTGATCGTCTCCACGCCGGCCCTGCGCGGGTACGCGCGCAAGCTCTGGATCGCGAGCGAAGACGCGTTGGCGGAAGCGATCGCCGAAGCGAGCGACCTGCCTAACACCGAAACGGCCGCCAGGGCCCTGGCCCGCTTCGTGCTGGAGATCCCCGACCTCACGGGCACCGAGCCCGACCCCCTCGCCGCGCTCAACGCCGTGTTCGATCTCCTCGAGTCCGGCTGGCCGCCGCGGCGCGCCTGAGCACCCCGGACGCGCGAGGCCACACTTTCGCAGGTACCGCGCCGGACGGCACTGCCGGTATACCTGGTACCGATAGGTCTGGACCATTACGGCAGCCGACCGGGGTGTCGGCCCGGCCGCGCCCCGGCACCGTCCTTTGTGGAGGTACCATGCACCGGCTGGACGCGATCCGCGACCACGCGATCGGACTCTTCCGCATCGTCGTGGGGTTCCTCTTCACCTGCCACGGCGTGAAAACCCTCTTCGGCCTCCTCGGCGCCCACGCCCCCGCGCAGGTCGGCTCGTGGCCCGGCTGGTGGGCGGCGCTCATCCAGCTCGTGGCGGGCACGCTGGTGTGCCTCGGCATCGGCACCCGCGCGGCCGCGCTGATCGGCTCGGGGTCGATGGCCTTCGCCTACTTCACCGTCCACGCGCCGAATGACGTGCTGCCGATCCAGAACGGCGGTGAGCAGGCCGCCCTGTTCTGCTGGACGTTGCTGGTGCTGGCCTTCACCGGGCCGGGCCGGTTCGCGCTCACCGGGGCACTCGCGGCTTTCCGTGCCGCTCAACGGGAAGACCCCCGCGCACCCGTACGGGGGTGAGGTGCGCGGGGGTCGAGTCGCCCGGATCGGCAGCCCGGACCGAGAACGGATCAGCCGACCGACGGCCCCATCCCGAGCGACTGCGGAGTGCTCGCGTCGGGTGAAGGCTGGTGCAGGCCCTCGTCGAGCGGCCCGAACTCGGTCATCAGCGCCGCGCTGCCGCCCCACGGCGTCTGCTCCTCGGCGATCAGCGAGTTCGTCGTCAGCAGCAGGCCGGCGACCGACGCGCCGTTCTGCAACGCCGACCGGCACACCCGCAGCGGGTCGATGATGCCGAGCTCGACGAGGTCGCCGAAGCGCCCGACCAACGCGTCGAACCCTTCGTCGTCGCCGAGTTTCCGGGTCTGCGCCACGATCTCCTCGGCCGCGTACCCGGCGTTGCTGGCGATCAGCAGCGCCGGCGCGCTCAGCGCGCGCCGCACGATGTCGGCGCCGATGGCGTAGTCGCCTTCGAGGTCGAGACCCTCCAGTACCTTTTCGGCGTGCAGCAGGGTCGCGCCGCCGCCGGCGACCACGCCCTCCGCGATCGCGGCCCGGGTGGCCGAGAGCGCGTCCTCCACGCGGTGCTGCAGCTCCTTGAGCTCGGCCGGCGTCGCGGCGCCGACGCGGATCACCGCGACCTTGCCCGTCAGCGCGCCGATCCGCTCGGTCAGCACGTCGTCGTCGATGCCGAACTGCGCGCGCTCGCGCTCGGCCCGCAGCTGGTTCACGCGGAACTCGATGTCGTCGGCCGACCCCGCGCCCCCGACGATCTGGGTCGCGTTCTCCGTCACCCGCACCTGCTTCGCGCGGCCGAGGTGCTCCAGCTTCATCGTCTCCAGCGTGAAGCCCGAGTGCTTCGACAGCACGGCCCCGCCGACCACGGCCGCGAGGTCCTCCAGCTTGTGCAGCCGGCGGTCGCCGAAGCCCGGCGCCCGGATCGCGACGGCCTGGAACGTGCGGTTCACGTGGTTGTGCACGAGCATCGACAGCGCCGTGCCCTCCACGTTCTCCGCGATCAGCACGAGCGGGCGCGGGTTGCGCATCACCTTGTCCAGCACCGGCATCAGCTGCTGCACGTTGCTGATCTTCTCGCTGCACATGAGGATGTACGGGTCGTCGAGCACCGCTTCCAGGCGCCCGGGATCCGTGACGAGGTACGGCGAGAGGTAGCCGTTGTCGAACTCGAAGCCCTCCACGAACTCCACCGACATGCCGATGCGCGGCGACTCCTCGATCGTGACGACGCCGCTCTCCCCCACCGTGTGCAGCGCCTTGGCGATCACCGAGCCGACGGCCCCGTCGTCGTTGGCGGAGATCGCCGCGACCCGCGCGTAGTCCTCTTCGGACTTCACCGGATGCGCCATCGTCTCCAGGTGCTCGACGAGCCGGCCCACCGCCGCGTCGATGCCCCGCTTGACGAGCACGGGGTTGCCGCCGTGGGCGATCGCCCGCATGCCCTCGCCCACGATCGCCTGGGCGATCACGGTCGCGGTCGTGGTGCCGTCGCCCACCACGTCGTTGGTCTTGATCGCCGCTTCCTTCACCAGCTGTGCGCCCATGTTCTCGAACTGGTTGCGCAGGTGGACTTCACGCGCGATCGTCACGCCGTCGTTGGTGACCACGGGCGAACCGGTGATCTTCTCGATGATCACGTTGCGCCCCTTGGGGCCCAGCGTCGACTTCACGGCCTCCGCGAGTTTGTCCACACCCGCCACCAGCAGGTCGCGGGCTTCCGAGCCGAAGCGAAGTTCCTTGGCCATGCTACTCCTCCTGTGTGATGGGGCTGGATCGGCTAGGGGACGAGAATGGCGCGGCCCCGCACGCGGCCGGCGTCGAGATCGGCCAGCGCGTCGAGTGCCGCGTCGAGCGGGTACTGCCTGGTGTGCAAGGTGACCTTGCCCGCCTGCGCGAGCACCATCAGCTCCACGAGGTCGTTGTAGGTGCCCACCAGGTTGCCCACGATGTTGCGTTCCGTGGAGATGATGTCGATGGTCGGGATGTCGATGTTGCCGCCGTAGCCGATCACGAAGTGCGAGCCGGCCCGGCGCGTCATGGCGAACGCGTCCTGCTGCGCGCCCTGCTCGGCGACGAAGTCGAGCACGACCTCGGCGCCGTGGCCGCCGGTGAGGTCCAGGACCGCGTCGACGTGGCTGCCGTCGGCGACCACGGTGTGGTCGGCCCCGAGGTCGGCGGCCAGCTTCAGGGCGTCGACGTTGCGGTCCACGACCACCACGGTCGTCGCGGTCAGCGCCCGCAGCGACTGGATGCCGATGTGCCCGAGCCCGCCGGCGCCGTTGACGACGCACACCGTGCCCGGGGGCAGCAGCGGCACCGCCTTGCGCACGGCGTGGTAGGCGGTGATGCCGGCGTCGGCCAGGGCCGCGACGTCCTCGGGCCGGGTGTCCGCGTCGAGCTTGATGCACGCGCGGGCGGAGGTGAGCAGGTACTCGGCCATCCCGCCGTCGGTGTCGATGCCGGGGAAGGCGTTGTTCTCGCAGTGCATGTCGTTGCCGGCGCGGCAGGCGTGGCACAGCCCGCAGGTCGGCGTCGGGTGCAGGATCACGGTGTCGCCGACGGCCACGTTGGTGACCGCGGAGCCGATCTCGTGCACCCAGCCCGCGTTCTCGTGCCCGATCGTGTAAGGCAGCGCGACGCCCGACTTCGCGGCCCACTGCTCCTCGATGATGTGCAGGTCCGTGCGGCACACGCCGGCCCCGCCGATCTTCACCACCACGTCGAGCGGACCGGAGACCTTCGGCTCCGGCACGTCTTCGATCACGGGCTGCTGGTGGTAAGCGTGCAACCGGACCGCCTTCATGGCGTCTCCTCCGTATCGGGGTTGTCGGTGGCCTCCGGGTAACGGGCGCGCAGCATCCCGCGGCACACCCCCGAGTTGGCGTCCTGGCTCACGCGCGTGAGCCGCGCGAGGCCGAGGTGCCGGTGCAGCTCGTCGGCCGTCACCGCCCGCCCGGTGCCCGGGTCGAGCACCAGCGGGTCGGCGTCGCCGCCGGGCAGGCCCAGCTCACGGCGGCGCTCCCGCAGCCGCTCGCGGTCCGGCGTCGGCGGCGCGTCGGCGAGCGTCAGGTCGGCCAGGCGTTCGCGGGCCACGCCGCCGGACACCATCGACCGGCACACGCGGTCGGTGCCGGCAAGCACGGCCTTGCGCAGGAAGTCGGCGCGCAGGCCGTCGAGCTCGTCGGCCGCCTCGTCGCCGAAGGAGCCGACGAAACCGGCCCGCGCCGCCACCCCCTTGTTGATCACGTCGGCGGCGAAGTGGTCCTTCAGGCGCACCACGGCCCGGCTGACGCCCGGCACCGCCGACACGGCGTCGTAGGAGTCGGCCACCATCAGGAACGCGAAGTTCGGCGCGCAGAAATACGTCGGCAGGCACAGCTCGACGACCGCCTCCCCACCCGGGTCCACTGTGGAGCTCGCCACGAAACCCAGGTCGGTCAGCGGCCGGTCCAGCTCGGGATCGCGCACGGTCCCCAGCGCCGACCAGACCGCCGCGGTGATCGCGGCGGTCTGGTCGGTGCGCGCGCCGGCGGTTCCGGCTGCCGTCACGGCGACGGAACCCCGACCGCCTCGACGGTCTCGGGATCCTTGAGCCCGAGACCTTCGGGCACGTCGAGCCCGTACAGGCGGGCCGCGTTGAGACCGAGGATCTTCTTCTTGGTCTCGACCGTGAGCTTCCCGTAGTCGGAGAACTCCTCACCGTCGGGCATCTGCCAGTCGACGAAGCCCTCCACCTGCCACTTCGGCTCCCAGATGGCGTAGTCGGCGCCGAAGAGCATCTTGTCCTCACCGACCCAGAACAGCAGCTCTCCCATCACCTTCGCGAAGAACCGCGGCCGCGCGTGCATGAGCCCGCCGATGACCACCGACAGGCCGGCGTAGACGTTGGGCTCCTGCGTGGCCATGAAGCAGAAGTCCTCGATCCGCGGCAGCCCCACGTGCTCGACGATGAAGTTGAGCTCCGGGAAGTTCGTGGCGGCGTAGTCCACGTCCTTCACGTCGAACGCGTCCTTGTCCAGGGGCCAGATCGTCGGTCCCTTGTGGACGTGGATGTTCTTCACGCCGAGCTCCTGGCACTTCTCCAGGTAGCGCGAGGCCTCCGGGTCCCGCAGGCTCCAGCCGCGCGAGTCGCCGTACCACTCGGCGGTGTAGAGCTTCGCACCCTTGCAGCCCCAGCGCTTCACGCGCTCTTCCAGGCCTTTCAGACCCGGGTCGCCGTCCCGGGGGTCCCAGTTCGTGTTGACCACGAACCGGCCCGGGTACTTCTCCGCCAGCGCCCCGTTGGCCTCAGTGGTGTTGAACCCTTCGCGGTACCACTGCCGCAGGCTCGTGGGCTGGAAGATGGCGATGTCGACGTGGCCGGCGTCGAACAGGTCGTACATCATCGTTTCTTCGTCGTACTTCTGGAACTTCTCGATCGGCCAGTGGGTCTCTTTCGGGCCGAGGCTCTGGTACGCGTGGAAGCACTCGATCCAGCCCTTGGCGTACTCCTCCTGACCCGGAACCCAGTTGGCGGGACTGGCATCCCAGAAGTGGGTGTGCCCGTCGACCACGAAGTACTTTTCGCCGTCCTTTTCGTACACGGTGCTCCTCCCGGACTGAATCGAGTGCTTCTGCCGAGTTGTGCTTCTCCGATCTCGGCTACTTGCGCGCCACGAGGTCGAAGTCGAGGTATTCGGCCGCGTCCTCGGGGTTGGCGAACATGATGGTGCGGTCGTCGAGGTGGACCATGCGCCCGTAGTGGGTGGACATGCTCTCCTCGAACTCCGCGGAGTCGAACCAGCCCTCCTCCTCGCCCGCGGCCTCGTCCACGTCGGCGAAGACGAGGTCCATGCGGCCCACGGCGTCCACGCGGATCATCGAGGGCAGGGGCGTCACGGTGACGTTGTCGAGCTTGCCCACGACCTCGGCGATGATGGCGCCGACCTGGTTGTTCATCAGGGTGAAGCCGCACATGTTCGACGCGGTGTTGTCGGACTTGAACGGGCTTTCCGCGGTTTTGAAGACAGTCACTGGCTCAGCTCCTTCGGTGCCTGCAGACCCAGGTCGGACAGGATGCCGCCGAAGCGGCTCTTGGCGCGGTCGAGGCTGTCTTCGAACCGCATGGGCTTGGCGTCGGGCTGCGACCACAGCGGCTGCATCGTGCGTGCGGCCGAAAGGCACTTGGGCACCCACGCCGAGAGCCACTTGTCGATCAGCGCGCGGTTGTGGTCGGCGAACTCGCTGTCGTTGACCAGCAGCTCGAACATCGCCTTCGTGTAGCGCAGGTCGCGCTCGGAGAAGTCGAATTCCTCCGCGCCGATCAGCGTCGGGGTCACGAAGTCGCCGTTGGCCGGCGCCGCCTGCTGCACGAGCCGGCTGCGGAACAGCTCTCCCACGAGGGGCTCGAACACGATGTTCGCGGCGAAGATCGCCTCACACCAGTCCCAGATCTCCGTGAGCGCCTCGGCGGTGTCCCGCACGCCCTGCCACGCGGGGTCCTCGTTCCACGTCGCGAGGTGCGCGGTGCCGTCGAAGCCCTCGATCTCCTCGGACAGAGTGAGGTTGTACAGCGCGAGGTCCTGCGCCGCGCGGATGCGGTGCATGCTGTTCACGGAGATCGCGTTGTTGTGCATGTTGGTGGGAGCGCGCCGGTTGGCGTTGGCGAACAGGTAGAGCCCGAGGCCGTGGTCCACGTGCATCCACGCGCCGATGTGCTGTGACACGAAGCTGACCCAGTTGGGGTTCCACTGCTCGAACGCCTTCGACTGCCGCGCCGCGTCGATGTTCTGGTTGAGCTGGCGCACCACGTTGGCGTTGTAGCGGTAAAGCGTGAGCTCCCACTCCTCGTTGGGGTCACGGAACTCGTGCCAGCCGAGCGCGGGCCACGGGTAGCCCTGGCCACCGGAGCCGGGGCTGCGCACGGGCACGGGCCGGTCGGAACCCCAGGCCTTGAGCGCGGTCCACTCGAGCGGGTAACCGCCCTTGCCATCGGCGAAGCCGTACAGCCAGCCCTGGCTCAAGTAGTGCCGCGGGTCGGGCTGCACCTCGACGGTGACGTCCTCGTAGTGGCTCTGCTTGCGCTTTTTCGGGGTGTAGTAGTTGAATCGCCTCGCCTCGGAGTCCGGGAACTCCTTGGCGCCCGCCTCGGCATCGGTGAAGACGGGCTTGGGAACGCTGCGTTCAGCCGTCGTTGTCATGGGTTTCATTCCTTCGCGTCGGGCACTGGCCTCGTCGTTGCGTCGGTTTCCCAGCCGGACTCACGTCTCGTCCGCATCGCCGGTCGTGGTGAACTTGTCGTAGAAGATCCGCTTCTCCGGCACGCCGAGCGCCGGCAGCAGTTCCAGGGCCGCCTCCACCATGGGCGGCGGCCCGCACACGTAGACGTCGGTGCGGCCCAGGTCGGTCTCGAGCCGCCGCACCACGTCGGTGATCAGGCCGGTCTCGCCGTCCCAGTCCTCACCCGGCTCGGGTTCGGACAGCGCAGGCACGAACCGGAAACCCGGGATCTTGTCCTCGAGAGCCGTCAGCTCGCTCTCGAAACACAGGTCCCTCTTGCGACGGGCGCCGTAGTAGTAGGTCGCCTTCCGCTCGATGCCGCGCTCGGCCATGGACCGCAGCAGCGAGAGGATGGGCGCCATGCCGGCGCCGCCACCGAGGAACACCAGATCCCGCTCGGGCGCGTCCCGCAGGGTGAAGACCCCGAACGGGCCCGACACGTCGAGCCGGTCCCCGACCGACACCGCGGTGTCCAGGAAGTGCGAGAACAACCCGTCCGGGTAGATCCTGATCACGAACTCCAGCAGGCCGGAGTCGCGGCCGGGGGTGTTCGCCATCGAGAACGACCGGGTGGCCTCGTGTCCTGGGACCACGAAGTCGACGTACTGGCCGGGGAAGAACTTGAACGACTCGGCGTCGATGAGCCGGACCACGAGCCGGCGCAGGTCGTGCGTGACCTCCTCGAGGGAAACCACCTCCGCGACCGCCTCCTGGATCGGCAGTCCGGAGTGGATCATCTCCTCGTCGTAGTTGAGCAGTTCGATCGTCAGGTCCTCGTACGCGTGCGCCCGGCACAGCAGCGTGAAGCCCTCTTCCTTTTCGAAGTCGGGCAACGCGAACGTGGAGTACCGGTCGTGGTCGACGTCGTCGCCGTCGAGGATGAACGACTTGCAGGAGGCGCACTGCCCCTCCTTGCACCCGTGCATGAGCATGACGCCCTGCTCGGCAGCCGCTCGCAGGATGTTCTGGTCCTCGTCGACCTCGATCTCGATGCCGACCGGTTCGAAGCGGACGTGGTGCTTGTTTCCCATCGCTTCCCTGCCTGAACGCCGGAGTTCGCACACATCCCGGGTCGCCACCGTCGGCGATCGGGTGCCACGGCGAGAGCGGCACCCGATCGCCGGCGGAGACCGGTTGTCCGTCCGATCAGGACGCTGCCCTTGCGGGCCGTCCTGCCGGACCCTGGCGGTTGTAGTCGTCCTGGAACGCGGCCCGCTGCTCGGCGTTCATCTCGTTGAGCAGCACGTTCGGGCTCTGCAGCGGCGGGCACCGGCGCAGGTGGTCCAGCGTCCACATCTTCTTCGGGTCCAGGTCGAGGTGCGGCTGGGCGACCAGGGTCTTGCCGTCGTCGCGGACGTAGCCCATGTCGGACACCACATCGGCCCAGTTCCAGCCGTGGTAGAGCGTCTCCCACTCGCGGGAACCGATGAGCTGGCCCATGTTCGGGGTCTCGCGGCCCTGGTACGTGGGCCGGAACGCCTCGACGTCGGTCCACCGGCAGGCTTCGTGGCAGTACGTCCGCCACTGCCCGTCGACCTCCGCCATGACCATGTCCTCACGCACGAGGCACGGGACCATGCAGGTCCAGCACCGGTGCGGGTAGACGTAGTCGACGTCTTCCAGCGCGATCGGGTTGTGCCCGTTCGGCACGGACAGGCGGCTGTAGTTCTCCCACCACTTGCCGTACTTGTCGTACCAGCCCGGGTACTTGTACTCGAACCACTCGAAGTCCTCGTCCGTCATCGGGTCGATGCGCCAGTAGTTGGCGAGCCACCCGGTGGCGAAGAACTGCGCGACTTCGTGCACGTAGCCCTTGTCCCAGATCTGCTTCCACGCTTCTTCGATCAAGTCGTGCGGAATGACCAGACCGTACTTCTCGAGCGGGACGAGATAGCTGCGGTAGTAGTCGTCGTAGATCCACCGGCGCCACATCTCCGCGTAGCTTTCCCGGTCCTTGCGGCGGTCCTTCGTGCCGTACTCGATGAAGGTGCCGATGGCCGCGTCGACCACCCGGTGGTTGTTCCACCACGCGTAACGCAGGTCGCGTTCGAGCAACTGGTGGTTGCTTTCGTCGGAAAGTGCCATCAACAGCGTGGCGTAACCGTTGCTGATGTGGCGCGACTCGTCGGACTGCACCGAGTGGAACACCGTCGGCAGCAGGTAGTCGCCATTGGCCGCGGCCTCGGCGGGCATGGCGACGAACAGCGTGTTGGTGAACGCCGTCTCGGCCACGATCGTGAGGTAGATGCTCGCCGCGGTGATGGCGTCACCGGTGATGAAGCCCTCGGCGAACTGCCGGCCGATCGTGCCGCAGTAGTCGTTCTGGAAGTTGCGCAGGCTCGAGTTGAAACCCGCCGGGTCGATGTAGTTGTTCATGTACAGGCGCTTCAGGTTCTGCTGGATCGTCGAGTGGCGTACCTCGTCGATCATCTGGATCGCCTGGCCGTTGTGCAGTTCCGGGTTCGGCACCGTGCGGAACAGCAGTGGCATGGCCCGCGCCGCGGAGATCTCCGGCAACGGGATGATGGACAGGAACAGCTTCTGCCACTCCAGCCACCGTTCCTGGACCTGCCGGAACATGTTGCCTCGGATGGCGCCGTCCTCGGCCCCGTAAACGCGGTGATCCTTTTCCTCTTGCATCGGGAAGTAGGAACGGAGCACCTGCTTGAGCGGGTCCTTCTTCTTGGCCTTGTGGAACGTGTAATCGGTTCCGTAGTGCGACACCGGCTGGTGGTACACCGGTTCCCACGACAGCTCCTGGATCTTCTGGTGGGCTTTCGCCACGCTCTGGCGGCTCATGGTCTCTCCTTACCCGTCGCGCCACGACGGCTGCTGGCTCGCCCTGCCCGTACCTCGGTACCCGGTTCACCCGGTGCGGACCGGGGCGTCAAGTCCTGCGAACACGATTAAGGGGGCGGCCCGCGGAACCGCGAGTCTCAATACGAGACAAGCCGCGGAGATTTTTTCAGCCGTCCTCCATCATCGCGGCCCGCAGCTGGGCCAGCTGCGACTCCTTCTCGTGCTGGATGCGTACGTCTCCTTCCGCCGTAGGGGTGATCCCGAGCGCACGCAGCAGTTCCGCGGCCGGCTCGCCGGGCGGGCCGCCGGAGCCGAGCGTCGGGTGCAGCCCGATGTCCACGAGGTGGCGGAACACCAGGTCGACAACCGTCCAGGGGTTGTACGTCTCCTCGGTTTGTTCATCCATTCGGGTCCTCCTGCGCGCTGGTCCGGACTCCCCCATGAGAACCCCGCGCGCGCGAGGATCGCGTCTCAAGGTGAGACCCGCGCTGGACACGTGTCCTAAGCTGGGCACGACCCGGTACTGCGACACAACGACGTGGGCAGCGACAGGAGGTCGAGCCGTGGTGAAGAGTCCACCCGCCCGCCAGGTCGCACCGAACCCGGCCGCGATCCTGCCCGACGAGGACGGTCTGGCGAGGACCCGGATTCGCTTTCTGACATCGGAAACCATTGAGCCGGACCAAGTCCGCGAGGCGATCCTCGCCTCGTGGTGGCGGTCGCGGCACTTCCGCGTGCCCGCCGATCGCATCGACCTGCCCTACCTCGGCGAGGTCAACCTCGACACTCCCTTGATCCACAGCGCGAAACTCGTCATGCAACGCCTCGGCGACCAGCTGGACGGGCAGCCGATCAGCATGATCCTCGCCGACCCGACCGGCACGGTGCTGAGCCAGCGCACCGGCGACACCGATCTGCACCGCCACCTCGAACGGGTGGAACTGGTCCCCGGCTTCAGCTACGGCGAGAAGTTCGTGGGCACCAACGGCATCGGCACCGCGCTGGAGGACGACCAGCCGACGCACGTGTTCGGCCACGAGCACTACGCCGAGCACCTGGAGAACCTCGCGTGCGCGGGCGTTCCCATCCACCACCCGATCTCCGGGAAGATGATCGGCGCCGTCGACCTGACGTGCTGGCGCAAGGACGCGGGCGGGCTGCTGATCGCGCTCGCGCGCAGCACGGCCGAGCAGATCCAGCAAGCGCTGCTGACGCACAGCAACCTGCGCGAGCTGATCCTCTTCCAGTCCTACCTGCAGGCGTGCCGCCGCACGACCGGCATCGTGATGGCGTTCAACGACGACATCGTGATGATGAACGACAGCGCGCGCCAGCTGCTCAACTCCGCCGACCAGTCGATCCTGCTCGGGCACGCGGCGCAGGCGCTGTCGGAGTACCGGCGCAACACCGCGACCGTGACGCTCTCGGGCGGGGGCAAGGTCAAGATGCACTGCCGCCGCGTGCCGGGCCAGCACGAGGACGACGTCGTGGGCGGCGTGCTCTCGGTGAAGCTGATCGTCTCGGAGGCCGAGTCGAGCGGCGTGCCCGTGCCGATGCTGCCGATGTTCCTGCCGGGCCTGGTCGGTTCGGCGCCGTCGTGGCTGCGCTGCACGCACGACGTCGACGCCGGCTACAGCCGCGGCGAGTGGCTCGTGCTCGCGGGCGAGCCGGGCACCGGGAAGCTGAGCCTCGCCAAGGGCGTGCACCAGCGGCGCAACCCGACCGGCCGGCTGCACACGCTCGACGCGCGCGAGGCGGCGGAGGACGACTGGCTCTGCGACCTCCGGCGCGACCTGATCGACGATCCGGTCGACACGCTCGTGGTGCAGCACCTGGAGTCGCTGCGCGGCGAGCAGCTGAAGGCGTTCTCCGGGGTGCTCGAAGAAGTGCGTACCGCGTACGGCGCCAATGCGCCGTGGCTCGCGGTCACGCTGGCCCCGGAGGCCGAAACGACGCCGGACCTGGCCGAGTCGCTGGCGTTCTTCCCGCGGACGGTGACCGTGCCGCCGCTGCGCCGCCACATCGACGACCTGACCGAGCTCGTGCCGTTCTTCCTCGCGAAGCTCTCGCGCGGCAGCCGGCTCTCGTGCTCGCCGACGGCGCTGCACCTGCTGATGCGCGCCGACTGGCCGGACAACACCGCGCAGCTCTACCAGGTGCTCAAGAAGGTCGCGCAGCACCGGCGGCTCGGGGCGATCCAGCCGAGCGACCTGCCGGCCGAGTACCAGGCCATCGCGAAACGGCCGCTGAAGGGGCTCGAGTCGATCGAGCGCGACGCGATCGTGCGCAGCCTCGAGGAGGCCCACGGCAACAAACCGCGCGCGGCGCAGCTGCTCGGCATCTCGCGCGCGACGATCTACCGCAAGATCCACGAGTACGGCATCGTCACGCCCGACCACTGAGTGGGTGAAACGCTGAGTGGTTGAAACGCTGAGCGCTCGGAACGCTCAGCTCACGGAGGTCCCGCACGCCCGGGATCATCATGGAGCCATGAGGTGGCCGGGTGTGCGAGCGCTGAGCCCGCGGCGTCGGCTG
This sequence comes from Amycolatopsis sp. NPDC001319, assembly GCF_042896185.1. Taxonomy (NCBI): domain Bacteria; kingdom Bacillati; phylum Actinomycetota; class Actinomycetes; order Pseudonocardiales; family Pseudonocardiaceae; genus Amycolatopsis; species Amycolatopsis sp. NPDC001319. Next base: position 248,744 of record NZ_JBIAWY010000010.1, on the reverse strand, counting down.
CTCGTCGCTGCCGTGGCGCTCTTCGTGGTGGCCGCCGGCGTGGTCACGGCGGTGTCCGTCGGCGGCGGCTCCGGCGTACCTCGTGCCGGGAGCCCCGCGCAGGACACGCCCGGGCCGGTGCTGCTGGTGCCCGGCTACGGCGGGGGCCGGGACTCGCTCGAACAGCTGGCCGGCCGCATCCACCAGGCCACCGGCCGGGACACCGAGGTGCTCACCCTCGCCGGCGACGGCACCGGCGATCTCCTGCAGCAGGTGGACGTGCTGACGCAGGCCGTCGAACGCGCGTACGCCGGCGGAGCCCCGTCGGTGGACGTGGTCGGCTACTCGGCGGGCGGGGTCGTCGCGCGGCTGTGGGTCGCGCGCGAAGGCGGCGAGCACCAGGCGCGCCGCGTGATCACGCTCGGCGCGCCGATGCACGGCACCACGCTCGCCACCGCCGGCGGCGTGCTCGCGCCGAGTGCGTGTCCCACGGCCTGCCGCCAGCTCACGCCCGGCAGCGCCCTGCTGCGGCAGCTGCCGCCGATCCCGCCGGGCCTGCCGTGGCTTTCGGTGTGGACGCGGCTCGACCGGACCGTGACGCCGCCGGAGTCGGCGCGGCTCGACGGCGCGGTGAACGTGGCACTGCAGCAGGTGTGCCCCGCCGACACCGCCGCGCACGGCGACCTGCCGACGGACCCGGCCGTGACCGGTCTCGTGCTGAACGCGATCGGCACGGCGCCGTTGTCGGTGCCGGCCTCGTGCGCGGCGCTCAGCTCGTGACGTCCTTGGTCGCGAAGTTCGCCCACGCGGCGCCGAAGAACACCACGATGTAGCCGGCCTGCAGCAGCAGCCCGCGGTCGATGTTGTGCCACAGCACGGGATCGCGGAAGAAGTCGAGCCACGACAGCCAGTAGTGCGTGGGCAGGTACGGCTTCACCGGCGCGGCCGCGTCGAGCGTCTCCAGGACCGAGCTCGTGATGAGCACGGCCAGCCCGCCGAGCGCGGCCCCGAGCGCGGAGTCCGCCAGCGTCGACAGGAACATCGTGATCGCCGCGAACCCGAGCATCGACAACACGATGTAGGCCACGGCCCCCAGCAACCGCAACGCGAGCGACGACGAGCTCAGCGACGTGCCCGACAACGTCACGACCTGGGCCGCCTGGCCGCCCGCCCCGACCTCGCCGCCCGTGCCGAACAACAGGATCCCGATCACCAGCGACGTGAGGACCACGATCGCGATCGCCGCCGTCACGTACACCGCGAGCGCCACGAGCTTGGCCGTCAGCAGCCGCGTCCGCCCGGCCGGGCGCGCCAGCAGGTACCGCAGCGTGCCGCCCGAGGCCTCCCCCGCCACCGAGTCCCCGGCCACGACCGCCACCGCGATCGGCAGGAACAGTGGCAGCACCAGCGCGAGCGCGGCCGCCGGGTACAGCGACCCGTCGCTCACCACCGCCGACAGGAACGCCCCGCCCTGCCCCGGCGGCGGCGCGAAGTCCGCGGTCGCCAGGAACACCGCCACGATCGCCGGCAGCAGGCACAACAGCAGCACGCTCACCCACACGCGCGGGCGCAACGCGAGCTTGCGCAGTTCGACTCCGATCACCGCGTGCCTCCGAAGCGGTCCGAGCCGTGGCTCGTCACGTCGAGGACGACCTGTTCCAAGGTGCGGTGCTCCTCCCGCAGGTCGCTCACCCGGACGCCCGCGCTCACGAGACGGGTGTTGAGCTCCGCGGCGTCGGCGTAGCGGACGACGAGGTGTTCGCCGTCGCGGTGTTCGAGGTGTCCGTCGAGCACGGCGGCGGCCGCGGCGGGGTCGGGCGTACGGAGCAGGACGCGCCCGGTGGCGCCGCGCAGAGCGGCGACCTCGCCGTCGAGCACCAGGCGGCCGTGGTCGACGATGCCGACGCGGGTGCACAGCTGCTCGATCTCGGTGAGCAGGTGGCTGGACAGGAAAACCGTGGTGCCATTGCGGTTGAGCTCCAGCAGCAGCTCCCGGATCTCCTTGATGCCCTGGGGGTCGAGACCGTTGGTGGGCTCGTCGAGCACCAGCAGCCGCGGGCCGTCGAGCAGGGCGCCGGCCAGCCCGAGGCGCTGGCGCATGCCCAGCGAGTACGCCTTGACCGGCCGCCGGTCGACGCCGGCGAGACCCACGCGTTCCAACGCCTCCTCGATGCGCCGCCGGCGGGTGCGCCGGCCGCGGTGTCGGCCGGCGGCGTCGAGCAGCGCCAGGTTGCGCCGGCCCGAAAGGTGCGGGTAGGCGGCGGGGCCCTCGACGAGCGCGCCGACGTCGGGCAGCACGTCGGCGAGCCGTTTCGGCACCGGCTGCCCCAGCACCTCGATCTCGCCGCTCGTGGCGTAGACGAGCCCGAGCAGCATCCGCACGAGCGTGGTCTTGCCGGACCCGTTCGGGCCGAGGAAGCCGTAGCGGTCGCCTTCGCGGACCTCCAGGTCGACGGCGTCGACGGCCACGGTCCGGCCGTACCGCTTGGTCAGCCCGCGCGTGACGATCATCGGCCGCTCCGGCGCAGCGTGGCCAGGTCGGCCGCGGCCGCGGCCAGCACCGACGGGGTGACCAGACCGGCGAGCAGGTATCCGCGCCGCGAGCTCGGCGGGCGCACGATCGCGAGCGACAACGGCGTGACCGCGAGCTGCACGGCCGAGCCCTGCGGCAGCGTGATGGCGGTTCCGCCCGCCTTGGCGGCGGCGTCCGCCGCGCCGTCGGCGACCGCGCGCGGCACGGCGACCACGGCGAACGTCGCGAGGCCCGAACCGTAGAGCGCGGCGCCCTGCACGCCGCCGAAGTTCGCGGCGCGCACCGGCCGGCCGCCGAGCGTCGGCGGCAGCCGGACGCGGCCCAGCGCGCCCAGCGCGTTCGACAGGTCCGGCGCATTGGTGGCCGTGAAGCCACTGCCCGGCGCGGGCACCGGCGTGGTGACGACGGGGGCGGTCTGCTCGACGTCCTCGAACTCCGCGGTGAGCATCGGCGCCTGCTGGCCCCGCGCGGTCACCTCGACGCGCAGCGGCAGCCCGGTCCCCGGATCGGCCCACACGTCGACGCCGCCGATCGTCGTCTGCGGGTCGGCGGGCACCAGGCGGAAGCCGGCGGCCGGCACACCCGCGACGTTGCGCGGCGGCAGCGCGCTCACCGGGTCCATGGGCGCGGACCGCAGTGCCCACCGCGCCAGCTCGGGGGGCAGCAGGTCACCCGCGCGCGGCAGCCGCACAGCCGGGTCGCCCGTCAGCTTCGTCAGCATGTTCGCCCCGTAGTCCCAGGTGTATTCGCCTTCGGGCAGGTGGTAGACGTCGTGCTCCCCCGTCGTGGTCAGCACCGCCACGCGGTAGCGGTCGGGCGCGGCGTACCAGGCGCGCGTGGTCGTGGTGGTGGAGAACAGGGCCGACACGTCGGCGAGGTCCGGCAGCTCGGGGATCGCCAGCGAGCCCCGGCTCTGTGCGAGGCCCTGGTACGGCTTTCCGGCCGAACCCAGCACGAGGTCACGCAGGTGCCCGGCGCCGGTGGCCGGCCCGGCGGGCCGCAGCGCGGCGACGAGCGACGGCAGCGCCACCAGCGCGACCGCCACGACGGCGACCACCGCCCAGCGACGACCGCGCTCACGTCGCACGACGGACACCGGCATCACCTCTGGTCCCTTTGTACGCCACGAAACCGCGTGACCCCCGTTTCCGAATCCTTACGCCGGCCCCGTCGCCTTAGGGTGAGGCCCATGGAAGATCTCGCGCAGCGGTACGCGGCGGGCACCCTCGCCGACGTCGTCCCCTCGGCGCTCGCCGGGCTCGGCGTCGCCTGCGAACGGAACGCGCTCGACCTGCCCGCCGCCGACCGCGTGTGCGTGCTGCTCGTCGACGGCCTCGGCTGGACCTCACTCCAGGCGCACGCCGACGCCGCGCCTTTTCTGGCGCGGCTGTCGGCACGCCCGCTGACGGCCGGCTTCCCCAGCACGACCGCGACCAGCGTGGCGTCGCTCGGCACCGGCCTGACGCCGGGCGAGCACGGCGTGGTCGGCTATGCCTTCGAGGCCGGACGGGACGTGCTCAACGTCCTCGGCTGGCGCCGCCACACCGGCGGCAAGCCGATCGACCTGCGCGAGCGGGTCGTGCCGGAGGAGCTTCAGCCGCGCCCGACCGCGTTCGAACGCGCGGCGGCGGCGGGCGTCGCCGTGCGCGTGGTCGGGCCGCGCGACCAGCGCGACAGCGGACTCACGCGAGCCGCGTTGCGGGGCGGGGAGTTCCAGGGCGTGCACGCGCTCGGCGATCTCACGGCGGCCGTCGCCGACGCGCTGGAACGGCCGCGGAGTCTCTGCTACGCCTACCACGCCGACCTCGACCTGCTCGGCCACGTGCACGGCCCCGGCAGCACGCCGTGGCTCTACCAGCTGTCCTACGTCGACCGCCTCGCCGAGACGATCGCCGGCAGCCTGCCCAGCGGCTCGGCACTGATCGTGACGGCCGACCACGGCATGGTCACCGTCGGCGAGCGCGTCGACTACGACGCCGAACCCGTGTTGCAGGCCGGTGTCCGCACCGTCGGCGGCGAAGCCCGCGCGCGCCACGTCTACACGGTCGAGGGCGCGGCACCCGACGTGCGCGCCGCGTGGCGCGAAACCCTCGGCGAGAAGGCCTGGGTACTCGGCCGCGAAGACGCCGTCGCGGCCGGCTGGTTCGGCCCGCGCGTCGCCGACGCCGTGCTCCCCCGCATCGGCGACGTCGTCGTCGCGGCCCGCGGGAGGACGGCCGTCGTCCGCACTGCGGCCGAACCGCGGCTGAGCCGCATGACGGGCCAGCACGGCTCGGTGACCGACGAAGAACTGTTGGTACCGCTGGCGATCGCCCGCGCCTGACCGTCCGTTATGGACGTTCGGGGTGCGGCGGGCCGGTCTCGGCGAGCTGGTCGATGGCGCCCACGAGCTCGGCCAGCGCCGGAATGGCCGACGCGATCAGGTGCCGCCAAGCCGGGTGCAGCCGGTCGATCGCGGCGGCGAGGATCTCGGCGTTGTGGTGCTTGTAGCGGTCCACGGCCGCCTGCCCGCTCTCGGTCAGTTCGAGTTCGACCGTCCGCCGGTCGTCGCTGCCGCTGGTGCGCGTGACGAGGTCGCGCGCCCGCAGGCCGGTGACCATGGTCGTGACGGAGTTCGGCGCCAGCTTCAGCAGCTGGGCAACCCGGCTCGGGCGCGCGCCGGGGTTCTCGGCCAGGCACGAGAGCAGTTCGAGCTGCGCGACCGACAGCGTGTTGTCCGGGTCGGCCGTGCGCGCGGCGCGGCGCATGGCGCGCCGGAGGCGGGCGACGACGTCGGCGAGGTTCGGTTCGGGCGTCATGCGGTACGGGGTCGGGAGCCGGCGGCGAGACCCGTGCCGGCGGCCAGCACCGCCGCCACGGCCAGGGCGGCGAGCGCGAGCGGCCGGCCGCCGGTTCCCCCGGCGTGCAGGCACAACGTCACCAGTGCCACGCCCAGCGCCGTGCCGAGTCCGCGGGCCATGTTCACCAGACCTCCTCCGGTGGCCGACATCCGCGTGGGGATGGCGCCCATGACGGCCGAGTTGTTCGCCGGGATGAACACTCCCAGACCGAGCCCCACCGCGAACAGCGACACGCCTGTTTCCCACGGACCGGACACCCCGGCCAGCACCGCGCAGCCGACCGCCGCCAATGCCGCCCCGGCGCCGATGCGGACGCGGGAGCCGAGCGCCGCGGGCAGCACGCGATCGGCGGCCACGGCGGCGACCGCGAAGCCGGCGGGCAGGCTCGTGAGCACCACGCCGGTCGCGCCGTGCGCGCCCAGGACCTGCGGCAACAGCGCCAGCGGCCCGAACAGCACGAGGTAGCCGCACAGTGCGCCCACCAGCCCGAACGAGACGACCGGCGGCCGCAGCACCGCGAGGCGCAGGATCGGGCTCGCCGCCGAGTTCTCGCGCAGCACGAACGCGCCGGCCGCCACCACCGCCACCACGAACAGCGCCGGCACGGTCCAGCCGGGCAGCGCCAGCCCGGACAGGCCCGAGATCGCCAGCAGCAGCGCGGTCGACGCCGTGGCCAGCAGCGCCACGCCCGCGCCGTCGAAGCGGCCCAGCGGCGTGCGCTCGCGGGTGCGCGGCAGCAGGTACCGCCCGGCGATCAGGCCGACGAGGCCGACCGGCGCGTTGACCAGGAACACCCACCGCCAGCCCACGGTGTCCACGAGCAGCCCGCCGACCGCGGGCCCGAGCGCGAGACCGAGCGCCTGCGCGGCGGCCTGCACCCCGAGCGCCGCGCGCATCTTCTCGCGGCGCACGCTGCCCACCACCAGCGCGACGCTGTTGGCCTGCAGCATCGCCGCGCCGAGCGCCTGCACCACGCGGAACACGACGAGCCACGTCAGCGTCGGCGCCAGCCCGCACGCGATCGACGCCGCGGTGAAGACGCCGAAGCCGTAGCCGTAGGTCAGCTTGCGGCCGTAGGCGTCCGCGAGGCGGCCGACCGCGGCGAGCAGCCCCACCAGCGTGAGCAGGTAGGCCAGCGACACCCACTGCACCGCTGCGAGCGGCTCGCCGAACTCGCGCTGCAGCGCCGGGAACGTGAGCGTGACGATGCTGGCGTCCAGCTGGCCCATGAACGCGCCGAAGCACACCGCGCCCACCGCGAACCACCCGGCGAACCGGTGCTCACGCACCACGCGCGGCCGCGGCCGCTCCACCAGCATCGCCACAGCGGCCCCCTTCTCCGACAGTTCGTTCTCACACAGAACTACTTTGCCGGGAACTTCGCCACCTCGACGCGATCAATGCCACACAACTAACTCTGTACCCGAATGATCGACGCAACCCACCAGCGAGATCGCGTCGGTGTTTCGTCGGGGCGGTCCGATCGGCCGCCAGGCTGATCCGACCGGCCCGACGAAACACCGACTCAAAGGCGATCTCGCACGCCCTGCCGGAGGCGGGGCCAACAACGCTGTCGCACATTGAGACACGCAAGCCGGCCGAGGTGCGGTGTGATGGCGGCAACACTCGCACCGGCAGGACAGGAGCGTCCCGGGATGTCCCAACCCACGGCACCGGTCAAGAACGCGCGCCAGCTCAGGACTCCGCTGGCGCTCGCGCTGGCCGACCTCGCGGCGATCTTCGACGACCTGCAGTTCACGCTGCGCTGTTGCGAGCGCCTGGTCGTCGAGCTCGAACGTGGCGAGGCGCAACGCGACCCCGTGCTGATCGAATCGCTGTGGGTCTCGGCCTTGAACTCGTACGCGCGCTGCTTCCGCCCCGGCGAGCGCGGCATGGGGCTGACCGAGGACGACCTCAAGGCCACCGGTGTGCAGGGCGAGGTGCTCGAGTGGCACGGGCTGCTGCGCAAGATCCGCAAGCACCTGGTGCTCGGCGAGGCCAACCCGCGCGAGGTCTACTCGATCGGGGTCTCGCAGGCGGCCGACGGGAGCCCCGAGGGCATCGTGATCACCTCGGCGATCCACCCGCTCGTCGACGACCTCACCGTCCGCCAGACCGGCCGGCTCGCCTTCGAGCTGAGCCGCCTGCTCGACGAGCGCATCAAGGAGCACCAGAAGAAGGTGTTCGCCGCCGTCGAGGAGCTGCCGAAGGGCAAGCTCGACGAGCTGCCCGACATCGAGATCACCAGCTGAGCCGAGCCCGGACCGGCTGAGACCGGCCAGGACGGCCGCGTGACACCCGGCCGCGAAACGCACGGGCCCATCGGGCACTCAACCGCGAGAAACGGGCACACCGCCGCCGCGGCGGGTGCGCCACGCCGGGCCCGGGCGATGACCTGGTGTGGGCGCGGGTGCGCGAGCCTTCCCTCGCGCACCCGCGCCCTTGCCACGTTCCGGCGTCAGCCGGTGATGCTGTCCGAACCGTCCTCGAGGTGGCCGGCGTAGCGGCGCGCCCAGGACTTGTCGCCGTCCAGGGTCACGGTCACGTCGTACCAGCCGTGGTCCGAACCGCACGGGTCGATCGAGTGCAGCGCGCGGCCGTGCGCGGGCACGCGATAGGTCTTCGGACGGTCGTCGGAGTACTGGTTGTGCTTCACGGTGAAGGTGACCGGCCGCGAGCCGTCGTTTTCCAGCTCCAGCAGCAGCCGCGGCCGCGAGCCGAAGCCGAGGATGCCGTCGAAGTAGGCGGCGGTGACCTTCGCGGTGCGGCCGGCGGCGTCGAGGTCACCGGTGAACTGGCGCAGGAAGCGGTTCGGGCCCACCACGGTGAGGTCGTAGCGGTTGCCGGCCAGCGGCACCGAACCCGGCGTGGTCTTGTCCCAGACCGTGCTCGACGGCGCCACCGTGTACTGGCCCGGGAACTTCGCCGGGTAGTCCTTGAGCGACGGGGTCGCCTGGGTGTTGTCGTACACGGCGAAGTGGCTGGCCTTGCGCACGTGCTTGCCGTTGTTGCTGAACGACAGCTTCGCCTGCGTCGAGCCGAGCGAGGTGGTGAACCCGTCGAGGTTCGCGTTCGGCTGGTACGGCAGCGCACGGGCCTTCTTGGTGCCCGGCTCCTGCTTCGGCATCTTGTTCGTGGTCACCGGCGGCTGGTACGAACCACCCACCGGGTCGCCGATCACGGTGGTCTTCGGCAGCCGCGGCAGGCCGTACACCGGCGAGTGGAAGTCGAACGCGCCCGTCAGGTCGCCGCACACGCTGCGGCGCCACGCGCTGATGTTCGGGCAGTGCGCGGTCTTGCCGAGCGCCTCGGTCCACTTCTCCAGGAACTGGATCACCGACGTGTGGTCGGAGACCTCCGAGGTCACCCAGCCACCGCGCGTCCACGGCGAGATCAGCAGCAGCGGCACGCGGAACCCGAGACCCACGGGCATCGGCTGGGTGAGGCCGGCACTGGCGAGCGCGCCGGAGGCCTCGAGGTAGAACTCGTCGTCGGTGCCGGGCGCGGGCACGGGCGGCGGCACGTGGTCGAACTGGCCGTCGTTCTCGTCGTAGTCGATGATCACGAGTGTCGAGTTGAAGACCTCGGGGTCGGCGTTGAGGGCCTCGAGAACGTTGTTGACGTAGTAGGCGCCGTCGTTCGGCGAACCGTCCGGGTGCTCGGAGAAGGCTTGGTTCGTGACCATCCACGAGACCTTCGCGAGCTTGCCCGCCACCACGTCGGCGCGCAGCGCGTCGGTGAGGTTGTCGGCGTTGGCGCTCAGGCCGGTGTGCGGCTCGGGGACGATCGCCACGCCGTTGTCGTAGAACACGTTGCCGGGCGCGGCGGTGCCGCCCTGCGACGGGTCGAGCTTGGCGAAGGTGTCGAAGTACTCGACACCGTTGTCCCCGTAGTTGTCGGAGCCCTGGTAGACCTTCCACGAGTGGCCGGCCTTCTGCAGCGACTCGGCGTAGGTCTCCCACAGCAGGTGCTTGCCGAGCTCGTCGCCGCCGTTGAAGGCCACGTAGTCGCCGTGCAACTTGTCGGCGTTGATCGAGCCGCTCCACAGGTAGGTGCGGTTCGGGCCGGTCGCGCTGAGCACGGAGCAGTGGTAGGCGTCGCCGACGGTGTAGGTGTCGGCCAGCGCGTAGTGGAACGGGATGTCCGAGCGGTCGAGGTAGCCGAGCGTGGTCGGGCCGCCCTTGGCGTAGTACCAGCCGTTCATGAGGCCGCCGTACCAGGCGCCGTGCTGGTCGTCCCAGCTGTGCGAGGTGCCGCCGTAGCCCTGCGCGCCGACCTCGGAGCTGGGCGGCTGGTGGTTGGCCGGGTACTGCGACACCTTGGCGTCGGACAGCTTCCACGGGTACTGGGTGGTCGTGCCCGGAACGGTGGGCGCCGTCGTGGGCTGCTGGAACACCGAGTTGCCGCCGGGCAGCGTGATCGCCGAGCGGTCGCCGAAGCCGCGGACGCCCTTGAGCGAGCCGAAGTAGTGGTCGAAGCTGCGGTTCTCCTGCATCAGGATCACCACGTGCTTGATGTCCCGCAGGTCGCCGTGCCGCTTCGCCGGCACGGCCGGCCGGGGCGACGCCGCGGCTTCGGTGGCGGCCGGCCCGCCGCCGACGACCGCGGCACCGGTGACCGCCGCGGCTGCGCCGAGGAAACCTCTTCGGGAAAGATCGGACATGGGTGAGAACCTCCGGTAACGGCCGGCACGCGCGAGAGAGCACGTGGGACGGGCGAAACCTACGGTCGCGGAACAGTTTCGGGGCGAACTCGACCTGAACACTCCTCGACGCCTGTCGAAACCGTGGCCGGGTTCGTCCGGCCGGCGCAGTCCACACCGGACAGACCGGACAGCCGGCCACCGCGAGGGCACCCGTGCGTCACGGGTTGATCACAGCCGCAACGCCGGGGACGCACGGCCGTCTTTCCCCGTGACAGCAAGCTTTTCGCGAATCCTGGGGGAATGATCACATGGCGCGGACAACCGTGTTCAGAGGCGCTCTCGCCGCCGCTTCCGTCTCGGCGGCGGTGCTCGCCACCGCGTGCTCGGGCGGGCCCGCCGCACCGCCGGTTCCGTCAGTGCCGTCGGTGCCGTTGTCCACCTCCGTGGCCCCGACCGCGACGCGGGCGTCGGCGGCCCCGTCGTCTTCCGCGCAGCAGCCGGGCCAGTCCCAGCAGCCGGTGGCGGCGGCCGCCGCCGGGCTGAAGTTTCCGGGCAAGAGCCTCGAAGTGCGCTTCACCCGCTTCGACCGCGCGAGCGGGATGGCGGAGTTCTATCTGGTCACGCTCGCCCCGAACGGCGGCGCGGGCCCGCACCTGGTCGACGTGCCCGGGCTGCACCGGCTGCCGCTGGCCCCGAACGCGACGATCGAGTCCGTCGACCCCGCCGGGTTCCCGTTCGAGACCTGCCCGCCGACCGAGTGCTCGACCGGGATCGAGCTGCAGAGCGTGCTGAGCCACTACGGCGGCAGCGGGCTGTTCGCCGACGCCGCCGTGAACGCCGCCGACCGGATCACCGACATCCACGAGATGGCGTACTGACCGCGGCCGGGTTCCCGGGCCGCGGGTCCGGGAACCCGGGTCAGGAGCTCTGCTGGGTGCGCCGGCGGGCGCGGTACGCGCGCAGGTTGACCGCGTTGCCGCACACCTGCACGTTGTGCCACACGCCGCTGTTGTTGCGGGAGCGGTCGTAGAAGGCGACCGCGCAACGCTTGTTGCGGCAGGTCTTCAGACGCCGCCAGCGGTCGGCGCGCTGGGCCTCCAGCACCTCGATGAGCACGATCGACGCCACGCGCCGCCAGCCGGTGCCACGCGGTTCGGGCCGGATCCAGCCGTCGGCGCCGGCCTGCAGGACCACGGGCGCGTTGTGCAGCAGGGCCGTGCCGGCTTCGGCGTCGTGGTCGGTGAAGTCGCGCAGCTCGTCGCGCAGGTCGCGCAGGCGCTCGACGTCGTCGCCGGTCAGCTCGACGCGTTCGGCCGGGCGTTCGGTGGCCTCGGCCCACCGCTCCAGCGCGTCGTCGAGCCACTTCTGCGCGTCGCCGAGCTCGGCGAGCAGGTCCTTCTCCCGGGGCTTGCCGGCCGCGAGGGTGTTGAGCAGGTCGTGCACGAAACCCAGCCCGCCCGGGCTCACCTCGAGCTCGTAGCGATCGGTCGCCGGCCAGTTCATCTCGCACTCCTCCCGGCAGAGTCATCACATCGTCAACTCTGTCGGATCGACTATACCGCCTGTGGCCAGCACGCAAGACGGAAAGGGCAGTCCACCCGGTCCGACGCAGGCGGACGGCTTTCGGCTGCGTCGGGGGCTCGGGAAGGCGGCTCAGGAACAGGCAGCTCGGGAACGGCTCAGCGCCCGTCGAACGTCAGCACCGGCCGCGGCCGGCCCGCCTGGTACGCGGTGATCGCCGACGCCAGGCCGCGGCGGGCGTCTTCGGTCTCGAACAGCGGCATCGACAGGTCGAACAGCACCTGGTCCGCGGCCGCCGTGCCACCGGTCTCCCACGTGCGCAGCAGCGCCTTGTGCACGGCGTGCGCCCGGGTCGGGCCCTGCGCCACGCGGCGCGCGAACGCCAGTGCTTCGGCGAACACCTGCTCGTCCGGGACCACCCGGTTGACCACCCCGGCCTGAGCCATCTCGGCGGCCGGCACCGGCTCGGAGGTGAGCGCCCACTCCATCGCCCGGGCCCGCCCGGCCCGCGCGGCGACGCGGTGGATCCCGCCGAGCAGCGTCACGATCCCCAGCGTCTGCTCGGGGTGGCCGAACCGCGCCGACTCGCCGGCGAAGAGCACGTCGGCCCGCAGTGCCAGCTCGAAGCCACCGCCGAAGCACAACCCGTGCACCGCGGCGATCACGGGCACGGGCAGCTGCTCGACTGCGTTGAACGCGCGCAGGAAGAGCTCGAACGACGCCCGCAGTTCGCGGACGTCCTGCCCTTCCCACGGCACGATGTCGCCGCCGTAGCTGAAGTCGGGGCCTTCGGCGTGCAGCACGACGGCGCGGGCCCCGCGGGCGGTGATCTCGTCGACCGCAGCCAGCAGCTCCGTCGTCATCGGGACGTCGATGCGGTTCTGCGGCGGGTTGTGGAGCGTGAGCACGGCGACGTGCTCGGAACTGTCTCGGCTCAGGGAAAGCTGGGGCACGGCGGGCTCCTCAGGACAGGTGCTGCTCGAACCAGGACCGGGCTGCGGCGCTGGAACGGGCGAACTCGGCGACGTACGGGTCGAAGTGCCCGCCCGGGATCAGTTCGAGCCGCTTCGGCTGCAGAGCGCGTTCGTAGGCGGCGAGCGCCAGGTCGGTCACGGTGACCGTGTCGTTCAGGGCCACGACCAGCAGCAGCGGCGTCGGCGACACCCGGCTGATCCACGAGCCCGGCTCGTACATCCGCGCGGCACGCGTGGAGCGCACGGTGACCTGGTTCTCCCAGATGCCCTCGGGGATGTCCTGCAGGTAGAACCCGACCGCGTCCGGCGCGCGGTAGGAGGCGGGCACGGCCGGGTCCGCGCTCACGATCGTCTGGCTGCGCGGAGGTTCACCCCGCCCCACCGCGCGGTCGTCCTCGGCGAACGCGTGCTCCAGCGCCGCGACCGCGTCCGGCGGCACGCGGCGCAGGCCCTGCTCGACGCCGCTGATCGTCGGCACCTGCGCGACCACGGCCTTGAGCCGCCGGTCGGTGGCGCCCAGCACGATCGCGTGGCCGCCCGCGTAGCTGGTGCCCCACAGGCCGATCCGCTCCGCGTCGACCTCGGGCCGGGCCTCGAGGAAGGTGATCGCGCGGCGCCAGTCGGCGATCTGGCGCCACGGGTCCACGTCCTGGCGCGGCGTGCCGTCGCTGGCGCCGAACGTGCGGTGGTCGTGCACCAGCACCACGAAACCGGCGTCGGCGAACGCCTCGGCGAAGGGTTCGAGACCGTGTTCTTTCACGCCGGCGTAGCCGTGGGCCATGGTGATGGCGGGCCGCGGGCCCGGCTGGTCCGGCACGAACAACCAGCCGCGCAGGGTCACGCCGTCCTCGCCGGCGAACTCGACGTCGTTTCGCGTGGTCATGTCAGGCCTCCTGGTGGAAGTGGGTGGCCGCGAGGTCGGGCAGACGCCGGCCCAGCTCCGCGGAGAACCCGAGCGCGCCGCCGAGCGGGCGGTGGTGGATGGCCGCCCGCACGATCCGGCCGGCCTCGTCCCGGGTGAGCACGGTGACGCCGAGCAGCGTCGTGCCGCCGAACGCCACGGCTTCCCACTCGAGGTACGTGCGCTCGCCGGACTCGGTCTGGTGCGTGAACTTCAGCGACTCGTAGATCGCGCTGGCGGCGGCCATCACGCGCTGCACGTTCTCCCGGCCTTCGACCGGTTCGCGCAACACAGCGGCTTCGAGGACCACGTCCTCGGCGAACGTCTCGCCGAACGCGGCGGCGCTCTTGCGCGAGAACCCGGCGGCCCAGCCGCGCGCCTGCCCGCCGGCGAACCGGGCGATCAGCTCGGCGAGCCGGGCGGGCGCCTCGGCGTGGGTCCAGTGGCCCGCACCGGCGACGACCTCCGTGACGGGCGCGGCGAAGCGCGGCGCGACGGCGCCGGCCACGAGGTCGGCCGTGACGAACGGGTCGTCCCCGCCGCGCACGATGAGCACCGGCCCCGGGTAGCCGCTCGGCGCGTGCCCTTCGGGGGCACCGTTGTTCCAGCAGGAGGCGAACGCGCGCACCACCTCGGGACGCACCCGCAACCCGGCCGCGCCGATGCGTTCGGAGGTCTCGGCGCTCAGGTTCGGCGACAGGTTCGCCCGCGCCGCGCGCTGCGCTTCGGCTCCGGCCTCGCCGAGCGAGCGGAACGGCTCGATGGCCTCGTCCGGCAGGTGCGTGCCGGCCAGCGGCACCGGGTTCACGAGCACCAGCCCGCTGGTCAGCTCCGGTCGTGCCGCCGCGACCAGCTCGGCCACCGCCGAGCCCATGCTGTGGCCCACCAGCAGGAACGGGCCGCCGATCGCATCCACAGTGGACAGCAGGTCGGCGGCGAACCGGTCGTAGGTGAAGGGCCCGGCCTCCGTCGCACGGTAACCGCAGCCGGCGAGGTCCACGGGCACGTACTCACCGCCGGCCGGCAGCGCCGCGACGAGGCCGTCCCAGACCCGGTGGTCGTCGAGGAACCCGTGCACGAAGACGGTCGGCTCGGCCATGGATCTTCCCCGATCAGGTCCTCCCGGCGTCGGGCGACTGCCAGTGTCTGACCCAACCGTAAACCGTTAGCCTCTGTCGTGTCAGGAGCTACGCCGGGTGACGCCGACCACACGGCACGCGTTCAGCGCCCGGAAGTTCCCCATTCAGGACCTTCTTCGTGCCGAGTTACGACAGAAGTGTACGAATTTGGCCGCCGGTCTTCACTGCCGGTACGGCGCGGCGGCCGCCTGCGCGGCTGTGATGAACGCGCCCTTGTTCTTCGGCCAGAACGTGCTGTCCACACAGGAGTACTTCGGCAGGAACCCGCCGCACGTGCCACTCGAGGCACCGACCTCAAAGGTGAAGCTCGCGACGCCGAGGGCGCCGTAGGTGAAGTCGTCGGTGGTGCCGCTCGTGTCGTAGCCGACGGTCTCTCGGTTGGTGCCCACGAGGTAGCCGTTGGAGGCGGTGAACTTCGCGCCGAGCTTGCGGTACTGCGCGTCGTTGGGCGAGTTCGCCTGCGTGAAGCCCCACGGGATCACGATGTCGTTGCCGTAGCTGTGCAGCGTGATCATGCTGCCGCGGGCGGTCGTGGGCGCCGGGTCGTTCGTTCCGGTGCCGCGCTGCACGGGGTAGATCGCGCGGAAGAACTTCTCCAGCGCCTGCGTCTCCGGCTCCGAACCGGCGCTCGCGCCCTGGTAGGTCTCGGCGCACGGCGAGTTCGAGTCCCCGCCCCAGTGGAACGTGGAGTTGCGGTTCACGTCGATGCCGACGTTGGTGCCGGAGCAGCCGCCGCGGGTGTTGTCGGCGTTCTTGCGCTGCAGCTTGGGCGAGTTGCCGCCCGAGGCCACGATGTCCACGCCGTCCGGATTGGCGATCGGGATCACCCACACCTCGGTGGTGTCCAGAATGGACTTCGCGGTCGCGTCGCTCGCGTACCCGTCGGCGAGGTAGTCGATCCAGCGCCACGCGAGCTCGCCGGTCGAGATCTCGCGCGCGTGGATCTGGGCCATCAGCACGAACTTCGGCTTGGCCGACGTCGTGGACAGCGTGCAGTCGCCGGCCTGCTTCTTGCTGAGGCAGATGGCTTTCAGGTCGTGTCCGCCCTGGCCCTTGGTCTTCTTCCACGACGGGCCCAGCGTGTACACGGTCGCGAGGTCCGGGTGCGCGGAGGCGACCTGGGCCAGGTGCGCTTCCTGCGCGGCGACGGTGCGGTAGCCGCCGTAGAAGGTGTCGGCCGCGGCCCGGGCTGACGCGGCGGGCACGTCCTTGTAGACGGAGTCGAAGTACGACGGCCGGTACCCCAGCGTCCGCAGCTGCCGCGCCACGGCCTGGTCACCCACGACGTACGCGGCTTCGCGGTCGGATTCGGCGACGTCGAACCCGGCCCGCGCGAGCCCCGCCGCCTGGTCCGCGGTCGCCGGCACCCGCCAGAACACCGGCGCACCGGACCCGGGCGCGGCAGCCGTGGCGCCGGGGGCGCCGCTCGCCAGGCCCGCCACCAGCACGCCGACCGCCGCCAGCGCGGCCTTCCACGACGACCTGACCTTCATCGGGGCTCCTCACGGGTGCATCGGGGGACGGACCGACGGTGACCGTTCCGCAACGCACAGTGTGGCGGCCCGGGACAAACCCGGCACACCCACGAAAGTCGGAACTCCCGGCTCAGCCCTCCGTGAGGATCGTCGCGAGCAGCTCGGCCGCGATGTTGCGCCCCGACACGACGAGCACGACCGGCCGGTCGAGGGGCACCAGGCCCGCGCGCAACGCGGCCAGCGCGGCGGCCGACGAACCCTCCGCGACCAGCCCCGCCGTGAGCGCGAACTCGCGGACCGACCGGCGGATCGCGGGCTCGTCGACGTCGACCAGCTCGACACCGGCCTCGCGCACGATGTCGGGCGTGATGGTGCCCGGCTCGAGGTTGCCGACCAGCCCGTCCGCGATCGTCTCCCCCACCGGCACCGTGACGAGGTGTCCCGCCGCGACCGCCGCGGACACCGCGTGGCAGGCGGCGGACTCGACGCCGACCACGCGCACGTCCGCTTTGGCGCGGCGGGCGCCGAGCGCCGTGCCGGCCAGCAGCCCGCCCGAGCCCGTGGGCACCACGATCGTGAAGTCCTCGCCGAAGCTGTCGGCGACCTCACCGACGAGCGTGCTCTGGCCTGCGATCACGTACGGGTCGTTGTAGGCGGACACGAACTTCATCCCGCCGGCCGCGAGCTCCAGCGCCTTCGCCTCCGCGCCGTCGTAGCCGCCCGGCGCGAGCACGAGGTCCACCGGGTAGGTGCGCAGGGCCGAGATCTTCGCCGGGGAGCCGGCTTCGGGAACGACCACTGTGGACTTCGCGCCGAGCAGCCGCGACGCGTGCGCGATGCCGAGCGCGTGGTTGCCCGCCGAGGCCGTGACGACCGGCGTGCCGCCGGCGGCGTACGCGGTGAGGGCGGTGACGCCGCCGCGGACCTTGAACGAGCCGGTGGGCTGCGCGCCCTCGTACTTGAGGAACACGGGGACGTCGAGGCCCGCGGCGGGGAACGGCAGCAGCGGGGTCGGCGGGAGGTTCCGCGCGACCGTTTCCCTTGCCTGGTCGAGGATGGCGTCGGCGATCAGGGGCATGGCTCTCCTTCGAGGGGATGGGTCAGGCTTCCGGGGCGAGCTCGCGGCGCAGGCGGGTGAGCAGCTCGTAGGTGTCGACGGCGGGGTCGCGCCCGACGGCCATCGTGGCGAGCACGAGCATGTCGGCCAGCAGCATCCCGCCCAGCGGTTCGGCGGTGAGGCCGCCCGCGGACGCCTCGTCGCGCAGGACGACGTCGACGGCGCCGGTGAGCTCCTCGCCGAGGTTCTCGGTCACGAGGATCGTTCCGGCCCCGGCGGCCCGCGCGTGGGCGACGAGCGTGTCGAGCTCGGGCAACGCGCGGCCGGGCGCGAAGATCACCACGGCGTGGCGGGCCGACAGGCTGAGCAGGTCGTCGGCGAGGGTGAAGCCGGTGGCACCGGAGCAGACCGCGAACTTGCCGATGCGGTTCAGCTTCAGGGCGAGATAGCGGGCGCTCAGCTCGTTGACGCCCCAGCCGTAGCAGAAGACCGTGGCCGCGGGCGCGATCAGCTGCAGCGCCTTCGCCAGCGCGGCAGGGTCGGTCTTGCGGCCGAGCTCGGTGATCCGCTCGTGCGCGTCGGCCAGGACCCGGTCTGCGGTGGCCGAGAAGTCACGCGCGGTACGTGCCAGCTGGAGGCGTTCGCTGATCTGCGGTGGCGTGGCCGGGCCGAAGTTCTCGCCCAGCGCGGCTTTGAGGTCCGGGAGCCCGGCGTACCCGAGCCGGCGCGCGGTGCGGACCACCGTGGCGTCGCTCGTGCCCGTGGTGCGGCCGATGTCGCCGGCGGTGGCCAGCATGATCCGCTGCGGCGGTGACGCGACGAGGTACCGCGCGACGACGCGTTCGGTCTTGCTCAGCCGGGTCCACTCGTGGTTGACCCGGCTGGCGAGGGTGCGTGGTTCTGAAGTATCCAATTCAGCTAGTGCCGTTTCTGTCGTCACTGCTACAGTGACCGCAGCTTACCCCGCCCGGCCGGGACTGCCCCGGGCCTCGCCGCGCACGCCCGCTCGCCGCGAAGAAGGAGCTGCCTTGTCCCCGACCACCGGCGCCATCGCCTCGCCGCACGCCCTCGCCACCCGCGCCGGGGAACAGGCCTTCCGCGCGGGCGGCAACGCGATCGACGCGGCCCTCGCGGCCGCCACGGCGCTCACCGTCGTCTACCCGCACAACACCGCGCTCGGCGGTGATCTCGTGGCGCTCGTGCGCACCCCCGACGGCTCGATCACGTGCGTGAACGCCACCGGCACGGCGCCGGCCGCCCGCGACCTCACCGCACTGCGCGCCCGCCACGGCGAGCGGCTGCCGGAACGCGGGCCCGACACCATCACCGTGCCCGGCGCGGTACGCGGCTGGGAGGCGCTGCGCGGCCACGGTGCCGCGCTGGACTGGGCCGCGCAGTTCGACGCCGCGATCGGGTACGCGGCCGAAGGCGTTCCCGTGGCGCGCTCGCTCGCCGCCGCGCTGGTGACCGACCGGGCGCTCCTCGACACCGACGCCGGTTCGCGGGCGGTGTTCGGTGCGTCGCTTCGCGAAGGTGACCTGCTCGTGCAGCCGAGGCTCGCGGAATCGCTGAGCGCGATCGCGGCCGGCGGGCCCGGCGAGCTCTACGAAGGCGCGGTGGGCGCGGCGCTGGCCCGTGGCCTGCAGGCGCTCGACTGTCCACTCACGACGGCCGACCTCGCCGGGTACGTGGCCCGGGACACGGCCGCGATCTCCGCACCGCTGGGCGGGTTCCGCGTGCATACCAGCCCGCCCAACACGCAGGGCTTCGCGCTCTTGCGGACTGTGCGGGCCCTCACCGAGCTGGGCTTCGCCGCCACGCCGTGGACGGCGCCGGCCGCTGTACTGGGCCGCCTGTTCCACGACGGCACCCGCGTGCGCGACACCCTGCTGGCCGACCCGGCCTTCGCCGCCACGGACGTGGCGAACGACGGGTTCACCGAGCTGATCGCGGGGCTGCGGGACCCGCGCGCCGCCGACGTGGTCGCGGCTCCCTCGATCCCGCGCGGCGACACCGTGGGCGTGGCGGCGGCCGATTCCGCGGGCTATGCCGTGTCGATCATCCAGAGCGTGTTCGACAGCTTCGGCGCCGGCGTGCTGGAACCGGAGACCGGCATCATCCTGCAGAACCGGGGCACGAGCTTCTCGCTCGATCCCCGCTCCCCCAACGTGATCGCGCCGGGCAAGCGACCCAAGCACACGCTGATGCCCGTGCTCGTCACCGGCGAGGACGGCCGCGTCCGCTGGGTGAACTCGACGATGGGCGGGCACGGCCAGCCGCAGATCCACGCGCAGGTGCTGCTGCGGCTGCTGGCCGGCGACTCGCCCGCCGAAGCCGTGAGCGCGCCGCGCTGGGTCGTCGGCGCGCGGGCCGAAGGCCAGGCCTCCGACACCGTGCACCACGAAGCCGACCTCGCGGCCGGGATCGTGGCGGACCTCGCCGCCGACGGCTTCCCGCTGCGGGAAGTCCCGCCACGGACGGAATTCCTGGGGCACACCAACGTCGTCTCGGTCGCGCCGGACGGCACCTTCACCGTCGGCAGCGACCCGCGTTCCGACGGCTCCGCCGCGGTGGTCCGGGCATGAGCGGGCGCCTGCGGCCCGGTTGAAGGGCCCGGGTGGCGAGCCGCCGGCCCGCCACCCCGCCCGGCTCACTCCTGCGCGAGAGCCATGGCGCCCAGGAACGTCTCCAGCGCCACGTTCCGTCCACAGAGGACGACCGCGACCTTCTGGCCCCGGTACTGCTCGGCCGTGCGGATCAGGCCGGCCACCGCGACGCCGGCGGCGCCTTCGACGATCCAGCGCTCGCCGTCGGCGATCTTCCGCATGGCGCGGGCGATCTCCGGCTCGGTGACCGTGACCGTCTCGTCGACCACTTCCTGGCAGATCGGGAACGTCACTGAGCCGGGCTCCACCGCGCCGGCCGAACCGTCGGACAGCGTGGGGAACTCCGGCGTCTCGATGATCTCGCCGGCCTTCAGCGAGTCGAGCATGCAGGTGGAAGCTTCCGGCCACACGCCGACGACCTTCGTGCGCGGGCTCAGCCGCTTCAGCGCGGTGCCTGCGCCGCCGATCAGGCCGCCGCCCCCGGTGCAGATGAACACGGCGTCGAGGTCCGGCGCCTGCTCGGCCAGCTCCACGCCGAGCGTGCCCTGGCCGGCGACGGTGTCGAGGTCGTTGTAGGGCGCCACGTACGGCTTGCCGAGGCGCTCCGACTGCCGGCGCGCCTCCAGCTCGGCGTCGAGCGCGCCGCCCTCGACCACCACGAGCTCGGCCCCCATCGCCCGGATCGCGGCCATCTTGGCCGGTGCAGTGTAGGAAGCCACGTACACCGTGACGGCAACCCCCGCGAAGTTGCCGGCGCGGGCCACGCCCTGGCCGTGGTTACCGGTCGACGCGGTGATCACCCCGGTCCGCTTCGCGCTCTCGCCGAGCACGCGGATCTTGTTGGCCGAGCCCCGCACCTTGAACGAACCGGTGGGCATGAGGTGCTCGGTCTTGAGCCACACGTCGCACCCGAGCTCGTCCGACAGCAGCCGGCTGCGTTCGAGCGTGCTCACCGGCACCTGCGGGCGGATGCCCTGGTGCGCGTCGAGAATGCGGTCGAAGAGGGTGGGCACGCGGGCTCCTCGGGGGGTTCTCCGGATGGGCCCCGGACGCTGCGCCAGGGCCGCTGGTCTCACTTCCGAGCTTATTATAGCCTATAAGCTGTATGGAAGGAGCGCCTTGAGTACAGCGTCGAACACCTCGGCTTCGAACACCGCAGTCACTTCCGCCACCGCGGGGCACGACAGCTTCGGCAGCCTTGCCCGCCTCGACCTCGGCGGCGAGAGCTACCGGGTGCACCGGCTCGACGCCGTCCCCGGCGCCGAGCGGCTGCCCCTGAGCCACAAGATCCTGCTGGAGAACCTGCTGCGGCACGAAGACGGCCACACCGTCACGGCCGACCACATCACAGCGCTGGTGCACGGCGGTTCCGACGCGGCCCACGACGTCGTCGCCTTCTCGCCGTCGCGGGTGTTCCTCCACGACACCAACGGCGTGCCCGTGCTCACGGACCTGGCCGCGCTGCGCGACGCCGTCGCCGCGGCCGGGGGTGATCCCCGCAGCGTGCGCCCGCGCATCCCGAGCCACCTGACCGTGGACCACTCCGTGGCCACGGAGGTGTCCGGCCGCGCCGACGCCTTGCGCCGCAACGTCGAGATCGAGTACCGCCGCAACGCCGAGCGCTACCGCTTCCTCAAGTGGGGCGAGACGCTCGACGGCGTGCACGTGGTGCCGCCCGGCACGGGGATCATGCACCAGATCAACCTCGAGTACCTCGCCAGCGTGGTGGAACGCCGCGACGGCTGGGCGTTCCCCGACACCTGCGCGGGCACCGATTCGCACACGACGATGGTCAACGCACTGGGCGTGCTGGCGTGGGGCGTCGGCGGCGTCGAGGCGGAGGTGGCGCTGCTGGGCCAGCCGCTGAGCATGCTCGTGCCGCCGGTGGTCGGTGTGGAGCTGACGGGCGAGCTCGGCCCCGGCGTGACGGCGACGGACCTCGTGCTCACGGTCGTCGAAACCCTGCGCGCGCACGGCGTGGTCGGGAAGTTCGTGGAGTTCACCGGCGACGCCGTGGCACGCATCCCGCTCGCGCACCGCGCGACGATCTCCAACATGTGCCCCGAGTTCGGCGCCACCGCCGCGATGTTCCCCATCGACGACGCCACGACCGGTTACCTGCGCCTCACCGGCCGCACGCCCGGCCACGTCGCCGCGGTGGAGACGTACGCGAAGGAACAGGGCCTCTGGCACGATCCTTCGGCGGACCTGCGTTACGACGAGCGCCTGCGGATCGACCTCTCAGGTGTGACGCCTTCCCTCGCCGGGCCGCGCCGGCCCCAGGACCGCGTGCCGCTCGCCGCCGTGCCGGCCAACGCCACGGCCGCCATCGACCGCGTGCGCGCTTCGCGCCCGGCGGAGCAACCGAGCGCCCAGATCCCCGATGGTGCTGTCGCCATCGCGGCGATCACGTCGTGCACCAATACGTCCAACCCGCACGTGATGGTCGCCGCGGGTCTGCTCGCGCGCAACGCCCGCGAGCGCGGCCTGACCGCCAAGCCGTGGGTGAAGACGAGTCTCGCGCCGGGGTCGAAGACCGTCACCGAGTACCTGGCGCGCGCGGGGCTGACCGGACCGCTCGACGAGCTGGGGTTCCAGCTCGTCGGCTACGGCTGCATGACGTGCATCGGCAACTCCGGCCCGCTGCTGCCCAGCGCCGCCGAGGCGGTGGCCGAGCGCGGCGCCGTGGTGGCGTCCGTGTTGTCGGGCAACCGGAACTTCGACGGGCGCATCAACAACGACGTCTCGCTCAACTACCTCGCTTCTCCCCCGCTCGTCGTCGCCTACGCGCTGGCCGGTTCGGTGAAGCACGACCTGACGACCGAGCCGCTGGGGGTCGACGCCGACGGGGAGCCCGTGCTGCTCGCGGACCTGTGGCCGGACGACGCCGAGATCGACGAGGTCGTGCGGGCGCACCTCACGCCCGAGCTGTTCCGCGAGGCCTACACCGACGTGTTCGGCGGCGACGAGCACTGGGCCGGCGTGCCCGAGTCCGACGGCCACCACTTCGCGTGGGAGCCGGACTCGACCTACCTGCGCCGCCCGCCGTTCCTCGACGAGGTGAGCGAAACCGTCGCCACGCCGGCGGACGTGACCGGCGCCCGCACCCTGTTGCTGCTGGGCGACTCCGTGACGACCGACCACATCAGCCCCGCCGGCCGCATCCCCGCGGCGAGCAGCGCCGGGCGCTACCTCACGGCCCTGGGCGAGACCGACCTCAACACCTACGCCTCGCGCCGCGGCAACTTCGAGGTGATGGTGCGCGGCGGCTTCGCCAACCCGCGCCTGGCCAACCTGCTCGCGCCGGAGGGCGGCGGCGTCACCCCCGACTTCACCCGCGACGGCGCGCTCGTGCCCATCCACGAGGCTTCGGAGTCGTACGCCGCGGCCGGCGTGCCGTTGATCGTGATCGCCGGCCAGGAGTACGGCACCGGCTCGTCGCGCGACTGGGCGGCGAAGACGACCGCGCTGCTCAAGGTGAAAGCCGTGCTGGCGCAGTCGTTCGAGCGGATCCACCGGTCCAACCTCGTGGCGCTGGGCGTGCTGCCGCTGCAGTTCCTCGACGGCGACAGCGCGGCCTCGCTCGGGCTCGACGGCACGGAGGAGTTCGACCTCGCCGGGATCGCCGGCGTCGTCGAGGATCCGGCGCGGCCGCTGACGGTGCGCGTGCGCCCGGCGGACCGGCCCGCGTTCGAGTTCGCCGTGCGCGCGCGCCTCGACACCCCGCGCGAAGCCGCCTACTACGCGAACGGCGGCGTGCTGCCGTACGTCCACCGGCTGATCCTGCGAGGTGAGCTTGACTGATCCCGCGCCCGTCGTCGAACCGCTGCTGCTCGGCTACGGCCTCTCGTCCGACCAGGGCAGCATCGGGTTCTGCGGCGTCTACCTCGTGCAGACGCCGCGGCGGCGCATCCTGTTCGACTGCGGCCACGCGGGCCGCCGCCGCGCGCTGCACCGGGCGCTGGCGCGCCACGGCCTCGGCGTGCGCGACGTCGACACGCTGGTGCTCTCCCACGCGCACTACGACCACGTGCAGAACGCCGACCTGTTCACCCGCGCCCAGGTGTTCGTGCACCCGGCCGAACGCGCGCCCGCGCCCGGCGACCCCGTCACTCCCCCGTGGACGGACGCGATCTTCGCCGGCCTGGCGCTGCACGACGGCGTCGACGGGCTCGAACTGGCACCCGGCGTCACGATCACCGGGCTGCCCGGCCACACCGCGGGTTCGCTCGGCCTCACCGTCGAAACCGCCGACGGCACGGCGCTGCTCACCGGCGACGCCGTCCCCTCCTCCCGCGCCCTGCGCGCCGGCCGCGCCACGACAGCGGCGAGCGAGGAAGCGGCCGCCGCGTCGATCGAGCTCGTGCGGACGCGGGCCGACGTGGTGTACCCGGGCCACGACCGGCCGTTCACGATCGAGGCCGGGCTGCCCGGCCGGTACCTGTTCCCGCGCGTGGACCTCGAGGTGCTCGCGCCCGACCCGCTGACCGACGACCCGCCCGCGCCGTCCTGAGCGCGGGTCTCCGCCGAAAGGAAGCTCCCCCGCATGACCACCGCCACCGGCATCTTCGCCGAGCCGGCACCGAAGTTCTCCCCCGAGGGCCTTCACGCCGTGCTCCGCGAGCACTGGGCGCTCACCGACCCGGTGCTCGAGCCGCTCGACAGCGAACGCGACCTCAACGTGCTCGTCGACGGCCGGTTCGTGCTCAAGATCTCCAACCCCGCCGAGCAGGCCGACGTCGTGGACATGGAGACCCGCGCGCTGGAGCACGTGCACGCGGCCGACCCGGAGCTGCCGGTGCCGGAGACGGTCGCGACCACCGCGGGCGAACCCGTCGCGCGCCCGCGGGACGACGCCGGACGCGAATGCCTGGCCCGGCTCATCACGCTGCTGCCCGGTTCACCGCTCGAAGGCGGACCGCTCGACGCCGGTCTCGCCGAGCAGGTCGGCGCGGTCGCCGCGCGCGTTTCCGTGGCACTGCAAGGGTTCTTCCACCCTTCGGCCGGCCGGACGCTGATGTGGGACATCCGGCGGATGCCGGAGGTCCTGGCGGCGGCCGGAATCGCGACCGGGCGGCTGGGCGAGCTCGCCGAACGCGTCGCGCCCGCGCTGGCCGCCACGGCCACGCTCCCGGCGGGGGTGCAGCACGCCGACGTGACCCTCACCAACGTGCTGGCCTCGCGCGCGAGCGTGACCGGCGTGATCGACTTCGGCGACATGCACCACACGGCCGCCGTCGCCGACCTCGCTGTGACGCTGACCTCCGTGCTGCGCCTCAGCGGCGGCGACGCGGACCGCCTGTGGCGCCTGACCGACGCCGTGCTGCGTGGCTACCAGCGCCACCGCTCGCTGTCCCCCGCCGAGGTGGCGGTGCTGGGTGAGCTCGTGATCGCGCGCCTGCTCACGACACTCGCGGTGTCGGCGACCCGGCGGGGGCCGCACGCGGACAACCACCGCTACATCACGCAGTACGACACCAACAGCGAGCAGGCGCTGGAGCTGCTGTCGGCGTTGTCCGTGCGCGAGCTCGCCGACCGCTTGGCGCGCCTGGCGGGCACGCGGGACCTCACGGCGGCGATCTCGCCGGACAGCCTCCCGGCGCGGCGCGCGCAGGCCATGGGCGGCAAGCTCGCCCCGCTGTTCTACCGGCGGCCGCTGGAGATCGTGCGCGGCGAGGGGCCGTGGCTCTACGCCCGCGACGGCGCGCGCTACCTCGACGCGTACAACAACGTCGCGGTCATCGGCCACACGCACCCCGCGGTGACGCAGGCGGTAAGCCGGCAGCTGGCCCAGCTCAACACGCACTCGCGCTACTTGCACGCGGGGATCGTCGAGCTGTCCGAACGCATCCTCGCGACGATGCCGGCGCCGCTCGACACGGTCCTGTTCACCACGTCCGGCACCGAGGCCAACGAGCTGGCCTGGCGTCTGGCCACCGAGTACACCGGCGCCGGCGCGGCCGTGATCGCCGAGCACGCCTACCACGGGGCGTCGAAGTGGATGGCGGACCTGAGCTCGAACGAGTGGCCCGCGGGCTACCGGCCGGCGCACGTCGCGACGTTCGAGGCACCGCACGGCCCGGCTGACGAGCTGACGGAGACCGTTGCGGCCGAACGGATCCGCCGGGCGGACGAGACCCTGCGCGCCGCCGGGGAACGCCCGGCCCTCGTGCTCGCGGACTCGCAGTTCACGTCCGAAGGCATCCTCGACGTGCCGGGCGAGTTCGTGACGGGCCTGGTCGCGGGCGCGCACACGGCGGGCGCGCTGTACCTGGCCGACGAGGTCCAGTCGGGCTACGGCCGCAGCGGTCCGCAGCTGTGGCGCTTCCTGCTCGCCGGCGTGACCCCCGACCTCGTGACGCTGGGCAAGCCGATGGGCGCCGGCTACCCGATCGGCGCCGTCGTGACGCGGCGCGAGATCGCCGACGCGCTCGCGGGCAGCTACGAGTACTTCTCCACCTTCGCCGCCACTCCGGCTGCGGCCGCGGCCGGCCACGCGGTGCTCGACGTCCTCAGCCTCACCGACCTGCCCGCCCGCGCCGCCGCGACGGGCACGTTCCTGCGGGAGGGCCTGCGGGCGTTGGCCGCGGAGGAACCGCTGCTCGGCGAGGTCCGCGGCACCGGGCTGCTCGCCGGCGTCGACGTGCTCGGCTCGGGCGCGTCGACGTCCCGCGAAGTCACGCGCGCACTCGTGTCGGAGCTGGTCGGGCAGGGCGTGCTCGCCGGCTCCACCGGCCCGCGCGGTGACGTGCTGAAGGTGCGCCCGCCGCTGGTGTGGGAGGACACGCACGTGAGCCAGTTCCTGGAACGGCTGCGGCGGGCGCTCGCCGCGTTGCGGGCCTGACCAAGTGAAACCGGCCGTGGGGTCCGCCGTCGGTGCGGCAGACCCCACGGCCGGGGCCGGGGGACTACTTGCGGAGCTCGCCGCGCGCCGGCGGCAGGGTCGTCGGCCCGGAGTTGACGTTCGTGGCGTGGCCCACGGTGACCCCGGTGCCGTCGAAGGTCAGGTCGAGCCGGTCGACGAACGGCGACTCCAGGAAGTGCCACGTCAGGTGCAGCTCGTCGGCCGACCACCACTGCCCGGCGGCGAGGACGGCGGCGGTCGGGTCCTGGTAGGAGTGGTGCAGGCGCCACACGCTGACGCCGGTGTCCTGGCGCGTCCAGGTGCCCACGCCGTGGTCGATCGGGTGCCGGCCCAGCTCGTCCTCGACGACGACCTGCACCGACCCGTCGCGGACCTCGACCGCAAGCGACACGAGACCCTGCTCGTTGGGCTCGAAGTCGTACGTCGCCGTGAACCCGGCCCGCTGCACCGCGGCACCGACGGTTTCCGGCTCCCGCACGCGGTCCACCCACGCGCCCAGCGCGTCCACTTCGGACTGTTCCCGGGCCGGGCTCTCGAAGGCCGCGGTGAACGCGGACCGCAACATCCCCGGCAGGTCGTGGTAGCTGCCGTCCCCCATGGCGCCGGTGATCACGACGACCCCGTCGTGGTGCGGGAAAACCATGCACTCCTGGCCGAAAATGCCGGAAGCGCTGTAGATCCCGGCCTCGGTGGTCCAGAACTGGTAGCCGTACCCCTCCTCGGCGACGACGTCGGGCGCGGGCGGCACGAGCTCCTTGCCGTTCCACTCCCCGCTGATCGCGCGGCGCACGTGCAGCGCCGAAGCCTTCTGCACCCAGCCGGCCGGCAGCACGCGAGAGCCTTCCCACACGCCGTCGCGCAGGTGCAGGACGCCGAACTTCAGCAGGTCGCGCGGGCGCAGCGAAAGCCCGTTGCCGCCGCTGGACACGCCCTCGGGGTCGCGTTCCCAGGTGTAGTCCGTGATCCCGAGCGGGTCGAACAGGCGGGGCCGCAGGTACTCGTCGATCGCCTGACCGGAGACCTGCTGCACGATCGCCGACAGCACGTGGCTCGTGGTGCTGCTGTAGGTGAAGTTGCGTCCCGGCAGCTCGACCACGGGCTCCTCGAGGAACTCGTCGACCCAGCCCGTGCGCCGCAGCCGTGTGGTGGCGCCCGACAGTCCGCGCGCGTGGCCCGTGCACATCGTCAGGAGGTCGCGCACGCGCATGCGGCCGAGGTTCTCGCTCGGCTCGCCGGGCAGCCGGTCGGCGAAGAAGCCGACGACCGGATCGTCGAGGGAGAGCAGGCCCTCGGCCTCGGCGAACCCGACAGCCGCGGACGTGAAGCTCTTCGTGGCCGAGTGCACCTTGTGCCGCAGGCCGGGTTCGTGCGGCCACTGCCACAGGTCCAGCACCGTCCGCCCGTGGCGGTGCACGAGCAGGGAGTGCACGCGCATCCCGCGCTCGGCCATGGTCTGCAGCAGGGTGTGGACCGGGCCCGGGTCGAACGTCGGCGCCGGGTCCTCGAAGGCGTTGCTCATGCTCACCGTTCTCGTGCGGAAACTCTTACCGAATCACAAAACTTGCGAAAGGAACGACTTCAGCCGCGGCGTGCGCGGGTCGGTCAGCAGCTGCCGGGCCGGGCCCTCCTCGGCGATCACGCCGCTGTCCACGAACAGCACGCGGTCGGCGACCTCGCGGGCGAAGTTCATCTCGTGCGTCACCACCATCATCGTCATCCCGGACGCCGTCGCGAGGTCGCGCATCACGTCGAGCACGCCCTTCACCAGCTCGGGGTCGAGCGCCGAGGTCGCCTCGTCGAACAGCATGATGTCGGGCTCCATCGCGAGCGAACGCGCGATCGCCACGCGCTGCTGCTGCCCGCCCGACAGGTGCGAGGGCCGCGCCGACGCCAGCGCCCGCAAGCCGACCTTGTCCAGCTGCTGCAACGCGCGTTCCCGCGCTTCGTCGCGCGACATCTTGCGTACGCGCCGCAGCGCGAGCGCGATGTTGTCCACCGCGCTCTTGTGCTGGAACAGGTTGAAGTGCTGGAACACCATGCCGGTGCGCGAGCGCACGGCGTTGAGGTCCACCTTCGGGTCGGTGATCGTCTGCCCGTGCAACCGGATCGTGCCCGACGTCGGCGGGGACAGGAGGTTCACGCACCGCAGCAGGGTCGATTTGCCCGAGCCCGAGGCGCCGATGAGGCACACGGTCTCGCCGCGCGCGACCGTCGCCGACACACCCTTGAGCACCTCGACGGCACCGAAGGACTTGCAGATGTCGACCAGCTCGATGGCGGGGACCTCGGCCTTCGCCTCGTCCGCGGCCTCGGGAGACGTCGTGACCTGGTTCATCTTCACGCTCCCGCTTCGAATCCGGTGGCCCCGACGGGGATCAGCGGCTGCGGCGTCGCGGCCGGGCCACTCCCGCCGCTCGCCGGGCGGCGGCCTTCCCGCAACCGCTTGTCGAACCAGTTCACCAGGTGCGTCAGCGGCACCGTGAACACGATGTAGACCAGGCCCGCGGCCACGAACGACGACGAGTTGTACGAAATGGACTGTGCCTGCTGCGCGATGAAGTACAGCTCGCGCTCACCGACGGCCAGGCCGAGCAGGTACACGAGCGAACTCTCCTTCACCGCCACGATGAACTGGTTCGCCAGCGCCGGCAGCACGTTGCGGATGCCCTGGGGCACCACGACGAGCAGCTGCGTGCTCAGGTGACTCATCCCGAGGCTGCGGCCCGCCTCCGCCTGGCCGGGCGGCACGCTCTGGATGCCCGAGCGGAAGATCTCCGCGATGTAGGCCGCGTTGATCAGGCCCACGGCGAGGATCGCGTAGCCCATCGGCGACTGGCCGAACAAGCGCACACCCGCCGACGGCAGCCCGATGCCGATGAGGCTCACCGTGACGATGGCCGGCAGGCCCCGGAACACGTCGACGTAGACGCGGGCCGGCATCCGCAGCCACCAGCGCGTGGAGATGAGCAGCATCGCCAGCAGCAGGCCCACCACCAGCCCGAGGACCAGCGCGAGCGACGCGATGATCAACGTGTTGCGCAGGCCCTCCCCGAGCAGCGAGGGCAGGACGGCGAGGATCTGGTGGATGTCGAAGAAGGAATGCAGGAAATCGCCCATGGGACCAGGTGTCCTTACCTCGGTTCGGCCGCGGACCGCGGGAGTGCGCGCGGACCCGGGCTCAGCGGGGTCGGCGACGGTACCGGCCGGCAGGTCGTCTTATAGACTATAACTGTGACGTGGCGCTCACGGTAGCAGGTTCGACAAGATAGTCAACGGCTGAAGTGTTCACTTCACACGGTTCGCGAGCAGGCCGGCGAAGAAGTCCTGGACCACGGGGATCACCCGGCTGCCCTGGTGGGCCACCCCGGGCACCACGTCGAACCGCACGGAGAGCCCGCTGCGCTCGAAGCTGTCGCGCAACGTCTCGATGCGCTCGATGCGCGTGCGGCCGGTCTTCTCCACGCCGTCCATCCAGTTCGGACCGCCGGCGTTGTTGATCTCCCACGTCTCCACGTCCGCGGAGCCGACCACCATCTGCACCGGCACGCGCCGCAGCGCCGCGAGGTCGAGCTCGATGCCGAACTTCTCGCGGAACCCGCCGGTGCCGAGCCACCACGGCAGCGAGTCGTCGAGCTGCGTGATGCGGCCCGGCGCGCCGATCGAGATGCCGGCGAGGCGGCCGGGGTGGGCGTAGAAGAACCGGTGCGCGAACTGCCCGCCGCCGGAGAAACCGTGCAGGAAGAAGGTTTCGGTCTCGGTGTTGAACTCCTCGCCGACCTCTTCGACGATGTGCAGCAGCTCCTCGTCGAAGCGGATCCCGTCGTACTCCAGGAACTTGAAGCTGTGCAGCTCGCGCCGCTTGCCGATGCCGGCCGGGAACAGGGGCGCGAGGATCACGCACCGGTGGCGGGTCGCGAAGTCCGCCCACTGGTCGCGGTAGCGCTCGGCCGAGCGGCCGGTGCCGTGCTGCACCACGACCAGCGGCAACGGGGCGGCCTCGGGCGTGTGGTCGGTCGGCACGAACAGCCCGTAGGACAGGCGCTGGTCGTGGCCGGAGGCGAAAAACGGGGTCGCGCCGACGAAGTGGGCTCCCTGCGAGTCGGGCTCGGTGGTGGTGGTCATGGCCGGTGGGGACTCCTCGGGGTTCAGGGGACGGGCACGAGCGGTGTGCTACGGACGAAAACGATATAGGCTATAAACTCGACGAAGGGCTTCTGGACCCTGTGTGATGCGACAACTCCGGCCGGGCGGACCCACGAGGTCGCCTCGTCCGGCCCGACAGGATGCAGGCCGCAGGCCACAGCCTGCCCACCGAGCGGGAGGGAGACCGATATCCTTGCGGTCCCCCTTTGCCCGCGGAGAGAGATGCCAGGCCGATGACCCACCCCCGCCCAGCCCTCACGAAGAACGCGTACGTCTACGAGGAGCTGCGCCGGCGCATCCTGGCCGGCGAGCTGATCCAGGGCCAGTCCATCTCCCAGGAGCAGCTCGCGGCGGAACTCGGCGTGAGCACCACTCCCCTGCGCGAGGCGCTGCGGCGGCTCGACGCCGAGGGGCTCGTGACGATCGACGCGCACCGCGACGCCCGGGTGAGCCGGCTCAACGCCGAGGAGGCCCGCAGCCTCTTCGAGGTCCGCGAACGCCTCGACCCGCTGGCCACCAAGCTCGCCGCTACGCGCCGGACCGACGCCGACATCACGGCGATCGAGTCCGCGCTCAAGGACCTCGAGCCGCTGAGCACGTCCACCGGCTTCGATTCGCTGCTCGTGCACCGCGCGTTCCACCGCAGCATCTACACGGCCTCGCACAACCCGTTGCTGATGACGCTGCTCGAAGGGCTCTGGGACAAGGCCGACCGCTACCGGCTGATCGGCCTGCAGTCCAAACCGGACTCCCCGGCCGACCAGGAACGCGTGCGGCGCGAGCACGTCGAGATCGCCCAGGCCGTGATCGCGGGGGACGCCCGCACGGCCGAGCGGACCATGAAGAAGCACGTGCTCGGCAGCCTCGGCCGCCGGGCGATCGCCGCGCTGGAGGCCTGAGCGCGCTCACAGCAGCGCCAGCGGGTTGGCCGGCGAACCCGTCCCGCCCTCGACCACGAGCGGCGCCACCACGAAGAGGAACTCGTGACGACCTTCCTCGGCACACGCGGCAGCCAGCGGTTCGAGTGCGCAGTTGTCCACCACGGCCAGCCCGTAGGCGAAGATCGCGCCGTGCACGGTCCACGGCACTCCGCCGTCGTTCGGGGCGCGGTCGAGCATGTCCCACGCGAGCGCGGCGCAGTCGTGGTCGCGCAGGAACTCCAGGCAGGAGGCGTGCAGGCCCGGCCGGCTCGCCTCGGTGCCCCACGGCGGGTTCTCGCGGTCCCACGCGTCGCGTCCACAGTGGACGACCACGGCGTCGCCGGGGCCGACGGTGACGCCGTGCGCCTGGGCGATCGCTTCGAGCTCGGCTCCGTGCACCGGCCGGTCGAGCGTCACGTACGGCTCGCCGCGGAAGGCCGGCACGTCGAGCAGGACCCCGCGCGTGACGATGCCTTCGCGCCAGTGGTCCACCGAACCCCAGCGACTGCCTCGCGAGGTGAGTTCCACGTCGGGGTCGCGGCCCTGCCACAGGCCGCGCTCGTCCCAGACGTGACACAGCGCGTCGACATGGGTGGAGGCGACGCCGTGGTATTCGATGCCGTAGTAGTCACCGGAGATCCCACCGGTGCCGCGGGGCGTTTTGGTCGTGTAGTGCGAAGCCGGACGCGGGTTGTCCGCGTTCGGCCGGGTCGGGAACGGCCGGCTCAGCGACACCGAGCGGCCCGAGCGCACCAGCTGTGCGGCTTCGGCCCGCTTGGCGGCGGTGATCAGGTTGACTGCGCCGACCTGGTCGTCGGCACCCCAGCGGCCCCAGTTGCTGCGGCCGTGGAGCTGCTGCTCCACTTCGGCGCGGGTCCAGTCACGCGCCACCGCTTCACCTCTTCCGGCTCGCCTCCGAGTGTTGGTATTTTCTAAGCGACAAGTACCAGATTGTCAACCGTGGAAAGGCGGCGACGAGTGAAGAAGATCGTCCTGTTCGGCGACAGCATGCTGGGCCGGTTCACCAAGCCCCGCATCGACCAGCTCGAAGCCGAGGCCGGCGACGTGGTCGTCTTCAACTGCGCCGCGGGCGGCTGGAAGAGCGACGACGGCGCGCGCCGCGCGGCCACGATCGCCAAGACCGAGCCGGACGTGGTGGTGTTGTCCTTCGGCGCCAACGACTGCGCACCCGACCGGCTGGTGGAGCTCCACGCGTACACCGAGAACCTGCGGGCGATCGCCGATGCCTTCGCCCCGGCCACGCTCATCGGGTTCCTGCCGCCCTCGATCGAGGAGATCGACGGCGTCGGCAGGCGCGGACGCACGAACGCCGTGCTCGACACGTACCGCGAAGTGCTGCGCGAGGTCGTCTCGGCCGCGAACTCGGTGGACACCGACGCCGCGGTGGCGCCGCTCGTCGCCGCCGGAGAGCCGGTGCACGAGGACGGTCTGCACCTCACCGGCGACGCCTACCGGCTCGTGATCTCGGCGCTCGCCGAGCGGATCGCCGCCGTCGGAACCGCCTCCGACCTGCACTGATCTTCCCGAAGACGCCGTGGTGAAGCCGGCACTACACGTCGTTGACGTTCTGAAGTTCTATAGCCTATAGTTCCGCTCCATCGTCAGCGCTCCCCGCTGTCCCCGCTCTCCCCTCCCCTCCCCTCCGCTCCCCTCCCCTCCTGGTCTGGCGAAGGAGACCCATGAACCGACTTCCCCTGCGGCGCGCGCTCGGTGCGCTCGGCCTCGCCGCACTCACCGCCGCCTCGGTCACCGCGTGCGGCGGAGGCGACTCCGCGGCCGGCGACGACTTCGGTCTCGCGCAGCCCGGCACCATCACGGCGGCGGTCACGGCGGGCGACTACCCGTTCGTCTCCCCCGACGCCAGCGGCAAACCGGTCGGCTTGCTCGTCGACCTGAACAACCTCATCGCGGACCGGATGCACCTCAAGATCGTCTACAAGACGACCACCGTCCAAGCCGGACTCCCCGGTCTCACCAGCGGTCAGTACGACCTGATGTCGGTGGGGCTGGTCGCGAGCGACGAACGCAAGAAGAGCGTGGCGTTCACGAAGCCGATCTTCTGGGGCCAGAACGTGGTCGTGGTGCCGGCGAGCTCGACCGCGAAGTCCATCCCGGACCTCGCCGGCAAGCGCGTGGGCGCCGGCGCGAACAGCACGCAGGAGGACTTCGCCAAGAAGAAGATGACCACGTCGCAGCTGGTGTCCGAGGCCACCGACGGCGCGGGCGTGAACCAGCTGCTCGCGGGCAACCTCGACGCGATGGTGCTCGGCTCGACGCACGTCGGGCAGATCTTCACCGAGCACCCGGGCAAGCTCAAGGTCGCGCTGACCTCACCGCAGGACCAGCCGGGCGCCGAGGCGGTCGGCAAGAAGCTGACGAAGTTCCTCGACGCCTACAACACGGAGCTCACCGCTCTCGCGAACGACGGCACGTTCCTCAAGCTGTACCAGAAGTACTTCCCGAACCTGCCGTACCCGACGCAGATGTACCAGTTCTGGCCGTCGATCCAGCAGCAGATCGAGAAACAGGGCAAGCCGACCCCGTAGCCGGGGCCCGTCCGGTGTCCGTCACCCGCTCAGCAGGTGACGGACACCTTCGCGCCGGCCTTGAACGACACGTGCACGTGGTCGAAGTGGTTCGCGGTGGGGCTGCCGCGGTCCTCCATCGGCTCCCAGCCGCTGCCCATGTTGATGCGCTGGCGCCAGATCACGTACGTCACGCCGAACTCGCCCTGGTGGGCCAGCACGTACGCGGCGAGCGCGTTGCCGGTTGCGGTGTCGACCATGAAGTCGAGCGCGAGACCCGTGGGGTGGTCACTCGCGCCCCCTCGGCCGGCGCGGCCGCCGACGGAGCTCACCTTGAACTTGGTCAGGATGTGGTTGCCCACCTGGGCAGCGCCGGGCTGCGCACCGGCCAAAGTGGACGAACACGCCTTACCGGCGGACAGGGTCTTCGTTGCCGCGGGCGGGGGTTTCGGCTTGGTCTTGGCGACCGGCTGCTTCGTCGTCGGCTTCGGGGACGCGGCCGACGTGCTGGGTACGGACGTGCTGGGGGTCGTCTGGGTCGCGCTGCTCGGCGTCGGGCGGCTCGGCGTCGTGCTGTCCGGCACGGGGACGCCGGACAGTGAAGCGCTCGACTGCGGAGCGCTGAGGGCGAGGCGGTCGGCGGCCGAGACCTGCCCACCGCCCTGGGTAGTGCCCGTCAGCCACACGAGGGCGACCAGTCCGAGGGCGGCGAGCACGCCGGCCCCGACTGGCAGCCGCCACGACAGCGACCGGGAGCGATGTCTTCCGGACATCCTGGTGCACCATTTTCTTCGCTCGGGGAACGCGCGCCGCGAATTCGGGGGATACGGCGCACGCAAAGCCGCCCCGACATTACGAATCGGACACGGGAAAGTCACTTCCGAGTGATTGTCCGCACAGATCAACACCGATCGATGCAGGTCAGCCGTGAGGTCAACGTTCCGGCTACCCGCCATTGACAGAACCTCGGCCGCCATTCCGCGCGTTGCCGGTCACGATGGGCGACCCCGCCGTCGCGCATTCCGGCGAAGCGCTTTCCTTGATCACCGGTGCGCGGCCGAGCAGGGCCGGCAGAGCTTCGGAACCGATACCGAAGCGTGGTCCCGGTTGACGAACCGCCGTTTTGGATCCAAACTCTCGGGGATTCCGACCCGACGCATGGAGGCGGCATGACGTTCTCGTTCCTCAGTCACCTGGAGTGTTCCCGGACCGGAGACCGGTACGAGGCGGACCAGGTGGCCGGCACGTCGGCCGCGGGCGCACCGCTGCTCGCGCGCTACGACCTGGAGCGGGTGCGGGAAACGGTGACCCGCGAGGACATCGCGGCCCGGGAACCCAGTCTCTGGCGCTACCACGAGGTGCTGCCGGTGCGTTCGCGCGACAACATCGTGAGCCTCGGCGAAGGCCTGACTCCCCTGCTGCCGCTGCCGAACCAGGGCAAGCAGTCCGGCGTGCCCAAGCTGCTCATGAAGGACGAGGGCCTGGTGCCCACCGGGTCGTTCAAGGCCCGCGGTGCCGCCGTGGGCGTTTCGCGCGCGGCCGAGCTCGGCGTTCGCGGCGTCGCGATGCCGACCAACGGCAACGCCGGTGCGGCCTGGGCGCTCTACGCCGCCCGCGCCGGAATGGACAGCCTCATCGCGATGCCCGACGACGCCCCCGCGATCACCATGAAGGAGTGCCTCGCCGCCGGCGCCGAGCTGTACCGGGTGGACGGACTGATCGGCGACGCGGGCAAGCTCGTCGGCGCCGCCGTGGCCGAACGCCAGGGCTACCAGGACGTGTCCACCCTCAAGGAGCCCTACCGGCTCGAGGGCAAGAAGACGATGGGCTACGAGATCGTCGAGCAGCTCGGGTGGCGCGTGCCCGACGTGATCCTCTACCCGACCGGTGGCGGCGTCGGCATCATCGGCATCTACAAGGCCCTGCTGGAGATGCGGGAGCTGGGCTGGATCTCCGGCGACCTGCCCCGGCTCGTCGCCGTGCAGGCCACCGGCTGCGCGCCGATCGTCGAGGCCTTCAAGTCCGGCGCCGCGGAAAGCACCCTGTTCCCCGACGCGCGCACCGTCGCCTTCGGCATCACCGTGCCCAAGGCGCTGGGCGACTTCCTCGTGCTGGACGCCGTCCGGGCCACCGAGGGCACCGCGATCGCGGTGACCGACGACGAGCTGCTGGCCGCCCAACGACGGCTGGCCACGCTGGAGGGCGCGTTCATCTGCCCCGAGGGCGCGGCCTGCTTCGCGGCGCTGGACCAGCTGCGCGAATCCGGCTGGGTCAGCGAGGACGACGAGGTCGTGGTCCTCAACACCGGCGCCGGAATCAAGTACCCCGAGACCGTGGAGGTCGACGCGCCGCTGCTGGCGAAGACCGACGCGATCCCCGCCCGGGGAGGCATGTTGCGCGCGCGTTAACCCTGCGCGCAGGCCTTTGCCGCCTCGATTGGATCTGATCTGATGTCCCCACCTCAGCAGCCGATCTGACAGGACCGAGCCCATGAACCGACGACGTTTCCGTGCGGCGCTCCTCCTGGCCACCGCCCTCGCCCTGGGTGCCGCCTCGTGCGGCATCCAGCCGGCGAGCGCGGGCCGTGGCCCCGGCACGATCACGATCGACACTGCCAACTACCCGTCCACACTGGACCCCGGCAAGCAGTACGACACCGACACGTACTCGGTGTACCGCAACATCTTCGACCAGCTGCTGCGCCGGAACCCGAAGACGAACGCGGTCGTGCCGTGGCTCGCCACGAAGTGGCGGCAGACCGATCCGCTCACCTGGCGCTTCACCATGCGCCCCGGCGTGACCTTCAGCGACGGCAGCCCGCTCACCGCCGAAGACGCGGCGTACTCCATCAGCCGGATCCTCGACAAGAAGTTCGGCAGCCAGCAGTACGCGAACTTCTCCGTGATCGACAAGGCCACGGCCGACGGCGGCGACCTCGTGGTGCACACGTCGGTCCCCTCCCCCACGCTGCTGAGCTACCTGACCACGCTCTCGGTGGTGCCGAAGGCCTACGTGCAGCGCGTCGGGGACAAGCAGTTCGCCGTGAAGCCGATCGGGTCCGGCCCGTTCGTGCTGCAGTCGGCGACGGCCGGGTCAGAGGTCGTGCTCACGGCCAACCCGAAGTGGTGGGGCCCGCCCACGCAGATCCGCACGGCCGTGTTCCGCGCGGTGCCGAACGTGGCCAGCCGCGTGGCCGACCTGCAGTCGCGCAAGGTCGACCTCGCGACCACGCTCACGCCGGACGCCGCCGACCAGATCCGCCGCGACCCGACGCTGGCGATCCTGTCCACGCCCACCGAGCGCGTCGCCTACCTCGCCTACAACACGATCAAGGGCGGTGCCACCAACGATCCCCGCGTGCGCAAGGCCATCGCCGAGGCGATCGACTACGACGCGCTGATCAAGAACCTCCAGCGCGGGT
The DNA here is from genome assembly GCF_042896185.1 of Amycolatopsis sp. NPDC001319. NCBI lineage: Bacteria > Bacillati > Actinomycetota > Actinomycetes > Pseudonocardiales > Pseudonocardiaceae > Amycolatopsis > Amycolatopsis sp. NPDC001319. The sequence continues at coordinate 211,179 of NZ_JBIAWY010000010.1, read as the reverse complement.
ACGCCAAGCCGATCAACTCCATGGCCACGCCGCTCGCGTTCGGCTACGACAAGTCGTTGCCGAACAATCACCACGATCCCGAGGACGCCAAACGCCTGCTGCAGGAAGCGCACGCGGTCGGCGCGAAGCTGGTGATGGCGACCTCGCCGTCGTTCGACCCGCAGGTGGTGCAGGCGATCCAGGGTGACCTCGCCGCCGTCGGGCTCCAGGTGGAGATCCAGAACAGCGACCAGGCGACGTACCTGAAGAAGGTGCAGGACCCGTCGCACGAGTGGGGCTCGATCCGCTTCGGCAAGTGGTCGTGCTCGTGCCTCGACTCCGACGGCGTGATCTACCCGCTGTTCCACACCGGCGAGATCTGGAGCTCCTACAGCAACCCCGCCTTCGACAAGATCGTGGAGCAGGCGCGCGAAACGATCGACCCCGCGCGGAGGACGGAGCTGTACTCGCAGGCGTTCGAGCTGCTCAACCGCGACCTGCCGGGCATCGGTCTCTTCCAGGCATACGCGGTGTACGGCGCGAACTCGCGTCTGCAGTGGACACCCGACGCGTCGGAAAGCCTGTTCCTCGACCAGATGAAGGTGAGCTGACATGACGGCGATCGCAGTGCCGGCCCGCCGGAGGCGGACGAGGAGCCTGCCGGCGACCCCGCGGTACGTCGCGGGCCGGCTGGGCCAGGCCGTGCTCGCGCTGTTCGGCGTGACCACCATCGTGTTCTTCGCGCTGCGCCTCTCCGGCGACCCGGCGCGGCTGCTCGTGCCCGAGGGCGCCACGGCGGCCGACATCGAGCGGGTGCGCGAGCAGCTCGGCCTGAGCGATTCCCTGTGGCACCAGTACGTTTCGTTCCTCGGCAACGCCGTGCGCGGCGACCTCGGGTACTCCTACGTGCAGAACCGGCCGGCGACGGCGCTGATCGCCGAGCGGCTGCCCTACACGGCGAACCTCGCGGTGGCCGCGCTGATCCTGTCGGTGGTGTTCGGGGTGGTCATCGGGGTGATCACGGCGCTCAAGCGCGGCCGCTGGCAGGAACGCGTGCTCATGCCGATCGTGCTCGTCGGACAGGCGATGCCCGCGTTCTGGACCGGGCTGCTGCTCGTGCTCGTGTTCTCGGTGGCGCTGCGCTGGCTGCCGTCCACCGGGTACGACGGGCCGCTTTCGTTGCTGCTGCCCGCTGTCACGCTCGCCTCGCTGTCCGCCGCGGCGATCGCCCGCGTGACGCGCGGCGCGGTGCTGGAACAGCTGTCACAGGACTACGTGCGCACCGCGCGGGCCAAGGGCTCGAGCACCACGCGGCTCGTGCTGCGCCACCTCGCGCGCAACAGCGCGATCCCGGTGCTCACCGTCGCGGCGCTGGAGCTGGCCAACCTGCTCGGCGGCGCGGTGGTGACCGAGGTGATCTTCGCGTGGCCGGGCATCGGCCAGCTGACGATCCAGTCGGTGTCGGCGCGCGACTTCCCAGTGGTGCAGGCGATCGTGCTGTTCGCTTCCGCGGTGTACATCGTGATCAACCTGCTCACCGACCTGCTCTACGGCGTGATCGACCGGCGCGTCGCCACCGGTGCCCGAGGAGGTGCGGCGTGAAGCGGCGGGCGATCGTCATTCCCCTGGTCGTACTCGCGATCTACGTGCTGGCCGCGGTGTTCGCGCCACTGCTGGCCCCGTTCGACCCGGACAAGGTCACGCTCGCGCAGCGGCTGCTGCCCCCGGGCGCGCACCACTGGCTCGGCACCGACGCGCTCGGGCGCGACGTGGCATCCCGCGTCATCTACGGCACCCAGGTCTCGCTGCTCGTCGCGATCGGTGCCGTCGTGGCCGGCGGGGTGGTCGGCGTCGCGCTCGGCGTGCGCGCGGGCTGGCGCGGCGGCTGGCTCGGCGCGGTGATCATGCGGGTGGTCGACATCGTGCTCTCGGTGCCGTTCTTCCTGCTGGCGATCCTCGTGGTCGCGGTGCTCGGGCCGAGCCTGCTCAACGTGGTGGTGTGCCTGGCGCTCGTGCGCTGGCCGCGCTACGCCCGCGTCGCCCATTCCGCGACGCTGCAGGCGCGCGGCCGCGGGTTCGTCCGCGCGGCCACGGCGACGGGCGCGCCCGCGTGGTGGATCGTGCTGCGGCACGTGCTGCCCGAGGTGCTGCCGGTGTCCATTGTGGTCGCCACGCTGGAGCTAGGCCTGATGGTGATCTACGAGGCCTCGCTGTCGTTCCTGGGTCTCGGCGTGCAGCCGCCCACCGCGTCGTGGGGCTCGATCCTGTCCGACGGCCAGCAGTACATCGCTTCGGCGTGGTGGCTGGCGACCTTCCCGGGCATCGCGTTGTTCCTGCTCGTGCTGGCCGTGAACCTGCTGGGTGATGCGGCCCGCGACCGGCTGGACCCGGCGAAACGCGCCGAGCTGCCGCGCCCGCGGCTCCTTCGACGGATGGCGAGGCAGACCGCATGATCCCCGACTACCGAGGCGAGTTCACCGGCAAGCGCGTGGTCATCACGGGCGCGGCCGGGTTGATCGGCACGTGGACGGCCGAGGCCTTCCACGCCGAGGGCGCCGAGTTGGTGTTGTCCGACAACCGGCCCGAGCCGGTGCGGGAGCTGGCGAAGCGGCTGGGCGCCCACGCGGCGGTGGCCGACCTGACCACCGGCGCCGGCGTGGAAGAACTCATCGCGGCGATCGACGACCGCTGGTCGACGGCCGACATCCTCGTCAACAACGCCGGCATCTACCCGCGCACGCCGGTCGCCACCACCGAGCGTGAGACCGTGGAGACGATCTTCGCCGTCAACGTCCTCGCGCCCTACCAGCTCGCGCGGCACGTGATCGCGACGATGACCGCCACCGGCACGCAGGGCTGCATCGTCAACCTGTCGTCCGGCGCGGCGAAACGCCCGACCCGCACCGGCGGCGTCTACTCCGCGAGCAAAGCGGCGCTGGAGATGCTCACCCGGTCGCTCGCCCTCGAAACGGGTGAGGCCGGGATCCGCGTCAACAGTGTGGGCCCCGGGTTCGCGCCCGGAAGCGAGGTCAGCGAGCTGCCCGACGAGCACGTCGCCAAGATGCGCCGGGCGATCCCGCTCGGGCGCACGTCCGGGCCCGCCGACGCGCCGTCGGCGATCCTCTGGCTGTGCTCCAGCGCCGCGTCGTTCGTCACCGGCACCACCCTCGACGTCGACGGCGGCCGCACCGCCGGCGACTTCACCCCGTCCGGAGGTGCGTCGTGACCTACCCCTGGCCCGGTGGCGCCCGCGCGGCCGTGTGCTTCACGCTCGACTTCGACGGCGAATCGCCCCACCTGTGGCGCACCCGCGAAAACCCGCCCGCCTCCGTCGGTGAGCTGGAGCAGCGGCGCTACGGGCCGCGGCGCGGGATCCGCAACCTGCTGTCCATGATGGACAACCTGCACCTGCGGGCGACGGTCTTCGTGCCCGGCTGGATCGCCGACCGCTACCCGGAGCAGGTGGCCGAGGTCCACGCCCGCGGCCACGAGCTGGCCCTGCACGGCTGGTGCCACGAGGCACCGACCGGCCTGACGCGCGACGAGCTGCGCCGCACGCTGACCCGCGCCGCGGACACGCTCACGGCGATCACCGGCGAACGGCCGGTCGGCTACCGCTCCCCCAGCTGGGACATGACCACCGACGTGTTCCCGGTCCTGCACGAGCTCGGCCTGACGTACGACAGTTCGCTGATGGGCGACGACCGTCCGTACCTCGTCGACGACCTCGTGGAGGTCCCCGTCGACTGGGCCACCGACGACGCGCCCTACTACCGCTACGTCGGCGGGGATCCGCGGCCACCCGCGACCACGCCCGAAGTGCTGGCCGGCTGGGCCGCGGAGATCGCGGCGGCGAAGAAGCTCGGGTCGCTGTGCATGATCACCGTCCACCCATGGCTGTCGGGCCGGCCCGCCCGCGTGGCCGCGCTGGAAGCACTGCTCGCCCCCGTCGTCGCCGACGCCGGGCTGGCCACCCCCACCACCGGTGAGCTCGCCGCGCACCACCGCGAGCACGGCACCGGATACGAAGTCCCCCTCGGAGAGTTGGGCAGGCCCGGTCATGACTGAGCTGCTGGAAGTACAGGACCTGAAAGTGTCGTTCGGCGCGGGCCGTGAAGCCGTGCGCGGGGTCGACCTCACTGTCGGCCGCGGCGAAACCCTCGCCGTGGTCGGGGAATCCGGCTGCGGCAAGAGCCTCACGGCGCTGTCGCTGCTCGGCCTCGAACCGGCCGCCGCGCAGGTGACGGGGTCGGCGACACTCGGCGGCACGGAGCTCATCGGCCGCGGCGAACGCGAGCTGCGGCGCCTGCGCGGCACCCGCGCGGCGATGATCTTCCAGGACCCGATGAGCTCGCTGAACCCCACCACCCGCATCGGCACGCAGATCGCCGAGGTGCTGGCCATCCACACGCCGATGCGGCGCTCGGCCCGGCTGCGCCACGCCGTGGAGCTGATGGAGTCGGTCGGCATCACCGGCGCCGCGGCGCGGGCGCGGCAGATGCCGCACGAGCTGTCCGGCGGCATGCGCCAGCGCGTGATGATCTCGATCGCGCTGGCCGGCAGCCCCGAGCTGCTCATCGCGGACGAGCCCACGACGGCGCTCGACGTGACCGTGCAGGCCCAGGTCCTCGCGCTGCTGCGGGAACGCACGCGGGACACCGCGCTGCTGTTCATCACGCACGACATGGGTGTGGTCGCGGAGATCGCCGACCGCGTCGCGGTGATGTACGCGGGGAAGGTCGTGGAGACCGGCACCGTGCGCGAAGTCCTCGAAGCCCCGCGCCACCCCTACACCGCGGCGCTGCTGCGCTCGGTGCCCGATCCCGACCGCCCGGCGGCCGGGGAACTGCCCACCATCCCCGGGCAGGTCCCCGCCGTCGGCGCGGTGCTCGAAGGCTGCCCGTTCCGCCCGCGCTGCGACCACGCCGACGACACCTGTGCCACGGCCCCGGCGCTCGTCGACGGCGTCGCGTGCTGGCACCCGGTGTCCCGCGAATCCCAGGAGGTGGCGTGATGACGGATCTCGTGGTCGCGGAAGGACTGGTCAAGCGCTTCGCCGTGCGCGGCGGCACGATGGCCGCCGTCGACGGCGTGAGCCTGCGCGTCGAGCAGGGCACCACGCTCGCGCTCGTCGGCGAGTCCGGCTGCGGGAAGTCGACCACCGGGCGGCTGCTGCTCGCGCTGGAGCGCCCCGACGAGGGCAGCGTGGAGGTCGCCGGGCAGGCCGTGCACTCGATCGGCAAGAAGCAGCTGCGCGAGCTGCGGCGCACGATGCAGCCGGTGTTCCAGGACCCCTACGACTCGCTCAACGGCCGCATGACCGTCGGGCAGATCGTCGCGGAACCCCTGCGCGTGCACCACTTCCGCGGCGATCTCGACGCACGCGTGCGGGAGCTGCTCGAAGCCGTCACGCTCGCGCCGGAGCTCGCGCAGCGCTACCCCCACGAGCTCTCGGGCGGGCAGCGCCAGCGCGTGGCGATCGCGCGGGCCATCGCGCTCGACCCGGAGTTCCTCGTGTGCGATGAGCCGGTGTCCGCGTTGGACGTCTCGGTGCAGGCGCAGGTGGTGAACCTGTTGCGGCGCCTGCAGGACGAGCGCGGGATCACGTACCTGTTCATCAGCCACGACCTCGCGCTGGTGCGCCACCTGGCCCACCGCGTGGCCGTGATGTACCTCGGGCGGATCGTGGAGGAGGGCGAGACCGAGGAGCTGTTCGCCGACCCGCGCCACCCGTACACGCAGTTGCTGCTCGCCGCCGCGCCCCGGCCGCGGGTGCGTGACCACGACCGGCAGGAGCCGGTGGAGCAGCTCGGCGAGGCCACGAGCGCACTGTCGCGATCGGACGGGTGCTCGTTCGCCCCGCGGTGCCCGCTGGCGACGGACCGCTGCCGCACCGAGGATCCCGCGCTGCGGCCGCTCGCGGACTCGCGCGCCGCGGCGTGCCACTACGCCGAGACCGCGCGGGTCGGGGTCGCATGATCACTCGCGACGGGTACGGAATCCCTTCGGTGGTGGCGGAAACCGAGGATCAGGCGTGGTTCGAGCTCGGCCGCGCCGCCGCCGAGGACCGGCTGTGGCAGCTGGAGTACGACCGCCGCCGCGCGGCCGGGCGGTGGGCCGAGGTCGTGGGCGAGCCGGCCGTGGCCGCCGACCGGCTCGCCCGCCGGCTGCGCCTCGCCGACGCCGCCGACCGCGACCTGGCCGCCATGGACCCCGCCACGCTCGCGACGTTCGAGCACTACGCGGCGGGCATCAACGCCCACGTCGCCGAGCGCGGCACCGGCGTCGAGCACGACCGCGGCGGCATCGGCTGGGAACCGTGGACACCGCGGGATTCGCTGCTGATGTTCAAGATCCGCCACGTGCTGATGGGCGTGTGGCAGTACAAGATCGCCCGCGCGGTGCTGCGCGCGACGGCCGGCGCCGAGTCGGCCGCGAAGCTGGATCCACGGCCGCTGCCGGGCATGCGCGTGACGGTGCCGCCGCTGGGCCGGGTCGGCGACGCCCGCGCGAACCTGTTCGAGCAGGCCCGCGCCGACGTCGAAGCGGCGGCCGAGCACCTCGGGTTCCTCAGCGAGTCCGAGGGCGGGTCCAACGCGTGGGTGCTCGGACCGAGCCGCACCGCCAGCGGGAAACCGTTGCTGGTCAACGACTCCCACCGCGCGCTGGACGTGCCGAACACCTACTGGCAGGCCCACGTGCGCTGCCCGGATTTCACCGTGTCCGGCGCGACGTTCCCTGGCCTGCCGGGCTTTCCGCACTTCGGCCACAACGGCCGCGTCGGCTGGGCCATCACCAACGCCGCAGCCGACGCGCAGGACCTCTACGTCGAGCACTTCCGCGGCGAGCAGGTGCGCACGGCCGACGGCTGGGCGGAAGCGTCGGTGCGCGACGAGGTCATCCACGTGCGCGACGGCGAGGACCGCGTCGAACGCTGCTGGCTGACCCCGAACGGTCCCGTGGTGCACGGCGACCCCGCGAGCGGGGCGGCCCTGTCACTGCGCTGGACGGCCACCGACGGCGCGTGCGAGCAGTTCGGCGTGCTGCGCCGGATGCTCCTCGCCCCCGACGTGCACACGCTGCTCGACGCGCAGGACGGCTGGGTCGACCCGGTCAACAACCTCCTGGCCGCCGATGGCGACGAACACATCGGTTACCTGCTGCGCGGACAGCTCCCGGCGCGCGACAACCACGCCGCCACGCAACTGCCGGTCCCCGGCTGGGAGACCACCCACCGCTGGCGCGGCCGCGTGCCGTTCGGCGAGATGCCGCGGACGGAGGACCCGCCGGAAGACCTCATCGTCACGTCGAACAACACGGTCACCGCCGCCACGCACCCGGTCATCTCCCACGCGGTCAACGACTCCTACCGCGCCGAGCGCATCCACGAGCTGGCCGCCGCGGCCGGCCCCGCGACGGCCGAGGACATGCGCGTGTGGCAGGGCGACACGACGTCGGTCGCGGCCCGGCGCTGGGCGGAGCTGCTCGACGGACGCGGACCGTTCACCGGCGACGCAGAGCGGGCCCGCGCCGTGCTCGTGGCCGGCCGCGGGGACCTCGGCCCCGGCGAGACCACCGGGCTCGTGCACGCGTGCTTCCGCCGCGAGGTCGCCGCGCGCGTGCTGGACGCCGAGCTCGGCGCGGACACGCGGGCGTGGCTGATGAAGTGCGGACTGCCGGGCATGCCCGTGGTGCTGCGCCGTTGGTTCGCGAGCCTGACCTGGCCGCGCGAGGGCACCTGGCCCGCCGAGCGGCTCGGCGACGACCTGCTCGCCGACGCGCTCGCCGCGGCCTGGCGCCGCGTGGCGGAGACGGGCCCGCGGCCGTGGGGCGAGGTCCACCGCACGGCGGCGAGGCACCCGCTGCACCCCGTGGTCGGCGCGGAGTTCGACCCGCCCGCCGTCGGCATCGGCGGGGACAACGAGACGATCCAGAACGGCGCCTACGGCTGGGCCCCGGGCGGGCGGTTCGACATCACCAACCTGTCGGTGTACCGGCAGGTACTCGATCTGGCCGAGCTCGGCGCCGCCGCCTGGGTGATTCCCGGCGGAGCGTCCGGCTCGCCCGGTTCGGCGCACTATTCTGACCAGCTGGTCGCGTGGCAACGGCACGAGCTCGTCCCGATGCACCCGCCCGCGACCACAGCAGCCGCAACGGACACAGCCACGAACGAGGAGCCGCGACCCGGTGACTGACCAGCCCCCCGAACCGGCCAGCCTGGTCCGCACCGCGTACCGGGCGATCCGCGAGGCTGTGCTGGACCGGCAGCTGCTGCCCGGCGAGCGGGTGACCGTACGGCCGCTGACCGAGCGCCTCGGCATCTCGCCGACGCCGGTCAAGGCCGCGCTGGCCATCCTCGAACGCGAGGGATTCCTCGTGGCGCGGCAGCATTCGGGGTACTTCGTGGCCGAGCTGACCGTGGCCGACATGCGCGACATCTACGAGCTGCGCTCCGCCGTCGACACGCTCGCCGCGCGCGACATCGCCCGCACGCAGCCGGCCGAGCTGCTCGCCCGGCTGGCCGAGCTCGTCGAGGGCCAGCACGCCGCCCTGGCCGCCGGCGACGTGCCACGCTACGCCGAGCTCGACCGGGAGTTCCACGCCCTGATCTGGCAGGGCTCGGCCAACCGCCGCCTGCTGGCCATCGCCGACCTGCTCGGCGCGCAGCTGCAGCTGGGCCAGAACGTGACGATCACCGTACCCGGCCGCCCCGAGGCGAGCCTCGACGAGCACGGGGAGATCCTGGACGCGCTGCGCTCCGGCGACACGGCGGCAGCGGAACAGGCGACGCGCCGGCACGTCACCCAGGTCATCCGGGCCTTGGAGTCGGCGCTCCCGTCCTGACGACACACGGAGGTGGAGCACGTGGACTTCGGGTTGACCGAAGACCAGGAAGCACTGCGCCGCGGCGCCCGCGAGCTGGCGGCGAAGTTCCCCGACGAGTACTGGGCCCGCTGCGACGCCGAGGGTGAGTTCCCGTGGGACTTCTACACCGCGTTCGCCGACGCCGGCTGGCTCGGCATCGCGATCCCCGAGCAGTACGGCGGCGGCGGGCTCGGGATCTTCGAAGCCGCGCTGCTGCTGGAAGAAGTCGCCGCGTCCGGCGCCGGGATGAACGGGTGCAGCACCATGCACCTCACGATCTTCGGCCTCAACACCATCGTGAAACACGGCAGCCCCGCGCTGCGTGAGGAGATCCTCCCCCGCGCCGCCGACGGCTCGCTGCACGTCTGCTTCGGTGTCACCGAGCCCGACGCCGGCACCGACACCACGCGCATCCGCACCTTCGCCCGCCGCGACGGCGGTGCCGACGCGGACTACGTGATCAACGGCCGCAAGGTCTGGATCACCAAGGCCGGCCAGTCGCAGAAGATGGTGCTCATCGCGCGCACCACGCCGCTCGAGGAGGTCGAGCGGCCCACCGACGGCATGTCGCTGTTCCTCGTGGACGTCGATCCCGAAGCGATCACGCTGACCGCGATCCCGAAGATGGGCCGCAACGCCGTCAGCTCCTACGAGGTCGCGATCGACGACCTGCGCGTGCCCGCGTCGGCCCGCATCGGCGAGGAGGGCCAGGGCTTCCGCTACCTGCTCGACGGCCTGAACCCCGAACGCATCCTGCTCGCCCACGAAGCCCTCGGCCTCGGCCGCGCCGCCGTGGACCGCGCCGTGGCCTACGCCCGCGAGCGCATCGTGTTCGACCGGCCGATCGGGCAGAACCAGGGCATCGCGTTCCCGCTCGCCGAAGCCCGGACCCGCCTCGACGCCGCCGAGCTCATGGCCCGCAACGCCGCCTGGCGCTACGACCAGGGCCTCTCGTGCGGGCGTGAGGCCAACATGGCCAAGTGGCTCTGCGCCGACGCCGGGTTCCAGGCCGCCGACCGCGCGATGCAGACCCTCGGCGGCATGGGTTACGCGAAGGAGTACCACGTCGAGCGCTACTTCCGCGAAGCCCGCCTGCTGCGGATCGCGCCGGTGAGCCAGGAGATGGTGCTGAACTACGTCTCCACCCACGTGCTCGGGCTGCCCAAGTCGTACTGACACGCGAAAAGCGGTCCCGCCCGGGTGGCTCCCCGGGCGGGACCGCTTTTCGCTGGTGCGCCTAGATCTTGGGCAGAGCCACGTCGTTCACCGTGGCCTGGCCCGCCATCACCTTCACCTGCCGGAACTGCGGCTGGTACCCGTTGGCGGCCACGGTGACCATCAGCGGGTTGTAACCCTTGTCCAGCCACAGCCGGTAGTGGCCCTGCGCGTCGGTCTTGAGGGTGTACGACACCTCGCCGCACACTCCGTTGTGGACCATCGTGCACACCTGCACCGTGGCGTCGGCCACCGGCGCGCCCGACGCGGAGTCGGTGACCGTACCCGAAAGCTCACCCCAGGCCTTGGGGGCCGCGGCCTGCAGCGTGACGGGCAGGGCCGCCACCGCGTAGGGCGAGTCGGTGTCGAGCGCGATCGTCGCCGTGTACTTGCCGGGCTGGGTGACCTTGCCGGAGTCGACGGTCACCGCGACCTTCGCGATGGCGCCGGGTGCGAGGTCCAGCTCGGTGCTGCCTTCGGAGAGCCAGCCGGCGTCGTCGTCACCGCACTGGTCGTAGCCCGGCAGCATCGCCGTGGTGCGCAGCGCCGGCACGAACGAACCGACCTGGTAGAGCGCACACGCCCCGCGTCCGCCGCCGTAGTACTCCTGCGGCAGGTCCGGCAGCGACGACCACCTGTCGCTCACCGGGTCGTACTCGATGGTGTGCGCGGTCTCGCCGGCCTGGGAGACGACCGTGCCGGTGCCGGTCTCGCCACCGGCGAGCTGCAGGCGGCCGTTCGCCCCGCTGTAGGCCATCTGGGAGACCTCGTACGGTGCGTCGGCCACCTTCGTCCACGCGGCGCTGCCCGGCTTGAACACATAGGTCGACTTGATGTTCGTGACGCCACCGAGGTACCCGCCGGCGCACACGATCTCACCGTGGATCCCGGCGCAGGCCGCGTCGCTCTCGGCCTCCGGGTAGTCGGGCAGTGCCGACCAGGCGTTGCGCACCGGGTCGTAGACGAACGCCGTCTTCACCGGGTCCTTGCCGCACACGCTCGCGCAGCCGCCGACCACGTACAGCTTCCCGCCGAGCGTGGCGGCGGTGGCGCCGTAGAGCTTCGCCGGCAGGTCCGCCAGCCGCGACCAGGTGTTCGTCTGCGGGTGGTAGGCGTACGTCGTGGACAGGAGGCCGGGCATCCCGGCCCCGCCGACGACGTACAGCGAACCGTCCAGGAACGCCGCCGCACCACGCATCACCGGCTCCGGCATGTCCGCGATCGGCGACCACGCGGCGGTGACCGGGTCGTACACGTAGCTGCGGGCCGAGGGCGAGAGCATGTGCATGGGCATGCCGCCCGCGCTGTAGATCTTGCCCTGGTAACCGCCGAGCGCGCTTTGGTAGGTGAACTCCGGGACGTTCGCCATCGGCTGCCAGCCCGCCGCCGCCGACGGGTCGACCCCGGTGAACCCGGTGACGTGCTCGCCGAGCGACACGTGCACCGGTGCCGTGCCGGTGTTGGTGAGCTTCACCGTCTGGTTCGCGACCTGGCCCATCGTCTTGCTCACGGTCAGCGCGGTCGAACCGACCGCCAGTTGCCCGGCCTTGAGCTTGATGTCCAGGCGGGCCACGGAGTTCAGGCCGGTCGTCGTCGACAGCGCCGGTGACGAGTACCGCGGCAGGCTCGCCGTGTACTGGTGCGCACCAGTGGTGTCGAACAGCTCGTAGAAACCGTCCGCCAGGGCGGCGTCGTCCGGGGTGGGCGAGCTGACCGCGGAGCGGGCCGCGGCGGCCGAGTCGGCCACCGTGACGTCGTCGAGCGGCCGGCCGTTGTTGGCGTCGGTGACCACGCCCGCGACCAGGCCGCCTTCGCCGGCCGTGCACGAACCGACGACCACGTCGTCCAGCTCCGCGAGCGAGTTCCCGGCACCCTGGAAGTGGAACCGCACGCGCACGGAGTCCTTGCCCGCGGCCTGCGGCAGCGGGATCGACACCTGCGTTTGCACGAGGTCGGTGGTGTGGTGCGTCAGCGGGCTCCACGTGGCACCGCCGTCGAGGGACAGATCGGCGTCGAACGCGCTGTTCCCGTCCGGCACGTACACGCCGCCGAACGACAGCACCGGAGCGTCGTCGCCGGTCAGGTCGAGGACCGGCGAGAGGAACGTGGTGTCCTCCGCCTTGCCGTCACGGGTGATCGGGCTGGCGAGCGCGTAGTTGCCGCTGCTGATGAAGTTGAACAGCTCGATGCCGTCGTCGAACGTCCAGCCCGTCGAGGCCGGGTCGGCGTTCGTCACGGTCCACCCGTCCTTCGGGGCGGTGCCGAGCCAGCCGTCGAAGTGCGTCAGCGCGGCGTGGCCGTAGCCGAGCGCGGTGCACGCGTTCGGGTCGACGGCGGCGGTGAAGTTCTGCCGCACGCCCGAATCGGCGACGGTCACCTGCTTGTCGATCTGCTGGTAGCCGGGCTGCACCGCGGAGACGTGCAGCTGGTAGGCCGCGCCCTGCGGCAGGTCGACGCTGTACTTGCCGGAGAACGGGTCGGTGTAGATCGCGCCGCCGGGGTAGCCGTCGACGGTGATCTTCGCGTACAGCGGCCAGCCGTGGCCGGAGCCGTCGGTCACGGTGCCCGACACGGCCTGGGTGGCGATCTTCGCGACGGCGTAGTCGGACGTGGCGGCCTGACCGTCCACGATGGACAGTTCGCCGCTGCCGTTCTCGTAGCCGAAGCGGGTGACCGCGAGCTGGTAGGAGTCGGCGGCGACGGCCAGGTGGTAGGCGCCCTGGGCGTCGGTCGTGGCATGGTAGACGTTGCCGGTGGCCTTGCCGGTGGCGGTCACCGTGGCGCCGGCGACCGGCGTGCCCGCGGTGTCGCGGACGTGGCCGTCGACCGTCCCTTGTGGAGTGTAGGCGAGGGTCGCGACGCCGTGGGGCGAGCCGAGACCGGTCGGGCCGTCCCAGCCCGGGCCGGCGGTGCACAGGACCGTGGCGCACGAACCGTTGGTGCCCTGGGTGACGTCGTAGAGGTCGTTGCCGTGGTTGAAGTAGGCGTAGGTCGCGGGGTTCGTGCCCGGCCGCGGGTCGCCGGCGAGGGCGAACATCGAGGCGATCAGCGGCGACGACAGGCTCGTGCCGCCCACCTGGCCCCAGCCGCCGGACTTGCCGGAGTCGTAGATCGCGAAGCCGCTCGCCGGGTCGGCGACGGCAGAGACGTCGGCGATGGCGCGGTTCGCGCAGCCGGTGGCGAGCTCCTGCTGGTACTCGGGCTTCGGCTCGTACGGGGAGCAGCCGGAGCCGGCGTCGGACCAGGCCTGCTCGCTCCAGCCGCGCGGGTTCGCCGGGTCGCGGTAGAGGTTCGTGCCGCCGGCGGCGACGACGTTGGGGTTGGCGGCGGGCCAGTCCTGCAGGCCGTAGGCGTGGTCACCGGTGGAGGCGACCATCGCGACGCCGGGCACGGTGTAGTGCGAGTCGAGCGTGCCCTCTTCGGGGTCCTCGCCGTCGATGCCGTAGGAGTTCGAGACGAACTTCGCGCCCAGGCGCACGGCGGTGTCGACCCCGACCACGATGTCGTACGGGCTCGTGGAAGCGCCCTCGACGAGCAGGATGTGGCACGCGGGGCAGGCGGCCGAGACGGCGTCGAGGTCGAGCGCGGTCTCCTGCGCCCAGCCGTCGTCGTCGGCCGGGTAGTTCACGCCGCCGTTCTGGTCCACCTTGCGGAAGCAGCCGTTGTCCGTGGTGCACGGCGGGAGGCCGTACTGCGCGCGGTACACGGCGAGGTCGGCCTCGGCGTGGGAGTCGCCGAGCGCGTCGATGATGGCGACGGTCTTGCCCGCGCCGCCGTCGGGGAGGTCGTAGGCGGCCTTGATGTCGGCCGGGCCGAGCGAATCCGGCAGCGGGCCGGCGTTGCTGGTCAGGGGGCGCAGGTCCGTGCCCGCCTTGAACAGCGAGTTGCACGTGACGGTGTGCGGCTTCGGCTTGGCGGGGTTGCAGCCGGTCGGGGCGTAGAGCGCCTTGGGCGCCTTCGCGGCGGTCTTGCCCGTGGCCGTCCGGGTGGCCTTGTCGGCGGCGACGGGCTTCGCGTCGCCGGAGGTGTTGGCGGCGTCGAGCACGGCCTGCCCGGCGGCTGCGGCTTGGGCCGGGGCTTCCGCGGACGTCTGCGGTGGGGTTGTGCCGGGTTGGAGGCCGGGTTGGGTGGTGCCGACGACCAGCGCCAGGCCGGCCAGCACCGGGAGGATGAGCGCCAGCAGGCGCCCCCGGGGGACTCTCAAGGGATGACCTTTCCGTTCGCCCGGGCAGTCACAGGGGTTCGTACCCCGCGGGCAGGTCGCGCCCGCCTTCGTCGGCTGCCCGGTCGGACCGATCGCCGGACGCCGGTGCGGCGTCGGCGCGATCCTCGGTGGTGGGGTGGGGATCGGTTCCCGCGCCGGGCCGGGGTTCCGCGCTGCCGTCCACCGGACAGCCATCGCCGGGTCTCGTCGCGTTCACCGGCGAAGTATCGGGGCGCACACGCTCGGTTCGCGATTGGGCGGATGACCTAATCTCGCGGACCGCGCTTGCTTAGTCCACGCCTTGGTTCAGTCCGCCGTCGCCGGGGTGATGCCGGCCTGGGTGGCGCTCACGGCCAGCGCCGTGCGCGAGGAGACGCGGTGTTTGCGCATCGCGGAGTTCAGCTGGGCCGCCACGGTTTTCGGGGAGCGGGACAGGGCCTGGGCGATCTCCGGGGTGGTGAGACCGGTCAGCAGGAGGCGCACGACTTCCAGCTCGCGCGGGGACAGCTGGTCGCCGTAGCCGCGACGGCCGCCGCGCCAGACGGGGGGCGCGGGGAGCTGGGCGCGGATCCGGGAGGCGAGGGCGGAGGCGCCCAGGGCGACGCAGTCGGCGAGCACCGATTCCAGCTGCTCCACCGCGGCGGCGCGAGAACCGCCGGCCGGCAGGCACGCTGCTGCGCGCTCGCGGGCGAGCAGGGCGTCGTACGGGCGCGGCAGAGCGGCCCACGCGGCGGCGGCGTCGGCCCACTCGCGCGCGGCGCCGGCGTGGTCGCCCGTGGCCTCCGTGAGCAGCGCCCGGCAGCAGTGGATCGCGCCCGTCCCGCCGGGGTGACCGGCGGCGAACTCGGCCACCAGCGCCGAGGCCTCGGCGACCCGGCCGGCCGCGAGCAGCGCCTCCACCCGCACCGGCGCCAGTTCGGCCGCCCACAGCCAGATCTGCTTGCGCACCACCACGGCCATCGGTTCCTCGGTGACCGCCAGCGCCCGCTCCGGGCGGCCGGCCGCCAGGTGCAGCCGGGCCAGCGCCGCCGCCGGTTCGAGCGGCATGTCGACAATCCCGCGTTGCCGGGCGGCGTCGAGCACCAGCGTGAGCTTGCGCTCGACCTCGGCCTCGCCGCCGGGCTCGGTGGCCGACTGCAGCAGCGCGCCCACCAACGTCGTGTCCAGCTGGATCAGCGGTTCCTCCGCGAGGTCCGCGAACTCGGCGACCCGGGCGGCCAGCCCGGTCCACGCGCCGGTCAGCCAGTCGAGCCGGATCAGCGTGGCGAGCCCCATGTCGCGCAACCGCTGCAACCCCTGCTGCTCGGCCAGCTCGACGGACCGGGTCAGCTTGGCGCGCGCGTCGGCGTAGCGGCCCCACTGCAGCGCGGCGTCGCCGTAGTTGAGCAGGCCGCGGGTGATCTGCAGCGGGTCGTGGGCGTCGTCCGCAGGCAGGGTGTCCGCGACCGCCCAGCCGGCTTCGTCGCCCATCTCGAGCAACGCCGTCGCGCGGTCGACGGTGAACGACAGCCGCTCGCCCTCCGGCACGGCCGAGCGCACGACGGCGTCGGCGCGGTCGAGCCATTCGCGGTGCGCCTGGAGGGGCCACGACGCTCCGGCGGGCCGGCCGAGCACCGACATCGCCTGCGCCGCGGCGGCCGGGTTGTCCGCCAGATCGGGGATCGCCCTGGCGATTTCGGCGGCACCCTCGGCGTAGTCGCCGGCGTGCATCAGCAACCGGCCCAGCTGGCTGCGGATCTCCGCGCTCTCGCGCCGGTCGAGCACGGCGCTGTCGAGCACCCCGCGCACCGTCCGCACGAGATCGACCCGGCCGAGATAGCCGGTGAACGCGAACAGCGGCGTCTTGCGCGTGAGCCGCGCCACGGCCGTCGGCGGCAGCGCGGGCGAGGCGAGCAGGCCGTGCAGAAAGGACACGGCGGTGTGGTGGTCGCCGGACGCGAGCGCGAGATCCGCCGCGCGTTCCGCGTACTCGCACCACTTCTCCGTCTCGCCGGCTTCGCGGAAGTGGTGCGCCAGCACGGCGACCGGCGCCGGATCCCAAGCGGACAGCGCCTTGCCCGAACGCCGGTGCAGCTCGCGGCGTTCGCGCCCGCCGATGCCGTCGTACACGGCCTTCGCCGCCAGCAGGTGCCGGAAGCCGAGGCGCCCGCGGTCGTCCTCGACGAGCAGCCCGCTGCGCGCCGCCTCGTCGATCGCGACGCCCGCCCGCGTGGCCGGCAGCCCGCAGACCTCGACGACGTCGCGCTCGGCCGCGGGGGTCGCGAGCACCGCGCACGCCCGCAGCACCGCCTGGGCGTCGGTGGTGAGCCGCACGAGCCGTTCGGCCAGCGCGTCGCGGATCGTCGGCGGCACCGCGATCTCGGTGAGCGAACGCCGGATCCACTCGCCGCCCTGGCGGATGAGGTCGGCGCGGTCGCGCAGCAGCCGGACGGACTCCTCGAGCGCGAACGGGATCCCGTCGGTGTGCCGGTGCAGGAACCGCGCGAACGGCTCCGACACGCGCTCGTCGCCCAGCATGGACGAGACCAGCTGCGCGGTCTGCGCCACGTCGAGCGCGCCGAGGGTGATGCGCGGGTAGCGCGAGGAAAGCCGCAGCAGCAGGCTGTCGTCGCCGACCTCGTCGGGCCGGTAGGTGAGCACCAGCCCCGGCCGCGGCTCGTGCCGGGCGGCGAGGAACAGCAGGAACTCCAACGTGGTCTCGTCGGCCCAGTGCACGTCTTCGACCACGAGCACGTCGACGCCGATCCGGTCGAGCAGCTCGGCCAGCGCGCGCAGCAGCCGGTGCCGCGCCGCGCCCGCGTCGGCCAGCGCCTCCGGGGCGGGCGGCAGGTCCCACTCCGGGAACAACGGCCGCAGCGTGCCGGCCAGCGGGCTCAGCCGCAGGCCGGCCACCCCCGGACGCGCCTGGCGCAGCGCGTCGACGATCGGGCCGAGGGTGAGCGCCTCCCGCAGCGGTGGGCAGCGCGCGACGAGGACGCCGGGCTCCGGCAGCAGCTCCCGCACGAGCCGGCTCTTGCCGATGCCCGCCTCGCCCGAGACCAGCACCACGCCCGGCGGCGACGCGAGCGCGGCGGCCAGGCGGGTGAGCTCGTCGTCGCGGCCGATGAGCCGGGGCGTGCCGACCGCGGGGAGATCACGCCCGTCCGCTGCCACGCCTGCCCCCGCTCGCCTCGCCGATCACCGCTGGATTCTCGGCACGTCGGCCCCGCGCGGGCAAGCGATCCGGACCGTGATTCACACTGCTGTCACACGTTTCCGACAAAAACCGACACGACGAGGGCAAGTGGCGCAGGCGGCGTCGGCCGATCGGCGCAACCGTCCGAAGTGGACCGCTCAGGACGAGGGCGCGATCTCCGCGGAGTCGCTGAGCCGCAGCTTGCGCCGCGCCCGCTGGAAGAACGTGGTGCGGCCCAGCCGCACGACGCGGGCCGCGCTCGGGCGGGCGCACAGTTCGATGCACTCGCCGGGCTGCACGTAGCCCTCGACGATCCCGTCGACCTCCACCGCCAGCCGGCCGCTGTTGGGCAGCACCTCGAGCGCCAGCGTGTCGTCGACCGAGAGCACCACGCCGCGGCCGTACGCGGAGTGCGGCGCGGCCGGCGTGACCAGCAGCGCCTCCACGGCGGGGCTCGTGATCGGGCCGCCGGCGGAGAAGCTGTAGGCCGTGGAACCGGTGGGCGTCGCGACGATGACCGCGTCGGCCGCGTAGCTCACGAACTGCTCCTCGTTCACCCGCACCGCGACCAGCGCCGAGCCGTCGCCGGGCACGCGGACCACGGCGACGTCGTTGAACGCCGTCACCGTCCGGCCGCCGATCACCGCGTCGACCGCCAGGCGCGGCTCGACGGTGAACTCGTGCGCGTCGATCATGGACAACGCACCGGGCAGGTCGGGCACGTCGACTTCGGCGAGGAAGCCGAGCTTGCCGAGGTTCACGCCGAGCACCGGGGCGCGCTGCCCGTCGGCCAGGCGCATGGCGCGCAGCATGGTGCCGTCGCCGCCGAGGCTCACCAGCAGGTCGGACTGGGTGGCGAGCTCTTCCGCCGACACCCCCACCGCCTTGCAGTCCAGGCGCACGATCTCCTCGGCGATGCCGAGGATCTTGATGCCGCGGTTCGCGGCCCACCCGAGGACGGCCTCGACCGCCGGGGCGGAGTCCCGCTTGGGGTGCAGGACCAGACCGGCGGAGTGCATGTCAGCGCTCCCGCTGGTCGAGCGGCACCGCGGATCCGGGAAGCACTGGCTGTTCGGGAAGCATGGGCCAAGTCTGCCCGGATCCGACGGCTTTGGCGAGCCCCGCCTAAGCTGGGCGTTCGTGATCGAGAGTGCGCGCGGCGCGGCCGCCAACTGGGCGGGAAACCTCACCTACGGCGCCCGCGAGGTGCTGACCCCGCGGACGCTCGACGAGGCCCGCGAGCTCGTCGCCTCCGCGACGAGGATCAAGGCGCTCGGCAGCCGCCACAGCTTCAACGACGTGGCCGACAGCCCCGGTGGCGTGCAGCTGGATCTTTCCGGTGTGTCCGGTTCGCCGTCGCTGGACGCCCGCGGCGCCACCGTGACCGTGGGCGGTTCGGTCCGCTACGGCGACCTCGTGGCCCAGCTCGACGAAGCCGGCTTCGCCCTGGAGAACCTCGCGTCACTGCCGCACATCACGGTGGCCGGCAGCGTCGCCACCGGTACCCACGGCTCGGGCGAACGCCACCCCGGCCTGGCCGCGGCCGTCTCCGCGCTGGAGTTGCTGACCGCCGACGGCTCACTGCGGACGTTCACCCGGGGCGACGCGGACTTCGCCGGGGTGGTCGTCGGCGTCGGCGCCCTCGGCGTGGTGACCCGGCTGACGCTCGACCTGGTCCCGTCGTTCACCGTGCGCCAGGACGTGTTCGACGACCTGCCGTGGGCCGCCGCCGTCGAGCACTTCGACGAGGTCCAGGCCGCGGGCTACAGCGTCAGCCTGTTCACGAACTGGGCCCGCGACGCCGTCGACCAGGTCTGGCTGAAAAACCGCGGGCCGGCCGAGGCCCCGGGCGCGCTGCCCGCCGACGTCCCTGCGTCACTGTTCGGCGCCGCCCCCGCCGACGGTCCCCGCCACCCCGCCCACGCCGCGGGCGTCCCGGCCGGCAACACCACCGCCCAGCTCGGCGCCCCCGGCCCCTGGTACGACCGCCTCCCCCACTTCCGCCTCGGCTTCACCCCGAGCGTCGGCGCCGAGCTGCAGACCGAGTACTTCGTGCCGCGCGCCGCCGCCCCCGCCGCCTTCGAGGCGCTGCGCGGCATCGGCCACCGCATCGCCCCGCTGCTCCTGGTGTCCGAAATCCGCACCATCGCCGGCGACGACCTCTGGCTCAGCCCCTCGTCGGCCCGTGACAGCGTGGCGCTCCACTTCACCTGGCTCCCCCGCCAACCCGAGGTCGAGGCCCTCCTGCCCACCATCGAAGCCACCCTCGCCCCCTTCGCCCCGCGGCCCCACTGGGGCAAGCTCTTCCACGGCGAGGCCCTCGACCTGGCCTATCCGCGGCTGGCGGACTTCCGCGCCCTGGCTGAGCGCCTGGACCCCACCGGGAAGTTCCGCAACCCGTTCCTGGACCGGCACGTCTTCGCCGACTGACGCTCGGTTCAGCGCACCCATCCCCGGCGTTCTCCTGATCACAGTCGGCAGCCTCAATAGAAGGCGTGTGCAACTATTGCCAGCGACGGTAGTTGTCCACGCTTCAAGAGGAGATCCCATGCCGCTCGCCCTGCTCGCGCTGGCCATCGGCGCGTTCGGCATCGGCACGACGGAGTTCGTGATCGCCGGGTTGCTGCCCGAGGTGGCCGCCGACTTCGGGGTGTCCATCCCGGCCGCGGGGTGGCTGATCACCGGCTACGCGCTGGGGGTGGCGGCCGGGGCGTTGCCCATGACCGCGCTCGGCACGCGGATGCGGCGCAAGCACCTGCTGCTCCTGCTGATGGGGGTGTTCATCGTCGGCAACGCGTTGTCGGCGGTGGCGCCGAGTTACGGCGTGCTGCTGGCCGGCCGGATCGTCGCGGCGTTGACGCACGGGGCCTTCTTCGGGGTCGGCGCGGTGGTGGCCGCGGACCAGGTCAAGCCGGAGAAGAAGGCCAGCGCCATCGCGCTCATGTTCACCGGGCTGACGCTGGCCAACGTGCTCGGCGTGCCGCTGGGCACGTTCATCGGGCAGGGCCTGGGCTGGCGCGCGACGTTCTGGGTCGTCGCCGGCCTCGGCGTGCTGGGGCTGGCCGGAGTGGCGGCGCTGGTGCCGGACACCCCGCGGCCCGAGAACACGAGCATCAAGACGGAGTTCGCCGTGTTCCGCCACGCGCGGGTGTGGCTGGCCGTCGGCACGACGATCCTGGGCTTCGGGGGCGTTTTCGCGAGCTTCACCTACATCGCGCCCATGATGACGGAGGTCGCCGGTCTCCCGAGCGGCGCGGTGAGCTGGCTGCTGGTGCTGTTCGGCGTCGGGCTTGTGCTGGGCAACCTCGTCGGCGGCAAGTTCGCCGACCGCGCCCTGATGCCCACGCTCTACACCGTGCTCGTCGCGCTGGCGGTGGTGCTCGCGGCGTTCGCCTTCACCGCCCACGCGGCCGTGCCCGCGATCGTCACGCTGTTCCTGCTGGGCGGCTTCGGCTTCGCGACGGTGCCGCCGTTGCAGATGCGGATGCTGGCCAGCGCCCAAGCCGCGCCGACCGTCGCGTCCGCCGTGAACATCGGCGCGTTCAACCTCGGCAACGCGCTGGCCGCCTGGCTCGGCGGCGTCGTCATCGCCGCGGGGTACGGCTACGCGTCGACCAACTGGGTCGGCGCCGCCATGACGGTCGCCGCCCTCGCGCTGGCCGTCGTCTCGGGCCGACTGGACCGAGCCGGCACGAAAGCACTCGTGCACTGACCACAGTGGACACCGCGGGCCCGGCACCCGCGCCGGGCCCGCGGCTTCACCGTCACACCAGCTTGCGCAACCGCGGCAGGATCTCAGTGCCGTAGGCCTTCAGGAACCGCTCCTGGTCCGGCCCGGGGGCGTGGAACACCAGGTGTGTGAACCCCAGGTCGAGGTACCGCTTGATCGCCGCCACGTGCTCGTCCGGGTCGGACGACACGATGAACCGGCTCGCGGCCCGCTCGATCGGCAGCGCGTCGGCCAGCCGCTGCATCTCGACCGGGTCCTCGACGCCCGTCTTCTCCTCCGGCTTCAACGCCAGCGCGCCCCAGAACCGCGTGTCCTGCAACGCGCGGTCGGCGTCCGCGTCGAACGAGACCTTGACCTCGATCATCATGTCCACGTCGCCGACCGCCCGGCCCGACTGCTCGACACCTTCGCGCACGGCGGGCAGCAACGTGTCCGTGTACAGCGACGGCGCCTTGCCGCTCGTGGTGATGAACCCGTCACCACGCCGGCCCGCGAGCCGGGTGGCCGCCGGGCCGGAGCCCGCGATGTAGAGCGGCACCGGCACCTCCGGGCGGTCGTACACCGTGGCCTTCTCCGTGCGGTAGTGCGCGCCCTCGAAGTCCACGCGCTCCTCCGTCCACAGGCGGCGGATGAGCTCGATCGCCTCCTTCAGCCGCGCGAACCGCACCTTCGGCTCCGGCCACTCGATGCCGAGCGGCGCCTCGTTCATCGACTCGCCCGAGCCGATGCCCAGCACCACGCGGCCCGGGAACAGGCACCCGAGCGTGGCGAACGCCTGCGCGACCACCGCCGGGTGGTAGCGGAACGTCGGCGTCAGCACGCTCGTGCCGAGCACCACCCGCTCCGTCGCCGAACCGAGCGCGCCCAGCCACGGCAGCGCGGCCGGCGCGTGGCCGCCGTCGTGGCGCCACGGCTGCAGGTGGTCGCTCACGAACACCGAGTCGAACCCGTTCTCCTCGGCCAGCACGCCGTAGCGCAACAGCTCCGCCGGCGCGAACTGCTCCGCCGATGCCTTGTACCCGAACCTCACCACTGGACTCGTCCCTTCTCAGACGCCCGCGTTCACCTTGCCGATGATCTCCGACCCGAGCAGCTCGATCTGATCGAACCACCGATCGAACTTGAACCGGAAGTCGAACACCAGGTGCTCCACCCCGGTCGCGGCGAAGCGGTCGATTTCCTCCAGAGCATCCTCCGGTGTCCCGACGATGAGCTGCCCTGAGAGATCCTTCACGGTCTCGAACTTGCCCGACGGCGGCTTCACCGCGAACTTCGCCTTGTTCGCCCAGGCCAGCAGGCCCGGGACGTTCACGTGCTTCACCGCCTCCTCGTACGTGCGCTCGATCGACGTGGGCGGGATCACGGCCACGGTCGGCATCGTGCGCCCGGCCGTCTCCGACAGCTCCCGCATCGTCGTCACGCGCTTGTCCAGCGTCGCCATCGAGATCCGGCCCGGCATCCAGCCGTCGCAGAACTCCACCGCGAGCCGCGCCGAACGCGGGGTGGCGCCGCAATACCAGAACGGTACCCGCCCGCCCAGCGGCTTCGGCTCGATCGTGATGTCGCTGAACGAGAAGTTCGCGTCCGAGTAGGTCACGTCGTTCTCGGTGAACACGCGCTTGAAAATCTCGGCGTTGGAGCGCACGAGCTCCACCCGGTCGCGCTCGCCCCACTCGATGGCCTCGAACTCGTGGTCGAACGTCCCGGCCCCGAACCCGAGGATCACGCGCGGGCCGAACAGCTGCGTCATCGTGCCCGTCATCAGGGCCGTGACCAGCGGGTGCCGGAACGGGATCAGCGAACCCGTGCCCAGCTCGATGCGCTCGGTCACGGCGCCGATGGCCGTGAGCGTGGTCAGCGCGTCGTAGAACGTGCGGTTGGGCTTCTCCATCTCGCCGTGCGGCTCGAACACCAGGTGGTCACGCACCCAGACCGAGTCGAACCCGGCCTTCTCGGCCATGATCGCGCCCTGGAGCACGTTGTCGCGCGAGGCGTGCTCGCCGAAATGCGGGAGCAGCAGTCCGAACTTCATGCGTTCTGCACCTTTCCTGACACCGCCTGCTTGCCGTGCCCGGCCTCGCCGGTCACCTTGCCGTCCGCGAACACCTCGGTGCCGCGCACGTAGGTCTGCTCGATACCGGCCGTGAGCTGCCGGCCGTCGTACGGGGTCCAGCCGATTTTCGAGAGCACGCCCTCGTTCGTGATCGTCCACGGCGCGTCGAGGTCCGCGATCACGAAGTCCGCGTCGCAGCCCGGGGTCAGCGCGCCCTTCACACCCTGCAGGCCGAACTTCGCGGCCGGCGCGCCGGCGACGAGCTCCACCGCGCGGTCGAGCGTGAGCAGGCCCTTGTTCACCGCGTCGAGCGCGAGCGGGTAGAAGTACTGGATGCCCGGCGTGCCCGTGTGGGAGCTCCACATCTGCGTCCAGCCGATCTCCTTCTCCTCGCGCGTGTGCGGCGCGTGGTCGGAGGAGAACATGTCGATCGTGCCGTCGCGCAGGCCTTCCCACACGGCTTCGCGCCCGTCGTCGGGCACCCAGTAGGACAGCGCGTACGGGCCGAGCTTCTCGACATCGTCCCAAGTGGACAGGAACGGAAGCCAGTGGTTGACCTCGCAGGTCACGTCCACGCCGTGCTCCCGGGCCCGCCGCACGGCCTCGACCGACCGGCGCGTCTGGATGTGCGCGAGGTGCACCTTGCAGCCCGACGCCTCGGCCAGGCGCAGCACGACCTCGATGGCGGTGTCCCAGATGACGCCATTGCGCGCGGCGTAGGCCGACGCGTACCCCTGCGGCGTGTTTTCCCCGCGCGCCAGGTATTCGCCCTCGATGTAGTCCATCAGCGACTGGTCGTGCGGGTGGATGATGAAGCGCTTACCCGTCTTGGCGATGGTGTCCATCATGCGCAGCAGGTCGCCGTGCCCGTGCATGCCGGTGCCGGCCGGGTGCGGGTAGGTGCGGCCGGTGTCCACGACCATGTAGATCTTGTAGGCGTTCACGCCCATCGCGGCCATCGGCGCGATCTCGTCGGGCTGCGTGGCCGCCGGGTTGTGGTTCCAGTCCACGATGGACTTCTCGGCGTAGAGGTCGAACACCTCGCGCAGCGTCTTCGCGGTGGTGGTCGGCGGGTTCAGGTTCGGCATCCCGAAGATCGTGGTGACGCCGCCCGCGGCCGCCTGCAGAGAAGTGGTGTAGATGTCTTCCTTGTGCTCGAACCCGGGCTCACGGGTGTGCACGTGGACGTCGACCATGCCGGGCAGCACCAGCTTCCCGGTGGCGTCGACGGTGCGGCCGACGTCGGCGACCTCGACGGAGCCGGACACGACCCCGACGACCTTGCCCTCGTTCACCAGCAGGTCGCCGTCCACGGCGCCGCCGGGCAGCTGCACCCGGCCGCCGCTCACGCGCAGATCGATGCTCATGCCTTCACCTCCACTACGGCCGGGTGTCCGCCCGGCCGGCTCGAACGCACGACCACATCGGCCGGGCGGAGATACTCCTCGAACCACGCGACGATGCGGGGCGTCGTCGCGGTCCAGTACTTGTCGTAGGCGGCGTAATGGCTCGTGTGCCGCTGCATGATCAGTTCCTTCGGCCCGCGCGCGGCCTCGTAGATCCGCTCCGCGTGGTCGGTGGGCGTGGTGGCGTCGTTCTCCACGCCGATCACGAGCAGCGGTGTGTCGAGCGTCGCCGCCGCCTCGGCCGGGCGGTAGGCGATGATCTCCTCCGCCGCGGCCAGGCGCACCTGCTTCGGCACGCGTCCGTCCACATCGGACTTCACGCTCGTGGCCCGGCGCTCCGAGGTCGGCACCATGATCTCTTCACGCGGGTTCACGAGCTTGCCGGCGCCGTGCAGCGTCCGCTCGCGCCGGTCGGCGTCCAGCTCCGCCAGGAAGTCGAGCCACTGGTACTCGCTGCGCATGCGGTGCAGCCAGTCGCCGCCGTCGGCCACGGGCAGCTGGCTCACCGCCGCCCGCACCCGCGGGTCGACGGCCGCGAGCAGCACCGCGTTGCCGCCGCCCGTGCCGCCGCTGCCGAACACCCCGATCGAGTCGGGCAGCACGTCGGGCCGCGCCTCGGCGTAGGTGACGGCGCTGCGCAGGTCGGCCAGCTGCCGCGCCGGCGACAGCAGCTCCGGATCGCCCTCGGAGTCGCCGAAGCCGCGGTAGTCGAACACCAGCACGGCGAACCCGGCGTCGGTGAGCGCCTGGTGGTAGCGCACGTAGAGCTTCGCGTCCTTCAGGCCCATCCAGCCCGGGCCCTGCACGACGACGCGGTAGGGCCCGTCGCCCTCGTCGGGGGTGCGCCAGAGCCCGCTGATGCGTTCGCCGTCGCTGAACCAGGAGACCTCGTCAGTTCTCATGCCGTTTCCGTTCACTCCTGCCCGCCGGTTTCCGGGCAGGGGGTACCTGCCCGGCGATTCGGCCGGGTTTGCGGACAACGCGGTATTCGATTGAGGGAAAGGGATTCGGTTACGCGGGGAATTCGCTGTCGGGTTCGCGATCGCTTTCGCCGGAAAGGATCTTGGCGACGCCTTCGCTCACTTCGCGGAGGTGATCGTGCAGCGCCGCTTCGGCCTTCTCGACGTCACCGCGCTCGACGTGGTCGACCAGCGTGGTGTGCCGCCCGTGGTGGCTGCGGCTGCCCGACACCCGCCAGCCGAGCAGGTACCGCCCGACACTGCTGCGCAGGTCCTCGATCAGCTCCACCAGCCGCGGGTTGCGCTCGGCGTCGTAGAGCTCCCGGTAGAACCGCACGCGGACGTCGAGGAAGCCTTCGCCCTCCTCCTCGGAGTCGAGCAGCTCCGCGTTGCGGCGCAGGCTCGCGATCCGGTCCGCGGTCATGGTCTTCATCGACTTGCGCAGCGCGTGGGTCTCGAGCAGGTCGCGCAGCTCGTAGATCTCCACGAGCTGCTCGGCCGTCAGCGTCTTGACCACCGCGCCGCGGCGCGGGTGGAACTCCACGAGCCCCTCGGCGTCGAGCCGCAGCAGCGCGGCCCGCACCGGGAGCCGGGACACCCCGATCGCGGTGGCCAGCGCCTCCTGCCGGAGGTGCTCCCCGGGGGCGAACGCCCCGGAGAGCAGCGCCTGGCGCAGGACCTCGTAGACCATGTCGCCGATCGAACGGTAGCCGCTCGACAACCGCGACACGACCTCGTCGAAGCTGGCGCGGCCGGTGATCGCGGACCCCTCCGGGGCGCCGCCTCCCGTACCGCCGCCGGCTCCACCGGACTGACGCTGAGCCATCGTGACCTAGCCTCCCCTCGACCGGCGTGCACCGGCCGTCAAGCGGTTACCATTCGTCGTTAATATCCGGCCAATCGTATCCTGGATCCATTATCGGACCGACCCCGGCGAGTCCTTTCCCGCGGGAGCTTTTCACCGGATCTTTCCGTTGCGGATCAGGTGATCAGCCGAGCTTCATGGCCGCCGTCGCCTTGTCCCACGTGGCGGTGTCGACCCACACGGACGTCGCCGGTGCCTTGGTGATCGCGCCGACCTTGTTCGCCAGATCCTCCTGGACCTTCGCCGAGGCCTCGGAGTAGGCGTCCTTCGAAGCGGGGAACGTGTCCGCCGCCTTGAGGGCGTCGTAGGTGCTCGACGCTTCCTTCTCGTCCGCCTTGGCGTAGGCGACCGCGGCCTTGACCCACTGGTCCTTGTCCGTGTTGAAGATCTGCGCCGCCTTGATCCACGCCTGGTCGATCGCCACGGCCAGCGCGCCGTGGCTCGCCAGCCACTGCGGTGAGGTCGCGAGGAACGAGTCCGCGAGCTCAGGCGCGGTCTTCGACATCGTCACGAGGTCGTGGAAGCCGGCCGAGGTCAGCTTCGACACGTCGGTGGCGTGCGCGAACGTCGCGTCGATGTGGTGGGTGAGCATGGCGCTCACGCGCACCGACGCGCCACCGGCCACGGTCGTGGTGACCGCCTTGGGGTCGATGTTGTTCTTCGCCAGCAGGTCGGCGAACATCAGCGCCTCGACGCCGTGGACGTTCGAGGTGCCGTAGACGTGACCGGGCAGGTCCTTCATCGAGGTCAGCGAAGGGGCGCCGATGAAGTGGTAGTCCAGCCGCGGCTGGCTCGGCCCGAAGATCTTCAGGCCCGAGTTGATCGACGACGAGACGGCGAGCGTGCCGATGTCGGCGTCGCCGGCGAGCAGCACCCGGATGGCGGCGGGGTCGCCGGTCTGGTTCACGATCGACGCGTCGGCGCCCCAGCTCTTGAGGACCTGCGCCATGAGCGCGATCTTGGTGTCCTCGATGGCGGGGGCGGCACCGGTGACGATCCGGATGGTGGTGCCCTTGAGGTTCGGCGTGCCGTCGGCCGAGGTCGGCAGCTTGTCACCGGTGCCGGTGGCCGCGTCGCCGGAGCCGCACGCGGCCGTGAGCGACACGGTGAGCGCGGCGATCGCGCCGACGACGAGCGCCGTGCGGCGCCGCCGCGAAGAGGGAGCGGACATCGCGGACCCTCCTTTCTGGACTGGATCTGACGGTGGGGTGGGGGTTGGGAGTGCGGTTCGAGCAGGAACTTCAGTGCAGTGACTTCAGTGCGGTGACTTCACTGCGGGTACTTCAGTGCAGGCCGAGCACGATGCCCAGCACGTGGTCACGCAGCTTCGCCACCTCGGGATCGCCGAGCAGCTCCGCGTGCGTGCGCGGTTTGGGGAACGGGACCTCGACGACATCGCGGACCGAGCCGGGCGAGGTACCCATCACCACGATGCGGTCGGAGAAGAACACGGCCTCGTCGACGTCGTGCGTCACGAGCACCGTGGTCGCGCCGATGCCTTCGATGATCGTGGCGATGTCCTGCTGCAGCCGGCGCCGGGTGAAGGCGTCGAGCGCGGACAGGGGTTCGTCCATGAACAGCACGTCGGGGTCGCAGGCCAGGGCCCGGGCCAGGCCCGCGCGCTGCTGCATGCCACCCGAGAGCGCCGACGGGTAGTAGCCCGCGAAGTCCTGCAGGCTCGTCATCTCGAGCTTCGCGGCGATCGCGGCGTCGACCTCTTCGGGCGGGAGCTCCTTGGCCTTCAAGGCGAAGGCCATGTTCTCGCGCACGGTCTTCCACGGCAGCAGCGCCGGCTCCTGGAACACGAACCCGATCGACCCCGGCACGCCCTGCACGGGGTTGCCGTTGATGCGGATCTGGCCGTCGTCGACCGGGATGAGCCCGGACATCATCCGCAGCAGCGTGGTCTTGCCGCAGCCCGACGCGCCGATCAGCGAGATGAACTCGCCCTGGCGGATGTCGAAGTGCACGTCGGAGACGGCGAGGAAGCTCTCGGCCTTGCGGCCCGGGCGCTGGTAGCGCTTGGACACGTGCTCGATCTCGATGCACGCCGTGGGTGCGCTCATGGCGGACCTTTCCTAGACGATGCCGGGTTCAGACGCGGGTGTGGGCCGAGCCGGTGGACGACCACGGGGCGAGCTTGCGGCGCAGGACCTCGAGGACGATCGTCCCGATCACGCCGACGATCGAGGAGCTGATGATCGAGGCGAGCAGCGGCGCGGTCTGGAACGAGTCGCCGTAGTTCTGGATCAGCCCGCCGAGACCCTTGAGGCTGATGTCCATCTCGCCGATGATCACACCGATCAGGGCCTTGGCCAGTGCGATGCGCAGGCCGGCGAAGATGTAGGGCACGGCGTTGGGCATCGCGACGTGGCGGACCACCGACCACTCCCCCGCCCGGTAGACCTTCGCCATGTCGAGCAGGATCGCCGGGGTGTTGCGGGTGCCTTCGGCCGTGTTGATGATGATCGACCACACCGCGAGCAGGAAGGTGATCGTGACCTCGGAGGTGAACCCGATGCCCGTCCAGATCACCACGAGCGGCGTGAGCGCGATCAGCGGCGTCGCCTGGAAGAAGCTGACGTAGGGGTTGAGCACGCGCGACACGGTTTCGCGCCGGCCCATCCACACGCCCACCGCGATGCCGACCACGGCCGAGAGCCCGAAGCCCGCGGCGAGCACCTCCATGGCCCGCAGGAAGGCCGCGCCGAGCTCACCGTTGCCGATGATGTCCACAAAGGACGTGGCGACCGCCGACGGAGTGGCCAGCAGGATCGGGTTGACCTGCGCGCCGAAGATCTGCCACACGCCCAGGAACACCACGACCGACGCGACGGGCAGCACCCGGCGGCGGACCTTCGCGTTCCACGGGATCCGGAACTTCCTGGGTGGTGCGGCCGGCGGTCCGGCCCGGTCCGGGGCCGAACTGGCCAAGCTCGTGTCTTCGGTGAGGGACACCGTGACCTCCTCCGGTTGTCAGTTGGAGCCTGGATCCATTCGACATCAAGGTCAAGCAGTCCGGCCGTGAACTGTTCTGTTCGGGGATGACGTACCTGTGCAGCGTGGATTCGTACACTGTGGACACGAGAAGTGCGCACAACGACTGCCACCGGCCGGTTTTCGCGGCCGACGGGGTTCTGTCCAGTGTGGAGCTGTCCGGTGTGGTCAGGCGGCGAGCACGCCGGCGCGGCGGCCGAGGTGCACGTAGTGGTCCCAGAGCTTGCCGGGGCGGTGCCCGCCGCGGTCGTAGCTCTCGGCGACCTGCACGATCTCTTCGGGCGTGAGCGGCAGCGGGGTGCCGAGCTGGCGCGCGAGGAGGAGCGTGCGGGCGTTCTCCTCGAGGTCGAGGCAGTCCATCAGCAGTTCCTGGATGCGGTTCGCGACCACGACCGTGCCGTGCGAGCGCAGCAGGCACGCGCCGGCGTCGCCGAGTGTCTTCGCCACGGCGTCACCCTGCTCGCGCGAGCGGATGTGCGTGGGATCGGGGTGCACGGCCAGGCCGTCGGGGAACTTGTAGGCGAAGTGGCGCATGGGCAGGAACGGGTGGTCGACCATGGTGAAGGTGGTCGACAGCGTGGGGTGGCCGTGGCAGATGAAGTCCACGTCGGGCCGCGCGCGGTAGACGCCGGTGTGGATGGCCGTCTCGGCCGGCGGCGGGAGCTCGCCCTCGACGAGGTTGCCGTCCAGGTCCACGACCAGCAGGTCTTCGGGGCGCAGCGCGGCCCGGCTCGCGTCGCGCGGCTGGATGAAGATGCGGTCGTCGGTGCCCGGGACCCGCGCGGAGAGGTGCCCGCTGTAGTCGAGGACACCTTTGAACACGAGCAGACTGGTGCAGGTGACGAGATCGGCCCGTACTCGGTCGGCGTCGGCCTGGGAATCGATCATGAAAGCCCTTCCTCTCGGATTGGCGATTGGATCCAGGATAAAGGAAACACTTTCACAGCGGAAGTATCTCCAGGTCGCGAACCGGCCACGGAGTTGCGGCCGGCGCGCGGGGTGGGGCTGTTGTTGCGGGAAGGTTAGGCCTCCGCGCCGCCCGGCGCCATCATCTCAGGTAACGCTTCCGATTTTCCCGATCGAGTCCTGGCGCGACAGACGTCAACAGGGGACACGGCCACCGGGACCACGCACGGTGACCGACGTGGGCCCGATGGCCGCGAAGTGATCTTTGTGGACAGTGCCGCTCAGGTGGTGCGCGCGAACTCGCCGATCAGCCGGGCGAGCTCGGCCGGCCGATCGAGCGGCAGCAGGGTGTAGCTGTCGTCCACTTCGGACAGTTGCGACTTGGGCAGCAGTTCCGCCAGCCGCCGCCCGTGCTCCGGTGGCATGACGCGGTCCTCGCTCGCCCACACGACCAGCGCGGGCCGGTCGAACTCCGGCAGGTGCGCCGCGGCGTCGACGAGGATCCCGGGCTCGGCCGCCGCGGCCCGCAGCACGCGAACGGTGTCGCGGCGGATCGCCGGTTGCTCCAGCAGCGGCCGCAGCCACCGGACCACGGCGGCGTCGCCGCGTTTCGTCAGCCACCCGAACGAGATCGGCAAGCGGCGCAAGGCTTTCAGCCGCATCTGCTGCAGGAAAGCGCCGAACAGCCCGGGCGACAACCGGCCCGTGAGGAACAGCGTCTTCCCCGTCAGCCCCGGCGGGAAGTTGTCGAACGCGTCGCACGACGCGAGCACCACCCGCCGCACCCGGCCGGCGTCCCCGGCCATCAGCAGCTGCACGAGCGCCCCGCCGGTGTCCACGCCGACCAGCGTCACCTCACGAAGATCCAAGCGCGCCAGGAACTCCCCGGCCAGCCGCGCAAGCGCCGGCATCGACAGGTCGGCGTCGAGCGGCATCGCCTTGCGGTGCGCCCCGAGCGGCAACGTCGGCGCGACGCACCGGAACTCGCCCGCGAGGTCCGCGATCGTCTCCGCCCACAGCGACGAGTCCATCAGCAACCCGTGCAGGAACACCAGAACGGGCCCGTCGCCGCCCGAGTCCTCGTACTCGACGGTCCCGGCGGACAGCTCGATCTCGGTCATGCGCCCGCCTCTCCCTTGGACGGACCGTGCTCCCCGAACCGCGCTCGTCGACACCCCATGTGGACCTCCCGGTCGTTCGCCCCGGCAGAAGTGAACCACGTGGTTCGCAAACGCGTCCAGTGCCGCTGCCCCCGAAACCTCCCGGGCGGGTCAGTCCCCCGCGGCTTCCTCCCGCTCCAGCGCGCGCTCCAACGCCGCGAAGCCCGCGTCGGCGCCACCGGGATCGTCGCTGGTCAGGCGGTGCACGACGAACCCGCGCAACGTCGCCAGCACGAGCTCGGCCACCTCGCGTTTGCGCTGCTCGGGCCACTGCTCCGGGCAGAACGACACGAGCAGGTGCAGGTACTGGCGTGTCGAACCGCGGCCGAGGTCGGCGTAGCGGTCGGGGTCATACATGGTGAGCCCGACGGCCTGGTCGAGCACGCGGCGCAGGCCGGCCTCCTCGTCGCGCAGCGTCTGCCACGCCACGCGTACGCGGCCGGCGAGCGTGCGCTGCTCGGCGCCACGGGCCATGGCCGCGAGCGCGTTGGCGATCCGGCGGTCGCGCAACGCGAACACGGCCTGGGCGAGCAGGTCTTCCGCGCCGGCGAAGTGGTAGAGCAGCACCTTGTGCGTGGTGCCCGCCGCCCGCGCGGCGCGCCGGAGGGAGAAGTCGACGAGGCCGTTCACGGCGAGGTCGTCCGTCACACGCGCCAGCAGCTCACGCCGCCGCGCCTCCCCGCGCGGCGAGCCCGCCGACCGCCGATAGCCCGCCCGTTCCGCCGAGTCGTCGTCCACCCCGACAGCTTCCCCGATGCCGCCGGGGCGCGCAGCGACCGGCCTCCTCCTTGCCGAACGACGTGCCGAACGACTCGGCGAACGCTTTGCCGATCTACTTGGCGAACGCGGTCAGGAACCGGTCCCGGAAGGTGTCCATGCGCCACACGGGCGCGTTGGCCGCCGGGCGCATGCCGTCGGTCCAGTTCCACGACGACACCCGGTTCAGCACCGCCGGGTCCTTCGCCACGATCGTGATCGGCACCTGGTGCGTCACGCCGGCCGGCGTCACCACGGGCGGCTGGTGGTCGCCCAGGAACACCAGCACCGTGTTGTCGTTGCCGTAGGTCTGCAGGTAGGACGTCAGCGTCGCGAGGGTGTACTGGATCGCCTTGCCGTACGCGGCGCGGATGGCGTTCGGGTCCTTCCACACCTGCTCCGGGTCCTCCCCCATCGCCGGCTGCGGGTCGAAGATCGAGCCGTTGCCGACCTTGTTCCAGTCCACAAGCGACGGACGCGGCGACCACGGCGCGTGGCTGGACACGAAGTCCACCTCGGCCATCACGGGTTTGCGGTTCTGCGCGGCGAGTTCGGTGCGCTGCAGGAAGGAAAGCGTGTACTGATCGGGCATCGTGGCGTACGCGTAACCCGGGCCCTGGTACCCGACGTTGTGGAAGTCGTAGTAGTGCTGGAACCCGTAGTACTTGCCCTCCGGCCACGGCATCGTGTGGGCCGGCACGTCCTGCACCGTCGTCCAGCCCGCCTTGCCGAACGCGCGCGTGAGCGAAAGCCGGTTGCTCGCCAGGAGGTCGTTGTAGCGCTGCTGGTTGTCCACCCACGTTCCCGATTGGACGGTCGAGTGCGCGAGCCAGCTGCCGCCGCCGAAGGTCGAGGAGTCCAGGAACCCGCTCTTCGCCGCGAACCCGGCCGCCTGCAGGCTCTTCGTCTCCTGGTCGAGCTGGGCGTCGATGGCCGGCGCGATGTCGGAGCCCTCGATCGCGAAGCGGCCGTAACTCTCCACAAAGGTCAGCAGCACGTCCTTGCCCTTCAGCCCCTGCAACAGCTGGTCGCCCGGGGTGTTGGCGAAGGGGTCGTCGGCCATCTGCGCGGCGAAGTCCTGCTTGTCGTGCAGGTCGGTCCCGACCTGCCGGATGTCGTCGAAGGCGAGCGCGGCCGCGCTGCGCGACGCGATGGGCTGGCCGGGCGCGAGCTGCACCCCGAACACCGCCGCGACGATCCACACGACGCCGAGCACCGCCACCACGCGCGTCGACGCCGTGCGCCGCCCGGCGGCCAGGCGCGTCAGCCGCATCGTGGCGAGCGTCGTGAACACGACCACCGCCAGGATCAGCAGCACCACGCCCACCGCGGCGGCGATCGCCCCGGCGCCGCCGACCTCACCGCGCAGGAAGTCGAGCCCCGCGCTCACGAAGCTCCAGTCGAAGATCGGGTCGAACGGGCGCGAGAGCACCTCGTTGAACCCCATGTCCACGAGCTTCAGCACCGTGAGCACGCCGAGCACCGCGCCGACCACGCCGGCCAGCACGCGCCGCCACCGCGGCGGCAGCACGAGCGCGAGCGCCGCGACGACCAGCGCCTCCACGGGAATCCGGACGAACGCCGCGGGCGAGAGCTCCCCCAGGTTGTTGGGCGCCACCAACGCGAACAGCACGAGCAGGCACGCCAGTACCGTCAGCACCACCGCCGTCACGCGCCGCGTCCGGCTCCGCTCCGGCGGCGCGGGGTCCGGTTCCTCCACTCCGGACAGCTCGCGGTCGTCGGTGCGCGTGAAGAGTGACACGGGGTTCCTTTCCGCCCGAAACCGGCACGGCGGCCGGTGCTCCTCTTCCTTACACGGACGGAAACGCCGAGCGGTTCAGTGGGTTGCCCCGGATCACACCGAAGTGAGTCCCTCGCGGCACCGCAGCCCCGGCACGAACACGTGAACCACCGACACCCGGCCGGTGTGGTGCTCGCGGAGATAGGCCGTCAGGTCGCGCGCGGCGAGGCTGTCCAGGAGCTCGGCCAGCAGCGCCGGCGCGGTGCCGGAGAGGTTGTTCTCGCGGAACGGCACGAACTCCGCGGCCTCGGCCAGGGCCGGGCAGCGGGCGGCGGGGGTGGCGGCGCGGCGGCGCAGCAGGCCGGTCAGCGCGTCGGTCAGGGCGCAGCGCCGGCTGAACGACACCCCGGCGCCCCAGGCGGCACGGTCGCCGGCCAGGTAGGCGGGCACGCCGAGCTGGGGCGTGAGGTCGGCGACGCGCACGGGCCCGCCCGCGGCGAGCGACGCGGAGGCGAGCAGGGCGGCCAGGTCCGCGGGCAGGCCGGCCGGGTCGAGCAGCGCCGGGCGGGCGCCGGCGAGCATCGACTCGTGGGCGTTGTGGTCGAGCAGGCCGATCAGCGCGCGCACGGTCGCCTCGGCGCTGGTCGTCGCGGCGCCCCACGAGGCCGCGGCCGGGCGGGTGCCGAGGGCGTCGTAGTCCACGACGTCGCCCACGGAGTGGCGCAGCAGCAGGTGCCCGGCGCGGCCGTAGTCGGTGATCGCGAGCACGGCCGGCACGGCCGCCACCGCACCGAGGCCGCTGGGCTGCAGCCGCCGGTACGCGAGCGTGCCGACGGGCAGGTCGGTGTAGCGGGCCAGCGCGCACACGGTGTCGTCCGCGGCCAGCGGGCCCGTCGCCAGCTCCGGCGCCGGCACCGCGCGCACGTCGGCCGGGCGCAGCCAGGCGGCGCCGCCGAAGCGGCGGGTCAGCGCATCGAGCACGGCGTCGCGTTCCGCGGTTTCGCCCGCGCCGTAACCCGGCCCGGCCGAGAGCGCCACGCCGTCGCGCAGCAGATCGCAGCGCCACACGGCGGCGATCCCACCCGCCACGGGAGTCAGCTTCGCGGTCAGCCCCAGTTCGGCCACCTCGGCCAAAACGTCGTCCATCTTGTTCGCACCAGCTCGTCGTCCGGGGTTCCCTCGAGAACCCACCTGCCCCCTGCCCGCATCAAACTCGATCACCGCCGGGGAGTCGAGGACTTTCCCGCACGCGTGACCGAACGGCCACCACCGCGGGGTGCGCTGCGCGGCCACTGAACGACGACTGAACGCGCCCGGAGTAGTTGATCAGTCCATTCGCGCATGCTGGCAGCATGAACCAGACCCTGCGGACCGGAACCGTGCGTACCCTGCTGTCGGTCTCGGACGCGCTCACGCGCGCGTGCCTCGAAAGCTACTTCGACGGCAAGCCCGAAGTGGCCGTGGTCGACCGCACGCGCCCCATGGGCGCCGAGGTCTCGCTCGTGGTCACCGACCGGTTCACCCCGCGCACCCGCGACATCCTCGAACGCGTCGCCGCGACGCTCGACATCCCGTCCGTGCTGGTCATCGGCCGGCTCGACGACCTGCCGATCACCGAGCTCGCCCAGCACCGCGTGGTCACGATCCTGGACAAGACGACCAGCCGCAGCGAGGCCGTCACGCAGGCCGTGATCGACGCGGCCGGCGCGCACCCGGCGGACCCGGTCGAGCGGCTGAGCACGCAGGTGCGCCGGCTGACGCACGCCGCGGCCCGGCAGAACCGCCTCGATCGGCGCGAGACCGACATCCTGCGGTTCCTGGCCGACGGGCTGTCGGCCGGCGAGGTGGCCCACCAACTGGGTTACAGCGAGCGCACGGTGAAGAACATCATCAGCAAGATGACCGTCCGGCTCGAGCTGCGCAACCGGGCTCACGCCGTGGCGTACGCGATCCGCGAAGGCCTGATCTGACCGGTCACGAACCGGGCGACGCCACCCGGGGATCCGGTTCTCCGAGGCGCAGGCGCACCTCGTCCGCCGCGGGCATGCCGAACGTGTCGAGCACGTGGAGCGCCTCGCGCCACGCCTTCTCCGCGCCTTCCGGGTCGCCCGCCGCGCTGAGCGCGTCGCCGAGCGCCACGAGGGAGTCGGACTCGTCGGAGCGGTTCCCGAGCTCGCGGTAGTAGGTCACGGCGCGGCGCCACGCGTCGATCGCCTGGTCGAGGTGCCCGAGCGAGCCGTACGCGGTGGCCAGGGTGCTCCAGCAGTTGCCCTCGCCGTTGCGGTCGCCGATGTCCTCGTACAGCTTCATCGCGCGCAGGATCAGCGGCACGGCCTCGGCGTTGCCGCCCATCTCGCTGAGGCAGCGGCCGATGCCCTCGAGCCCGATCGCCTCGCCCTTGACGTTGCCGCTGGCCCGGTAGAGCTCGAACGCG
Organism: Amycolatopsis sp. NPDC001319; assembly: GCF_042896185.1. Taxonomy (NCBI): domain Bacteria; kingdom Bacillati; phylum Actinomycetota; class Actinomycetes; order Pseudonocardiales; family Pseudonocardiaceae; genus Amycolatopsis; species Amycolatopsis sp. NPDC001319. Next base: position 174,734 of record NZ_JBIAWY010000010.1, on the reverse strand, counting down.
CGCTCGTGGTGCTCCAGAGCCGCGTTGAACCGGCCCAGCTTGGCGAACACCGTGCCGAAGTTGCTGTGCACGTACGCCTGATCCGCCGCCAGACCGAGCTGCCCGAACAGTTCGGCGGTGCGGTTGAGGTGCTCGAGCGCTTCGTCGTAGCGCTCGACGAAGTGGTAGGCGCCCGCGAGGCTGCGGTGCACGTTGGCCTGCGCCACCAGGTCGCCGGTACCGGCCGCGACGCGCAACGCGAGCTCCGCCTGCATGAGCCAATCGTGGTAGAGCGCGCTGCGCTGGTAGTACGGCTGCAGGCTCAGCACCAGCTTCCACACGTTCCCGGCCAGCCGCGGCACCCCGGCGATCTGCCGGATCAGCAGCGTCAACGCGGGCAGCTCGGCCTCGAACCACTCCATCGCCTCGCCGTAGCCGCGCGCGAGGTCGGCGGTCACGCCCGGTTCGAGCACCGGCGGGTCGATCGGGAGCTGGTGCGGGTTCAGCGCGAGGTACGCGCCGTGGGTGCTGCACAGGTAGTGGTTCACCAGCCGCGCGAGGGCGTCGGCCTGCTCGTCGGCCGGGTCGGTCTGCTCACGCAGCTCCATCGCGTACGAGCGCACGAGGTCGTGGGCGAGGTAGCGGCCCGGGCGGTGCTCGCTGAGGTAGCGGATGCGCGTGAGCTCGTCGAGCAGGTCCTGCGCCTGCGGCAGCGGCACGCCGGCGAGGCTCGCGGCCGCGGCGGTCGAGAAGTCGGCGCCGCGGTGCAGCGACAGCAGCCGGAACAGCCGCGCCGCACCGGGTTCGAGCACGCGGTAGGACCAGGAGAACACCGTGCGCACGTCGCCCGCGCTGTCACCGCGGAACGCCTCCAGCGTCCCCTGCGTGGCGCGCAGCTTCGCGGTGATGTCGGCGAGCGAGAACTGCGGGTGCGTCCGGGCGCGCGCGGCGACGATCGCCAGCGCGAGCGGCAGCCGCCCGCACAGCTCGATGATCTCCTCCACCGCTTCGGGTTCGGCCGACACCTTCTCTTCGCCGAGCCGGCGCACGAGCGTCTCGCGGGCTTCCGACGACGAGAGCGTGTCGAGCGTCAGCAGGTCGGCGTCCTCGGTGGCGACCAGGGCGCTGAGGCGGTTGCGGCTGGTCACGATCACGGCCGAGCCCGCGCTGCCGGGCAGCAGCGGGCGGACCTGTTCGGAGTCGCGGACGTTGTCCAGCACCACGAGCATCTGCCGCCCGGCGAGCAGGCTGCGGTAGAGGCCGCTGCGCGCGTCGAGACCGGAGGGCGCCTGAGTGGCCTCGATGCCGAGCACGTCGAGGAACCCGCGCAGCGCGTCGGCCGGGTCCACGGTGGCGCCCGTGGGGTCGAAGCCGCGCATGTTGACATACAGCTGCCCGTCGGGGAAGCGGTGCGCGACCTGGTGCGCGAGGTGGATGGCCAGCGAGGTCTTGCCGGTGCCGGCCAGGCCGTCGATCACCGCGACGGTGACGCGCCGGCGCTCGGCGGCGCCGTCGAACAACCCGGCGAGCCGGGTCAGCTGGTCGCGGCGGCCGGTGAACGTCGGCAGGTCCGGCGGCAGCTGCGCGGGGCGCACCACGGGCCGGGCCTGTGGCGCGCGGATCTCGGGCACGTCCTCGGCCTGCTGTGCCAGCACGTCGTGCTGCATGCGGGTGAGTTCCACGCCGGGCTCGACGCCGAGCTCGTCGACCAGCCGCTTGCGGATCTCGCGGTACACCTCGAGCGCGGCGGCCCGGCGGCCGACCGAGTCGAGCGCGAGCATGAGCCGCGCGTGCACGGTCTCGTTGAAGGGATCGGCTTTCACGGCCCGCTCCAGGTGCAGCAGCAGCGGCTGCAACGGGCGGCCGGCCGCGTGCGCGACGTCGGCGGCCTCGACGACCGTGGCCAGGCCCTCCTGGTCGATGCCGGCCAGCAGCGCGCGGGCGCGTCCGGGCATCATCAGCCCCGCCGCGCACGGGCCGCGCCACAGCGCGAGGGCGGCGTTGAACTCGGCGAGCGCGTCGTCGGCGTGCTCCGCGCGGCGCGCCCGCTGCACGCGGGTGCGGAACTCGACGAGGTCGGAGGACGCGGCGTCGACCTGCAGTCCGTAACCACCGGGGTGGCGCACGAGCCAGTGGCCGGGCGAACGCGCGGGCAGGTCGGGCTCGACGAGCCGGCGGAGCGCGCCGACGTAGCGCTGGATCACGTTCACGGCGCTGGCCGGCGGCTGGTCGTCCCACAGCAGGCCCACGAGCTCGTCGACCCCGGTCGGCTGGCCGGCGCGCGCGAGCAGCACCGCCAGCAGCAGGTTCTGCGCCGGCGAGCCGATGGCGAGCTCGTGGCCACCGCGCCAGGCGCGCAGCGGTCCCAGCAGCTCGAACCGGACACCGACGGGGGCACCGGGTTCGCTCACCGGTTCCTCCCTCGTTCACCGGTTGCGGGCACGTCTCCTCTTGAGCGTAGCGCCCGCTACAGCACGGGTCCGCGAGAGCGCCCTGCGGACAGGACACCGGTCCCGCAGGTAGGACGTGGGACGATCACGGCCAGGTCACCGCCGGGCAAACAGTTCTCCTTGGTACAAAAGCGATTGTGCGTGCGGTTGTACGCCGTGTGTACGACCGCGCCGGAGCCTGGGAGCACTTTCGGCAGCCGCCCCGCGATCGCGGGGACGGCCCCCAGGACGGAGACCGACAGTGAATCTGAGACGTGTCGCACGAGGACTGCTCACGGCGTTGGCCGGGGCGACGGCGTTCGCCGCGGCGGCCGTGGTGCCGGGCACGACCCCCGCGGCATCGGCCGACGCGGCCAGCACGGTGGTGTACCAGGCCGGCACCGGCGGTTACTCGTGCTTCCGCATCCCCGCCATTGTCAAGGCCAACAACGGCGACCTGCTTGCGTTCGCCGAGGGGCGCAAGAACAGCTGCGCCGACGCGGGTGACATCGACCTGGTCATGAAGCGCCAGGCCAAGGGCAGCTCCACGTGGGGGCCGCTGCAGATCGTGATCCAGGGCTTCGGCGACACGAAGGGCAATCCGACACCCGTCGTCGTGCCGCCGACCGCGGACGAGCCCGACGGCCGCGTCGTGCTGCTCTCGGTGATGCAGTGCATCGCCCCGCACGCCTCGTGCGGCCGGACACCGCGCGTGAGCATCAGCAAGGACAACGGCTCCACGTGGGCCGCGCCCCAGGTCCTGACCACGCAGCTCGGCTTCACGGCGCCGCCGAGCTGGCTGGCGACCGGGCCGTCGCACGCTTCGGTGCTCACCCGCGGTGCGCACAAGGGCCGCCTGGTCGCCGGCATGAGCTACCAGGTCAACGGCTCCGCGCCCGACACCGGCGCCATCGTCTACAGCGACGACCGCGGTTCGACGTGGCACCTCGGCGCCCACGACGCGAGCACGAACAACAGCACCCTCAACCCGCAGGAGATCAGCCTCACCGAGCTGCCCGACGGCAAGATCTACGCCTCGGCGCGCAACAACGCGGGCACGATGTGCTCCACCGTCGAACGCGCGTACGCGATCAGCTCCGACGGCGGCCAGACGTTCAGCCAGAAGTTCGTGACCGAGCCGGGCCTGGCGAAGACGCCCGACGTGCAGGGCTCCACGCTCGCGATGAGCGCGACGGACACGGGCGGCGCCTACACGCGGCTGATCTTCGCGGGCCCCTCGGTGTGCGACCACCGGCACGCGCTGCGCATCCGTTCCTCGTTCGACGAGGGCGGCAGCTGGCAGGGTGACACCGACGGGTTCCTGGTGTGGAGCCAGGACGCGGCGTACTCCGACCTCGTCTCGCTCGGCACCGGCTCGGCCGGCGTGCTCTTCGAGGGCGGCCCGCAGGGCAACTCCAGCGCGGCGATCCGCTGGGCGAAGTTCACCGACGCGAACCTGGGCGCCCCGGCGTGCGGCTCGGGTTACGGCGTGATCGACCAGGGCTCGCTCGGCACCGCGGGCACGGTGTACCTGTCCTACAACGCGGCCACCGGCAAGAACTGCGTGAGCACGATGAAGAACGCCGCCGCGGGCACGCCGTCGCAGACCACCGCGTACCTGCAGGTGCAGGGCAGCACGAAGCAGACGGACTCCGGCTCGTTCTCCTGGTTCGCCGGCCCGGTCACGGCCTCGGCCGCCGGCAAGTGCGTGACCTGGGGCGGCTCGGTCGGCACCGCGAAGTTCGACGCCCCGCTCGGGCACTGCGGCTGACCGTTCTTCCGGCGCTGACAGCGAAAAAGGGCTGAGGGTGGTCGTGACGACCACCCTCAGCCCTCGGTCCTGCTCGGTGTCAGCGCTCTTCGCGGAAGTCCACGTGCTCGCGGACGACCGGGTCGTACTTGCGCAGCACCATCCGATCCGGGTCGTTGCGGCGGTTCTTGGTCACCACATACGTGTACCCCGTGCCGGCGGTGGAACGCAGCTTGATCACCGGGCGCAAAACGCTCTTCGCCATCGGTTCTCACCCCTTCCTGCTCGTGGCGGTCACCGGGTTCGTCCGGCTTCCGCAGTGGGTGTAACGGTGGGAGGGGGCGGAAAAGTCCCGGGGTGAAGTGGGCGGGGTCACGTCCCGTTGCGGCAGCCTGGTGTCCGTCCATTTCGGACGCGCGCGCTGGGGATGCGGTCCTCGCGGGGCGGCTTGCGTTGGGGAAGCACCCCGAAGCCGGATTGTGCTGACGGCCACGACACCTGTACTCCACCGCGATGGCCCCTCACCCGCCGAGGAAGTCCGCCTTCCGGATGGTCGCATGAACGCCCTTGACGACGTCGACGACCTGGGAGATGCGGAAATCGGTGGCGGCCGACAGGTAGGCGTACGCGTTCGGTGCGTCCATGCCGTAGCGAATGCCGAGCAGGGCGATCGCGGCCCGGACGGCGTTCTGCATCGCGACGTCGAGGTCCTCGTCCAGGCCGGTGGGGATGAGGAACTCCGCTGTCTCCGCGATCGGGGCCACGAGGTCGCCGAAGTCCCGTACGGCGCTCTCGCGGGGGATCACGTCGAAACGCACGGTGGCGCGCAGGCTGGCTTCGAGCGCGGTGAGGCTGACCTCGCCGTCGCCCTGGGCGAAGTGGGGGTCGCCCACGTAGGCGAGGGCCTCGTCGACCTGCACCGGGAGGTAGAGGGTGGCGCCGGTGGTGAGCATCCGGATGTCGAGGTTGCCGCCGTGTGACCCCGGGGGGACGCTGTGGGGTCGTTGGTTGCCGGCCACTGCGACGCCCATGATCCCGAGGAAGGGGGCGAGGTCGAAGCGGGCCGGCCCGATGACCCCTTTCCCGTCGACGACGGGGGTGAAGACGCTGTGCACCTGCTGGTCGCCGAGCGGGTAGGTGCCGGGGAGCGCGCCCTTCGCGTGGCGGTTGCTGACCACGCCGTAGGGCACGCGGGGCAGGGTGTCCTCGACCGTGATCGCCAGCAGGTCGCCGGGCAGCGCGCCGCTGACAGCGACCGGCCGCGACACCACGTGCGGCCCGTCGACGCCGAACGCATGGTCGGGCTCTCCCGCGGGGCCGCTGGCCGCCAGCGAAATCGCGTCTTCGAGCACCTCGGCGACGCCGTACGCACTGAAGAACGCCTTCGGGTCGCGCCCCTGGTCCTCGAGGATGCCCTCGTGGCTGATCGTGTCGAACGTGACGCTGGAGCCACTGTCGACCGTGAGCACAGGGCTGTCGGTGGCGCACGGCAGCCGGCCCCACAGGACGTGGTCGAGCGTGCTCGGCAGGTATGCCGCCGCCCGGATCGGCCCCGTGCCGGGCTGCAGCGCCGGCATCGGATCCCCGGTCACCGCCCTGCGCCTTCCCGCGACTGACCCGACGTCGCTCCGACGGCAGCGGTGGCGAAGTCGACCGATTTGGCCAGGCGCAAGAGATCGTGGTCGCGGCCGGGAGAAGCGACCAGACACAGGCCGCACGGCAACCCCTCGCTGGTTCTCAGAGGAATGCTCAAAGCGGGCGCGCCCGCTATCGACGCGAGGCAGGTGAGCCGGAGCGTTGCTTGCCGCACAGACTGGATCTCGGCATGCCTGAGCGGAGCCACGGTGGGGGTCGTCGGCAGAATCAGCACCCGGCCGGCGAGGGTCTCTCGGATCTCGGTCCGCGCCGAGGAGACCACCTCGGCCGCCGCGAGGGCTTCCTCGGAAGTGACGGTGCTCGCGTAGGCGAACCGGTCGCGTACGTCGGCGCCGAGATGCTCTTCTCGCCCCTGGATCCAGTCGCCGTGCGACTGCCATGCCTGGAACGCCTGGAGAGTGCGGAAGGCCTCGCTCCAGACGTCGAGTGGTGGCCGCCATTCGTCGTCCATCCGAGCGCGGCTCGGCAGGACCGCCAGGACCGCGGCGGCGACGCTGGGCTCCGCCTGATCGATGAGCGCGGTGGCGGCGACGTAGGCCGTCTCTCCCGTCGCCTGCTCCCGCGTCTGACTCCTGGTCTGGCGTGGTGGCAGCAGCACGCCGCCGACGCGGGCCAGGGTCTCGGCGTCGCGGGCCAGCCACCCGACGGTGTCGAAGGCGGGTGCCAGCGGCATCATGCCCTCGACCGGGACGGCGCCGTGCGTCGTGCGAAGGCCGTAGAGCCCTTGGTAGGAGGCCGGCACCCGGATGGAGCCGGCGGTGTCCGACCCGAGACCCACGGTCGCGTGTCCCAGGCTGACCGCACTCGCAGGCCCGCTCGTCGAGCCTCCCGGGTGTCGACGCGGCGCCCGGGGGTTGGGCGGGGTGCCGTAGTGGTGGTTGTCGCCCGCGATGGAGTACGCGAACTCGTCGGTCTGGGCGATCCCCTTGAGAGAGGCGCCGGCGTCGAGGAGCCGCTGCACGGCCGGAGCGTTGACCCGCGCCGGCGAGGCCTGGGCGAGCCTGGTGGGGTTGCCCGCCCCGACGGGGAAACCGCGGACTTCGAAGATGTCCTTGATCGCCACCGACTCGCCGGCGAGCGGCCCGTCTTCGCTTCCGTCCGCGCGAGCGACCAACGGATTGCCGACGATGCGCCAGATCCTCGTGTCAAGGGCCGGCGCCGGCTGATGGACGTGGGCGACGGTCACCCGCCACGCTCCGTCGATGCGTTGCCACAATTGAGTCTGCTGGCCCCGTCCCCCGGCTTCGAACTCGGTGACGGCCACGACCATCGCATGGCTTTCGTCGATCGGCCGTACGTGGATCCCGACGATGGAGCGGCGTGCGGCACCGCCACGCGCGGCTCGGAACGAGCTGATCTCGTGGTGACCGACCAGCAATCCTGCCGCATCGCCTCGAAGCGTTGCGCTGCCCGGAGCGAAGAGCCGAGCCAAGCCGGCCAGATCGTTGTCCATGAGTGCGTGTTCGTAACTCCAGAACGCCTGCACCAGACCGTCCTGGGGAGGAATGGGGATGCTGGATATCAACGTTGCCTCTCTTGCTGTTCGATCCCGTCTCGGAGCTCAGCCGATGACCTGGGTGTCAGTGCGGTGACGAGCCCTGCGCTCAGCCGGGAGCGGCTCGCACCGGATCCGGCCTCCCGAGGTCCCGCCGGGACGTGTCGAAGTTGGGTGGGGTCTGGAGTACGGGGCGGAGTCTGGTGAAGGTGAGCCGCCCGCGCTTGAGGCCCCACAAGGGCTCGGCGATGGTGGCGACCGCATTGGCCGCGCTGTCGGCCGGCAGACAGATCAGGTCTGCCGGCGCTCCTTCGACCAGGCTTGCCGCGCTGCCGGGGTCGACCACCCGGGCCGCGCCACCGGTCACCAGTGAGAAGGCCTGTTCGAGGCCCTCCCCTGCCAGGTGGGTGATGTTGGCGTAGAGGTTGGCCATCCGGATCAGCGACCCATCCCCGTAGGGAGTGAAGGCGTTCAGGACGTTGTTGGTGGCCACCGAGCATCGCAAGCCGTTGCCGATGAGGGATTTCACGTCGAGCACTCCGCGGGGCTTGGCGTGACCGAGTGCCCTGCCCATGAGGAACAGGTCGGTGGCCGGCAGCACGGTGAAGGCGAGGTCGGCGTCGACGGCCAGCGCCGTCAGTTCGGCGAAGCGTTGCGGCGTCACGAAACTGAGCTGGGTGACATGCCCCACCGTCACCCTGCCCTGCATCCCGTGCTGGACGGTGCGCCGGCAGACCTCCTCGAGGAGCATGCCGTCGGCGGTCTCGGCGAGGTCGAGATGGAGGTCGATGGGGACGCCGAAGTGCCGCGCCCGCTCGAAGATCCAGTCGAGCTGGCCGAGCGGGTCCACGTCGGCGTACGGCGCACCACCGAGGACGGGGGCCCCCTGTTCCAGAGCGGCCTCGATGAGCGCCTTGGTCTCCTCCGACCGGGTGAGGCCCTCTTGAGCGAAAACACAGACCTCGACGTCGACGTAGTCGCGCCATTCTTCGGCGACTGCGTTGATGGCACGGAAGGACGTCAACGCGACGACGTCGTCGACCTCGACCTGAGTGCGGACGCGGGTGGTGCCGTGGAGGACGCAGTCGCGAAGCGTCTGCGCGGCCCGCTGGTGGACGTCGTCTTCGGTGAAGCCCTTCTTCAGTTCTGCCGTCTCGGTGATGGCCGAGGCGAGCGTGCCGTCGAAGTGGCGGTAGCGAGCCATCAGCCGGGACTTGTCGAGGTGCAGGTGAGTGTCGACAAAACCAGGGGTCACCAGGTTGCCGCCGGCGTTCAGTGCTGCTCGGCCCGCGAGACCGGGTGCCAGGCGACGCACGACTCCCCGGGAGATCCCGATGTCGATCGGGGCCTCGCCGGACGCGACGCGGGCGGACTTGACGACCAGGTCGTAGACGGTGTTCTTGATCGCGTCGTGGTCCTCGTGACGGCTCATGTTTCCCAGCGCTCTCAGGATGTCTCGGCGGCGGGAAGCGACTCCGCGCGGTGGATGTGGCGGATGCGGGCGAATCGGTGCCTCAGACCGGTGAGGGACTCGCCGCGGCTGAAAGCGTCGAAGCCGACCGCGGCGACGATGACGCAGCCCTGGACGATGGATTGCCAGTAGGCGTTGATGCTTGCCTGGTTGAAGAAGTTCTGGAGCACGGCCAGGATCGCCACGCCGGTGAGGGCTTGCCAGACTCGGCCCTGTCCGCCGATGAGGGAGACGCCGCCGATCAGTGCGGCGGCGATGACCTGCAGCTCGATGCCGGTGCCGATGTTGGCCTGTCCCGAGCCGACCCGGCCGACGTAGAGAATGCCGGCCACTCCTGCGGTCACGGCGGTGATGACGTAGGTCAGCGTGCGGGTGAGGTCGGTCCGGATCCCGGAGATGTAGCTGGCGGTGTTGTTGCCTCCGGCGGCGTAGAGGTCTTGGCCGTAGGTGCTGAAGGTGAGAACGATCGTTGCCACAAGGGTGAAGCCGGCCAGGACGAGGGCGCTGACGGGGAACACGCCGCCGATGCGGCCGGAGCCGAGGTCGGCGATGAGCCCGGCGTGGACGGAGTACGTCGCTCCGCCGGAGTAGAGCAGGGCTGCGCCACCGACGATCTGCGAGCTGCCGAGGGTGGCGATCAGCGGGTTGATGGCGAGTTTGGTGACCATGAGGCCGTTGGCCAGCCCGACGACCCCGGCGATCGCGAGGGTGATGATGATGGCGAGGAGTGGCGGGTTGTGGAGGGCGAGCGCGGAGCTCACCGTGGCCGCGAGCGCGTAGGTGGCGCCGACCGAGAGGTCGAAGCCGCCGCTGATGAGGCAGAAAGTCATGCCGAGCGCCATGACGGCTATGGGCGTCCATTGGTCGCTGATGTTGACCAGATTGCCGGCGGTCAGGAAGCTGCTTTGCCCGCCGGCGATCACGACCATCACAACGAGGGCGAGGACGATGCCATAGCGGCGGCCGGCCAAGCGGATGGTGTTCAGATAGGTCACGAGGCTCCCTCCGTTACGGCGATGGGGGTGGGTTCGAGCAGCATGGCTGCGTACACCTGGTCGCGGCCCTGGGTTCCGGCGGCGGTCGCGACAATCCGGCCGTGTCGCATGACCAGGACGCGATCGCAGAAACCGAGGAGGTCATCGGTCTCCTCCGAAGCGATCAGGACCGCCGTGCCCTGGGCGACGGCGCCTTCGACGACACGGAAGATCTCGTCTTTGGCGCCGACGTCGATGCCCCGCATGGGCTCATCGACGAGCAGGACCCGCGGGCGGGCGTGGAGGAGCCTGGCGAGAACGACCTTCTGCTGGTTCCCGCCGGACAGGGTGCCGGCCGCTGCTTTCAGACGATGAGCGGGGAGGCTGACCGCGGCACCGCGGTCGGCCGCCGCAGCGAAGGCGTGCTTGCGCATGACGAGGCCGCACCGTGCGGGCCGTGCGATGGTGCTGACAGTCATGTTGGTCCAGGACAGTTGACGCAGGATCAGGCCCTGGGTGCGCCGGTCTTCGGGTGCGAGAGCGATTCCTCGGGTGAGTGCCTGGCGTGGAGTGCGGGGCCAGGCCGTGCCACGCCCGTCCACGTGCATCTCCCCGCCGAGCACAGGCTCCAGTCCTGCGATGGTTCGCAACAGACGGGTGCGTCCGGATCCCACCAGCCCGACCAGGCCCACGACCTCGCCGGGGCGGATGCAGAGGTGGTCGATGCGCAGCCGTCCGGGTGTCACGATGTTGCGCACCTCCAACGCGGGAGCGGCTTTCTCGCTGTCCGGGAGGCGCGGACGGTTGCGAGTCACCGCGTTGACCGAGCGACCCACCATGGCGGTGGTCAACGAGTCCACGGTGAAGGTTGCTGCCTCGCCGTGGGCCACGACCGCGCCGGCCCGCAGGACGGTGATCTCGTCGCCGAGCTCGAGCACCTCCTCGAGGTGGTGGCTGATGAGCAGGACCGCGGTGCCCCGGGAGCGAAGCAGCTTGATGATGGCGTGGAGTTTGAGGCGTTCCCGGGCGCCGAGCGCGGCGGTGGGCTCGTCGAGGACCAGCACGCGGGACTCGTGCCGGAGCGCGCGGATGATCTCGATCTGCTGCTGCACGGCGACCGGCATCCCCAAGCTGGCGCCGGTGGTGGGCACGTCCAGCCCCAGCTCGGTGCACAGCTGGGTGAAGGCCGACACCATCCTGCGCCGTCTGCGGATGCCCAGGACGTGCATCTGCCGGCCCAGAAAGACGTTGGCCACCGGGTCCAGACCGGGGACGAGGCTGGGCTCTTGGTGCACGGCGGCGATGCCGAGCTTCCTGGCGTGGCGAGGACCGTGCAGGTGCACCTGGTGTTCGTCGAGGGTGAGCGAGCCGGCGTCGGGTTTGACCACGCCGGTGAGCATCTTGAGCAGCGTCGACTTCCCCGCGCCGTTGGCGCCGACAAGACCGTGCACCGTCCCGGCGCGCAGTGTGAGCGTCACGCCGTCGACAGCCTTGATTCCCGGGTAGGCCTTGTGCAGGCCCACCGCAGCCAGCACCCCGGACCCCGGAGCGCGTTCACTCCCGTCCCGGGCGTGCGCCACGCCCGGGACGGCACCCAGATCGGGACGGGCGATGCTCATCCCACGCTCCAGGTCGACGTGAAGCCGGCGGCGTTGGCCTTGGTGATGACCGGGTCTCCACCGTGGAACATCGGGTCCTTGAGAACGTTGTAGACCTTCGTCGTGGGGTCGAAGCCGGGGACGGTGAGCTTCTCGCCTTGCATGGTCTGGATGGCGGCTTGCAGTGCCCGGGTGGCTTCCTCCACGGGCAGGCCGGCGACGTCGGCGTAGACCTGTCCCGCCTTCACCATGTCGACCACGTTGGCGGCTCCGGCGAGCGAGACGACCTTGATGTTCCCCAGCTTTCCGGTGTCGATGAGCCACTTCATCGAGGGTGTGGCGGTGTTGTCGTCGCCGAAGACGATCCCGTTGACGTCGGGATGGGCCTGCACGATGTCCTGGGTGGCCGCGAGGCCGGTGGCCCCGTCCCAATTGCCCGGGACGGTGGCGACCAGGTCGAGGCCGGGATACTTCTTGAGCTCGTCGAGGAAGTTCTGGGTGGTCAGCTGGACGATCGAGCTGCCGGCCGGCCCCGGGAGATAGGCGACCTTGCCGCCGTTCGGGAGCGCCTTGTGCATATACCCGGCGAAGAGCCGGCCGGTCTCGGACTCCAGGCGGCCGAAGAATCCGATGGTGCCGGGCGAGTACAGATCCTGCACGTGGCCGCAGATCGGCGTGTTGTAGATGGAGACGATCAGATGCTGGGCGGCGTCGGTCAGCGCTCTGCACACCGACTGTCCGTCGATGGCCTCGACGACCAAGGCCTTGTACTTGCCGCTTGAGACGGCGTCCTGGATCTGAGTGAGTTGTTTGCCGGAGTCGAAGTCGGCGCTGAAGACGTCCATCTTCACGCCGTCCTTCGCCGCCAGTGCCTTGGCGGCGTTCGTCGCCGACTGGAGGTAGGAGTTGCCGAGGCCATCGGTGAAGAAGGCCACCGCACCACTCGAGGAGCCACCGCTCGCACCGGAGTCCGAAGAGCCGGCAGAGCTTGACGACCCGCAGGCCGCGAGGCTGACCGCGGCCAGCGATCCGATGATCGCCGCAGCGATCAGGCGGGAACGGGGTCGAGTCGCCGGTCGGCTTTTCGGTGGAGTGATTGTGGGCATGGCTGAGAGACCTTTCGCTCGCTGAGGAGTCGCGCCACGACGGTGCGGATGGCGCTCAGAGGTGCGCGCCGGCTCCTCGTTGAGCCGCACCGTTGTGTTCGGGGAGGTGTGTCGGGCTTGCGCCGATCGTCGGCGCGGTCGGCGCCAAGCCCTGTCGGTGGCTCACAGGGCGGTGTATCCGCCGTCGACGGCGAACGCGGTGCCTGTGACGTAAGAGGCTCCCGGGGATGACAGGAAGACGACCGCCTCGGCGATCTCTTCGGGCTTGCCCAGTCGGCCCATCGGCGTACGGGCCGCCACCTGGTCCGCGTTGTCCTTTCCGGACTGTTCCATGATCACGGTGTCGATTCCGCCGGGGTGCACCGAGTTGACGCGGATGGCGTCGCGGACGTGTGCCATCGCCGCGTGCTTGGTCAACACCGTGACGCCGCCCTTGCTGGCGTGGTAGGCCGCGCCACCTTCGGCACCGACGAGCCCCCAGATCGAGGAAGTGTTGACGATCGAGCCACCGCCGTTGGCGATCATCGCCGGGATGACGGTGCGCATCCCGAGGAACACACTGGTCAGGTTCGCGGCGATGGTGCGGCTCCAGCCCGGCAGGTCCTCCTCCGTGATCGGCGCGCCGTTGAAGACGCCCGCGTTGTTGAAGAGCACGGTCGGCTCGCCGTAGGTCGACCGGCACGTCTGCAGAGTCTGCTGCCACTCGGCCTCGGAGGTGACGTCGTGGATCACGAAGCTGACTTCGAGGCCGCGGCCGGTGAGTTCGGCCGCGGTCTGCTTCCCGACCTCACCGAGCAGGTCGGTCATCAGCACCTTGGCACCCTCCTCGGCGAGCCGGCGGGCCGTGGCCGCGCCGATGCCGTTGGGGTGCGCGGTCCCGGTGACGATGGCGACCGCACCGGTCATGCGACCGGTCACGCCACGCTCCCGAAGATGTGGTTGATCCGGAACACGTTGCCTTCCGGATCGGTCAGCACGGCCTGGTACCAGCCGTAGGAGGTTTCGTAGGGCTCCTTGACCAGGGTGGCGCCCGCGGCGACGGCTGAGTCGATCAGGGTGTGGACCTCGTCGTGAGAGCCGGTCTCGAAGTTGAGCAGGAAGCCCGCGCCTTGGGTCTCGCGCAGGGGTTCCAGGTGAAGCAGGTCGTAACCCTCCGGGGAGAGGAACCCCAGGCCGCTCGCGCCGGTGGAGAAGCCGCGGAAGACGTTGTTGCGCATCTGCTCGACCTCACTCAGGCCGAACAGCTCGGCGTAGAACCTGGGCAGGTCCTCAAGGTTCTTGGCGAAGACGTTGACCCAGTTCAGGACGCCGGCGCTCGTGGTGGTGGTCACGCGACCTCCTCCTCGTCGATCTGCTGCTGCGCGAACTTGGCGGCGAGGTACTCGCCGTTCTTGATCGGGGCGTACTTCGGCGGCCGGTCCGGGCCCTGGCAGGTGGGGATGCACTCGATGACCGCGTCGTAGTTGGGCTGGAAGAACATGACGATCGAGATGCGCCTGTTGGTGGGAACGACGGTGCGCTCGGGGTTGACGACGCGGTGCATGGTGGAGACCCAGGTGTCGTTGGTCCACCGCGCGAGGGAGTCGCCGATGTTGACCACCAACGAGTCCGGGATGACCGGGACATCAACCCACTCACCGGCCTTGTTGAGCACCTGCAGGCCTCCGGAGTCGACCGCTTCCTGCCACAGGACCGTGAACGCGGTGTAGTCGGTGTGCTGGCCCACCCGCATCTGTCCCGCCAGTGGCGGCTCCTCCTGAGCGGGGTAGTAGTTGACGCGCATGATGCTGGTGTGCTTGTCGATCTTCGGGAGGAAGTAGTCGGGCTCGAGGTCCAGCGCCATCGCGAAGACCTGGCTGAGCAGCTGAGCCGTACCCGTCATGGTGTCGAACATGTCGGTCAGGACCGGCTTCATCACGTTCGGCGTCTCCGGCCACACGTTCGGCGCGAACGCAGCACCACCGGCCTCGTGGTAAGCGTCGGCAGGCACATCGGACGGCCCGACGTCGAAGAGCTCCTTGATGTCCGGCGGAGCGGCCATGTTGTCGAGCTGCGCCAGCGACTCCACACCGAGCCCGATGTAGCCGCGGATGTGCGAGGGGTCGGGCCGGCCGGCCGCGGCCTTGACGGACACGTCCTGGGAGAAGAACTCCAGGCTCGTGTCGTAGGCGGTCTTGATCTTCTCCGGGGCCACGCCGTGCCCCTTGATGACCAGGAAACCGATGTCCCGGCAGGCCCGCCCGACCTCGTCGGCGATGCGCCGGCGGGTGGTCTCGTCTCCGTCGCGGAATCCGCTGAGATCGATCAGGGGAACGTCAAGAAGCGTCATCGTGCTCACTCACTTTCTGGCCGGCCGGCCGGATATCTGGCTCGGATGTCTGGTGCTCAGTTGTCGTTCTGGGAGCGAACGAACATCTCCAGGAGGTGCTCGCCGGACGTCGTGGTCGGGTACTTGGGCGTCGCACCCTCCGGAAGGCAGCTGGGGATGCACTCGATCACTGCGTCGTAGTTGGGGTTGTGGAAGAAGATCAGCGACTGCCGCCGGCTCGTCGACGCCTGCTCGGCCGGGGGGTTGACGACGCGGTGGAGGGTGGACACCCACTCGTCGTTGGTCCAACGGGCCATGAGGTCGCCGATGTTGACGATGAAGCAGCCCGGGAGAATGGGGACATCGCGCCACTCCCCTTCGGCGTTGCGGACCTGGAGCCCGCCGGGGGCGTCCTCGGTGGCCAGGATGGTCAGGCTGCCCCAGTCGGTGTGGGCGCCGGCCCGGATCTGGCCGGGCTCCGCCGGGTTGTCGGTCGCGGGGTAGTTGCGGACGCGGAGCCTGCTGATGTGGCGGTCGAGCTTGTCCTCGAAGTACGACTCTTCCTCGCCCAGCGCCAGCGCGAAGGCCCGCATCAGCTCGTTCGCCAGCTCCGACATCGCCTCGTAGTACTCGGTCCAGATCTTCCGGAACTCCACCGGCTCGTCAGGCCAGAGGTTGGGGGCGAAGTGCCGGCCCGCTGCCGGCGCGAACGCGTAGTCGTCCGGCGGGACGTCGATCGGCCCGATCTGCATGCTTTCGTTCAGATCGCCGGCTTTGGCGTTGAGGTCACGAGAGCGGCCGATGGACTCACCCGCCACGCCCAGGTAGCCGCGCAGGACGCCGGGCTGCGGCTTGGCCACGCTCAGCTTCCGCTCCGCGGGGAGGTCGAAGAACTGACGTGAGATCTCCCTGGTGCGCTCGATGAGCGCCGGGTCGACGCCGTGCCCGTTGATCACGAGGAAGCCGATGTCACGGCACGCGCGGTCGACCTTCTTCGCGACCTTGGCGCGCGCCTCGGCATCGCCGGTGAGGAACGGGTTCATGTCGATGACGGGAACGTCAAGCAGCTTCATGTCTGGAAGCTCCTGTCCGGGTGAACTGGGGGCCGGCGGAGTTGCGCGCAGCGCACGCTGTCGCGGGGATCCTGGCCCGGGGGCGGAATGTTCCTGCGAGGAACAATGGCCAGTAGTTATTACCGGCTTCGCATGCTCGTGTTTCGCATGGGTGAACTGTTCCCATGGGGAACATTGGTTGCACGGGCGAGGGCGAGCCGGTGAGCGTCCGCCGATATGATCAGGACGACGGATTCGCATGGCGGAGAGCAGGAGCAGATGGATCAGGGACGCAGTGACCGGATGCTCGGCGCCCTGGGCGCCGGGATCCGGGAGCGTCGGCAGTCGCTCGGGCTGACCCTGAAGGATGTCGAGGGAGCCACCGGGCTGTCGCATCCGTTTCTGAGCAAGATCGAGCGGGGCCTGTCGCGCCCGAGCATGCGCACGCTGACGCTGATCGCGGACGTGCTCGGCACTACGGCACACGCGCTGGTCGCGCTGGGCAGCGCGGAAGACTTCGGCGGAGTCCAACGACGCTCGGCCCTGGAGGTCGAGCACAGCACTGGTATGGCCCGCTTCCTCGTCCGCGGAGCCTGGCCCTTCCTGCCGGTCGAGTACCGCTCAGGGCCCAGCGAGTTCGAGGAGTACTACACACATGCCGCCCGCGAGATGATCTACGTCGCCACAGGGCGGTGCGAGATGGAGGTCGAGGGCCACGGCATCTTCAAGCTGGGTGCCGGCGAGAGCCTCTTCTACGGCGGCCATGTCAAGCACCGATGGCGGCAGCTCAACAAGGGCTCACTTCGTGTGCTTCTCATTCAAGAAAGCCTTGAAGCGACGGCGACTCTCGGGCCGGACCAGCCAGAACACAGCCGGCCGTCCAGATAGCACAGGTCGATCCAGACGGCGGCTTTCATCGCTCGCGCGGACAGGTCGCGAACTCGAACCCGTCCCCTGTCGGACCCCGGTCTGGGACGCGGACAGGGGTTGTGCGCTCTCGCTATCCCGCACACCCGGTGATCGTTTCTGGTAAGGACTTCTCGCCGCTCTTGTGCTGCCGGCGGGCTCGGAGCGCGCCCCGCAAGCTCGAACGAAGTCCGACGGCCGCAGGGAGGCTTCGGATCGGGGTGCCGGGGTGGTTCTCGGTGCGGGGCTTGTCAGCCGGCAGTTGGCGAGGTGCGGCGCGCGGCTCGGGTGCGGGGCTTGGTTGCGTTGTCGGCCGGCGGTTGGCGAGGTGCGGCGCGCGGCTCGGGTGGGTGGCGAGTTGGTTCGGCGGGCGGCCGTCGGGTGGGGCCAAAGCGCCCCAATGTGGCATTCGGTGCGCGCAACGCACCCAATGTGGCGTTCGGTTGCGTTGAGCGGAACCACTGTGGCGAGGTGGGCGGGGTCGCGGTGATGGTGAGCCGGTGCGCGGTTCCGTGTTCGCTGAGGCACGCCGGCTCGGGTCGGAGCGCCGGGTCAGTGGGTGCAGGCGGCGCAGGTCTGCGCCGCGGGTTCGGCCGGGGCCGGTGGGCGCCGGGGGCGGGGCACGGCGGCCGCGAGGCAGGGCCGGCACGAGGCGGCCGGAAGGGCGGGTTCGGTTCGTTTCGGTGGGGCGATGGGCGCGGGCCGCACTCGGGGCAGGACCTCGGCGACGGCGCGCAGTTCCTCGGCGAGCCGCGGCGGCGTGCGGGCGGCGGGTGCGGGGCGCAGGGCGGGGCGGCGGCGCAGTACGAGCAGCGCCGCCGCGAGCGGCCCGCCTGCCAGCGGCAGGCCGGCGACCACCATCGCGAACAGTCCCATCACCGACCCCAGAGGTGCGCGGACACCGGCACCGTGACCGCTCGGCTCGGCGGTCCGTCCCCCGTGCTTCGCGGGGTAGCCGATGCTAGCGCCGGTTGCCACGTGGCCAACAGGATCACCACCCGGCCGTGGTGGCGTCCGCCTCGTGAACGTCACTTGACATGGCGAGGGAGATTCGTCACGCCCGTGTCGCCATTGCCCGGTCGGCCACGAAGCCGTGGCACGAACGACCCTTTTCGCGCGGTGCCCCATCTTCTACAGAAGCGCGCAGACGGGATCGAAAAGAGAAGTGTGTCTGTCCTACCCTGGGGGAGGTCGTGCTAACGTCCGCGCCAGCGTGCGGATGCACGTGCGGATTCCCGAGCTGGCAACGGAAGGCGGGGACGATGGACCATTCACCCTGCGACGTCGAGTCCGGCCTGCGCGCCCTCATCGCCCGCGGCTACCAGTTCGTGCACCCCAGCGACGCCACCGGCGAAGTCCTCGCGGTCGTCGGCGTCCGCGTCCACGGCGACGTCGTGGACGTCTTCCGCCTCGACGCCGAGGACGACGCCACCGCCATCCGCATGCCCGCGGACGAAGAAAACGTTTTCACGCCCAGCACCTGGCTGTGGCGCACAAGCGGCCCCGCCGCCCACGTGCTGGCCGGCCTCCTCGCCCTCCCGGACGACACCACCCCCGGCACCTCGGGCGGCTGCTGGATCCCCGGCCGTCCGGGCACGGCGAAATGGCTCGCCGCGAGCTGACCCGCCACCGCGCCGGCTGACAACCGGCGCGGCCGCACGGCCCTTACCAACCTGGCTACTGCGCCCGCTCCCCCGGCGCGCACCGGATCACAACCCGGCCAGTACCTCCGCCTCCTCCGCCGCCGACAGGCCCGCGCGGCGCTCGCGGTCCAAACCCAGCTCGCGTTCACGCTCCAGTGCGCCCGTGACGGCGTCGGAGAGGGGGCGGACGTCGAGGCCCGCCGCGAGTGATGGGGCCGGGTCGTGGGAGGCGAGGCCGGCGTAGGTGGGCGGGAGCCAGAGGGGCAGGGAGCGTGGACCGGACCACGGGGCGACGCCGGCGGTTTCCAGCTGGGTGTCCGTGGCGGGCACGAAGTCGACGTCCGTGCCGACGGCCGCGGCGATGTCGGCGAGCAGCTTGCCCAGGCCGACGGCGGGGCCGATCGCGTCGAAGGTGCCGGTCAACCCCGTCTCGGACGCCGTGACGATCCAGGCCGCGAGATCGCGCACGTCGAGGTACTGGGCGAGCCGGTCGGAGGCGGGCACGAGCACGCGGCCGCCGCGGGCGAAGCGGCCGGGCCAGTAGCCGAAGCGGTCGCTGCCGTCGCCGGGGCCGGTGATCAGGCCGGGCCGCACGACGAACGCGCGCTCCCCCAGGGCGGCGCGCACGGCGTTCTCGCTGGCCACCTTGATTCCGCCGTACAGCCCGGTGCCGCCTTCCGCGGCCAGGTCGGCGCGGGTGGCGTGGCGCGCCAGCGGCTCCACCAGCGGGCCGGTCGCCGGGGTCTGGCCGGGTGTGGCCTCGTCGGCGTAGACGTTGATCGTCGAGACGAACGTCCAGTGCGCCACGCGGTCCGCGAGCGCCGCCAGTGCGCGCTCCACCCACGGGAACGACATCGGCGCCACGTCCACCACGGCGTCGAACGCGGGCAGCGCGGCCAATCCGTCCGGATCGTCCCGGTCCACCTTGATCAGGCGCGCGCCGTCGGGCACCGTCCCCGACTCGCCGCGGGCCGCGCACACGACCTCGTGGCCCCGCCTCAGTGCCTCCGCCGCCACCGCCCGCCCGACGAACACCGTCCCACCCAGCACGAGAAGTCTCATGCCCCTCACCCTGGCCCGCCCGCCACGGCGCGACCACCGGTCTCGCGGAGGGCGAACGCGCCCCTCAGCCCAGCACCCGCTCCGCCGCCAGCGCCGCCTGCGTGCGGCTGCCCACCTGCAGCTTCGCGAGGAGGTTGCCCACGTGGACCTTGACCGTGCGTTCCGCCAGGCCGAGCTCGGCGGCGATGTCCCGATTGGACAGTCCGCGGCCGAGCAACGCCAGCACGTCGCGTTCGCGCGGGGTGAACGGCTCGGCCGGGGCCCCGAGCTCCGCGGCGACGGCCGGGCTGACTGCGGTCACCCCGGCGTGCGCGGCGCGGACGGCGGCAGCCAGCTCCTCGCCCGTGGAGTCCTTGAGCACGAACCCGTCCGCGCCCTCGGCCAGGGCGCGCCGGATGTCGCGCGCCCGCCCGATCGTCGTCAGCATCACCACGCGCGGGCGGGGCGTGCGCGCCCGCAGCCGACGCAGCACCTCGAGGCCGTCGAGGCCCGGCAGGTTCAGGTCCAGCAGCACCACGTCACCCAGGTCGCCCGGCACGGCGAGCAGCTCGGCACCGTCGGCGTGCACGCCGGTCACGGTGAGGTCCGGCTGCGCGGCGAGGATTAGGGCGAGACCTTCGCGGACCAGCGCGTGGTCGTCGACGACGCGGATCCCGATCACCGGCGCAGTCTACCCTCGGCCCGTGCGCCGACTCGCCGATCGACGGCTCCTCGCCGACCTGGCCACCACGCTCCTGGTCGCCCTCCTGCTCGCTCTGGGCGGCACGTGGCAGCCGGGCCACGGCGGCGCCGGCCCGCTGCTCGTCGTCGCGCAGCTGCTGCCGTTGCCCTTTCGCCGGCGGTTCCCCGGCTGGGTGCTCGCCGTGGTCGCCGCGACGACCGTCGCCCACCTCGTGACCAGCGCGCCGCGCAACCTCGACTACCTCCCGGTCCTGCTCGCCCTCTACACCGCGCCGATGTCGCCGCGCCCGCTCGTGCGGTTCTGGCTCTGCGGCGCCACGACGGCCGCCCTCGGCGCGGCGATGGTGCCCGCCAAGGGTTTCGTGGACGGCGCGCTGCTCACCGCCGCCATCTGCGTCGTCGCCTGGCTGCTCGGTGTGGAACGCCAACGCCACGTCGCCGAACGCGCGGAGTTCGCCGCGCAACGCACCCGGCACCGGCTGGAACGCCTCGCCGCCGAACGCCGCGACCGCACCGCACGGCGGCTGCACGACACGCTCGCGCGCACCACCACCGTGATGCTCGTGCAGGCCGAGGCCCTGCGCGCGGTCGGCGACCTGACCGACGCCGACCGCCGGCGCGTCGACGCGATGCTGTCGGCCGGCCGCGACGCACTGGGCCAGGTCCGCGCGACGCTGCGCGAACTCCACGGTGACGAGGAACCCGCCGCCGAACCCGCGCTGGCCGATGTGCTCGACCAGCTGCGTTCCGCCGGTCTGGTCCTCGACACCGTGCCGGACGCGGCGGCCCTCCCCGGCCCCGTCCGTCCGCTCGCCGGGCGCGTGATCGCCGAAGCCGCCACCAACGCCCTGCGCCACCACGGCCCGGGCACGCGTCTGGGCGTCGACGTCGCCGTGACCGGCGGGCAGGCCCGGATCACCGTCGCATCGAAGGTCCGGACCCCACCGGCCGGGGAAACCGCCGGCGCCGGCTACGGCCTCACCAGCCTGCGCGCGCAGCTGGCCGAGCGCGGCGGCTCGCTCACCGCCGGACCCGTGGCCGGCGGCTGGTCCGTGGTGGCCGTCATCCCTTGCCCCGCAACGCCAGCAGCTGCGACACCGTGACGAACCGGTAGCCGCGCGCCCGCAGCCCGTCGATCGCGGGGCCGAGCGCCTCCCGCGTCGCCTCGCGGGCCGGGTACATCGCGTGCAGCACCACGATCGACCCCGGGCGCACGTGGGTCACCACGTACTCGGCGGTCGCGGCGGCCGAAGCGTCGACGTCGGGGTAGGAGTTCGGCTCGACGTCCCACATGATCGTCTGCCGGCCGTGCGCGTGGAGGTAGTACGGGAGCGCGAGCAGCTTCTTGCCGTTGGGCGGGCGCACGGTGATCTCGCCCCGGTAGCCGGTCCGGCGGATGAGCGCGTCGGTGCGTTCGATCTCCGCGGCGACGTAGCCGGGCGTCACCAGCACCATCCGCTCGTGCGAGTACGTGTGGTTGCCGAGTTCGTGCCCGGCCGCGGCGAGCTCGCGGCCCAGCTCGGGGTGTGCCGCCAGCTCGCGGCCGATGAGGAAGAACGTCGCCTTCACCCCGCGCGAGGCCAGCGTCGCGAGCACCGGAGCGACGCCGGCCGGGTCGGGCCCGTCGTCGAAGGTCAGCGCCACGACCTTCTGCGGCGTCTCGACCCGGTCGGTGAGGCCGCCGAAGAACTGGAACGTGCGGGCGTCGGCCACCCGCAGCAGCGCGTACCCGCCGCCGAGCAGCAGCACGAGCACGACGGCGAGCGAGATCGTCCGGCGGCGGGCCCGCCGGGACAGGTGGGGACGGATCATGCGCGCCACCCTGCCCACCCGCCCGGTGCGCCGGAAGCGGCGGAGGTACTAGTCCCTCCGGTCGATCGGCGAGCCGGCAGTACCGGCACCCGCGAGTCCGGAGTAGAACGGCAAGGGTGATCACCGAAATCGCGATCATCGACGTGAAACCGGGCGCCGGGGACGAATTCGCCGCCGCGTATGCGAAAGCCCGCGAGCTGCTCGCGAGCACGCCCGGCTGTCGGCGCGCTCGCATGATGCGCAGTGAAGAGAGCCCGGACCGCTTCGTCGGTGTCGTCGAGTGGGAGTCGAAGAAGCACCACCTGGAGAACTTCCGCGGCACCGACCGCTACGCCGCATACGGCGCGCTGCTCATGCCCTACCTCGCGGCGCCACCGCGGGTGGAGCACTTCGAGGCCGTCTGACGGGTCAGGCGCTGCGGCGGGACCGGACGCCGGCCGCCCGCGCGATCATGCCCGCCAGGTCGGCGACCGGCGCCGGGTCGTCGGGGAGCTGGCCCACGGCGACGCGGATGTGCGGCGCGCCGGAACGGCCCGTGAAAGACCGGCTGCCCGCGCCGACGGAGACGCCGTGCGCGGCCAGCGTGACCAGCGTGCGGGTCTCGTCGGGCACCGGCACCCAGAGCGTGAGCCCGTCGCCCGCGGCCACGTCGAGGCCGTGGTCGCGCAGCGCCTCGGCGAGCACCGTCCGCCGCGCCGCGTAGCGCCGGCGCGCGCGGTGGACCAGCGCGTCCGTGCCGGGGTCGGTGAGCAGGAACGCCTGCGCGTCCTGCAGCACCCGGCTGGACCACGCCGTGCCGAACGCCCGCTGCGCGCGCACCCGCTCCACGAGCGCGGCCGAGCCGCCGAGCACGCAGCTGCGCAGTTCCGTGCCGAACGCCGTGCAGTAGGACCGCACCAGCAGCACCTGCCCGGGCAGGTGCGTGCCCAGGCTCGCCCCCGCCGAAGCGGCGAGCGGGCCGAAGTCGTCGGCCTCGATCACGGCCGTGTCGGTGTGCGCGAGCACGGCGGCGAGCTCCGCGACGCGGGCGGCGGCCACCGTGTGGCCCAGCGGATTCTGCGCGCGCGGCTGGTAGACGAAGGCGACGGGCCGGTGCGCCAGCGCGGCCTCCAGCGAGTCGGCTCGCGGGCCGGTTTCGTCGCAGCGCACCGGAACCACGTGGATGCGCGCCGCCCGCAGGTGCCGCAGCAGCCACGGCGCCGTCGGTTCCTCGACCGCGACGACGTCGCCGGGGCGGGCCACCGCCCGGCACGCCAGCGAAACGCCTTCCTGACCACCGGCGGCGACCGTCCACGCCTCCGCCGCGAACGGCCACTCCGGCTTCACCGCCGCCCGCAGCCGGGCGCTGATCGGTTCCTTCACCGCCGGCCGCTCCGACCGCACCCCGGCGGCCACGGCGTCCTCCAGTGGCGGCAGCAGCGCGGCATCGGGTGAGCCGTGCTCCAGGTCCACCGACTGCCAGCCCGGGAACATCCGCGCGGGCGGAAGCCCAGCGGGCGGCGCCAGCACCGTCGTGCCGCGCCGGCGGCCCGTGCCGATCAGCCCGGCCGCGCGCAGCTGCGCCCACGCCTCCGCGATCGTCGTGGGGCTCACCGACAGCTCGGCCGCGAGCGCGCGCACGGTCGGCAGCCGCGTGCCGGGCTGCACCTCGCCGTCGCGGATCAGGCCCGACACGGCGCCCGCGATCCCGCGCGCCGTGCGTTCGCCGATCCGCACGGCGAGCCAGCCGAGCCCGACCGGCGCCGTCGTCGCGAGTTCGCCCGAGGCCACGCACCGGCTCCCCTCATTCGGTGAGAAATCGATCTGTCGGGATCGAAAACTAGGCCGCCCGCACCCGGCCGCAAAGCGGTTTCACATCCTGGTCGGCCCCGGCAAAGGCGGTACAAAACCGCCGGTTCGCCCACCTGTGCGCACATTCCTTCGGTGACCGAATGAACTCCCCGGAACCGGTTCCGCTGATCCGGCCGCCGGATCAGACCACTGGTACGTCCACACCGGACCGGACCCGAAAGTGTTTGCCCCGTCGCCCGGCCGGGTACTCCGAATCCATCGGTCCCCATTACAGAACAGCTGGAGAATCCATGATCGTGCTCGGAGTCATCCTGCTCGTCGTCGGTTTCATCACCGGCATCTCGATCCTGTGGACGATCGGCATCGTCCTGCTGGTCATCGGTGCGGTCCTGGCCATCCTGGGCGGAACCGGCCGCAAGGTCGGCGGCCGCGCGCACTGGTACTGAGCCGCGAAGTTTGAACCGTCCGAAAACGGGTAACCCTCCCGCCTGCGCGAAAGGAGCGGTCGTGAGCGATAAAATGCAGAACAAGGCCGATGAATTGAAGGGCCGCGCCAAAGAAGCACTCGGAAATGCCACCGGAAACGAACAGTGGCAGGCCGAAGGCAAAGCGGACCAGGCCAAGGGTGCCCTCAAGCAGGCCGGCGAGAAGGTCAAGGACGCCGTCGACGGGCTGAAGAACAAGGACTGACACGCGGGTGAACGAGCGCCGCCGGGTACCGCCCGGCGGCGCTCGCGTGTCCCGGGATGTTGAGGCGCCCCAAGGGAAAACGCCCCCGAACGAGTGAGATCACAGTCTCACAAAACCGAGGATTGGCCAGAAGGATGAGAGGGTAGCCGTGGGACGCCGCCCGTCCCGACCGGCGCGGCCACGATCGCGGTGTGGCTGACCGCCCGACCTGGGAGAATCGCCATGACGACCTCACTCACCCCCGAGATCACCGAAAAGACGTCCGCGAAAATCGCCGGACGCCCCGAATTCCCGCGCCCGGCACCGGCTCCGGCCGCCTCCGCACCGGAGGCCCCCGCCGCAGACCTCACCGGTGTGCACACGACCGTTCCGGACCCGGACTCCGACACCCGAGGAGCCGGTTCGCAGCTGCACCGCCTCGCCGCCATGGCTTCGCTGCAGGACTGGATCCGGCGCAGCAGCCCCGTTCTCATGCACGAAGCCGTCCTCGCCGGGGAAAGCCCCGCCGAGGTCGCCTCGGCCGCCCGGCTTTCGGTCGCGCAAGCGCACCTCACGTGGAACACGTGGGCCACCCGCCGGCTGGCGTCCGCCACCCCCGGAGAAGCCCTTCCGTTGCGCCAGTACCTGCGCGTGCACACCGCCTTCGCGCGGGCGCTGAACGACGCCTGATCATTCGGTCGCCGAACTGGTCACCGGCCCCGAGGCCGCCCGGCACTGCACCGAACGGGGTATGGCCGGGCGAGACGGACGCGGGCTTGGCAGTATTGGCGCATGGCTGAGTCCGGTGTCCCCGCCGACGACGCGGGCCGGGTGGAAACCACGGGCGGTGCCGTCGCGCTGAGTGAGAGCGACGGCGCCACGGTGCTGGCCGTGAGCGGCGCCCTCGACCTCGCACTCGCTCCCCAGCTGCGCCGGCTCGTGGACCGCGCCGCGCGCACGGGGGCGCCGGTGCTCGTGATCGACCTCAGCGCCGTCGACTTCCTGGCGTCGGCGGGGATGGCGGTGCTCGTGTGGGCCCACCGGCAGGCCGAACCCGCCGACGTGCGCGTGGTCGCGAGCAGCCGGCTCACACTGCGGCCGCTGGAGCTGACGCGTCTGACCGACGAGCTCGCCTTGTTCCCCTCCTTGCCCGCCGCGCTGGAGGGCGCATGACGACCACCGACGGCCTGGGGCCGGTGGCACAGGCCGTGCGCAAGGCGTTCGTCGACGCCGAGGGCCGGCCCGTGGCCGTGCGGGTCCGCCGGCTCGATGCCGCGGACTTCCGGGGCCGCGGCCGGATCGTGGTCCCCGACGCCGCGACCGTGGCGCAGCTCGTGCCCGCCCAGCGCGTGACCGGCGCGGTGGTCGTCGCCGACGACGACGCCACCGTGCTGCTGCACACCGACGCCCCCGAAGGCGCCCGTCTCGCGCCGACCGCGGCCGGGGTCGACGCCGCGACGGCCGAGCTCACCGGCACCGTGAGCCGGCTGCGGGCCGAGGCCGGCGTCGTCGACGCCCTGCACTCCATCGGCCGCCGCCTCACCGCGCAGCTCGACCTCGACGTCGTCGTCCAGGACGCCACCGACGCCGCCACCGGTGCGACCGGCGCGGCCTTCGGCGCGTTCTTCTACAACCTCGTCGACCAGTTCGGCGAGTCCTACACGCTGTACACCCTCTCCGGCGTGCCGCGCGAAGCGTTCTCCCGCTTCCCCATGCCCCGCAACACCGCCGTGTTCGGCCCGACCTTCGACGGCACCGGCACCGTCCGCAGCCCCGACATCACGGCCGACCCGCGCTTCGGCCGCAACGCGCCGTATCACGGCATGCCCGAAGGCCACCTGCCCGTGCGCAGCTACCTCGCCGTGTCGGTGGTGAGCCCCACCAGCGGCGAGGTGCTCGGCGGGTTCTTCTTCGGCCACCCCGGGACCGGCCGGTTCACCGAGCGCCACGAGTACCTCGCCGAAGGCATCGCGGGCTACGCCGCCATCGCGCTGGACAACGCGCGCCTCTACGAACGCGAGCGCACCCTCGCCGCGGAGCTCTCGCGGAGCATGGTGCCCGCCGCGCCGCGGATCCCGGGCCTCGACCTCGTCACGCGGTACCTGCCGGCCGCCACCGGCAGCAAGGTCGGCGGCGACTGGTTCGACGTGCTCCGCCTCGGCTCGGGGGCCACCGCGTTCGTGATCGGCGACGTGGTCGGCCACGGCGTCACCGCGGCCACCGTGATGGGCCAGGTGCGCACCGCGATCCGCTCGTACGCGCTGCTGGAGCTGCCGCCCTCGGAAGTGCTGCGCAATGTCTCGCAGCTCACCGGCCGCTTCGCGGAGCCGAGTTTCGTGACCTGTTTCTACGCCGTGCACCAGCCTGCGGACCACTCGCTGACGTACGCGAACGCCGGGCACCTGCCCGGCGTGCTCGTCCACCCCGACGGGACTCCCGAGCAGATCGGCGAGGCGCTGGCCCAGCCGCTCGGCGTCGGCGCGGAGTTCCCGCAGGAGCGGGTGGCCTTCCCGCCGGGCACCGATCTCGTGCTCTACACCGACGGTCTCGTGGAGAGCCGCACCCGCGACCTCACCGTCGGCATCGCCGGGCTGCTCGCCGCGCTCGGCGGCCTGCGGGACGGCTCCGACGCGGAAACCGCGTGGGACCGCCTGATCCAGGACCTCACCGGCGGCGACCACGACGACGACATCGCGGTGATCCACGCGCGCCACCGGGCCGGGGGTGCGGCATGACCGGGCGAGCGACCGAAGACCGCACCACACCGGAGTTCCGCCGCCGCGTCACCGCGGCGGCGGAACCGCTGATCGGGCTGCGCCGCGCCCTCGCCGCCTGGGTGGCGGGGCTCGACATGAGCACCACGCAGCAGGAGGACATGGTGATGGCGAGCTACGAGGCCATGGCCAACTCCGCCGAGCACGCCTACGAGGGCCGGGAAACCGGTGTCCTCGACGTCCTCGCGACCTGTGTGGACGGTCGGGTCACCGTGGTCGTCACCGACTACGGCCGCTGGCTCCCGCCCCGCCCGACCAACGGCCTGCGCGGCCGCGGCCTGCCGCTGATGCAGGGGCTCGCGCACGAAAGCGAGTGCGTGCAACGCCCGGACGGCACCACGGTGACGCTCAGCTGGCAGCTCGAACCGGCCGGCTAGCGGGCCGCAGGATGCGGTTCGCCGACCAGGCGAGCAGCAGGAGCTCGGCCACGGAGAACCCCAGCAGTGCCATCGGGCTCGACACCCACACCAGCGCCAGCCCGACGGCGAGCACCGGCACGACGAGGCCCGCGTAGGCCGCGAGGAACAGCGCCGCCAGCACCTGGCCACGCGAGCGCGGGCCGGCCAGCGTGGCCACAGTGGTCACCGACGCGCGGAAGCCGAGCCCCATGCCCGTGCCGGCGAGGAGGCTGCCGGCGAAGAACAGCCACAGCGAAGGCAGCAGCGCCGCGACCGGCAGCACCACGAGTCCCACGGCCATCAACGCGAAGCCGAGCCGCAGCTGCCACGCGACGGTGAGCCACGCGAAGACGATCTGCCCGAGCGCCGCGGCGACCAGCAGCGAAGCCGCCGCGATCCCGGCGAGCAGATGGCCGCTCTGGTGCAGACCTTGGGCGAGCAGCGTCGGGGCCAGCGCCGCGAACAGACCCGTGATCGCGAAGGACGCGAACACGGCGATGGCCGCGCCGAAGAACGTCGGCTTCGCGTCGGCCGGCAGCGAAAGCCGCTGCGGCCGGTAGGCGGGCGGCTCGTCCCACGGCTCGACGGTCTCGGGCACCAGCGCCACGGCGATCGCGGCCGCGACCAGCACCACCAGGAACACGGCGAACGGCGTGGTGAGCGGGCTGGTCGCGTACTTCGCGAAGAACCCGCCGACGAGCGGGCCCAGGCCGAGCCCGCCGAGGTTCACCACGCTCGCGATCAGCCCCGCGCGCCCGG
This sequence comes from Amycolatopsis sp. NPDC001319, assembly GCF_042896185.1. Taxonomy (NCBI): domain Bacteria; kingdom Bacillati; phylum Actinomycetota; class Actinomycetes; order Pseudonocardiales; family Pseudonocardiaceae; genus Amycolatopsis; species Amycolatopsis sp. NPDC001319. The sequence goes on along the minus strand of NZ_JBIAWY010000010.1, from coordinate 146,421 downwards.
CGTGCTCGCCGGGCCGCGCGATGGCGCGCAGCTCCGACAGGTGCGCGGTGGCCGTGGCGGTGAGCGCGCCGATGCCGGCTCCGCTGACCAGCCGGGCCACCAGCAGCACCGGCACCTCGCCTGACGACAGGAACAACGCGGCCGCCAGCGCCTCGGCGAGGGTGGCGACGACGATCACACGGCGCCGGCCGAGCCAGTCGCTCACGTGGCCGGCGAGGTAGAGGCTCGCCATCACGCCCACGGCGTAGGCGGCGAAGACGAGGGTGACCACGAACGTCGGGAACCCGTCTTGGCGCTGGTAGATCGCGTACAGCGGCGTCGGCACGGTGGAGAACGCGAGCGACGCGGCGAACGCGAGGGCGATCACGCGGAAGCCCCAGTCGTGGGTGAGCCTCGGGCGGGCTGTTCGGACTGTTCGGGCTGTGTGGGCTGGGACGGGCGAAACGGTGTGGAGCATGGCTGCCTTCCCCGGAAGATCGTTGTGCCTTCAACCATCCGCTCGGCGACTCATTTAGTCCAACGAAAAGTCTTGGCGACAGTTATCGCCAGATGCGATAATTCGCGGCGTGGAAACCCGCCAGCTCGAGTACTTCGTGGCCGTGGCCGAGGAGCTCAGTTTCACGCGCGCGGCGCAGCGGTTGTTCGCCGTCCAGTCCACGGTGTCCGCCACGATCCGCACGCTGGAGACCGAGCTGGGCACGACGTTGTTCGACCGCTCCACGCGCAAGGTCGCGCTGTCGGCTTCGGGTGAGTTGTTCCTGCCGGAGGCGAAGGCCGCGCTCGACGCCGTGGAGCGCGCCCGCGAGGTGGTTCAGGAGGCCTCGGCGGGCCTGCGGGGCAGCCTGCGGGTGGGCACGCTCACGAGCGTCGGCGCGCTCGACCTGCCGGCGGTGCTCGGCGCGTTCCACGACCGGCACCCGCTGGTCGACCTGCATCTGACGGTGTCGGTCACGGGCTCGACCGGCCTGGCCGAGGACGTGCGCCACGGCCGGCTCGACGTCGCGCTGCTCGGCCTGCCCGAAAGCGCACTGCCGGGCCTGACCGTGCGCACGATCGTCACGGTCCCCTACTTCGCCGTGCTCCCGGCCGCGCACCGGCTCGCCGGCCGGGCGTCGATCTCCTTGCGGGACCTGGCCGGCGAGCGATTCGTGGACGCGCCGCGCGGCTTCGGCAACCGCATCGCGATCGACCAGGCCTGCGAGTCGCTCGGCGTCCCCCGCCGGGTCCCGGTGGAGGTCGCCGACCTCCGCGTGATGCCCCTGTACGTCGCCGCCGGGCTGGGCGTCGCCGTGATCCCCGACCTCATGCCGCTGACCGCGCCCGGCACCGCCGTGGTGCCGCTGGAAGACGCCGGGCTCACGTGGCCCCTCTCGGTCGTGAGCCACGGTGAAAAGGCCCCCGGACGGGCGCTGCGGACCCTGCTCGATCTACTGGTGGGGACCGATTTCTTACAGAAGTCGGACGACGGCGCAAGCGGCCGTCCGAGGGAATAGAAGGAGCCCGTACGGTGTCTATATAACTGCACGTCCAGGTGCGTTTCACCTGGTTCCCCAGCTCGAGCCGAGAGGCCGCGAAGGGAGAGCTGTGTCCCAGCAGACCCAGTACAACAAGAACCCGGAAGCCGTGTCCCGGCTGACCCCGGAGCAGTACCGCGTGACCCAGCAGGACGGGACCGAGCGGGCGTTCGCGAACGAATACTGGGACAACCACGAGCCCGGCATCTACGTCGACGTCGTGTCCGGCGAGCCGCTGTTCGCGTCGGTCGACAAGTACGACAGCCACTCCGGCTGGCCGAGCTTCACCAAGCCGATCGAGAAGACGAACGTCGTCGAGCGCAACGACTTCAGCCACGGCATGATCCGGGCCGAGGTCCGTTCGCTGCACGGTGACAGCCACCTCGGCCACGTCTTCGACGACGGCCCGGTCGACCAGGGCGGTCTGCGCTACTGCATCAACTCCGCGTCGTTGAAGTTCATCCACCTCGACGACCTGGAGAAAGAAGGGTATGGAGACTTCCGTGCCCTCTTCACCGACAACACCGACAAGTAGGGAGACGACGTGACCACTGAAAAGGCGATCCTCGCCGGCGGATGTTTCTGGGGTATGGAGGAGCTGTTCCGCCACCAGAGCGGCGTCGTGTCCACGCGCGTCGGCTACAGCGGCGGCGACACCCCCAACGCGACCTACCGCAACCACGGCACCCACGCCGAGGCCATCGAGGTCCTCTACGACCCGGCGCAGACCGATTTCCGGAACCTGCTCGAGTTCTTCTTCCAGGTCCACGACCCCACGACGAAGAACCGGCAGGGCAACGACATCGGGATGAGCTACCGCTCCGCGATCTACTTCACGAACGACGAGCAGAAGAAGGTCGCCGAGGACACCATCGCCGACGTCGAGGCCTCCGGCCTCTGGCCCGGCAAGGTCGTCACCGAGGTCACCCCGGCCGGTGACTTCTGGGAGGCCGAGCCCGAGCACCAGGACTACCTCCAGAAGTACCCGAACGGCTACACCTGCCACTTCCCCCGCCCCGGGTGGAAGCTGCCCAAGCGGGCGACGGCCTGATCACGACGGCGCGCGGACTCACGTCCGCGCGCCGCGCGTTTTTCAGCACCTTCTTTTTCACCGCCTTCTTTTTCAGCACAGTTCCCGCGCGGCCGGCGCTGCCCCACCGGCGCGTGTCACGGACCAAGGCCCGGCCGACCCGAGGAGATCCCGATGCGCGACTACCCGGACGCGATCACCCCGACCGACCACGTCGAGCCCGTGCCCCGGCGGATCCGCGCCGTGCTCGGCGGCGAGACGGTGCTCGACACCACCCGCGCGCTGTACGTGTGGGAGTGGCCGAACTACCCGCAGTACTACATCCCGTTCGCCGACGTGACGCCCGGCGTGCTCGTGGACGAGAACCACCCGCAGCACCTCAAGCGCGGCACCGCGCGCCGCCAGACCCTCAAGGCGGGCGACCAGGTGAAGCCCGCCGCCGCGCGCCTCTACGGCGAGGACGCCGCCGCCGGGCTCGCGGACCACGTCCGGTTCGAGTGGGCCGCCCTCGACGCGTGGTTCGAGGAGGACGAGCAGGTGTTCGTCCACCCGCGCAGCCCGTACACGCGCGTCGACGCCCTGCGCTCCACCCGGCACGTGCGCGTCGCGCTGGAAGGCCGGACGCTCGCGGAGTCGTCGTCCCCGGTCCTGCTGTTCGAGACCGGCCTGCCGACGCGGTACTACCTCAACCGCACCGAGGTGGACTTCTCGCACCTCGTGCCCACCGGCACCGTCACCGAATGCCCGTACAAGGGCACCACCACCGGCTACTGGTCCGTGCGCGTCGGCGACGTGCTGCACCAGGACCTGGCCTGGTCCTACGACTTCCCGACGCGCTCGCTCAGTGCGATCTCCAACCTGATCTGCTTCTACAACGAGAAGATCGACCTGTTCGTCGACGGCCGGGAAATCCCCCGGCCGACCACGCACTTCTCCTGACGGTCAGTCCGCTTCGGACTGCAACCGGGCGAACGCCGAGGTCACGGTGCCCGCCAGCCGGTCGCCTCGCGCGGCGTGGCCGGCGGGCACCGTCACGCACACGGTGAACCGGTCGGCCCACGTCATCACGCCCACCGCCACCGGCACGTCCGGCGCCAGCGACAGCACGGGGTACACCGTGCGCACGAGGGAACCGTTGAGCACCACCGGCGAACGCGCGCCCGGCAGCACCGAGGCGATCATGCTGAACCAGGTGCCGCGGTAGACGAGCCGTGCCACGCGCCGGTGCAGCCACGGCGGCAGGATCCCGATCACGCGCACCACGGCGTTGCCCGCCCGCGGCGCGCCGCGGGTCACCTGCTCGGCCAGCAGCTCCCGCGTCGCGCGCACGCGTTCGGCCAGCGACATCGCGCCGGTCGGCAGGTCGACGCTCGCCGCCCCCGTGTGGTTGCCCAGCTGGCGGAACGTGCCGGTGTCGCGAACGGACATCGGGATCAGCACCCGCACCCGCTCCGGCGCGGCCGCGCCCAGCTCCTGGTGCACCGCCTCCGCGACGAGCGCGAGCACGAAGTCCGTGGTGGGCACGCCGACCTTGCGGGCGGCCGCCCGCACCTGCGGCGCCGACAGGTGGGCGCGTGCGTAATGCCGCCGCGGGCCCGAGATCCCGGTCTCCCACGGCACGCGCGGCGCCGTGCCCGCCCGCGCGAGCGCCCAGACGCCGCGGGCCAGCTCCTCGGCTTCCTTCCTGCGCCCGGGCCGTTTCCGCGTCACGGCCGACACGCGGTCGGCCGCGCCACGCAGCCGGCTGCGCCGCAGCGGCGCCGGCGGCGGGTCCAGCGGCGGTTTGCCACGGGCCTGCCCGACGAGGGCGCCGATCACCGCGATGCCGTCGCTCGCCGCGTGGTGCAGGGCGATGAGCAACGCGCCCTGCTCGCCTTCCAGGCCCGTCACGAGCCGCGCCCGCACCGGGTGGTCCGGGGTGACGGGCTCGGAGAAGAAGTCGTCCATCTGCGCGGTGAGCGAGGATTCGAGCTCGCTGCCCGCCGGCAGTTCGACGTCGCCGAGGATGCCGTCGGCGCTGCGCGCCGGGTCCTCCTGCCACTTTGCCCGCCACAGGCCGCCACCCGGCAGCAGCCGCGCACGCAGGCCGGGCGTCGCCGACAGCAGGTGGACGGCGTCCGCGTGGGTGGGGCGCGAACCGTCGGCCTTCGGGTCGAGCATCAGCACAGCGCCGACCTGCTGGGGCACCTGCGGGGTCGCGACGTGGAGGAACAGCGCGTCTTCGGGCCGCAGCCGCTGCGGCGCCGGGTTGAGCGGAGAGTCCACGAGCGACTCGAGCGCCGCCGTGAGCGACGTCGCCGAGTCGCAGTGCCGGGTGGCCGCCTCCGCCATCGCCTTGAGCCGCTCCGGCTCGGCGAGCAGCGTGCGGACGGAACCGGTCAGCTCACCGTCCTTCTCGGTCACGAGCGCGAGACCGGCCTCGGCCATCAGCCGGGCGTTGGCCTTGCCGTGCGCGGCGATCGGGCGGTGCATGAGCACGGGCCGCCCGCACGCCAGGGCCTCCAGCCCGGTCGCGCCGCCGGCGTTGGTCACCACGACGTCGGAGGCGATCGTGTAGTCGGCCATCCGGTCGGTCCAGCCGACGACCCGCAGCCGCGGCTCGCCGAGCCGGTCGAGCCGGTGCTGCAACGCCTCGTTGCGGCCGCAGATCGCCACGGGCAGCACCTCGGGCCCGGCCGCGAGCAGCTCGCGCACCGTGCCCTCGACGTCGCCGAAGCCCAGCGAGCCGCACGAAACCAGCGCCACGAACGCTTCCGGCGGCAGTCCCAGCCGATGCCGCGCGCCCGCGCGGTCGCCGGGCCGGAACTCGGCGCGCACGGGTGGCGCCGACACCCCCACCACGGCCGACGGCGCGCACCGGCGGGCCAGGCCCACGGCGACGTCGTGCATCACCATCGTGAGGTCGGCCGAGCCGTAGACCCAGAACGGGTGCGGCGCGAAGTCCGACACCCACGCGCCGATCGGCGCCCGCAGCTTCCCGCGCCGGCGCAGCCACGCCAGTCCCGCGGTGCCCATCGGGTACGTCGACAGCACGAGGTCCGGCGCGAAGTCCGCCACCGGTTTCGCAAGCCGCCGCCCGCACCAGGACGCGGTGAAGCGCTTCGACGCCGCCGCGAACCACGCGAGGCGCCAGATGGCGTCGTAGAAGAACTCGTACAGCCACGGGGTGGTCTCGACGTTCGCCACGTAGATGCGGCGGAACAGGCCCCCGAACCCCGGCCCCAGCTGGTCGAGGGCGTCGAGCCACTTGACCTCGGCGGCGGGCCAGCGCTCGCGCACGGCGCCCTCCAGCGCCCGTCCGGTGGCGTTGTGCCCTTCCCCCATGTTCGCCGAGACGATCAGCACGCGCTCCAACGCGCCCCCTTCGCCAGAGGTGCCGCGAGCGGCGGTCACCAACTGCATGTCAACAGGTGGATCCGGCCAGACCGTACCCGTCGTCGGGGTCCGACCCGGCGTGCTCGGCCTCGGCGTGTTCGTGTTCTTCCTCGATCGCGGCCACGTCCAGGTGCGCCGCGCGCGTCGAGAGCATCGCGATGCCGACCACGATCACGGCACCGGCGAACGCCTCGCCCGCGAGCCCCCACGGCGTGCCGTTGGCGCTCTCCCCCATCCACGACAGCCCGATCGCGACCCCCACGAGCGGGTCGAGCGCCGTGATCACGGCCAGCGCCGGCGTGAGGTAGCGGCCCTGCTGGAAGGTGTTCTGGCTGAGCAGGAACCCGAGCGGGCCCACCACGCAGACGATGTAGAGCGTCCAGTGCTTGAACGGTTCGTCCACGCCCTGGCGGAACTGCCCGGCGACGACCTTCATCAGGCCGGCGGTCAGGCCGTAGAGCACGCCCGTGGCCACGGCGAGCCCGAGCACGCGCCCGGAGCCGGAGTGGGTCAGCGCGGCGAGCGCGAGACCCGCGATCGTCACCACGGCCAGTGCGATGCCGAGCGGGAGCAGCGAGGCGCCGGTGACGAGCACGTCGCCGTTGCCACTGGGACGCGCGATCACCAGGAACACGGCGAGCCCGGTGACGCACAACGCCGAGCCCGCGCTCATCACCCGGTCGGGGCCTCTTCGTTCGAGCCGCGCGAACACGAACCCGGCGAAGATCAGCGAAGTGATGAGCAGCGGCTGGACCAGCAGCAACGGCCCGAACGCGAGCGCGACGAGCTGCAGGACGAGCCCCAGTACGGTCGCCACGATGCCGATGAGCCACAATGGTCGCCCGACGAGGCGCCTGAACAACGTGAGATCGAGCGGGTTCGCCGGCTCGACCTCTTTGGCCGCCTTTGCCTGGGCGGCGCTGGCGATCCCCATGCACGCCGCGCCCAGCACCGCGGCAGGGACGGCCACGAAAAGCGACACCCCCGTGACACTCATGGAATACTCACCTCACACCATTCCCATCCGCCGTGCCTATGCTGTTGAAAAATTCGTGGGCCGTGGGGGGATGGTCACCCCGCACCGGAGGTACTTGAACCGCATGCGACACCACATGACGATCGACCTCCCCTCGTTCCGCAACCTGGTCGTGGGCGGGGGTCGGCATCTGCTGGAGTCCACGCTCGTACCGGCCGGCCTGTTCTACCTCCTCCTGACTCTGGTCAGCTTCGACAGCGGAGTCATCGCCGCGCTGTGCTGGTCGGTCGTCGTCATCGTGACGCGCCTGGTGATGCGCAAGCCCGTCCCCGCGGTCCTGTGGCTCACCTCGGCGCTGCTGATCGCCCGGACCGCATTGGGCCTGGCCACGGGCAGTGCCTTCCTGTATTTCCTGCAGCCGACCCTACAGAACTTCGTGATCGCCAGCCTGTTCCTCGTGTCCGCGCCGTTCAACAAGCCGCTGCTCGCGCGGCTGGCCGGGGACTTCTGCTCGTTCCCGGACACGCTTTCGGGCCACCCCGGCATGCGGCGCTTCTTCCAGCGCGTGTCGGTGCTGTGGGCGCTCGTGTTCGCCGTGAACGGTTCCGTGACGCTGGTGATGCTCGCGAAGGCGACCGTCGGCAACTTCCTCATGGTCAGCACCGCGGGCTCGTACAGCCTGGTGGCGCTGGCGATCGTCGGCTCGCTGCTGTGGTTCCGGCGCTCGTTGCGCTCGGAGGGCATCGTGCTGCGGATGGCCTCGCGCAAGCCCGCGCTCACCACCGTCTGATGCCCGCTCCCCGCGGCACGGCGCTCGTCACCGGCGCTTCCTCGGGTATCGGCGAAGCCACCGCGCGGCTGCTCGCCGCCGCCGGAACACATGTTCTGCTGCACGGCCGCGACCGCGAGCGCCTGGCCGCGCTCGCCGCGCACACGGGCGGCACCGCTCTCGAAGCCGACCTCGCGGATCCCGAAGCCGCCGGCAAGCTGGCCGAGCGCGCGCTGGCCGTCACCGGCCGCGTCGACACGCTCGTGAACAACGCGGGCCTCGGCTGGGCCGGTCCGCTGACCGAGCTGTCCCCCGAGCTCCTCGCACAGCTGGTCGCGGTGAACCTGACCGCGCCGCTCGAGCTCACCCGCGCGCTGCTGCCCGGCATGCTGGCGCGGGGTCACGGCCGGATCGTGTTCGTGACGTCGATCGCCGGGCGCACCGGCGTCGCGGGCGAAGCCGTGTACGCGGCGACCAAGTCCGGTCTCGACGCGTTCGCCGACAGCCTCCGCTTCGAGCTGCACGGCACCGGAGTGGAGGTCGGCGTGGTGGTGCCCGGCGTGGTGCGCACCGCGTTCTTCGAGCGCCGCGGCCGCCCCTACACCCGCACGACCCCCCGGCCCGTGTCCGCCCAGCGCGTGGCCGCCGCGGTCGTCCGCGCGACGCACCGGCCCGGCGACTACTACGTGCCCCGCTGGCTGCGCGTCCCGGTCGCCCTGCGTGGCGCGGTGCCCGGCGCGTACCGCGCGCTCGCGACGCGGTTCGGCGCCGAAAGCTGACCGCTTCGGGCGCAGACCGAGCACGGCACCTCCCTGCCTCCGGGTCATGACAGCAGTGTCTCCCCGCCGTCAACAAACTTAGCCCTGCTAACCATTCTGAGGGCAACCCTTATTCCTCGCACGCCGTGTGGCACGGGGCACGTCACTGCGGGTCGGTCTGCCCTCCCGGTGGGCCCCACGCCAGGGCCAGCAGCAATGTCGCCCGGGCGTCCGGGTCGTCGAGCGCGGGCCCGAACAGCTCGTGGAGGCGGCCGAGGCGGTAGGACACCGTCTGCGGGTGGATGTGCAGGTCCTCGGCCACGGCCTTGCGGTCGCCGAGGTGCAGCAGCCACGAGCGCAGCGTGGTCTGGAGGCGCTCGCGCGAGGAGTCGTTGAGCTCGTCCAGCGGGGCCAGCGACCGCTTGCGCAGGACCTCCAGCAGCCGGTCGTCACGGTGCACGATGATCGCGTCGAGGTGCTCGTCGGCGAACACGGGGTCGTCGGACAGCAGGCGGTCGCGGCGCAGCCGGGCCGTCACCTCGGCGATCCGCAGGCTCGCCGGCAGCCGGTCGACGGGCACGGTCGCCCCGACCACGGCGCCACCGCCGCGCAGCGCCCGGGCCAGCCACGCGCGCCGGCCCGGTCCACCCGGGTCCGGCACGATCGTCACGAGCTGCCCCGGCCGGCGCAGCCGCAGGCACGTGTCGTCGAGGCGGGCCACGAGCTCGCGGCCGAGCTGGTTCTCGTCCTCCACCAGCACCACCGCGGCCGACCGCGGCAGCCGCCACTCCGCGCGCAGCGCCGCGGCCTGCACCGCTGCCCCGTCGGCGCGGTCGGAGAGCAGCAGCTCGGTCAGCTCGTCGCGCAGCCGCTCGCGCATGCGCACGGCGTCGGACTGCTCCTGGAGGTAGCCCTTGAGCGAGGACTCCGACAGCTGGTCCACCAGCGCGAACACCGTGGTGGCGAGCGAGGCGAACAGCTCCGCGGGCACCCCGAGGTCCAGCGCGGCCTCCGACACGTGGCGCCACGCGACCCGCGCGCCCACGCGGTAGGCCGAAAGCAGGCTCGTCACCCGCCGGCCCTGGCGGTACTGCGTCCGCCCGATCTCCTCGAAGACCACTTGCTCGACGCCCGAGCCCAGCTCCGGCAGGTCCTCGTCCGGATCTTCGGCGAGATTGATGAGCCGGCGCACGAACCCGGCGCTGGCCGTCACGATCTCCGCCAGCTCCTCGGTGAGGAACGCAGCGTAGTCGGGGTGCTGCTCGACGAGCTGATCACGAACTTCGTTCAGGATGACTGGGAGTCGCCTGGTCACGACAGTCTCCAGCTCACCCAGACGGGTCACCTGGTCTGATCCCATGTGCGCAGCTTGTCCTTCCGTAGCAGGTAGCAGGTCTACGGGGTCGGTCCGCCTTATCCTGACCCCACTTTGTCCGCTCGTGCCAAGTCGAAGCCAGCAAAATTCTTCTTCCGGTTGCAGAAGCCGCCCATAAGTGCGAGTCAGACTGTGTTCGATGAGATCGACTTCACCTGACGGTCACGCAGCGGACACGGACGGTCTGCTGGAGAAGCGGCACGCGGAGAACTTCCCGGTCGCGCTCCGGGTGCTGCCCCGGCGGCTGCGGTCGGATCTGCAGGCCGTCTACGCCGTCGCGCGCACGATCGACGACCTCGGCGACGAAGCCGACGGCGACCGCATCGCGCTGCTGAAGGCGTTCGGCGACGAGCTCTCGGCCGCCTTCGACGGCGCCCCGCCCACCGACTCCGCGATCCGCGGCCTCGTGCCGGCGATGCGCGCGGGGCGCGTGGAGCTCGAGCCGTTCCGCCGGCTGATCGAGGCCAACCTGCAGGACCAGCATGTGACGCGGTACGCGACGTACGAGGACCTGCGCGCGTACTGCCGGCTGTCGGCCGACCCGGTGGGCCGGATCGTGCTGCGTCTGTTCGACGTGCACGACCCCGAGGCCGAGGAGCTCTCGGACCGCGTGTGCACCGCGCTGCAGCTGCTGGAGCACTGGCAGGACGTGGCCGAGGACCACGGCAACGGCCGGATCTACCTGCCGCAGGAGGACCTCGCGGCCTACGGGGTCGCGGAGGACGAACTGGGCGAGGCGCGGGCCACGCGCCGGCTGAGAGAGCTGATGCGCTTCGAGATCGACCGCGCCGCGGCCCTCCTGGGCAGCGGCGCTGGTCTGGTCGGGCTCCTGCACGGCTGGGGCCGGCTGGCCGTGAGCGGGTTCGTGGCCGGCGGGCTGGCGACCGTCGACGCGCTGCGGAAGACGAACGGAGACGTGCTCGCCACGCAGGCCAAGCCGGGCAAAGCCGATGTGCTGGCGTGGCTCGTGTGGCTGCAGGTGGGTGAGCCCAAGACGGGGAGGCGGTCGGGATGAGCACGGTCGAAGAGGCGTACGAGCACTGCGCGCTGGTCACCAAGGAGCAGGCGCGCAACTTCTACTACGGGATCCGGCTGCTGCCGCCCGACAAGCGCTCGGCGTTGTGCGCGGTCTACGCGCTGGCCCGGATCGTCGACGACATCGGCGACGGCGATCTGCCACCCGAGGCGAAGCTGCAGGGCCTGGCCGACATCCGCAAGTCGCTCGGCGACCTGTCCGCGAGCACCGACCCGGTGTACCTCGCGGTCGCCGACGCGGCCCGGCGCTACCCGATCCCGCTCGGCGCGTTCGAGGAGCTGCTCGACGGGGTGGAGATGGACGTGACCGGCCGCGAGTACGTGCGGTTCGAGGACCTCGTGGAGTACTGCCGCTGCGTCGCCGGTTCGGTCGGGCGGCTGTGCCTGGGCGTGTTCGGCAGCAAGCCGGAGCCCGACGCGCCGACATACGCCGACGAGCTCGGAATCGCGTTGCAGCAGACCAACATCCTGCGCGACATCCGCGAGGACCTCCTCAACGGACGCGTCTACCTGCCCAAGGAGGACCTCGACCGGTTCGGCGTGGAGCTGAAGGTCGGCGAGGACGGCCGGCTGGCCGACGACGGCGGCGGGCTGACCGCGCTGGTCCACTTCAGCGCCGCCCGCGCCCGCGACTGGTACGCCCGCGGCCTGAAGCTCGTGCCCTCGCTCGACCGCCGCAGCGCCGCGTGCTGCACGGCGATGTCCGGGATCTACCGCACGCTGCTCGACCGCATCGACGAGCAGCCCTCGCTCGTGTTCGACCGCAGGCTTTCGTTGTCCGGCCGGGAAAAGGCGGTGGTCGCGGTTCGGGCGCTCACGGGGATCGGCCGATGACGGCCGAGGTCGCGGTCGTCGGCGGCGGGCTCGCGGGCATCGCGACCGCGCTGCGCTGCGCCGACGCCGGGCGTCCGGTGACGCTGTTCGAGGCGCGGCCCCACCTGGGCGGGCTCACGCACTCGTTCACGCGCGGCGAGCTGCACGTGGACAACGGCCAGCACGTGTTCCTGCGCTGCTGCACGGCTTACCTCGCGCTGCTGGACCGCCTCGGCGTCGCCGACCGCGTGATGCTGCAGCCCCGCCTGGAGATCCCGATCCGCACGCCGGGCTCCACGGAGTCGACGTGGCTGCGCCGCGGCGACCTGCCCGCGCCGCTGCACCTGGCCGCCTCCCTGCTGCGCTACGACCCGCTGCGCCCGCTGGATCGCGCGCGGTTCGCGTTGGCCGCGCTGGCGTTGCGCCGCGTGGACCCCACCGACGACCGCACCGACCGGCAGTCGTTCGGCGAATGGCTGCGCCGCCACGGGCAGAGTGCCGCCGCGATCGAGGCGCTGTGGGACCTCGTCGGGGTCGCGACGCTCAACGCGACGGCCGACGAAGCGTCGCTTTCCCTGGCCGCCACGGTGTTCCAGGAGGGCCTGCTCACCGACCCCGCCGCGGCCGACATCGGCTGGTCGCTCGTGCCGTTGCGCGAGCTGCACGGCGACGCCGCGCTCGACGCGCTCACCACGGCCGGCGCCGACGTGCGGACCGGCACGAAGGTGCGCAGCGTCGAGGAGACGGCCGGTGGCTGGCGGGTGCGCACCGACGACGGCGAGGCCACGTTCGGCCAGGTCGTGCTCGCCGCTCCCCCGCCCGTCACGGAGAAACTCGCGCCACCGGGCGCGATCCCGCTGCCGCCCGGGTGGTCGGGCGGGCTGGGCAGCTCGCCGATCGTGAACGTCCACGTGGTGCTCGACCGCCGCGTGCTGGAGGAGCCGTTCGTCGCCGGCGTGCGCACGCCGGTGCAGTGGGTTTTCGACCGCACGCGCCAGTCGGGCCTCGAAACGGGCCAGTACCTGGCGATGTCGCTCTCGGCCGCCGACGACCTGATCGACCTGCCGACCGCGACGTTGCGCGAGCGCCTGCTGCCGGAGCTCACCGGGCTGCTGCCCGAAGCGCGCGGCGCGCAGGTGCTGGACTTCTTCGTGACCCGGGAACGGCACGCGACGTTCCGGCCCGGCCCGGGCACGGCGTCGCTGCGTCCGGGCGCGGAGACGTCCGCACGGGGGCTCTACCTGGCCGGGGCGTGGACCGCCACCGGCTGGCCCGCGACGATGGAGGGCGCTGCCCGCAGCGGTGCGGCCGCGGCGACCGCCCTCCTCGAGAAGAACGTGCACGAGGAGAAGGAGGGAGTCGGAGCATGACCGCCACCATGCGACCCGCCGCCGAGGCGGCCCCTGCGGTGCCGGCCACACTCGGCCGCACCCGTGACGCCGTGCAGCCGGCGCTGCGTGAAGCCGTCGACCGGCTGGACGAGACCAGCCGCGCGATCAGCGCGTACCACCTCGGCTGGACCGACGCCGACGGCACACCGGTGAGCGGCAACGGCGGCAAGGCCGTGCGGCCCGCGCTCGCGGTGCTCTCGGCGCTGGCCGCCGGCGCACCCGCCGAGACCGGCGTGCCCGGAGCCGTCGCCGTCGAGCTGGTGCACAACTTCTCGCTCGTCCACGACGACCTCATGGACGGCGACACCGAACGCCGCCACCGCCCCACTGTCTGGGCGCTCTGGGGTGCGCCGGCCGCCATCCTGACCGGCGACGCGATGCTCGCGCTCGCGCAGGAAGTGGTGCTGGACAGCGGTTCCCCGCACGCGATCCCCGCCGCTCGGCTGCTGTCGGAGACCACGCGCCGCCTCATCCACGGCCAGGTGCTCGACGTCCAGTTCGAACAGCGCGACGACGTGACGCTGCCCGAGTGCGTCACCATGGCCGGCGGCAAGACCGGCGCGCTGCTGTCCTGCAGCGCCGCGATCGGCGCCGTGCTCGCCGGCGCGCCCGCCGAGACCGTCGACGCCCTCGCGGTGTTCGGCGAAGAGGTCGGGTTGGCGTTCCAGCTCGTGGACGACGTGCTCGGCATCTGGGGCGACGCGGCCGTGACCGGCAAGCCCGTGTACTCCGATCTGCGGGCGCACAAGAAGTCGCTGCCCGTCACCTACGCGATCACCCACGGCGGCGCGAAGGGCCGCGAGCTCGCGGAGTGGCTCGCGGGCGAGGAGACGGGTGACGAGGCCGAGCTGGCGCGTGTCGCGGCGCTCGTGGAGTCTGCCGGCGGCCGCGAGTGGGCCACGACCGAGGCCGCGCGCCGCGTCGGGACGGCCGAGCGCGCGCTGTCGGCAATCCCCGAAGGGCCACGCGAGGAGCTCATCGGCATCGCCCGTTTCATCGTGCACAGGGAGGCGTGAATGACGCAGACCGTCCCCGGGACGTCCACTTCGGACACCCCGAGCGAAGGCTCGCGTACTCCGGAAGAAACCCTCGCCGCCGGCGTCGGGTTCCTGCGCGGGGAGCAGGACGCGGCGGGCTGGTGGAAGGGCGAGCTCGCCACCAACGTCACGATGGACGCCGAAGACCTGCTGCTGCGCCAGTTCCTCGGCATCCTCACCGAACAGCAGAAGCAGGAGTCGGCGCGCTGGATCCGGTCGCAGCAACGCGACGACGGCACGTGGGCCAATTTCCCCGGCGGCCCGGCGGACCTGTCGACCACGGTCGAAGCGTGGGTCGCGCTGCGGCTGGCGGGTGACCCGGCCGACGCGCCGTGGCTCGCCGAGGCGGCCGGCTGGATCCGCGCGAACGGCGGCCTGGAGAGCACCCGTGTGTTCACGCGGATCTGGCTCGCGATGTTCGGCCAGTGGTCGTGGGACGACCTGCCGAACCTGCCCCCGGAGCTGATCTTCCTGCCCTCGTGGTTTCCGCTCAACGTCTACGACTTCGCGTGCTGGGCGCGCCAGACGATCGTGCCGCTCACGATCGTCGGCACGCTGCGGCCGAAGCGGCGGCTGCCGTTCGACGTCGCCGAGCTGCGCGTCGGCGAGAGCCCGAAGAAGTCCGCGGCGCCGTGGTCGTGGGACGGGGTGTTCCAGAACCTCGACACCGCACTGCACACGTACGCGAAGCTGCCGTTCAACCCGGTGCGCAAGGTCGCGATGCGCCAGGCCGCCGAGTGGATCCTCGCGCGCCAGGAATCCGACGGTTCGTGGGGCGGCATCCAGCCGCCGTGGGTGTACTCGATCCTCGCGCTGCACCTGCTGGGCTACCCGCTCGACCACCCCGCGCTCAAGGCCGGGCTCGAAGGTCTCGAGAGCTTCACCATCCGCGAGGAGACCGAGCAGGGCTGGGTGCGCCGGCTCGAGGCGTGCCAGTCGCCGGTGTGGGACACCGCGCTCGCGATGACCGCGCTGCTCGACGCGGGCGTCTCCCCTGGCGACGAGACGCTGGTGCGCGCGACGGAGTGGATGCTGGGCGAGGAGATCACCGTGCCGGGCGACTGGATGGTGCGCCGCCCGTCGCTCGCGCCCGGCGGGTTCGCGTTCGAGTTCGCCAACGACGGTTACCCCGACACCGACGACACCGCCGAGGTCGTGCTCGCGCTGCGGCGCATGGGCCGGCCGGACCACCTGCGCATCCGCGCCGCGATCGACCGCAGCGTGAAGTGGCTCGAAGGCATGCAGTCGAGCGACGGCGGCTGGGGCGCGTTCGACGCGGACAACACTCAGGTGCTGGCCACGAAGCTGCCGTTCTGCGACTTCGGCGCCGTGATCGACCCGCCGTCGGCGGACGTCACCGCGCACGTCGTGGAGATGCTGGCGGCCGAGGGCAAAGCGGACACGGTCGAATGCCGCCGCGGCGTGAAGTGGCTGCTGGACAACCAGGAGGCCGACGGTTCGTGGTTCGGCCGGTGGGGCGCGAACTACGTCTACGGCACGGGCGCGGTCGTGCCCGCGCTGGTGCTGGCCGGCGTTCCCGCGTCCGACATCCGGATCCGCCGCGCCGTGCGGTACCTGACCGAGCACCAGAACCCCGACGGCGGCTGGGGCGAGGACCTGCGCTCCTACGACGACCCGGGGAAGTGGTCGGGCCGCGGCGAGTCGACGCCGTCGCAGACCGCGTGGTCGCTGCTCGCGCTGCTGGCCGCCGGCGAGCGGGACTCGGCCGCGACGACGCAGGGCGTGGCGTGGCTGTGCGAGCAGCAGCGCGAAGACGGGGGCTGGGACGAGGACTTCCACACGGGTACCGGATTTCCCGGCGACTTCTACCTGTCGTACCACCTCTACCGCGTGGTGTTCCCGCTGTCGGCGCTCGGCCGGTACGTGCGGAGCGGCTCGTGAGACCGGCCGTGCTGTGCGCGCCGCTGCGGATCGAGCGGGCGGCCTTGCGCGCCGCCGGCCTGCCGGTGGTGCGCACGGGCCTGGGCCCGCGACGGGCGGCGGCCACCGCTGCGCGCCTGCCCGAGGGACCTCGTCTCGTCGCCGGGATCGGCGGCGGGCTCGCTTCCCACGTGCGGCCGGGTGACCTGGTGGTGGCCGACGAGGTGCGCGGGCCGGACGGCGTGGTCGCGGTGCCGACCGCTCCCCTGCTCGCCGGCGCGTTGCGGCGGCTGGGTTTGACGGTCCACATCGGACCGGTGCTCGGGGTCGACCACGTGGTGGGAGAACGGGAACGCGAAACGCTGGCCGCCTCGGATGCGCTGGCCGTCGACATGGAGTCCCACCGGCTTGCCGCCCCCGGGCAGCCGTTCGCCGTCGTTCGGTCCATTGTGGACACCGTTGGTGCACCGCTTGTGCGGCCCGGCACGGTTTCCCACGGCCTGGCCGGGCTGCGCAGCCTGCGGGCGGCCGGGCCGGCACTCACGGCGTGGGCGGCGGCGACCGGGCCGCGGCAGCTGCTGATGGCGAGCCCACGGTCGTTCTGCGCCGGCGTGGAGCGGGCGATCGACATCGTGGACCGCGCGCTGGCCAAGCACGGCGCGCCGGTGTACGTGCGGCGCCAGATCGTGCACAACACCCACGTGGTGCGGCAGCTGCAGGAGCGCGGCGCGGTGTTCGTCGACGAGGTCGAGGAAGTGCCGGAGGGCGCGACGCTCGTGTTCGCCGCCCACGGCGTGACCCCGGCGGTGCGGCGCGACGCGGCGGAGCGCGACCTGTCGGTGATCGACGCGACGTGCCCGCTGGTGACCAAGGTGCACAACGAGGTGCGCCGCTACAGCGGCCGCGGCGACACGGTGTTCCTCATCGGGCACGCCGACCACGAAGAGGTGGAAGGGACCGTCGGGGAGGCACCCGGTTCGGTCGTGGTGGTGGAGGACGTCGCGGCGGCCCGCGCCGTGACCGCCACCGGCGGGGTCGCCTACACCATGCAGACCACGCTGGCGCTCGACGAGGCCGAGGAGATCGCGGGCGTGCTGCGCGAGCGGTTCCCCGGGTTGTCGGCGCCGCGCAAGGACGACATCTGTTACGCCACCACCAACCGGCAGCAGGCGCTGCGGGCGATCGCGCGCGAGGTCGACCTCGTGCTGGTGGTGGGCTCGGCCAACTCGTCCAACTCGCGCCGGCTCGTGGAAGTCGCGGAGCGAGAGGGCACGCCGGCCGAGCTGGTCGACGGAGTTTCGGACATCGACCTGCGCCGCCTGGCCGGCGCGGGCCGGATCGGACTCACCGCGGGCGCCTCGGCTCCGCCGCACCTCGTGGACGAGGTCGTGGCGGGCCTGGGCGGACTCGGGCCGGTCACCGTCGCCGAAAGCCGGCTGACGGACGAAGAAATCACTTTCACCCTACCTCGGGAGGTGCTCTGAGCCATGGCCATGCCGTTGCGTCAGTCCGTGCGACTGGGCGGTTATCTGATGAAGCAGAAGCTGCTGCGCAAGGAAAAGTTCCCGCTGCTGGTCGAGCTTGAGCCGCTGTTCGCCTGCAACCTCAAGTGCGCCGGCTGCGGCAAGATCGCGCAACCGCACACGCTGCTCAAGCAGCGCATGCCGGTGGAGCAGGCCGTGGGCGCCATCGAGGAGAGCGGCGCGCCGATGGTGTCCATCGCCGGCGGCGAGCCGTTGATGCACCCGAAGATCGACGAGATCGTGCAGCAGCTGCTCGACCGTCGCAAGATCGTGTTCCTCTGCACCAACGCCCTGCTGCTGCACAAGCACATCCACAAGTTCAAGCCCCACCACAACTTCGCGTGGATGGTGCACATCGACGGCCTCGAGCAGCGCCACGACGCGTCGGTGCGCAAGGAGGGCGGGTTCGCCGCGGCGGTCGAGGCGATCAAGCTCGCCAAGGAAAAGGGCTTCCGCGTGATGACCAACACGACGTTCTTCGACGGGGACACCGCCGAAGACGTGGTCGACGTGCTGAACTACCTCAACGACCTGGGCGTCGACAACATGCAGATCTCGCCCGCGTACGCCTACGAGAAGGCCCCGGACCAGGAACACTGGCTCGGCGTGCAGCAGACGCGCGAGCTCTTCACGAAGGCCTTCGGCGGCGGCAACCGCAAACGCTGGCGCCTCAACCACTCGCCGGTGTTCCTCGACTTCCTGGAGGGCAAGCGCGACCTGGAGTGCACCCCGTGGGGCATCCCGTCCTACTCGCTGCTCGGCTGGCAGCGCCCGTGCTACCTCCTCGACGACGGTTACGCGAAGACCTACAAGGAGCTCATCGAGGAAACCGACTGGGACGCCTTCGGCCGCGGCAAGGACCCGCGGTGCGACAACTGCATGGCCCACTGCGGGTACGAGCCGACCGCGGTGATCGCCACGCTGGGCTCGCTGAAGGAGTCGGTGCGGGCGGCCGTCGGTCACTGAGGTCCTGCCACTGGGGAAAGCCGCAGGTCTTTCGGGACCTGCGGCTTTCTTCTTGCGCGCCACGGGTTTGTGCCACACTGTCCGGCACGGAAACCGGCTCAGGGGGGCGTCACGGTCATCGAAAGCGCGGTGCTGAAGGTCGGCGAGGCCGTGGCGAAGCAGGTCGCCTTGCAGTGGCTGGCCGACAAGAAGGCGGCCGGCCGGCGGGGCCGTGACCTCGCGTTACTCGTGCGGGCCCGGTTCCCCTTGCGCCGCCAGGAACGCGACGTGCTGGCCGCGTTGACGAGCATCGAGGACGACGTGGCGGAACGGCTCAGGCCGGGCCTCACCGACGCCGCCCACGGCCTGGCCGAAAACGAGCGCGAGGCCGCGCTGGCCGCCGTCGCGGACGCGTTGCTCGCCGCCGACCTGTCCGACACCGGCTTGTTCGCGGCCGACCTGGATCCTTCGGCGCTGGCCACCGCGGTGCGCGCGCAATGGCCGGTGGCGCGGGCCGCGCTGTCTTCGCCGGCCGAGCGGCTGTTCGAGATCGGGCTGGACCGCGCCTGTGTCGTGCTGACGCACCTGGTCAGGGAGCTGCCGGAGTTCGACGCCGCCGTGGGTGTGGAGCAGCTGCGCCGGCTGCGGGCCGTGCTCGACGGCATCGACCGCGTCCTCGACCGGCTGCCTTCGCGCGAGCTCGGCGCGCCGGAGGGCACGGACTTCGACGCGCAGTTCCGCCGCCGGTACCTCGACCGCGTCGTGCGCTCCTACGAGCGATTGGAGGTCATCGGCCTCACCACGCACTCCTACGAACCGCGCACCACGCTCAGCGTCGCGTACCTGAGCTTGACGGTGACCGCGGACGCCGAACGCGCCGCGCGGCGCCCGCGTGACCGCGGCGTGCCGGGCCGGCTGGGCGACGACCCGGGCGCGCGCCAGGCGACGGACAACATCCGCGTCGAGGCGGCGCTGGGCGGCAGCCGCCTCACCGTGATCCGCGGCGAGGCCGGCGCCGGCAAGTCCACGCTGCTGCGCTGGCTGGCCGTCAACGCCGCCCGCTCGGCGTTCACCGACCAGCTGACGGGCTGGAACGGCTGCGTGCCGTTCCTGGTCAAACTGCGCGACTTCGCCGACGGCCCGTTGCCCCGCGGCGACGAGCTCCTGACCCAGCCGAGCTCCCCGCCGTGGGGCCCGGCGCCGCGCGAGTGGGTGCACCGCCGGCTCGAATCCGGCGAGGCCCTGGTGCTCGTCGACGGCGTGGACGAGCTCGTCGCCACCCGGCGGGCCGCCGTCCGCACGTGGCTGCGCGACCTGCTCGCGGGTTACCCCGACATCCGCGTCGTGGTGACCTCCCGCCCGACCGCCGTGACGTCGAAGTGGCTGCTGGCCGAGGGGTTCCGCTCGGTCGTGCTGGAACCCATGAGCGCCGCCGACGTCCAAGTCTTCCTCCGCCGCTGGCACGCGGCGTTGCTGGACTCCACGTCCGCACCCGACCTGCTGCCCTGCCGCCCGGAGGAGGTGCCGGAACACCAGCGCGCCCTGTTGGCGCAGCTGCAGGCCCGGCCGCATCTCCGCGCGTTGGCCCGCAGTCCCCTGCTGTGCGCGATGGTGTGCGCGCTGAACCTCGACCGCCGCGCGCGCTTGCCCCGCGACCGCCTCGCCCTGTACTCCGCGGCCCTCGACATGCTGCTGGAACGCCGCGACGCCGACCGCAACGTGTCTGCCGGCGACGACATCCAGGCCACGGTGGCGGAGAAACTCGCGTTGCTGCGGGCGTTGGCCTGGTGGCTGAACGAGAACGGCCGGACGGAGATGTCCCGCGAGCAGGCTCTGGCGCGGATCTCGTCGCGGCTGCGGGGCATGCCCGGGGTTTCGGAGTCTGCGGACGTGCTGCTGGACCACCTCATCGAACGCAGCGGCGTGATCCGGCAGCCGGTCGCCGGTCGGGTGGACTTCATCCACCGGACCTTCCAGGAGTTCCTGGCCGCCGGGGAAGCCGTGGACCGGGACAGCATCGACCTCCTGCTGAGCCACGCCCGCTCCGACCTGTGGCGCGAGACGGTGCTGATGGCCTGCGCACAAGCAAGCCCTGATCAGCGAGGACGGTTGCTGTCGGGGATCTTGGCCGCGGCGGCTTCGGTCTCGGCGAGGACCGCCCGGCAGTTGCTGCTGCTGGCCGCCGCCTGCCGGGAGACCGCGGTCTTGGCGCCACCGGAGGTGCTGGCCCGGGTCGATGCGGCCGTCCGAGGCTTGGTGCCGCCGCGCAGCGTGCGGGAAAGCCGCTCGCTCGCCACGGTCGGCGAGTCCATTTTGGACTACCTGCCGAAGGACCTGGCCGATCTCTCGGCGGCCCAGGCGGCGGCTTGCGTCCGCACCGCGGCCCTCGTGAACGGACCGGCGGCGCTCGAGACGCTGGCCGGGTATGCACCCGACCTGCGCTCGAAGGTCCAGGAAGAGCTGGTGGCGGGCTGGAAGTACTTCGACCCGGAGACCTACGCCCGCGAAGTCCTCGCGGACGCGCCCTTGCACGCCACACCCGGAAGTCGGATCGACATCGACTTCACCACCGCAGTGCCCTTTCTACATCTCCTCAAGAACCTCTCACGCTGCTGGATAAACCTCTGGAGTCAAGGGCCGATTGAGACCGAGATACAAGCTCTGGCCCGACTTTACCGCCTTCGCGAGCTCACGCTGCTGGCCGATCAAGCGCCCGATGCGCTTCCGGAGTTGGGCAGCCTCACCAACCTGGACGACCTCTTCCTCAACCTAACCGCGGGCTGGCCCCGAGAACTCCCCGACCTCGCGCAGCTCATCCATCTCCAGCGGCTGTCCCTGGTCAACGCGAAAGAAGTCGAAGACTTCTCCTTTCTGCGCGAAATGACTGACCTCAAGCAAATCTCGTTCTTCCACAACCCCTCTACCGCTTGGCTCGACCACCTCCCGAATCCGACTGGAATCACCACGTTCACCTGCGCCAGAACCGCAGATACTGGAGAGCTCGCCAAGGCGGTCAGCAAGCTCAGCCGCACGACCTCGATTACCTTCACTGACTGCGCGGGCCTTGATCTACACGCCCTTGCTCCATTGGCACTCGACGACGTGGGCATTTACAACTGTGACCTCGACCTCGGCCCGCTGGCGGAACTGAGCTCGCTTCGCTACTTGCGCATGCACGGCGAACACGAAATCAACCTTGCACCCTTCGCCGATCGGCGGATTACCATCTGGCTAAGTCGCGGGACAACGGCCGTCGGAGCCGACAAACTCGGGCCGGGAGTCCAATTGCGCCAGCCCAAGCCTTGACGTCACCCACCGAAAGTGAAGAGGATCTTGCCGCGGCGGCCGGCGGTCAGGGAGTGGGCGAAGGCGTCCTCGTAGTCCGCCAGCCGGTAGGTCGCCTCGACCGGCGCGGTGAGTTCGCCGGTGGCCACCAGGTCGGCGAGGTCGTCGTAGAGAGCGGTCACTTCGTGGGCAGGGGCGGTGCGGAGCCAGTTCATCAGCCAGAAGCCGGTCAGGGTGATGCCGCGGAAGACGATGTCCGCCGGGGAGATCCGGGGGGGGCGCCTTCGGGGAAGGCGTAGGTGACGACGGTGCCGCCGTCCTTCAAGGAACGGGTGAGGTCCTTGACGACCGGGCCGCCGGCGGCGTCGAGGATCAGCGAGAGCTGCTCGCCGGCGAGGGCGGACTTGAGGGAGGCGCGGAGGTCGCCGTCGGAGACCACGGCCTGGTCGCCGCCCGCGGCGAGGACTTCGGCGGCCGCGTCGGGGCGGCGCACGACGTTCAGCGTGCGCAGGCCGGCGCGCCGGGCGAGGGTGATGAGGTAGCGGCCCATGGCGGAGTTGGCGGCGGTCTGGGCGATCCACGAACCGGGCTCCAACTGACCGTGCAAGCGCAGCAGCTGGTACGCCGTCGCGGGGTTGACGGCGAGCATGGACAGCTGGAGGACGTCGGCGTCCTCGCGGATCGGCAGGACGTTTCGCCGCGGGAGCACCACTTCGTCCGCCCACAGGCCCTGTTCCATGGTCGGCAGGATCAGCACGCGCTTGCCCACGAGCTCGGCATCGCCCGCCACGACCCGGCCCACGCCCTCCGCGCCGAGGGTCGCGGGCAGCGCCGGGCGGACGCCGTAGAGGCCGCGCATCAGCAGGAAGTCCGCGGGGTTGAGCGGCGCGGCGAGCATCTCGACCACGACGTCGTCGGGCCCGGGCGCCGGAACCGGGGCGTCGTCGAGCCGGACGGAGGCGGCGGGGTCGCCGAACTCGGTGAGCAGCAAGCGGGCCATCGGGAGGTCCTCTCGGGAAGTCGGCGGAAGGAACGGATCAGCGCGAACTCGCGGACGGCGCAGTCCCGCCCTCGGAATCGGCCGAAGTCGGCGCGCCGTCAGAAGCGGCGAGACCCGGCGCGGCGTCGGAAACCGCCCGCCCCGGCGCGGCCGCGCCCCCGACCAGCCCCGCCAGCGCCAGCGCCGCCCCGAGCGGACGGTGGTTCACCACGATCTCGTCGATCTCGCCGCGTTCGTCGAAGTGGAAGGTGCCGGTGCCGAAGATGGTGTGCTCGCCGACCTGGGCCGTGTACTCCTCCACCTGCCGGTCCCCAGCGTCGACGCGGTAGCGGACCGTCATGCCCGAATAACACGCCCCGACGGCGCGGACCTGCGTTTTCACGGCTTCCGGGCCGCGGAGCACGCCCTCGAGAATGGTGCCGGCGAGGCGGACGTCGGGCGAGAGGCGGGAGAAGAACCAGGGTTCGGTCACCCCGCAAGGCTATGACAGCTGTCATGATTGTCAAGCGCGACGGACGACACAACCAACCGGCGAACGGCTCTATCGAGCCAGCAGGTCGTGCAGCGCCGCGCCGACCACGGCCGCACCCGAGTGGGTCATGATCGTGGCCGCGTGGTCGGCGCCCGCGATGCGGCGAGGGCGGCGCAGGGTGGGCAGGGCGGCGCGGAAGCCGGCCAGGGCTTCATCGCTGTACGCGGGCGGCGTGCCCGGCCCGGAGCTCCACTCCGCGCACACCACCTCGGTCGGCACGGCGATCTCCCGCCAGCGCGACTCGCCGAAGAACACGTCGGTCGCGTCGGCCAGCACGGCTTCGCGGCTGAGGAACACGCGGCCGTCGGAGAGGTCGTGGTCGAGGCAGTCGCGCAGGAGCGGGTCGGCGGCGTCGAGCAAGGGGTTGGCGCGCGTGAAATAAGCCAGGTACTCGTCGACGCCGGCCCAGCGCCGCGAGACGCGCTCCAGCTGCGGCGTGAACGCGGCGGGCACCGTCTCGGGCGTGAGGCCCGGCGGCACGGCCATCGGGAGCCCGCCGTCGACCAGCACGAGCCCGCGCACCCGGTCCGGCCGGCGCGTGGCCAGCTCCACCGCGACGAACCCGCCCATGGACATCCCGCACACGTCGACCACCGGGTGCTCCAGCGCGTCGAGCACTCGCACGAGGTCGGAAGCGTGCTGCCGCAACGAAGACGGGCCGGCCACCGCGAAGCTCCCCGCACGCCCCCGCAGGTCCGGCATCACCAGCGACAGGTCCGGCGCCTCGGCCCGCAACCAGTTCCACAGCCGGCGGTTGCTCGTGACGCCGTGCACGGCGAGCACCGGCGCCGAGGCCGCGGCCACCACCTCCACGGCCAGCGCCCCGCCCTCGACCGCCACCGACACCGTCCTCGCGTCACCCACCATGAGGACACCGTAACGACCGAGGACCACTGTGGACAGTCACGGTCCGATCGACTCCCAGTCGCGGTGGTGATCCACCCACCACCGCGCGATGTCGAGCCGCCGCAGGAAACGGACCCCCGGCTGCTCCGTGGCATACCGGACGAAATCCCGCACGGCCGCCGCGCGCCCGGCCTGACCGCTCCACCGCGGGTGCAGCCCCACGGTCATCATCCGCGCCCCGAAGCCGTCGTCGGCTTCCTCGCACAGGTAGTCGAGCGCGAGCCGCAGGCTTTCGAAGAACTGCGCCGGCGAGCCGTAGGTCGGGCTCAGCAGGTAACGGGTGTCGTTGTACACCTTGGAATACGGCACGATCAGCAGCCCGCGCTCCGAAAAGTACGGCAGCTCGTCGTTGCACGGATCCGAATCGTAGAGGAACCCGCCTTCCTCCACGAGCAGGTCGAGCGTGTGCTCGCTCGGGAACGACCGCACGTACCACCCGCGCGGCCGCTGCCCCGTCGTCCGCTCCAGCGACGCGATCGCGCGGTGCAGGTGGTCGCGTTCCTCGTCGACGGACATGCGCGCGTAGTCGAGCCAGCGGTAGCCGTGGCCGATCACGTCGTGGCCGCGTTCGCGGATCCACTCCGCGACGGCCGGATTCCGCTCCAGCGCGACCGCACACGCGCCGATGCTCACCGGCACCGCGTACCGGTCGAAGATCCGCGCCAGCCGCCAGATGCCGACGCGGCTGCCGAACTCGTAGTGCGTCTCGGTGCCGAGGTCACGCACCTCGGGGCCGACCTCGTAGGCGTACTCGCCCCAGCCATCGTTGCGGCCGTCGCCGTCGGGGATGGAGTACTCGGCCCCCTCCTCGTAGTTCACGACGACGTTCACCACGACCTTGGCGTCGCCGGGCCAGCGCACGCGCGGCGGGTACCGGCCGTAGCCGACGAAGTCACGCGGCGGCACGGTGGCCGGGTCACGGGGTTCGGGCACGAACCCAGCGTGGCACGGCCGCCGCGTCCCGGCAGGGTCAGTGCGGCGGGAGCTTCGCGGCCAGCACGCCCACCGGCGTGATCGTGGGCGCCGTGGCGAAAGCTCGTCGCCGCGCAGCTCGATCTGCCGGCGCACCTCGCCCTGGAGATGCGCTTCGCGGTCCTGCTCCGTCTCGAAGGCGTCGAAGATCCGGAACGACGAGGGCCCGAGACGGAAGCCGAACCACGCCAGGGTGCCCGGCTCGGCGTCCACAAGGGACTTCGCGTCGATCAGGAACTGCGCGACATCGTCCTCCTTCCCGGCCTTCGCTTCGAACTCGACGAAAAATCCGTACGCCGGCATGGTTTCCTCCTCACCCGGGCCACCGTGGCCCGGCTCTTCGACGCTAGCTGGCGGAAAGCGTGGTGGACGCTCGGATCCCGCCAGATCGGGCCTCACCCGGCGCCGGGTTCGTCACGAGGCGGCCGGAGTGGCGCGAAAGGTGGCCCGGTAGCTGCCCGCCGTGGTGCCGACCTGGCGTTCGAAGTGGCGGCGCAGCGTCTCCGCGGACCCGAACCCCACCATCGCGGCGACCTCCGAGATCCGGTGGTCGGTCGTCTCCAGCAGCACCTTGGCGGCGGCCACGCGCTCGCGGTTGATCCAGTCGAACACCGTCATCCCCGTGGCCCGGCGGAACTTCCGCACCAGGCTCCGCTCGCTCAGGTGCACCTGCGACGCCAGCCCGGCCAGCGTCAACGGCTCGTGCAGGTGCTCCCGCAGCCACGCCAGGAACGACCCGAGCGCCGGCTCCCCCGCGATCCGGATCGAGTCCTTCACGAACTGCGCCTGCCCACCCGGGCGCCGCGGCGCCGTCACCAGCAGCCGGCCGACGTCGCCGGCGTAGGCCTGGCCCAGGTCCTCGGCCAGCAGGTGCAACGCGAGGTCCGTCGCGGAGAAGATCCCGCCCGACGTGTGCACCGGACCGTCGTCCACGTACAGGCAGCCCGGTTCCAGCTCGACCTGCGCGAACTCCCGGCGGAATTCCTCGGTGAACAGCCAGTGCGTGGTCGCGCGGCGCCCGTCCAGCAGCCCGGCACGGGCCAGCAGGAACGCGCCCCCGCAGAACGACACCATGCGCGCACCGGCCTCCGCCGCACCGCGCAACGCCCGCACCACCGACCGCGGCCGTTCCGCCAGCGGGTCCTCGACGCCCGGCACCATCACCGTGTCCGCGGTCAGCAGTGTCTCCAGCGGCGCGAGCTCCCCGAAGTCCACCCCCGAAGGCAGCACCTGGCGCGGCTCCTCGCCGCAGAGCACCACCTCGTACGCGCTGCCGTGATCGCCGGTCAGCTCGGCGATCGCCGCCATCCGCGGGCCGAACACCTGGTGCACCACGGTGACCTCCAGCGCCACGGAATCGGGCACGACCAGCACCGCGATCACGTGCTTGGCGCGACCGCGCGAGGTGACGGGCGTCTTCGCGGGGTGCATCACTGCTCCTGATCGGGCGGGTGCCCAGGAGACCGGGGCCCCGCCGCCGAGCGGGGTCACAGCCGGACCGCTTCGAGCACGGCGTCCGCGAACGCGCGCGGCGTTTCCTGGGGCAGGTTGTGCCCCGCGCCGGGCACGCGGTGGTGCACACGCGGGCCGGTGAAGTGTTTCGCCGACGCCGTGCCGTCGGTCGCCGGGAAGCTGCCGTCGGCGAGCCCGTCGAGCGTCACCGCCGGCACCGTGATCGGTGGCTGCGCCAGCAGCCGCGCCTCGAGGGCGGCGTAACGAGGATCGCCCGGCGCCGCGCCCTGGCGCACGCGGTAGTTGTGGATGACCACGTCCACGTAGTCCGGATTGTCCATCGCGGCGGCCGCGATGTCGAGGTCGGCGCTCGTGAAGCGCCACTGCGGCGAGTTGCGCCGCCACACCACTTCCGCCAGGTCACGGCGGGAACGCGTCAGCGCCGTGCGGCCACGCTCGGTCAAGAAGAAGTAGAAGTACCAGTGCGCCGATTCGGTGCCGGGCGCGTCCGGGGCGGACGCGAGCACGTCCGGGTCCAGGTTCTGGATCAGGTAGCTGTTCACCGACACCAGCGCGCGGCACCGCTGCGGCCACAGCGCCGCGGCGACGTCGAGGGCGCGCCCGCCCCAGTCGTAGCCGCCGAACACCGCGCTCTCGACACCGAGCGCGTCGAGGAACGCGACCTGGTCGGCGCCGAGCGCGGCCTGCTGGCCGGAGCGGATCGTCGTGGCGTCGCGGAAGCGGGTGGCGCCGTGGCCGCGCAGGTAGGGCACCAGCACGCGGAAGCCGCGGCGCGCCAGGGCGGGCGCGACCTCGGCGTAGGCGTGCGGGCTGTAGGGCCAGCCGTGGCCGAGCAGCACCACGTCGCCGCCGGCCGGGCCGACCTCGTGGTAGGCGAGGTCGAGCAGGTCGGTGCGCACGTGGCGGACCGGGCCCAGCCCGGAGGCCACGGCCGGGCCGGCCGCGGCCTCCGCGGGGAGGGCCGGGAGCGAAGCGGCGACCGCCCCCGCGCCCACGGCCTTCCCGAACGCCCGCCGGGAGATCATGGTGTGCTCCTCGTCGGTCGGGCGCACTGTCAGGCGACAGTGGCGACGGTGGCGTCGATGGTGACCTCGACGTTGCCGCGGGTCGCCTTCGAATACGGGCAGATCTGGTGCGCGGCGTGGCCCAGCTCTTCGGCGGTCGCCTGGTCCACACCGGACACTTCCAGGTGCAGGGCGGCGCTGAGCCAGAAGTCGGCCGCCTCGTTGTGCAGGGTGATGTCGGCGACCACGGCGAGGTCGGCGAGCTTCACCTTCTTCTGCGCCGCGACGATCTTCACCGCGCCGAGGAAGCACGAGGCCCAGCCGGCACCGAGCAGCTGCTCCGGGTTGGTCGCGCCGCCGTTGCCGCCGAGCTCCTTCGGGATGGCGAGGGTGACGTCGAGCGATCCGTCGGCAGCGGTCGCCCGCCCGCCGTTGCGGCCCTCGCCGGTGGCGGCGACGACCGCGGTGTAGGTGGTTTCAGTCATGGCAACTGTCCTTTCTCGACAGAACTTCGGGGAACTTCGGGGGTCAGGCGGGAATGCGGGCTTGCGCGAGCAGCACGTCGCGCAGGATTTCGAGCTGGCCGTGGTGCTGGACGAGGTCGGCGCACAGGTGCAGCAGTGCGCCGCCCGCGTCGAGCGGATCGCCGAAGCCGGCCAGCGCGGCGGGCACGGTGGCGTGCGGGTCCGCGCGGGTCACGTCTTTCTTGAGCTGCCGCAGGGTCTTGCGCACGCGGTCGAGCAGCGGCGCGACCGGACCGGCGGCGGTGAACTCGGCGTCGCGGTCGCGGTGGGCGGCGCGGCCGGAGACGACCTCGCCGGCCCAGTACGCCGTGGCGCCGAGGCAGTGGTTGAGCACCGCGTACGGCGTGTTGGCGCCGGGCAGCTCGAGCCGGGTGTTGGCCAGATCGTCGCCGAGCTGCTCGACGATCGCGGCCATGCCGGTCAGCGCCCGGGTGACGACGTGCAGGTACTGGCCGGTGGTGATCACCGGTACTCCCCCGGCCCGAAATCGGGCACCGGGGTGCCGGTGAGCGCACCCATGGTGACGAGCAGGTTCCGCAGGACGAGCAGCAGCGAGACAGTCGGATCCATCGAAGGTGAGACCTTTCCGGACGGGGGCCGCGGTTTCCGCGGGGCCCCGGTGGCGATGCCGAAACTCTTGCACGCTTATTCGTCACCAGTCAAGACAGTTACGTATTTTTGCCACACATTCCGGTTAACCGGTTTTTACCGGTTAGCAATTGTTGCGTTCTTTTTCGTCACCTGTCAGACTGGTGCGATGGAACACGCCTTCCCCTGCGGGAACCCGGCACTCGACTTCGTCGGGACCCTGCGCGCCCGGCGCAACGCTGAACCCCTGGAGAAGCTCGGCTCGCCGCGCAACCTCGACGCGTGGTTCCGCGAGTCCGGGGTCACCGACACCGACCCGGGCAGCCGGCCGCAGGACGTGCTCGCCGCCATCGAACTGCGCGAGGCCATCTACGCGCTGGTCGCGGCGCGGCTGACCCACCACGAGCCCGACCTGCGGGCCATGGACGTGGTCAACGAGTTCGCCGCGCACCCCTCGACGGTTCCTCAGCTGTCGATCGACGGTCGCCGTCTGGAGGCGACCCCGGCGCAAGCGCTGTCGTCGGTGGCGCGCGAGGCCGTGGAGATCCTCGGCGGGCCGGACGCCGATCTGCTCAAGGAGTGCGGCCGGCCCGAGTGCACGCAGGTCTACCTCGACCGCTCCCGCGGGTCGCGGCGCGAGTGGTGCGCCATGGCGACCTGCGGCAACAAGATGAAGGCCGCCGCCTACCGGGCGCGCCAGCGCGGCAACCCGCCCCTGTCCCCGTCGCGGCAGGCCGGCTGACCCGCTCCCCCGGCACGACCAGGCCGGTGAAGGCACTCCGCCTTCGCCGGTCTTTTTCGTGGAACAAGTCATAACTACTCTGACAGGTTACGAATAGACGCTAGGCTGCGAGCAATTCGTCCTCGGGGAGAAATCATGCTCACTCTTGTGCTCGCCGGTCTGCTCGCGGGAGCGGTCACGAGCATTTCGCCGTGCGTGCTGCCGGTGCTGCCCGTGGTGCTCACGGCCGGGTCGCGCCGGCCCGTGCGCGTGGTGGCCGGGCTCGTGGTGAGCTTCGGCCTGGCGACGCTGTTCGGCTCCCTCGTGCTCAGCGCGTTCCACCTGCCGCAGGACCTGCTGCGCGACGCCGGCATCGCGGTCCTCGCCCTGCTCGGACTGGGCCTCGTCTCGCGGCGCGTCGGCGAGCTGCTGGAACGGCCGTTCGCGCGGCTTCGCGGCCGCGCGGCCGATCCGGACGCGGGCGGGTTCACCGTCGGTCTCGCCCTCGGCCTGGTCTACGTGCCGTGCGGGGCCCGGTGCTCGCGACCATCGCCGTGCTCGGTGCGACGCACCGGATCGGGTTCGGCGCGCTGGTCCTCACGGCGGCGTTCGGCGTCGGGGCCGGGATTCCGCTGCTCGCGCTCGCCCTGGCCGGCGACGCGCTCACGCGCCGCGTCCGGTACCTGCGCGCCCGCGCCCGGGCGATCCGCGTGACCACCGGCGTCGCGTTGCTGGCCGTCGCAGCGGCCACGGCCTTCGACCTCACCGCCGGCCTGCAGCGCACCGTGCCGGACTACACGGCGGCGCTGCAGAAGTCGTTCGAGGCCGGCACTTCCGCGTCCGCGAGCCTGCACCGGCTCACCGCCGCACCCGAGCCCACGGGCATCACCGCGTGGCTCAACACCCCGGGCGGGCAGCCGCTGACACTCGCGAGCCGCCGCGGGAAGGTCGTGCTCGTCACGTTCTGGACCTACAGCTGCGTGAACTGCCTGCGCGCCCTCCCCCACTACGAAAGCTGGTACCGCACCTACCGCGATGCGGGGCTCGTGGTGCTCGGGGTGCACACGACGGAGTTCGCGTTCGAGCACGAGCCCGCCAACGTCGCCGCCCAGGCCAAGGCCCTCGGCGTCGACTACCCGGTGGCGATCGACAACGACTACGCCACCTGGAACGCCTACGGCAACCAGTACTGGCCCGCCTCCTACCTCGTCGACGCGTCGGGCCAGGTCCGCGGCTCCCACTTCGGCGAAGGCGCGTACGCGGACACCGAGCAGCAGATCCGCGACCTCCTCACCGACGCCGGCGCCGGACCCCTGCCACCGCCCACCGACGTCCCCGACGCAACGCCGGTCGAGGCCACCACGCCGGAGACCTACCTCGGGCCCGCCAACGCACCCGTCGACATCACCGGCGACCAGCCGCCGCCGGGCCAGACCCGCACCCTGCGCTTCCCCGCCGCCGTCGCGTCCGACACCTTCGCCCTCGACGGCACCTGGACCGCGTCCGGCGAGTCCCTCACCGCGGGCCCGTCCGCGCGGCTGCGCCTGAACTTCCGCGCCCGCGCCGTCCACCTCGTCCTCGGCGGCACGGGCACACTCACCGTCGAGCTCGACGGCACCCGCACGACAGTGCCGGCCTCGGGCGTGCCGAAGCTCTACACCCTCGTTTCCGGCCCGGCAGCACGCCATTCGACGCTGACGCTGTCGCTCACCCCGGGACTTCAGGCGTACGACTTCACCTTCGACTGAGCCGACTGGGCCGGCTGGCCACAGTGGACGGTCACTGCCCTCGCAACGGCAGCTTCGTGATCTTCCCCGTCGGCCCCTTCGGCAGCTCGTCCACGATCCGCACCCGCCGCGGGTACTTGTAGGCGGCGATCCGCTCCTTCGCCCACGCCACGATCTCCTCCGGCTCCGCCGAAGCACCCGGCTTCAACGAGACCACCGCGACGATCTCCGCCCCCAGCCGCTCGTCCGGCTCCCCGATCACCGCGGCCTCCGCGACGGCCGGGTGCCGGTAGAGGAGCTCCTCCACCTCACGCGGGTACACGTTGTACCCGCCGCGGATCACGAGGTCCTTCTTGCGGTCCACGACGAACACGAACCCGTCCTCGTCGACGTAACCCAGATCCCCGGTGTGGAACCACCCGCCCCGGAAGGCTTCGGCGGTTTCGGCGGGCCGCTTGTAGTAGCCCTTCGTGATGTTGTGCCCGCGCAGCACGATCTCGCCCACGTGGTCCGCGCCGGCGGGCAGCGGGCGGTCCTGCGCGTCGACGATGCGCAGCTGCACACCCCAGATCGGCTTGCCGATGGAGAGCACCTTGCGGTTCGCGGCACCGGGGTTCACCGTGGTCGTCGACGCGGACTCGGACAGCCCGTAGCCCTCCAGCACGGGGATGCCGTACTTCTCCTCGAACGCCCGCAGCACCTGCTCGGGGATCGCGGCGCCGCCGGAGCTGCCGATGCGCAGGCTGCTCGTGTCGTACGCGGAGCTGTCGGCGACGGCCAGCGCGTGGTACATCGTGGGCACGCCGGCCATGATCGTCACGCGGTCGCGCTCGATGGCCGCCAGCACCGCCTTCGGCTCGAACCGCCGGACCACCGACACCGTGCGCCCGTGCCGGGCGGCGGAGTTGAGGATGCTGGACAGGCCGTAGACGTGGAAGAACGGCAGCACCGCGAGCACCACGTCCTCGGGTTCCGTGCCGAAGGTCTGGCCGCCGATCGTGCAGGTCATGTACAGCGAGAAATGCGAAAGCTCGGCGCCTTTCGGACGCCCGGTGGTGCCACTCGTGTACAGCAGCACGGCGGTGTCGTCGGCCGCGCCCGGGTACAGGTCGCCGTCGTCCTCGGCGTCGAGCAGCTCGGCGAACTCGACCGCACCGGCGGGCCACCCGTCCAGACCACCCACGACGACCGCGGCCACCTCCGGCACCTCGGCGAGCGCCTTCGCCACCTCACCGGCCAGCGCCGTGTCGGCGATGAGCAGCCGCGCGTCGGAGTCGGCCAGGTGGTAGGCGATCTCGTCGGCCTTGAGCAGCGGGTTCAGCGGCACCATGGTGAGCCCGGCCTTGAGGATCCCGAAGTACGCGAACACGAACTCGGGCACGTTGGCCAGCTGCACGGCGATCTTGTCGCCGGGCGCGAAACCCCGCGCGCGCAACGCCGTCGCGACGCGGCCGGAGGTCTCGTCCACCGCGGCGTAAGAGTGGATTCCACCCGGAAAGCGGAGAAAGTCCTTTTCCGGCTGGGCGAGCGCGGACTCGTGCAAGATCGTGGCCAGGTTGAAGCTCACGCTACCTCCGAACCTCGTTCTGCCCGCGGACACCGCGAACAGGAAACTTCGTTGTCGACCCAGTCCGGTCAAGGCCAGGCTACCGAATCCTGTTCGGTCCACCGAGACCCACTAGTTCGACGATCGAACAAACTGGGGTTACAGTCGGGATCATGCCGTCCTCCGGAGAATCCCGCGAGCAGACCGCGACGAGCGCCGTGCGGGCCCTGGCCCGCCTCTCGCGGCTGCTCGAGCGCTCGTCGGGAGAGCTGAACCTCGCCCACTACCGCGTGCTGTCCGCCATCGCCGCGGGCGACGAGCGCGCCTCACGCGTGGCCCGGCGGCTCGCGCTCGGCCGTCCGGCGATCAGCGCCGCGGTCGACGCGCTCACGAAACGCGGCCTCGTGGTCCGCGGCGACGTCGACGCCGACCACCGCGCCACCGCGCTTTCCCTGACCCCGGAAGGCGAACGGCTACTCGCCGCCACCGAGGCCGAGATGATCAAGGGACTCCTCGCGCTGGTCGCCCGCACACCCGACGGCGACGTGGTGCTCGAGTCGCTGGGCCGGCTCGGTGACGCGATCGACGAGGTCATGGCGGAGCGGATGGCCGGAAACCGGTGAGCGAACCCGAAGAGAAGTCCCGCTGGTTGCGCCGCCTCGGCGGCTACGTCCTGCGCCACCGCCGTGAGCTGCTGATCGCCTTCGGCGCCGCGGTGCTCGGCAGCGCCTGCCAGACCGTGGTGCCGCTGCTGGAACGCCAGATCGTCGACGGGGTGATCCTCAGCCGCTCGGCGTCGCTGTGGCCGTGGCTGATCGCGCTGCTCGTGCTCGCCGCGGCCGCGTTCGTGTTCGCCTACCAGCGGCGCTACCGCGGCGGCCGGGTCGCGCTGGCCGTGCAGTACGACCTGCGCAACGACATCCAGGCCCACCTGCAGCGCATGGACTTCGCGAACCTCGACCGCATGCCCACGGGTCAGCTCGTGTCGCGCGCGACGTCCGACTCGGCGCTCGTGCAGGGCCTGCTCAGCCTGCTGCCCATCATGAGCGGCAACCTCCTGCTGGTCCTGCTCTCGCTCGGCGTGATGCTGGTCCTGTCGCCGCTGCTCGCGCTCGTGAGCCTGGTCGTGGTGCCGCTGCTGCTCATGGTGTCCTACCGGATGCGCCGGCGGATCTTCCCCGCGACCTGGGCCGCGCAGCAGCGCGAGGGCGACGTGGTGCAGATCGTCGACGAGGACGTCAACGGCGTGCGCGTGGTCAAGGCGTTCGGACAGGAGGGCCGGGAGCTCAACCGGCTGGCCGACACCGCCGGCGACCTCTACGGCATGCAGCTGCGGGCCGTGCGGCTGCAGTCGCGTTACCAGCCGCTGCTGCAGGCGATCCCGGCGCTCGGGCAGGTCGCGATCCTCGTGCTCGGCGGCTGGCTCGCGCTGCACCACGGGCTCAGCCTCGGCACGTTCCTCGCCTTCTCCACCTACGTCGGGCAGCTGATGGCGCCGGCGCGCCAGCTCGCCGGCGTGCTCGCGATCAGCCAGCAGGCCCGCGCGGGCGTCGAACGGATCTTCCAGCTCATCGACCTGGAGCCGGCCATCGCCGACGCGCCCGACGCCGTGGATCTGCCGACGGCCAAGGGCGAGATCAGGTTCGAGAACGTCCACTTCGGATACTCGCCCGACGCGCCGGTGCTGAAGGGTTTCGACCTGCACGTCGCCGCCGGCGAACGCGTGGCGCTGATCGGCCCGAGCGGCAGCGGCAAGACCACGGCGACCACGCTCGTGTCGCGCTTCCACGACCCGGAGTCCGGCGCCGTGCTGCTCGACGGGCACGACCTGCGCACGGTGCGGCTGCGCTCATTGCGCTCCCAGGTCGGCGTGGTGTTCGAGGAGAGTTTCCTGTTCTCCGACACCATTCGCGCCAACATCGCCTACGGAAAACCCGGCGCCACCGACGAGGAGATCCTCGCCGCCGCCGAGGTCGCCGAGGCCGACACCTTCATCCGCGCGCTGCCCCAGGGCTACGAGACCGTCGTCGGCGAACGCGGGCTGTCGCTTTCGGGCGGGCAGCGCCAGCGCGTGGCGCTGGCCCGCGCGATCCTCACCGACCCCCGGGTGCTCGTGCTCGACGACGCCACCAGCGCCGTCGACGCCAACACCGAGGAGTCGATCAACGCGTCGCTGCGCACGGTGCTGGCCGGGCGCACCACTCTGCTCGTCGCCCACCGGCGCTCGACGCTGCACCTGGCCGACCGTGTCGTGGTGCTCGACGGCGGGGTGGTCGCCGACCAGGGCACCCACGAGGAGCTGCTGGAGCGCAGCGCCCTCTACCGCACGCTGCTCACCGGGCTCGAGGAGGAAGCCGCCGAACGGGTCGGCGACCGCATCGAAGCCCTCACCGTCGGGGGCACCACCGCGTCCGCCTGGCGCGGGGAACGCAACGGGCACAACGGAAGCGGACAGAACGGCAACGGCCGGCGGTTCACCACCCGCGCCACCGGAGCGCCGGGCATCGGGGCCGGCCTCGGCGGCTCGGCCGGCGGCAGCGGCTGGCGCGCCGCGCTCCCGCCGACCCCGCAGCTGCTCGCCCGCGTCGACGAGCTGAAACCCGTGCGGGACTTCGCGAAGGTCGATCTCGCCAAGGAAACCCGCCAGGAGCGCGCGTTCTCCCTGCGCACGCTGCTGCGCGAGTTCCGCCGTCCGCTGCTGTTCGGGCTGCTGCTCGTGGTGATCGACGCCGTCGCGTCGGTGATCGGGCCGGTGTTCGTGAAGAGCGGCATCGACGACGGCGTGCTGCAAGGCTCGCAGGCCGTGCTCTTCGGCGCCGCCGGGCTGTTCCTGCTGATCACGCTCATCGCGTTCCTCGACGAGGTGGCGCAGACCTTCGTGACCGGCCGGACCGCGCAGCGCGTGATGCTGTCGCTGCGGATCCGCATCTGGGCCCAGCTGCAACGCCTTTCGCTCGACTACTACGAGCGCGAGATGGCCGGCCGGATCATGACCCGGATGACCACCGACGTCGACCAGTTCGAGTCGCTGATCCAGAACGGGCTGCTCTCGGCGCTGGTCGCGTTCGTGACCTTCGCCGGGGTCGGCGTAACGCTGGTCGTGGTCAACCCGCTGCTGGGCCTGTGCACGCTGTCGGTGGTGGTGCCGCTGGCCATCGGGACGGTGATCTTCCGCCGGCGCGCCGCGAAGCTGTACGACGTAGCGCGCGACCGCGTCGCGATCGTGAACGCCGACTTCCAGGAGAGCCTTTCGGGCGTGCGCGAGTCGCAGGCGTTCGCCCACGAGGACGAGACGATCCGCCGGTTCCGCCGGCTCGGGCGCGACTACCTCGACTCCCGTTACTCCGCGCAGCGGCTGGCCGCCACGTACTTCCCGTTCGTGCAGTTCCTCTCGGCGGGCGCCGACGCGATCGTGCTCGGGGTCGGCGCCGGGATGATCTACTCGGGCCGGCTCACGCCGGGTGCGCTGATCGCGTTCATCCTCTACATCGACCTGTTCTTCTCCCCCATCCAGCAGCTGTCGCAGGTGTTCGACTCGTGGCTGCAGACGCGCGTGTCGGTGAGCCGGATCTCCGACCTGATGCGGCTGGAGACGCTCACCCCGCCCGCCGTGCAGGCGATCGACCCCGGCCGGCTGCGCGGCGAGATCACCTTCGACGGCGTGCGCTTCGCGTACCCGTCGGC
This sequence comes from Amycolatopsis sp. NPDC001319, assembly GCF_042896185.1. Classification (NCBI taxonomy): domain Bacteria; kingdom Bacillati; phylum Actinomycetota; class Actinomycetes; order Pseudonocardiales; family Pseudonocardiaceae; genus Amycolatopsis; species Amycolatopsis sp. NPDC001319. Next base: position 110,037 of record NZ_JBIAWY010000010.1, on the reverse strand, counting down.
GCCGGCACTGGGCGCGGGCGAACGTCGCGGCCCGGCCGACCCGCGGCTGGTCGCGGGCTCGCAGGCCGTCATGAAGCCGCCGGAGGCGCTGCGCGAGGTCGACCTGACGATCGCGGCCGGCGAGACCGTGGCGCTGGTCGGCGAGACGGGCGCGGGCAAGTCGACGCTGGTCAAGCTGCTCGCCCGCTTCTACGACCCCGACACGGGCAGCGTCCGCGTCGACGGCCACGACCTGCGCTCGCTCGACCTCGCCGCCTACCGCCGCGCGCTCGGCTACGTGCCGCAAGAGGCGTTCCTGTTCACCGGCACCGTGCGCGACAACATCGCCTACGGCCGGGCCGACGCCACCGACGCCGAGGTGGAGGCGGCCGCACGGGCCGTCGGGGCGCACGAGTTCGTGGCCACGCTGCCCGGCGGCTACCTGCACGAGATCGCCGAACGCGGCCGGTCGCTCTCGGCCGGGCAGCGCCAGCTCCTCGCGCTTGCCCGCGCGCAGCTCGTGGACCCGGTGATCCTGCTGCTCGACGAGGCGACGTCGAACCTCGACCTCGCGGCCGAAGCCCACGTCGCCGAAGCCATGCGGACGCTGGCGGCCGGGCGCACGACCATCGTGATCGCCCACCGGCTGCAGACCGCGCAGTCGGCCGACCGCATCGTGGTGCTCGACCGCGGCCGCATCGCCGAGGCCGGCAGCCACGACGAGCTCCTCGCGCGCGGCGGCCGCTACGCCGGGATGTGGGAGGCGTTCGAGCTCCTGTCGGGACAGCGTTCGTAGCGAACCCCGGTTGGCCACTTACCAACTTGACGCTTCTCTTTGCCAGTTGTTGACCAAGGACGTTCTTCGGGTTATGGTCTAGACCACAACGTCACCCTTCGCTCGCGCACCTCCCCGGCGGCCCGCCAGTGCGCTGTTTCGCCGTACCCGCGGCCGGGAAGCGAGCATTCCCCGAAGGAGCTGGTATGAAAGCGAACCGGAAAATCCTCGCCGGACTCGCGGGCGCCGTGCTCGCGCCGGTGCTCGTCCTGGTCAGCCCCGCCGGCATCGCGAGCGCCCACGGGTACGTGAACTCCCCCGCGAGCCGCCAGGCGCAGTGCGCGCAGGGCGTGGTCGACTGCGGTGAGATCAAGTACGAACCGCAGAGCGTGGAAGGGCCGAAGGGCCTGCACAGCTGCAACGGCGGGCTCGCGCAGTTCGCCGAGCTCAACGACGATTCCAAGCCGTGGCAGGCCGCTTCGGTCGGGAAGACGGTCACGTTCACGTGGACCTTCACCGCGCGCCACAGCACCTCCAGCTACGAGTACTTCATCGGCGACGAGAAGGTCGCGAGCTTCGACGGCCACAACCAGCAGCCGCCGGAAACCGTGACGCACCAGGTGGATCTGAGCGGCCACACCGGCCGCCAGACCGTGCTCGCCGTGTGGAACATCGCGGACACGGCCAACGCGTTCTACTCCTGCATCGACCTCCAGGTCGGCTGAGCTGGATCGCCTGCGCCCGACGAGAAGGCCGGCGCAGGCGATCCGTACCACCCGCGCCCGGGATTTCCCCGGCGTGTCCCCGTTTTCGCCGGCCCGCGGTCCGGAACGTGGTCGGCGTTCCCGTGAACCCCAGGAGGCGGTTTCCTTGATTTCCCGGCGAGCTTTCCTCGGCGCTTCCGCTGCGGCAGCCACCTTTCCCTTGTGGCGCATGGGACGCGCCTCCGCCGCGACGCCCGACACGGTGCAGGTCGCGTTCGACGACCGCTCCGGCGCCGGCGCAACCTACGCCTACATCACGGGAATCGCGCCGGACAACCGGCCCGTGATCCTCAAGGCCGACGGCACGCCGTACTACCCGCCCTCACCTTCGGCGGACCAGACGCCACTCGCCGAGGACTGCGCCATCCCGGTGAAGTCACTGTCGCAGGTGAGCGTGCCGAAGATGGCGGGCGCGCGGATCTACGTGGTGACCGACGCGAAGCTCGACTTCTTCGTCAACCCCGGCCCCGCACTGGTGCACCCGAGCTTCGTGAACACCGCCGACCCGAACCACGGCCGGAACTGGTCGTTCTGCGAGTTCACCTTCAACGACGCCGTGCTGTTCGCCAACATCAGCTACGTCGACTTCGTCGCGATCCCGATGGGCCTGCACCTGAAGACGACGGGTTCGGGCGACCAGACCGTGCCCGGGCTGCCGGCGGGCTCGCTCGACCCGATCTGCGCCGCGCTCAAGGCCCAGGGCGGGGCTTGGGCCGAGCTCGTGGACGCCGGGGCCGACGGCCGCCCGCTGCGCGCGTTGTCCGCGCAGCACCGCGCCGACCGCTTCACGGGGTACCTCGACGGCTACCTCGACTCCGTCTGGCAGAAGTACGCGGGCACCGACCTCACCGTCGACTCGCAGATCCCGGGCCTGGGCAAGTTCACCGGCCGCGTCGGCGGCGACGGCGTGCTCGCCTTCGCCAACGGCGAGCGCTTCACCAAACCGGTCACCGCCGACGTGTGGAGCTGCAACAGCGGCCCGTTCGCCTTGAAGGACGGCGACAGCGACGCCCGCAAGGCCATCGTCCCCCGGCTGGCGGCCGCGCTGAACCGCACGACGCTGCTCGACAACCCGAATCAGCCCGACGGCGAGGACCCCGCGAAGTTCTACACCGCCGCCGAGACGAACCACTACGCCCGCATCGTCCACAGCCGCCTGCCGGACAACCGCGGCTACGCCTTCCCCTACGACGACGTCTCCCCCGGCCCGGACTTCAGCGGCGCCGTGCAAGCGGGTGACCCGGAGACGCTCACCATCACGATCAACGCGCTGCGCTGACGTCCCCGGAACTGTACTGTATGGTACAGACTGAAGGCGGGCACCGGACCCGCCGGAGGGACGGGCCCGAGCCGATGTCACGCACCGATTTCCTGGTCACCACCGAGTGGCTGGCCGCGCACCTGCACGATCCGGACGTCCGGATCGTCGACATCCGCGGCTCCGTGCCGCCGTTGCCCGGCGCGGGGACCCCGGCACCGCAGCCGGCCGGACTCGGTTACGAGAGCTCGGCCGACGAGTACGCGGCCGGTCACGTGCCCGGCGCGGTGTTCCTCGACTGGACCCGCGACATCGTCGACCCGGACGACGCCGTGCCCGTGCAGGTGGCCACCGAGCGGCAGTTCGCCGACGCGATGGCGCGAGCCGGGATCGGCGACGAGCACCTCGTGGTCGCCTACGACACGCACCCGGCATCGACGTTCGCCACGCGCCTGTGGTGGGCGCTGCGCTACTACGGCCACCAGCGCGTGGTCGTGCTCGACGGCGGTTTCACGAAGTGGCAGCAGGAGAACCGGGCCGTCGACACCGCCGTACCGGAGCACCCGCGCGCGGTGTTCACCCCGCGTACCCGCCCCGAACTGCGGGCCACCGCCGAGGACGTGCTGGCCGCGCTGGACAAACCGGAGATCCAGCTCGTCGACGCCTGCGACCCCGGCCAGTACACCGGCGAGATCGCCCGCCCCGGCAACCGGCGCGGGCACATCCCCGGCGCCGTGAACGTGCCGCGCGAGGACCTCGTGGACCTCACCACCGGCACCTGGCGCTCCGCGGCCGAGCTGAAGGACCTCTTCACCGCGGCCGAACTCGACCCCGGCCGGCCGGTCGTGGCCTACTGCAACGGAGGTGTCGCGGCCTCGACCGTCCTCTTCGGACTCGCGGTCGCCGGTTACCCTCTCGGGACCAACTACGACGGCTCCTGGAACGAGTGGAGTGCCCGAGCCGATCTGCCCGTCGAAACCGCCTGAGGGAGGCAACCGTGGTCACCGAAGTCGCCACCCTCACCGCGTTGCCCGGCGGTGAGGACGAGCTGGGCCGGGCCATCGCAGCGGGCGTGCCCTACCTGCGGGCGCACCCGGACTGCCTGTCTGCGACCGTCAGCCGATGCGTGGAGGAACCCGGCCGCTTCACCGTGGCGGTGGACTGGACGTCGGTCGAGGCGCACGAGCGGGGGTTCCGCGCCGGCCCGCTGTTCAAGCAGTGGATCGGCTCGATCGCGGGCAAGTTCGACCCCGCGACGCTCGACACCCGTCACTACGAGACCTACCCCGCGTAGATGCGCCCCGAACCCACCACGAGCCGCGGCCGCCGCACGCGCGAGAAGATCGTGACCTCGGCCGCGCGGCTGATGCACGAGCGCGGCATCGGCGGCACGCCGCTGGAGGACGTGCTCGCCGAGAGCGGCACCGGCAAGTCCCAGCTGTACCACTACTTCGGCGGCAAGCAGGACCTCGCCGTCGCCGTGCTGGAGCACCAGCTGGAACGGGTGCTGGCCGCGCAGCCGTCGCTGCACGACGAGGAGTGCACCGACCTGCGCCGCTGGCGTGACGAAGTGCTCGCCGCGGCCGGCGAGAGCGGCTACGGCAACTGCCCGCTCGGCGCCTTCGTCGGCCAGGTCGACGACGACGCCGAGCTGCGCACCACCCTCGCGCGGCTGTTCGACCGCTGGCAGGACGCCATCACCACACTCGTCCGCCGCGCCCAGGCGGCGGGCGAGATCCCCGCGGACGTCTCCGCGGAGCATCTCGCCCTGACGCTGCTCACCGCCCAGCAGGGCGGCACGGCGCTGTCCCACCTGCACGGCTCACCCGAAGCCCTGGCGCGCTCCCTCGACGACGTGCTCGCCCGCGTCAGCCGGTGAGGTCGCCTTCGGCGGCGTTCTTCGCCGCGTAGAAGGCGAGCTTGTCCTCGTCGACCTCCACGCCGAGTCCCGGGCCGGTCGGCACGCGCAGGCGGCCGGCTTCCAGGTGCAGCGGCTGCACGATGTCGTCGACGTGCAGGTAGTACATGCTGTCGATCGCGCGCGAGAGCACCGGCGTGCTGGCGACCACGGCGAGGTGCGCGGCCGTCGCGATGCCGAGCTCGCCGCCGCTGTGCAGGTTCATGCCGAGGCCGAACGTCTCGCAGTGCGCGGCGAGCGCCTTCGTCGCCGCGATGCCGCCCCACTTGTAGACGTCGCCGTGGATCACGTCCACCGCGCCGAGGCGCACCGCCGGGGCGAACTCCTCGAAGCGCACCACGCACATGTTGGTGCACAACGGGATCCGCACCTTCGCGCGGACCTGGCTCATGCCTTCGATGCCCACACACGGGTCTTCGAGGTACTCCAGGTCGAGCTCCTCGAGCGCCAGCCCCGCGCGGATCGAGTCGGGCACGGACCACGCGGCGTTCGGGTCCACGCGCAGCTGGACGTCCGGCAGCGCGCGGCGCAGCTCCCGCATGATCTCGACGTCGCCGAAGACGTCGGTGGTGCCCTTGAGCTTCACGGCCGTGAAGCCGCCCTCGGCCACCACCTTCGCCGCGTGCTCGGCGATCCCCTGCGCCAGCTCACGGCCCTGCGCGCCGGGCGCGTCGGCGCGGGTCACCAGCGCGGTGATCGGCACCTCCTCGCGCACCGGGCCGCCGAGCAGGTCGGTCACGCGCTGCCCGGTGGCCTTGCCCATCACGTCCCAGCACGCGACGTCCAGCGCCGCCAGCGCCGCGTAGCCGAGGTAGCCGTGGAAGAACGGCACCATGTGGTGACGCCGGTGGAACGCCTCCAGCGCGAACGGGCTCTGCCCCACCAGCTCCTTGCCGAGCTGGCGCGTGAGCTCGGCGACCGGCCGGCCCCACATCGTCTCGCCCCAGCCCTCCACGCCGGTGTCGGTGCGCAGGCGCACGACCGTGCGCGTCTCGCCCGTCTTGGTCTCGAACGAGCTGGTGAACGGGTTGGTCAACGGCAGGTTCACGACCTGCACGTCGACGTCGGTGATCTTCATGCCTCCCCTTCGGTGTGGGCGTGTTCGCGGGTCGCTCCCGCGAAGGCGCGGATCGCGGCGGCCAGCGCCGCCACCCGCCGGTCGAGCAGGTCGGTGCCGCGGTCGACGGTGGCCGCCGTGGCGTCGTCGGTGGAGCCGCCGACGCGGGCCCACTCGCCGTGGCGCTCGACCGTCAGCCCCGGGTAGGGCGGCCGGTCGAACAGCGGCGGCGGGGTCACGTCCGGCCTCGGTGCGGGTTCACGCACCAGGTCGGGTTTCGCGGCGAGCATCAGCGACGTCTCGAACAGCCCGGCGTGGCCGGGCGAAGCGGCTTCGCCGAGCGACCAGTACGAGCACGCGGCGAGCGCGACGTCGGCCTTCAGCGCGTACTGCTTCACGGCCAGGCGCATGATCTCGTCGTTGCCGCCGTGGCCGTTGACCACGAACACGCGCCGGAACCCGCTGCGCACGAGCGAGTCGAGCACATCGGCGAGCACGGCCTGCAGCGTGGCGGCCGAGAGCGACACGGCCGCGGCGAACAGGTGGTGCGGGCTGTGGCCGAACGGCAGCGCGGGCAGCCGCACGACCTCCGGGTCGCCGCCGAGGCGGGCGAGCGCGCCGTCGACCACGGCTTCGGCGAGCATCGTGTCGGTGCCCATCGGCAGGTGGCCCGCGTGCTGCTCCTGCGAGCCGATCGGCACCAGCGCGATGGCCGACGGCGCGGCCGCGCGCACCTCCCGCCAGGTCATCCGCGTCAGTTCGGGCATGTGGGCTCCCCTCGTCGGGCCGGGCGTGGCATCGTGACCGCATGAATTCCGGCGAACGGCCCGCGCTGCGGCTGGTCCCGGCCCCGGCCGCGGCTCCGGCGGCCGAAGCCGCGGCACCTCTGCTGGGTGCCGTCGAGCTTGTGCCCGGACGCGTGCGCGCCGCCTTGCTCGACCTGTCGGGCGCGGTGCTCTGGCAGGCCGAGGCCACCTACCCGCACGGCACGGCCGACCCCGGAGAGATCGACGCCGCGCTCGCCTCGGCGGTGCGGTTCCCCAGCCCGCCGGCCGGGGTCGGGATCGCCGCCGCGGGCCTGGTCGACGCGCCGGCGGGCGTGATCATCGAGGTCAACGAGGTGCCAGCCCTGCACGGCTACCCCGTCGCCGACGTCGTGACGCGGCTCGTGGGGGTCCCCGTGCACGTGGAGCACCGCGCCCGTGTGGAGGTGCTCGGCGACCGCTGGTTCGGCCCGGGCCGCGGCCGCACGACGTTCGCGTCCGTGTCGACCGGCGAGGTCCTCGGCGTCGGCATGCTCTACGACGGTGAGGTGCTCGCCCCGCCGGGCGGCCGCAGCGGCGCGCACATGACGGTGGCCGCCAGCGGCCTGCCCTGCACCTGCGGCGCGCGCGGCTGCTGGAAAACCGTCGCGACCACGTCGTGGCTGCGTGCCGAGGCCGAACGGCGGGGCCTGGCCGGGCGCAGCGTCCGCGAGCTGGCCGGCGACCCGTTGCTCGACGAGTACGCGGGCAACATCGCCCTCGGCCTGGTCAACATCCAGCAACTGTTCGCCCCTGGCCTGTTCATCCTGCACGGCGAAGCGTCCGAAGGCGGCGAAGCGTTCCGCGCCCGCATCGAGCACCGGCTGCGAGAGGACTCGTCGTGGGCCACCGGCGCGGAACCGCCGCAGGTGCTGGTCAACACCGGCCCGGCCGACGACATCGTGCTGCTCGGCGGCGCGGGCCTGGTGCTCTCGCGGCACTGAGCTCACGTCAGCCGCCTCACGACGTCGCCCATCGCCGGGCCCGCCGCGGGTCCGGGTCCGGCACCGCGTCGAGCAACGTCCGCGTGTAGTCGTGCTCCGGCGCGGAGAACAGCTGCTGTTTCGCCGCGAGCTCCACGATCTTCCCCGCGCGCATCACCGCCACCCGGTCGGCGATCTGCTGCACCACGGCAAGGTTGTGCGACACGAACACGTACGTCAGCTGCAGCCGCGACTGCAGCTCGGCGAGCAGGTCGAGGACCTGCGCCTGCACCGACACATCGAGGGCGCTCGTCGGCTCGTCCAGCACGACCAGCCGCGGTTCCAGCGCCAGCGCGCGGGCGATGGAGATGCGCTGCCGTTGCCCGCCGGAGAACTCGTGCGGGTAGCGGTCCTGCACCTCCGGCGCGAGGCCGACGGCGTCGAGCAGCTCCCCGACCCGCGCGCGCAACCGCGTGCGTCCCCGGCGACCGCGCAGGCCGCGCTCGTGCGTGACCAGCGGTTCGCCGACGATCTCGGTGACGCGCAGGCGCGGGTTCATGCTGGAGTACGGATCCTGCAGCACCACCTGCATCTCGCGGCGCACCTTGCGCAGCCGGGCCGCCGGCAGCGTCGCCAGGTCGGCGCCGTCGAAGCGGACGCTGCCGGCCGTCGGTTCGGCCAGGCGCAGCAACAGCCGCGTCAGTGTCGTCTTGCCGGAGCCCGATTCGCCGACCACGGCGAGCGTCTCGCCGGAGACCACGTCGAGGTCGACGTCGTCGACGGCGGCCACCGCGCCGTAGTCCTTGCGCAGGCCCCGGATCTCGACCAGGTTCGTCATACCCGCTCCAGCTTCGGTGTGGCGCGCAGCAGCTCGCGCGTGTACTCCTCTTGCGGTGTCTCGAAGACCGGCAGCACGGCGCCGGTCTCCACGACGCGGCCCGAGCGCATCACCACGACCCGGTCGGCGACCTCGGCCACCACGCCCAGGTCGTGGGTGATGAGCACGATCGCCATGCCGTGGCGGCGCTGCAGCTCCACCAGCAGCTCGAGGATCTGCGCCTGCACGGTCACGTCGAGCGCGGTCGTCGGCTCGTCGGCCACGAGCACCCGCGGCCGGCCGACCAGCGCCATGGCGATCATCACGCGCTGGCGCAGCCCACCGGAAAGCTGGTGCGGGTACTGGGCCGCCCGCCGTTCCGGGTCGGGAATCCCGGCTTCCCGCAACGCTTCGACCGCGGCCGCCGTGGCCTGCGCGCGGGAGGCACCCGAGTGGCGCCGCACGACTTCCGCGACCTGCGCCCCCACGCGTTTCACCGGGTTGAGGCTCGTCATCGGGTCCTGGAAAACCATGGCGACGTCGTTGCCCCGGATGCGCCGGAGGTCCTTTTCGGACAGTCGCAGCACATCGCGCCCGTCGAGCAGCACCTCGCCCTGGTAGACGCAGGGCGGTTCGGGGTTGAGCCGCAGCAGCGACAGCGCCGTGGCCGTCTTGCCGCTGCCCGATTCCCCCACCACCGCCAGCGTCTCGCCCTCGTCCACGGCGAAGCTCACGCCGTCGACGGCCGTCACCGTGCCGGTGTCGAGCCGGAACTCGACCCGCAGGTCCTTGATCTCCACCAGGCTCATGAGCGGTACGCCTTCGGGTCCGCGACGTCGCGCAGGACGTCGCCGGTGATGTTGACGGCCAGCGCGGTGATCATCAGCGCGATGCCGGGGAACACGGCCACCCACCACGACGTGCCCAGGTACAGCTGGCCGTCGCTGAGCATGCCGCCCCACGTGACGGTCTGCTTCGGCACGCCGAGGCCGAGGTAGCTCAGCGACGCCTCGGCCACGATCGCCGCCGCCACGTGCAGCGTGCCGATGGTGGCGAGCGGCGCCATCACGTTGGGCAGCAGGTGCCGGCGCATGATCGCGAGGTCCGTGACGCCGATCGCCCGTGCCTCCGTGACGAACTCCCTGGTGCGCAGGGAAAGCACCTCGGAGCGGATCACGCGAGCGTAGGAGACCCAGCCCGTGAAGCCGAGCACCAGCACGACGTACCACAGACCGGAGCCGAGGAACCCGACGATGGCGAGCGCGAGCAGGATCGGCGGGAACGCGAGCTGGATGTCGGCCAGGCGCATGAGGATCCGGTCGAACCAGCCGCCGAGGAACCCGGCCACCAGCCCGATGACCGCGCCGACGATCCCGGCGAGCAGCGCCGCGCACGCGCCCACCAGCAGCGAGATCCGCGCGCCGTAACAAAGGCGTGAGAGGATGTCGCGCCCGAGCTGGTCGGTGCCGAGCAGGTGGCTCGCGTCGCCACCGGCCTGCCACGCGGGCGGGTGCAGGCGTACCAGCAGGTCCTGCGTGCCCGGGTCGTACGGCGCGATCAGCGGTGCGAACACCGCGACCAGCACCATCAGCACGAGCACGGTCACGGCGACGGAGCCCAGCCGGTTGCGCAGCATCGCCCGCACGGCGCTCGGCCGGGCGGATCGAGCGGTGGCGACAGCGGTGATGGCGGTCATGAGGTCACCCGCACCCTCGGGTCGAGAATCGTGTAGGACAGGTCCACCAGCAGGTTCACGATCACGAACGTGGCGGCGAAGAACAGCACCGCGGCCTGCACGAGCGGGAAGTCGCGGTTCTGGATCGCCTCGACCGTGAGCCGGCCGAGGCCGGGCCACGAGAACACCTGCTCGGTGAGGATCGCGCCGCCCAGCAGGGAGCCGACCTCGAGGCCGATGACCGTGACCACGGGCAGCGCCGCGTTGCGCATACCGTGGCCGAGCACGATCCCGCCGGCGCCGAGGCCCTTGGCTTTCGCGGTGCGGATGAAGTCCGAGCCCAGCACGTCGATCAACGACGAGCGCAGCAGCCGCGCGATCACCGCCACCGAGTACACGGCGAGCGTGACGGCGGGCAGGATCAGGTGCTCGATGCCGCCGTAGCCGGACGCGGGCAGGATCTTCAGCTGCACGGCGAAGATCAGGATGAGCAGGATCCCGACCCAGAAGGCCGGAGTGGACTGTCCGACCAGGACACCGGCCATCACGCCGGAGTCGCCGGCGCGGCCGCGGCGCATCGCGGCGAACGTGCCCGCGGGCACCGCGAGCGCCAGCGCCACGAGGAGCGCGGACCCGGCCAGCTCCAGCGTCGCCGGGACGCGGGAGAACAGGACGTCGGTCACCGGCTGGTCGTAGACGAGCGAGTTCCCGAGCTGGAGCCGCGGCAGACCGGCGAGGTAGTCGAGGTACTGCGTGATGAGCGGCCGGTCGAGCCCGAGGCTCGCCCGCAGCGTCGCCTCCTGCGCCGCGGTGGCGTCGGGTGGCAGGATCAGCTTCACGGGGTCGCCCGAGAGCCGCACGAGCAGGAACGCCGCCGTGGCCACGAAGAACAGCACCACGATCGCCGTGAGCACCTTCGTCACGACCACGCGCAGCACGCCGGCGCCGGCGCGCGCGGGCGGGCGGGTCGCGGTGGTGACCGGCGCCGTCACGGGGTCACCGTCGCCGAGGCCATGGCGAGCACGCCGACGACACCGGGGTGCCAGCTGGGGCGCGTGTTGACCGCGTAGATGTTGTCGATCTGGTAGAGGAACACGAACGGCGCCTCCTGCTTGAGAAGTTGCTGCAACGACGTGAAGGCTTTCTGCCGGTCTGCGGGGGCGGGCGACAGCTCCTCGGCGTCGATGAGCCGGTCGGCCTGCGGGTTGTGCCACCGGCTCTGGCGCCGGTCGTGGCGGACGTTGGACTGCACGAGGCTCTCGGCGTCGAGCGTCCAGCCGGTGCTCGCGGCGAGGTAGATCGGGCCGAGGGCACCGCGGTTGTTCGAGGTCAGGCGGCTCGAGTAGGTGCCGGCGTCGACGAGGTCGACCCGCGCCCGCACCCCGACCTTCGCCAGGAGACCGGAGATCGCCTCGGCGATGTTGGAGTCGGCCGTCTGCGCGGTGAGGGAGGTGTCGAAGCCGTCCGGGAACCCGGCCTCCGCGAGCAGCCGCTTGGCTTCGCCCTGGTCACGCGTGTAGGGCGTGATCGACGGGTCGAAGCCGAACGACTCGCGCGGGAACATCGTCGGCACCTCGCGCGCCTTGCCGTCGAGCACCGCCTTGATCAGCAGCGGCACGTCGACGGCGTGGTTGAGCGCCTGGCGTACCCGCACGTCGCGCAGCGGGCCCTGGGTCGTGTCGAGCGAGAGGTACGACGTGCGGATGCCCGGGTAGTTGCGGATCGCCACGCCGGGATACCCCTGGATCTGCAGCGCGGCGTCGGGCGTCAGGTTCGCGACGATGTCGACCTCGTCGCTCTGCAGCGAGGCCAGCGCCGACGACGCGTCGGGCATCGGCAGGAACACCAGCTCGTAGTAGGCGGGTTTGCCGCCCCAGTAGGCGGGGTTCGCGCGCATCCGCAGCTGGTGGTCGCGCTGGAACTCCTCGAAGGTGAACGGCCCGGTGCCCACGGGGTGCTTCGCGAAGCCCGCGGAGCCCACCTGCTTGAGGTACCCCGGCGGCACGGCGACTCCGCCGAACAACGACACCTTCGCGGGGATGATCGGGTCGGCCTGGCTGCAGTGCAGGTCCACCGTCAGCGGGTCGACGACCTTGGCCTGCTTCACATAGCGCAGCTCGACGATCGGCGACTTCGTGGCGGGGTCGAGCAGCCGGTTGATGCTGAAGGCCACGGCGTTGGCGTCACACGGCTCGCCGTTGTGGAACTTCACGCCGGGCCGGAGCTTGAAGCGCCAGGTCAGCGGGTCGGGCGAGGACCACGACAGGGCCAGCCCGGGTTTCAGCTGGTTGTCCGGACCTCGTGTGGTGAGTGTGTCGAACATGTTGATCAGCACGTTCATGGAGGTCAGGTCGCCCTGTTTCTGGGGATCCAGGGTTTTCGGGTCCGAGGTCTGGGCCACGCGCAGCACGGTGCCGGGAGTGCCGGCCGCGCTGCCGCACGCGGTGAGCAGGCCCGGCAGGGCGAGTGCGGGCAGCGCCAGGCCGCCGAGCCGGAGGGCGTCGCGGCGGGACAGGCGGGGACGCGGAGAGGCCACGGGGTGCCGGCTCCTTTCGATCGTTTCGTGAAGTGAAAGACCGTTCCGTCAGATGGAATGCGATTGCGCTAAGGTAGGCGCCGTGACCAAGGCTGTCAACGACTCGGCGAACAGTCCCCGCGGCGCGGTGGACAAGGCGCTGGAAGTGCTGGCGACACTCGCGCGCCCCGGTGGGCCGCACCGGCTCGCCGACCTCGCGAAGGCCTGTGACCTGCCGAAACCCACCGCGCACCGGATGCTGCAGACGTTCGCGGACGCCGGCTTCGCGGCCGCGGCGGGCGGCGGCCAGTACGACGTCGGGCCGCGACTGCTCGGGCTTTCGGCCGCCGTGCTCGCCGGCAGCCGAGCCACCCGGGCGACCCGGCCCGTGCTCGCGGACCTGCGACGGCGGACCGGGCACACGGTGCACTACGCGGTGCGCCACGCCGACCGGGCGGTGTACGTGGAGAAGCTCGAGCCGGAGCAGGCATACCGGCTGAACACCCGGCCGGGCGGCGAGGTGCCGCTGTACTGCACCGGCGTCGGGCGGGCGATCCTGTCACGGCTGCCGGAGGCCGAAGTCACCGCGATGCTCGCCGGGCCGTTGAAGGCGTGGACGGCGAAAACGCTGACCGATCCGGCGGAGATCCGGGCGTCGCTGACCACTGTGGACAGTCTCGGGTACGTGGTGGACGACGAGCAGTACGAAGCGCACGTGCGCTGCGTGGCGGCGCCCGTGGTGGATGCCGACGGGGTGGTCGCCGGAGCGGTCAGCGTGTCGGGGCTGACGTTCACGCTGCAGCCGGAGGCCTTCGCGGCGCTCGGCCCCCTGGTGGCCGAGGCGGCGAACCGGATCTCGGCGAAGCTGGGGCCGGTGGGTCTGCAGGCGGTGTCCGATGAGGATTGAGCACCTTCTGGCTTCCGAGAAGGGGTTGTACTCGGCCGCGGCGTGGTCGGTCGGCACCGCTGACGGCGTGCTCGACCGCGGGGTGCTCGGAACGCGTTGGCACGGCGGTCCGGCGGCGACCGAGGAGAGCCGGTGGGATCTGGCTTCGGTGACGAAGCCGGTCGTCGGGATCGTGGTCGTGGCGCTGGCCGAGCGGGGCCTGATCGATCTCGACGATCCGCTCCCCCGGCACCTGCCGGCGTATGCGGGCGGAGACAAGGCCGCGATCACCGTGCGGCAGCTGCTCACGCACACGTCCGGGCTGCCGGGCGGGACTCCGCTCTACCGCGAGCATCCGACGTGTGAAGCGCTGCTGGAGGCGATCCGGACCGCGCCGTTGCGTGTCGCACCCGGCACGCGGGTCGAGTACTCGTCGCAGGGCTTCATCCTGCTCGGGCTGATCGCCGAGGCCGCGGGCGGCGCGCCGCTCGACCAGCTCGTGGCGGAGCTCGTGACGCGGCCGTTGGGGCTTACGGCCACCGGATTCGGCCCCGCTGAGGGGTTTCTGGCCGACGCGGTGGCCACTGAGGACTGTCCGTGGCGGGGCCGGGTCGTGTGTGGACAGGTGCACGACGAGAACGCCGTGGTACTGGGCGGGGTCTGCGGGCACGCCGGGCTGTTCGCCACCCTCGGTGATGTCGAACGTCTCGGCCGGGCACTGGCGGGCGGGGCGCAGGCGTTGCTCAAGCCCGCGTCGCACGCGGAGATGATCGCCTGTCACACCGAGGGTCTCGCGTTGCGCCGCGGGCTCGCGTGGCAGGGTCTCGACGTGCCGGGCTCCCCCGTCGGCACCGACCTGGAACCCGGCGCATACGGCCACACCGGCTTCACCGGAACCAGCCTGTGGGTCGAGCCGGAACGCGGCCGCTACTACGTGCTGCTGACCAACCGGGTGCACCCTTCGCGGTCGACGCCGGGGATCGAAAAGGTGCGGCGCGAATTCCACGCGCTGGCCGCGATTCTGTAATCCCACATCCTGGACCCCGGTTGTTTTCGTCGCCGGGCCGGAAGTCGTTGGCGGAGAACGACATCCGCTTCACCGTGTCCGTTTTGGGGTTTTTCCATCCAATGGCTGGACCACGATCCACTCCCTACTTTCGGCGCTTCTGAGTTTCGGACCGGAATCCGAAACTTCTCGCACGGGTCACTCGGGTTGGCCCTCTGTGCGGAAGGTAGACCGTATGTCTTCGAAACGGCTGGCCGTGCTGGCTACAGCAGTCACGGCTTCGTCGATCCTCGTGGCCGCCGGCGGCGCCGCGAGCGCGTCGCCCCAGACCCAGGTGAGCACCGACTCCCTCGGCCGCGTCATCGCCGTCCAGCCCGCGACCCCGGTCGCCGCCCGCGGCCTCGCCGGGAACGCCGCCGCGGCCGCGCAGTCGCACACCGCGGACCTGGCCCGGCAGTTCGGTCTCGCCGTCGGCGACCTCACCTTGACGAGCGTGCAGTCCCTTCCGGGCGGCAGCGTCGCGCGGCTGCAGCAGAACGTCGGCGGGGTGCCGGTGTACGGCGCGCAGATCGTGCAGGACCTCGACGGCAGCGGCGCGCTCATGGCCGCGCTCGGCAAGACCACGCAGCGCACGCAGGGCTCGTTCCCGGCCGACGCGAAGGGCGCCCAGGACCGGGCGGCGAAGGCCGCCCACGCCGCCGTGGCACAGAAGGACGCCGGCGTGCTGAAGACCGGCGCGGAAACCGCGTACTGGTACGACGCGAGCCTGGGCGGCGACGGCGCGAGCGCCACCGCCGTGCCGACCTACTTCGTGCCCGTCAACGGCGCGGACCCCGAGGACAAGTGGACGGTCGTCGTCGGCGCCGACACCGGCAAGGTCCTGCAGGTGTGGGGCGAGTCGGAGGCCGCCACCAACCGCGTGGTCTGCGATGCGAAGCGCAAGGTCGTGGACCTCGACATCGCCACGCTGGCCGACCTGCGCTGCGGCGTCGGCACCTCGTTCGGCGTGACCCGCGGCGAGGGCCAGGCCGCGGTCGCGACGGCGGACGTCAACAGCGTCTACGACTTCTTCGGCGACGCACAGAACTTCTACTCCCAGTTCGCCTCGTACGACCTCACCGCCAACATCGGCGCCGACTACCACGACGGCAAGGGCAAGGCCCTGCGCGGCACCGTGCGCATGTGCGAGGTCGAGACCGAATCGGACGGTCGCCGCCACACGCAGTGCCCGTGGGCCAACGCGTTCTGGGAGGGCGAGCAGATGGCCTTCGGCGAGGGCGTGACCACAATGGACATCACCGGCCACGAGCTCACCCACGGCGTCACCCAGCACACCTCGCAGCTCGGCAACGGCTACGCGGGCGCGCTCAACGAGGGCATGTCCGACGTGATGGGCCAGTTCATCGCCATCAAGTCCGGCGACGCCAACGTGCAGGGCGCCAACCGCTGGCTGATGGGCGCGGGCTCGTCCATCGGGCAGGTGCGCGACATGAAGAACCCGCCCAACTCGGGCGAGGGCCCCAGCCCCGACCGCGTCAACGGCCAGTTCTGGGTCGGCGCCAACGGCGACCCCCACATCGACGCCGGCGTCGTCGACAAGACCGACTACCTCATCACCGACGGCGACACCTTCAACGGCCAAACCGTCCACGGCATCGGCGAGGACAAGGCCATCGCGCTCTGGTGGAAGGTCGAGAACCTGCTGCGCCCCACGTCCACCTTCAAGGACCTCGGCACGGCCCTCAACTCCGCCTGCACCACCAACGCCCGCACCGGCGTCGCCGGCACCACCACGGCCGACTGCACCCAGGTCGCCAACGCGGTGAAGGCCACGCAGCTCAACCTGGCTCCGTAAGGGGTTTGCTTCCCGGCCGCTGCCGGTGCTCGCTTGCGCGGGCGCCGGCAGCGGTTTTTTCGTGCGTGGCGCGAATCCGCGGGCTTTCGAGATGCGCGCGCGAGAGACACGGGGCGTGTGGGCGACTCTCGGCGGCAGCCGCGCAATCCGACTCGCTCTGTGGGGCCCTCCCGGGCCGCGAACAGCGTTCAGCGCGCATGCCGCAAACCTGCCGACCATCGCGACACGAACGCGAGACACATCGGACCTACAAGCGACTCGCGACAGCAGCCGCGCAATCCGACTCGCTCCCCGAGGTCGCCTGCTCCCGGGCTGCGGTTTTCGGCGTACGTGCCGCGAACCTGCCGACTTTCACGACACGAGAGCGAGACACACCAGGCCACACAAGCCACTGCGGCGGCAGCCGCGCAATCCGGCTCGCAGGCCACCCGCTGCCGGCCTGCGAGCCGCGGTTTTCGGCGTGTGTGCAGCGAGCCCGCCGCCGATCGCAACACCAGAGCGAGACACCGAGCGCACAGGCCACTCGCCGCACCAGCCGCGCCAACCTGCTCGATCCGGTGACGCCTGCACCCGGCCTGCGAACAGCGGTCGGCGTGCGTGCCGCCAACCTGCCGACCGTCACGACAAGAGAGCGACACACATCCGAGTACACAGAGCACCTCGCGACGACAGCCGCGCGATCCGGCTCGCTCTCGGGGTCGCTCGCGCTCGGGCTGCGAGCGGCGGTTTTCGGCGTGCGTGTCGCGAACCTGCCAGCGTTCGGCGCTGCGGGCGGGGACGATGGGCTCGTGTCAGTCTTCCGAAAGCAGTTGCGCCAGGACGGCGGCCTGGCTGATGTCCAGGGCGCGGCTCGCGGTGAGCAGCGTGAGCGGGCCTTGCGCGGCGCGGGCGCGCAGGTCGGCGAGGGCGTCGGCGGCCGGGCCGGGGGCGGTGAGCTCAGCGCGGTAGCGGCGGGTGAACTCGGCGAACCGGGCGGGGTCGTGGGCGTACCACTTGCGCAGCTCGGTGGTCGGGGCGACGGCCTTGCACCAGTCGTCCAGCGCGGCCTTCGCCTTGGCCAAGCCGCGCGGCCACACGCGGTCGACGAGGACGCGGGCGCCATCGTCGGGGCCGGCCGGGTCGTAGACACGTGCGATGCGGACCATCGGGGCATTGTCGCTCATCGGCTCGCGCCGCACAGCGTTGTCCGGCCCAGCACTGTCCGACCCGGCACTGTCCGGCCCGGTGTTGCCCGGCCCCGCCTTACCGGGCGCACCGTTGTCCGGAACAGCTCTATCGGGCACGGCGTTGGCCAGCCCAGCCGTACCGGGTGCGGCGTTGTCGGGCCCAGCACTACCGTGCACAGCGTTGCCCGGCCCAGCCTCATCGGGCGCCGCGTTGTCCGGCAGAGCGTTGTCCGGCCCAGCCGTACCGTGCGCAGCGTTGTCGGGCCGAGCCGTACCGGGTGCGGCGTTGCCCGGCCCAGCACCGTCGGGTGCGGCCAAGTCGGGCGCAGCGCTGTCCGGCGCAGCGGAGCCGGCCGTGGCTAGCGGGCCCGAGCGCAACCGGGTGACGCCGCTGGGCGAGATCGTCGCGATTCCGCTGCGCGGCGCGTGGACGGGTAACCGCGGGATCCTCCACTCCGGACACCAGATCGTGCGCACCCACGCGAGCAACCTGTGGATCACCTGCCGGCTCGAGTTCCGCGGCCGGTGGCGCGAGCAGTGGCTACCGCGCCGCTACACGCACCTGTACTTCCACGACGAGGCCGTGTCGTTCGCCGCCGGCCACCGGCCGTGCGGGGAGTGCCGGCGCGCGGACTACCTGCGGTACCGCGACGGCTGGGCCGAGGCGCTGAACGTCGCGCCGCCGTCCGCGCGGGCCATGAACGGCCGGCTGCACACCGAACGCCTCGACGGCCGCCGGCGCCGGCTCCACGAGCTGCCGTGGACCGAACTGCCCGACGGAGTGTTCGTCCTGCGCGACGACGGGCCCGCCCTGGTCGTGGACGGCGGCCTGACCTCCTGGACGACCTCCGGCTACGGCCCCCGCCACCCCCTGCCCCGCCGCGGAACGGCGCAGGTCATCACGCCGCCCGCGACCGTCGCCGTCCTCCGCACCGGCTATCCGGTCGAGATCTCCGCCACCGCGCAATGGCACTGAGTGCACTTATCAGTCCGACTCCGGGAACGCCGCACCGAGCCGGGCCATGACCTCCGGCAACGGCGTCGCCGTACTCAGCACCGCGACCACCGTCGTCTCGGCGTTCACCGGCCGGAAAGCCTCCCCCACCAGGGCGAACGCCCGCGCCGCGCTCGCCGCGATGTCGTCCTTGCCGCCGCTGCGCAGCCACCGCCGCAGCACGTGGTTGTTGGCCGCCGCGATCGCCGCCGCCGCGACGGCCGCCCGCAGGCTCGCCGTGGCGTCACCCTGCTCGGCGAACCGCGTCTGCAGGTACCGCGCGAGCACGCGCTGATACCGGTCGACGGTCGCGACTTCCTTGTCCCGCAACGAAGCCACCGTCCGCGTGAGCGTGAACCGCTTCAGCGACACGTCGAGATCCGCGGCGTAGTAGTCGAGCACCAGGCTCACCGTCGAACACGCCACCTCGACCGGGTCGCGTGCCGGATCGGCGCGTTCGAACGCCTGCTCCATCTCCGTGACGATCTCGTCGTGGTTGGCGAACAGCACGTCGTCCTTGGTGTCGAAATACCGGAAGAACGTGCGTCGCCCGACCCCCGCCGCGGCGGCGATCTCGTCGACGGTCGTCGCCTCGTACCCGTTGGCCACGAACAGGTCCACGGCCGCCGACGACAGCGCCCGGCGCAGCTGCCGTCGGCCGGCGGGCGTCGCCCCGACCCGGGTGGCCGGCGCGCGGCGCTGCGATTCCGTCATGCCCGAAGACGGTAGCAGGCCGTCTTGCTAGTGGCACTGAGTGCCGTTAGACTCATGGTCGGACCTCGGACCCCTGTGACCACTCCCCACGACCGGAAGGCGTCGACGATGACCCTCGACCAGCAGCTCCAGCCGACCGAGCTCGTGCCGGCCGAGCACGCCCACGAGCGGTTCGACGCCTACTACGGCCGCCTCTTCGGCTGGTCGGTGCGCTGGCAGGGCAGCCGGCTGTTCCTCGCGCTCGAGAACGGCCTGTGCGCCGTGACCCTGCCGAAGCTCGCCGCCGGCCCGGTGCTGCGCCACCTCGCCGACACCGGTTGCCGGGGCCCCGTCCTCGTCCTGCCGACGCAGCACGGCCCGCGCGTCGCCATCCTCGCGGAGACCGACGGCCTGGTCCCGCCCCGCACCACCCTGCCCGCCGACGTCGACCTCCTCGACTGCGGCGCCCTCGTCCCCCTGCCGATCGGCCCGCAGGTCCCGGGCGTCTCGACGGAGTGGCTCGCCGCCCCCGACCCGCGGCAGCGCTGGCTGCCGAGCCTCAGCGCGGTGCTGGCCGGAGTCCGCGTCCGGCACTGATCGCGTCCGGGTAGCTGTTCGCGCCCGGTCAAAGAGTGACAGGTAACGCACAAGTCCTGTGCGGATGCGAACACCTCGTGCGGGGAAAACGTCAGCGGCTGACCGCGAGCTGTCCGCCGAGGATCGCCGCGGCCTGGTCCACGAGGTCGTCCACGCCGGCGACGAGCGTCTCTATCTCGGCCCACCGGCGGCGGTCGCGGTCGGCGTCGGGCGCCAGCGCCGTGTCGACGAGCAGCAGAAGCGTGTCGATCTCGTAGGCGAGGTCGGCGAGCTTCAGGAACGGCACGTGGTCCGGCGGCGACCCGGCCGCCGCGCGGGCGCACGCGGCGTGCCCCATCGAACGGCAGACGGCCTGCAGCCTGGCCCGGATCTCCTCCTTGCGAGCCCCCGCCCGCGGGACGCCGGTGCGGATGTTCCAGGCCACCGAAAGAAGGCAGCGGCCGGCGTCGTCGAGGGAGGTGTTCATCACCGGGCGAGTCTGGTCCAGACGCGGGGGTGGCGCGCCCGCTCAGCCGTTCGACACGCGAAGGCCACCGGATCGGGTGAACAGCCTCGTGGTTTCACCGGTTTCTCCGCGTTCGACACCACGTCCTGCCCGAGTTCGCCGCATGGCTCGCCCGCGATTCTGACGTCCTTTGTGGACGCTACCGGCCGGCGGCCACCGGGCCGCGATTCGCCGCGGCCGCCAGGCTCGTGAGCATCATGTGCACCCACAACGTGTGCTCGGCCGTCTTCTCGATCGCGTGGCTGTCGTTCGGCTCGGCGACGAGGAAACCGCTCGGCACCCAGCTGCCGTCGGCGCGCTGGGAGTCGAGGTACCAGCGGGCCATGCGCAGCACGTGCTTGAGGTGCTCGCCGGCCGGGTCGATCTCGGCGGCCATCGCGGAGCCCCAGCCGAACTTGCAGATCTGCATCGACTCCCAGTGGTTGTACTGCGCCTCGGTGCCGGATGCGGACAGCCGCAGCATGCCGGTGGCGATCTCGCGCGCCCGCTCGTCGCGCGTGACCACCAGCCGCGTCGACTTCCGCCAGTCGCGCCAGGCGTTCTACAACCCCGGCATCAGCGCCGCGTCCTCATCCGCTACTACACACGAGGACGGGCAGGTGTACGCGTCGCTGAACGTCTCGATGCACTCCACCCGGCGGTCGAAGGAAGAGATGCGCGCGCAGTTGCTCGAACCGCTGCGCCGCACCGCCGGCGAGATCGAGGCGGACCTGCGGGCCATCGCGCGGCGGCGCCAGTCGTTCGGCGTCGGGGACGAGGACGGGGCCTGACCTGGCCGTCCTCGGCCGGATGTGACCCGGGTCCCTCGATCGGTGTCACCGAGTGGTGCGAAGTTACCATCGGGTCATGGATGACTTCGCGGTCCAGCTGAAGCGGAGGGGACTGCGGAACACAGCCC
Organism: Amycolatopsis sp. NPDC001319; assembly: GCF_042896185.1. Taxonomy (NCBI): domain Bacteria; kingdom Bacillati; phylum Actinomycetota; class Actinomycetes; order Pseudonocardiales; family Pseudonocardiaceae; genus Amycolatopsis; species Amycolatopsis sp. NPDC001319. The sequence goes on along the minus strand of NZ_JBIAWY010000010.1, from coordinate 88,953 downwards.
AGCGCCGGGCGGTGCTCGGTGCCGTTCGCGACCACCCGCACACCACGGCGGCCGAGATCGCGGCGGCCGTCGAGGCCGGTACGGGCGGGCTGTCGCGGCAAGGGCTCTACAACGTGCTGGACGACCTGGTCGGCGTCGGCCTGCTGCGCACGCTCGAACCGGCCGGCTCGCCCGCGCGCTTCGAGCTCGACCGGCACGACAACCACCACCACCTGGTGTGCCGCGCGTGTGGCCGGATCGAGGACGTGCCGTGGGCCGTCGGCTCGGCGCCGTGCCTGCACCCGTCGTCGGCGCCGGGGTTCACGATCGACGAGGCCGAGGTCACGTGGTGGGGCCTGTGCGCCGAGTGTGCGGCGAAGGCTTAGCGCTCCTCGGCGTCAGTCCTGTTCGGGGTGCGGCTCGGGAGTCGCGGTCGCCGTCTCGCGAATTGTGGTGTCGGGAGTCGCCGTCTCGTCCACGGTCAGGGTAAGCAGGCGGATCATCGCCTCCACCGGCAGCTTGCTCTCGTCGGCGTGATCGAGAAACGACAACACGCGCAACCCCTCCGGAGTGAGCGCCGAGGTGTCGTCGCCGATCTGCGCGCTCGCCGCTTCCAGGGTGCCGAGGCCGGCGTTGTGGTGGGCGTCGCGGACGGCGTTGCGCAGCACGGCGAGTTCGGCCGGGGACGGCCCGCGTTTCTCTTCGCGCAGCCGTTGGACGATTCGCACCACCTGAGGTGACCTCGCCGCCACGGACTGGCGAGCCGCGAACGACGCCACCATCCGCGGGGTGGAGCGCGTTTCCTGCGGGGAAGCCGGGATCACGGGTGCGGCGGCGCCTTCCACTCGCAGGCTGTCGAGCGCCGCGGCCCGGCGTTGTTCGCTTTCGCGCAGGCGCGCGAGCGGATCTTTACGCCGGGACGCCGCGAATGTTCGAGCTTCATCACGCGCGCGCTGCCCGGCCTCGGTGACGCGCGGGCGTCGCCGGCCCGTGCCCTCGGCCGCGGCCTGGCGGCGGTTGTTCTCGAACCACGCCTCGAACGACTGCCCGCGCCGCGGCGGCTCGTGGACCTCGGTCATCGCGGCCTGCGCCGCGTCGTTGAACCAGCCCTCCAGCCGCGAGCGCAGGAAGCCACCGGGACGTTCGCCGGACTGGCGAGGGCGCTGGCGGGTGCCGTCGGGCAGGGTGCTGAGCGCGATCAGCAGCGCGTCGGGGCAGTAGCCGCTGCTGTACCAGAACTCGAGCTGGCGCTCGACGTCCTCGCGCTCCTCACGCGTCAGCGTCTCCGTGACCCAGCCCATGCGCCGGAACAGGACCCCGGTCGCCTGCGCACGTTCGTGCTCGTCGCTCGGGATCACCGTCGACGGCCAAGCGCGGTCCGACATCCGCACCATCCGACACCTCCTGCCCCGACGGTACGGCGCCCGCGTTCGCGCCCGTCACCCGACACGCCGCCACCGTGTTGGCCGCCACGATCACCGCGATCGCGGTGCAGGCGAGGGTGTCGAGCCGCTGGTGGAGCACCACTTCGCCGACCAGCGCGGCCAGCACCGGGTTCACGCTCATGAAGACCCCGAAGAACCGCGTCGGGACCCGGCGCAGCGCGAGCAGGTCGGCGAGGAACGGCAGCGCGGAAGACAGCACCCCCGCGGCGAGCGCGGCGCCGAGTGCGGCCGGTGTGGGGCGGTGGTGGAAAAACACCACGATTCCCACGGGCAGGTACAGCAGCCCGGAGACGCCCGCCGCCGCGGCTGAGCCCTGCACGCCCGGCAGACGGCGGCCGACGGTGCGGTTGAGCAGGATGTAGCAGGCCCAGCAGGCAGCGGCGGCCAGCGCGAGCGCGACGCCGAGGTAGTCGGTGCTGGGGCGCGGCCGCGTGAGGATTCCGACAGCCGCGGCGGCCGCGAACGCACAGATCAGGTCCGTCCGGCGACGCGAACCGGCCAGCGCGACGGTGAGCGGGCCGAGGAACTCCAGCGTCACGGCCAGTCCGAGCCCGATCCGGTCGACGGCGGAGTAGAGCGACAGGTTCATCGTCGCGAACACCGCCGCGAGCCCGAGGACCGGGCGCCACTGGCGGGCGGTGAACGACCGTAGCCGCGGCCGTCCCACGGCGAGCAGCACCACGGCGGCCACCCACTGGCGCACGGCCACCACGCCGGCGGGCCCGAGCACGGGAAACGCCAGCGCCGCGGTGGCCGCGCCGAGCTGGTTCGCGGTCGCGCCGCCGACCATCAACGCCACGCCGGCGCGCTTGTCCTGGGTCATGGCGCCGAGCCTGCGACACGGCCGTGCATGCGCAAAATGCATTCATCGCGCCACGCATACGCTGGAGTCATGGATCTGGAGCTGCGGCACCTGCGGTGCCTGGTGGCGATCGTGGACACGGGAACGTTCACGGACGCGGCGATCGAGCTCGGAGTTTCCCAAGCCGCCGTGTCGCGCACCCTCATTTCGTTGGAATCCGCACTCGGCGTGCGACTTCTCCACCGCACGAGCCGCAGCGTCACCCCGACGACGGCCGGCGTGCAGGTGCTCGCCCGCGCCCGCCACCTGCTGGCCGAGGCCGAAGACCTCGTGCGCGAGGCCACGACGGGACACACCCGGCTGCGCCTCGGCCACGCCTGGTCCGCGATGGGCCGGCACACGGCCGAGTTCCAGCGCCGCTGGGCGGATCGGCACCCCGACGTCGAGCTCCTGCTGGTCCGCACCAACACCGCGACCGGCGGGCTGGCCGAGGGACTGTGCGACCTCGCCGTGGTGCGCACCGCAGTGGACACCCGCAAGTACGCGCACGCGACCGTCGGCCACGAGGCGCGCTACTGCGCCATGGCCGCCGACGACCCGCTGGCGCGCCGCCGCACCGTCACGCTCGCCGATCTCAGCCGGCGCGTCCTGGTGATCGACCGCCGCACCGGCACCACGACCACCGACCTGTGGCCGGAAGCCGAGCGCCCGCGCGTGGAGCCCACCCACGAGATCGACGACTGGCTGGCCGCCATCGCCACCGGCCGCTGCGTCGGCGTCACGCCGCACTCCACCGTGACCCAGTACCGCCGCGACGGCATCGCTTATCGCCGCGTGCGCGACGCGGACCCCGTTCCGGTGCGGCTGATCTGGCACGGCCGAGACCCGCATCCGGCCACACACGCCGCGGTGGCGCTGCTGAGCGAGCTCTACCGGGCCCGTTGAAACCACCACAGTGGACGGTCACCCCTTCGGGCGTAAGGACCGCACAGGGGCAGACATCCCCGGCTGCACGGGGGATGCTCCATTTCGGACAATCGCGAACAGGAGGGGCGTTTCATGAGAAATCTCCGCTTCCGGGCCGCCCTGCTGGCGGCGCCGCTGGTGGCCGCGAGCCTGTTCGCCGCACCGGCCCCGGCGTCCGCGGCGCCCGCCGTCACCGATCTCGACTGCGGGTTCTTCGCGTGCAGCTGGGTGTTCAGCAAGAGCGCCACGAAACTGATCTCCGAGGGCGCGCCCGCGATCCGCGTCTGCAAGAACATCCCGACGCCGGGCAACCTCGCGTGCGGCGTCGCGATCGCGGCGCTGGTCGTGACCGCGAAGAAGGCCCGCAGCGAGGGCAAGTGCGCGAAGATCACCTGGACCAAGACGCCGGCGCCGCCCCTGGGCACGTGGTGGCCGTCGGTCGAGGGTGGCAAGCGCTGCAAGTAGGTTCCCTCCGGCCGTCGGGGTGTCGAGCACCCGCCGGCCGGGGAGGTGCGGGGCCGTCCCGTCCACTGTGGACGCGTGGGCGGCCCCGCGAAACATTTCCGGGGGCCGGCGAGGTCGTTCGCCGGGCGAATTATCACCGTTGACGCCGTCGCGCGAAGTCGGTCATGATGTGGTGGTACACCACCCAACCGAGGAGTGACGAGAATGTTCGGCGGCGAAGAGCGCATGGCCTGTCCGGGGTGCTTCGGCATCGCGGGCGATGCCCGGCGCCTGCCTTACGCTGCCGAGACACCAGGCTCCACGCCGTGACGCACCCAGATGTGCGTCGCAGCAGGGAGCCGCCCGTCGGGAGACCGATCAGGGCGGCTTTTTCGTTCTCCGTGACTATTTCGTGACATTTCCGGCCTCGATTTCCGATCCCCTTTCCGACCACGTGCCCGAACGGCCAGGGAACCGCCTGCAAAGCGGGTCAAACCGGTTCGACTCCGGTCGCGGTCTCCACCCGAGCGAAATCCGAAAAGGAGGTGCCCGTCGCCATGGGTGTCCTGGTCCTCAACGCCGGCTACGAGCCCCTGCACACCGTCTCCGTCCCCCACGCGATCCGCATGCTCGTGCGCCACGTCGCGGTCGTCCACGAGAGCGACGGCGCCGACCTGGGCATCTTCCCGCGCCCGAAGGTCGTGCGGCTGCTGCGCTACGTGGTGATGAAGTGGCGATATTCCGGCCCGCCCCGGTGGTCGCGCCGCGGCGTGCTCCAGCGCGACGGCTACACGTGCGCGTACTGCGGCCGCCACGCCACCACGGTCGACCACATCGTCCCGACGTCACGCGGCGGTGAGCGCACCAGCTGGCTCAACACCGTCGCCGCGTGCGGCGGCACCGCGCGCAGCTGCAACGCCCGCAAGGCCGACCGCACCCTCGCCGAGACCGGCCTGACGCTGCGGATCACCCCGCACGTGCCCACGTGGGACCAGCTGCACCTGCTGCGCTGACCGTCCACATGCGACACCTGTGCGCGACGCCCGGGCGGCGCTAGGCTGGCTCCATGAAGGGGCTGCTCCTGCGCCTCTCGGCCGTCGACTCCGACGCCGAGGCCGCGGTACGGGTGATCGCGTACTTCGACGAGCTCGTCACCCACCGCGCCACAACCGCCGACCTGGTCCGCGCCACGGCCGCCCTGGCCGAATGCGTCGCCGGCCTCCAACGCGGCGGCGAACCGGCGCTGCGCTTCCGTCCCGACGGAAGCCGTGCGGCTGGTGCGGGGCCGGGTGGGGTCGCGACTCTGTCTGGCAGGCTTGCGCGCGAGGGCGGGCCGCCGGCCGAACCGCTGGGCGGGGAACCTGGCCTCGGCGACGCGCGTGATGGCACCCGCGCGACCGGCACAGCGCCTCGTGCAACGGCCGGCCCCGGTGAAGTCACGTCCGACGGCGCGGTCCTGGCAGATCCACCTCCGGTGACGACCGGCTTCGGGTCCGGCAACGACACCCCCACCCCGGCGAGAAGCCTCGGCGGGGTGGGAGCCTCCCACGCCGAGGCAACCAACCACGGGGATGCGCACGACGACAACACCCGCACCGAAACACGCACCCCGGCGAACGGCCCGCGCGGCCTGGACCCGGCAGCACCCCGCGTCGTGCTGACTGATCTTGGGGATGCGCGCGACGACAACGCCCCGGCAGAAACACGTACCTCGGCGAGCGGCCTGCGCGGCGAGGCCCTGGCAGCGCAGGCCGCCGAGGCAACCAACCTCGCGGATGCGCACGAAGGCAACACCCGCGCCGAAGCACGCACCTCGGCGAGGGGCTCGCGCGACGAGGCCCGGGCAGCGTCACACGGCGAGGCAACCAACCACGGGGATGCGCGCGACGATAACACCCGCACCTCGGCGAGTGGCCTGGTCCCGGCAGCACCCCGCGTCGTGGCGACTGATCTTGGCGGTGAGGGCGCGGGCCGGGTGTGGCTCGAGCGGGACGGGGAGCCGGGGCCGCTCGACGATCTTGTGCTGGAGCGGTTCGCCATCGCCGCGCGGGTGCTGGGACCTGCGCCGCAGGGTGCGCCGCCGCATCTGGCGGATCCGGCGTTGGTGGAGCTGGTGCTGGGCGAGCGGGCGGCGGAGGAGGACCGGGTGCGGGCGCTTGTGCTGCTGGGGCTGGACGTCGGGCGGCCGTTGCGAGTGGTCGCCGTCGGGACGGAGGACGGGCGTGACCCGGGCGCGGCGGCGGTCGCGCTGGTTGCCCGTGGAGGCACGGCGCTGGGGGCGCGCGTCGCGGTGGTCGGGGAGGTCGCGGCGGTGTTGGTGCAGCCGCGGGAGGGGCCGGGCACGGTGGTGAGGTTGTTGGAAAACGCACTTTCTCTGCGCGCTCGCGAACGTGGGTCGTCCGGAAATGTGCGGGTGGGCGTGGGCGACGCCGCCTCCGGGCTCGACGCGCGGCGGTCCTGGCTGCAGGCGCGGCTGGCCGAGCGTTTCGCCGTGCCCGCGACGGAGCCGCTCGTGGTCCACGAGAACCTCGGGTCGCTCACCCTGCTGGCCGAGATCCCCGCCGACCACCTGCGCGCCCAGCCCGACGTCCGCGCCCTCGACGCCCTCGCGCCCCCGGACCTCGAGGCGCTCGAAGCCTTCTGCCGCACCGGTTCCCTGCGCCAGGCGGCCGTCGCGCTGCACCGCCACCACAGCTCGGTCGCCACCCGCCTCGCCCACGTGGAGGACGCCCTCGGCTGGCCACTGGACGACCCCGCGAGCCGCTTCCGCACCCGCCTCGCCCTGCTGGCCCGCCGACTGGCCCACCGCACCTGACCGGCCACGCTGGCTCACCCGCTTGCGCAGCGATTGGCCCACCGCACCTGACCCGGCCCGCCGTCCCGCCCTTTCGGCACCCCGCAGCCGACCACCTTGCACTGCCGGCAAGCCGCCTCGCGCACCGCACCAGACCCGCCACGTCGGCCGCCCTTCTGGCACACCACAACCGACTGGCTGCGGCCAACTCGCCCTGCGGGCACGCCGTCTCACGCACCACACCTGACCCGCAGTGACCGCTGGGCCCACTGGCACGGCGATTGGCACACCACACCTGAACCTCCGCGGCCGATCGGCGTCCCGGCACACCGCCTCGCCCACTGCACCAGACCCGCCGCAGGCACCTCGCCTCGCCGGCACACGGCGCCTGGTCCGCCGCAGCTGGCTCGCCGTGCTGGCACGGCGCCGCATCCGCCGCAGCCGATCGGCCGCGGGCTCACTCCTCTTCCGCGGCGATTGGCCCACCGCACTTGACCCCGGCCCCGTGCTGGCCCACCGCACCTGACCGGCCGAGACCGGCGCCCGAAACCAAGCCGTGCAACGAAAACGCGGCGCCCAGGTCATCACCCGGGCGCCGCGTCATCGGTACAGTCGTCAGGTCAGTTCCACGCCCAGCGCCCGCGCCAGGACGGCGCGGGATTCGGCGGCCTCGCGGCGGGTGATGGTCGCGTGGCGGACCAGGGCGGAGCCGTGGAAGGTGCCGGGGAACAGGTGCAGTTCGGTGGTCACGCCGGCGGCCAGCAGGGCTTGCGCGTAGGCGATGCCCTCGTCGCGCAGGGGGTCGAACTCCATGACGGAGATGTACGCCGGCGGCAGGCCCGCCAGGTCGGTCGCGCGGGAGGGGGCGGCGTAGACGGGCACGCCGTCGGTGCCGCGGACGCCCGGGCCGAGGTAGCAGTCCCAGCTGAGTTCGGCGTTGGGGAGGTTCCACAGTGGAGTGTCGTCGAAGCGGCGCATGCTGGGCGTCTGCAGGCGGTCGTCGACCTCCGGGACGCCGAGGAACTGGAACGCGATGGCCGGCCCGCCGCGGTCGCGCGCCAGCAGGGCGAGCGCGGCGCACAGGCCGCCGCCCGCGCTGACGCCGTGGATGACCACGCGCTCGGGGTCGATGCCGAGCTCGTCCGCGTGCTTGACCGACCACACGAGTGCTGCGTAGCAGTCCTCGAGGCCCGCCGGGTACGGCGCCTCGGGCGCGAGCCGGTAGTCCACCGAGACCACGACCACCCCGAGGTCCCGCGCGAGCTCGACCACGCCCGCGTGATCGGTGTCGACGTCGCCGACGATGAAGCCGCCGCCGTGGACGTTGAACAACAGCGCGGGCGAAGCGATGTTGTCCGGTGTGTAAATCCGAACAGCCACATCAGGCGCACCCTCGGGGCCGGGCACGGTGGTGTCGCGCACGGTCACGCCGGTCTCGTCGACGTCGCCGACCAGCTCGGCCGTCATCTCCTTCATCTTTTCCCGCGCCGACACCAGGTCCCGCAGATCGCCGGTGTCGGGGATCATCGGGAGAGCGGCGGCGATCTCGGGATCGAACGCGTAGTCCATACGGGCCTCCAGGAGTGCGGGTGCCGTCCATCCTCCCGGTTCTCACCCGCCTCCTTCATCCGCCAACCGTCGCCGACCCACAGCGCCGAGCCCGCCACACGGCGGAGGGCAGCCGAGGCGCCGGGAAACGGCCGCGCCCACGCCTGTGAAATCGGCGATCTCCAGCCCGAGCGAACCGCGCCCCGTCGCGCAAGACCGGCCCAACCGGGCGTCCGCGTAGCTGCCCGGCGGCGCCGGAACGCTGCTGCGACCACGCCCGTGAGGTCGGCGATCTCCAGCCCGAGCAAACCCGCACCCCCGCGCAAGACCAGCCCGACCGCAACATCCGCGCCGCCGACCAGCGGGGCCGGGCCCGCCACGCGGCGGAGGTCAGCCCACGTGACGGAACACCGCTGCGCCCGCACCCCGTCGCGCAAGACCAGCCCGACCAGAACGTCCACGCCGCCGACCAGCGGGGCCGGGCCCGCCACGCGGCGGAGGTCAGCCCAGGTGCCGGAACACCGCCGTCGCCACTGCGGCGTCCGCCGCGCCGACGCCGGTGAGGTCGGCGATGGTCAGGCCGGTGCGGTCTGGCACCCCGTCGCGCAGGATGAGGCCGGCGGGGACGTCCGCGTCGGTGGCGGCGGTGCCGGCGCGGACGGCGGTGCCGAAGTCGCCGTGGGCGAGGCATTGTGCGTGGTCGTCGGTCGCGATGGTGGTGGCGTGCGTGAACAGGCCGGGCGGGAGTTCGGCTTTGCCGGGCAGGTCGGTGCCGATGCCGGTCACGTGGGCGGCGGTGAAGGCCTCCGCCGGAGCCACCGGGGTGGTCGACGCCGTCGCGGTGATCACGCACGGTGTGGCCGCGGCTTCCTCCGCCGTCGCGGGCACGGCGGTCAGGCCGGCTTCGCCCAGCTCGGCGCACAGCTTGCGGACGGCCTCGGGGCGCCGGCCACACACCCGCACGCGGGTCAGCGGCCGCAGGTCCGCGAGCCACTCGACCTGCAGCCGCGCCTGCAGGCCCGTGCCGAAGACGGCCACCTCGTCGACGTCCGGCGGGGTCAGCGCGTGGGTGATCAGGGCGCCGGCGGCGGCCGTGCGCCACGCTGTGAGCCAGCCCTCGTCCGCGAGGATCGCGGCGGGCACGCCGGTCAAGGCGTCGAACACGAGCATCAGGCCGCTGTTGGTCGGCAGGCCGCGCTCGGCGTTGCGGTAGAAGCCCGACGCCACCTTCACCCCGAAGTGCGACGCGCCGTCGAGATAACCGGCCTTCACGTGGCAGTCACCCTCGGCCTCGGGGAACCACATCGCGATCGGGGCGGGCATCTGCGCGCGGCCCTCGGCGTGCGCGATCAACGCGCCGCGCACGGCGTCGAACACCAGCCCCCGCGTCGCCACGGCCTCGATCTCGGGCAGCCCCACCACGTCCGGCGTCATCGTCGCTCCTCCAGGAACTCCGCCCACGCGGCCAGCCCTTCGTCCGGACCACGACGGCCCACGCCGACGCGGAACCGGTCGTCCGGCGTCGCCGTGAGGTCGGATCGGTAGATGCTCGCCGGGAGCAGCAGCACGCCGCGCTGCTCGACGAGCTCGGTGCACATCGCCTCGACACCGTCGGCGCCGAGGTACCGCGGAAAGCACACGCAGCCACCCTGCGGAGGTGCCCAATCGAACAGATCTTGGTAATTCTCGAAAAACGCTTCGAACTTCGGCACGTTCTCCGCGATCACCGCTCGGTTGCGCGCCAGGATCGCGTCCCGCGCGCGCAGCCCGATCAACGCGAGCACCTCGCTCGGCGCGGAGTTGCAGATCGACGTGTAGTGCTTGGCCCGTTCGAGCCGATGCAGGATTTCCGGGTCGCGGCAGGCGATCCAGCCCACGCGCAGGCCCGGCAGCCCGTAGGCCTTGGACATCACGTTGAGCGAAAGCGCCGACGCGGACAGGTCGGCGGCCTGCGGCAGCGTCGCCGCCGGGTCGGACTCCAGCCCGCGGTAGACCTCGTCGCTGAACAGCAGCACGCCGCGTTCCTCGCACAGCCGCACGAGCCGCGTCCAGGTCGCAAGGTCCGGCACGGCGCCGGTCGGGTTGTTCGGGAAGTTCACCGACACCAGGCGCGTGGTGGGCCGCAGCTGCCGCTCGATCTCGTCGACGTCGAGCGCCCAGCCGTCCTCGGGCCGCAGCGCGACGCCGGACACCTCGCCGATCGAGAGCGGGATCGTCTCGGCCGCCTGGTAGTTCGGCGTGATCACCACGCTGTGGTCGCCCGGTTCGAGCAACGTCCGCATGGCCAGGTAGAGGCCTTCTTCGGCGCCGGCGAAGCACAGCACGTGCTCGGGTCCGACGCCCGTGTAGGTCGCGGCGATCTCCTCGCGCAGCGCGGGCAGGCCGTAGGTCTCGGTGTAGCCCAGCGCGAGAGTCTCCCAGCGCTCGCGGCCGTCGTCGTCGGCCAGCGCCAGCAGTTCCGCGACGGTCATCGTCTGCACGTCGGACGCCGTGAGGTGGTGGCGGGCGGTGAACTCCCAGCGGGAGAAGTACGCCTCCAGGCGGAAGTCAGGAAGCGTCGGCATCGGGCTCCTTGCGCATCTCGGCGAGCAGTTGGTAGGTGGCTGAACGGGAGATGCGCAACGCGCGGGCGACCACGGGCACGGATCGGCGTTGCGCGAACACGCCGGCGCCGTCCAGACGTGCGAGAAGCACCAAACGCTGTTCGCGAGTCAACATCTCGGCCGGGGTCGCGTGATCGCGAACGAACTCGCCCACCACGTCGTTGAGCGTCTCGGTCCAGTCGCGCTCGAACAACGCCTGGGGCTGACCGGTCACCGGAGCCGCGAACCCGGACAACAGCTGCGCGGCCTGGTCGAACGCGGTGCGGTCGACGTTCACGCACAACACCACCTCGGCGTTGCCGTGTTCGTCTCTCACCACGGCGCTCACACTCGACAGCCGCCGCCCGTCGGGCAGCGACTTCGGGTACGGGCCGTAGACGTCCTTCCCGGCCGGGCGCAGGCCGTCGAGCTCGCCCAGCAACGACGGATCCCCGGGTTCCCGACCCGAGAACGCGTTCCAGATGCCGAGCACACAGTCCGTGCGCGGGTCGTGCAGCACCACCTCCGCGTGCGGCGAAAGCAGGCGCACGATCGCCTCGCACACCGGCGCCCAGCGCGCCGTCCTCCCATCCATGGCTCTGGACACTACATCCAGCGTGGACGAAGAGTCCAGCCGCCCACTGTACCGAACCGTACACTTCGTTCTGTACGATCCAGTACAGACAGTCAGGCAGCCGAAGGAAGGAACACGCGTGCCCGGTCTCTGGAGTCCCGTCGACGTCGGCCGCATGCGTTTGCACCACCGGCTGGCACTGTCGCCGATGATGCGCAACCGCGCCCTGCCCGACGGATCGCCCACCCCGCTCGACGCCGAGTACTTCGCGCAACGAGCGTCACTCGGCCTGCTGATCACCGGCGGCACACAGCCCTCGGCCGACGGCCAGGGGTTCCTGCTCAGCCACGGCTGCCACACCGACGCGCACATCGCCGGCTGGCAGCTGGTCACCAAGGCGGTGCACGACGCGGGCGGGCACCTGTTCGTCCAGCTCATGCACGCCGGCCGCGTCGCACACCCCGACAACACGCCGCACGGCGGGACTCCGGTCGCACCCTCGGCCATCGCCGCGGGCGTCGGCATCCACACCCCCAGCGGCAACCAGCAGGTCCCGCCACCGCGCGAGCTGTCCACGGACGAGGTCCGCGCGACCGTCGACGACTTCCGCCGCGCGGCCGTCGCCGCGATCGAGGCCGGCGCCGACGGCGTGGAAGTCCACGGCGCCAACGGTTTCCTCGTGCACCAGTTCCTCTCCGCCAACGCCAACCACCGCGCCGACGCCTACGGTGGATCCATCGCCGGCCGCACGAGGTTCGCCCTGGAGGTGACCGAGGCCGTCGCCGCGGAGATCGGCGCCGACCGCACGGCCGTCCGCCTCTCCCCCGGCCTGGGCGGCTTCGGCATCGACGAGGGCGAGACCGGGCCGGCGACCTACACCCACCTGGTCCGCGCCCTCGCCCGCCTCGACCTCGCCTTCCTCCACGTCACGCACCACGGCGACGACGCGCTCCTGGCCGAACTGCGCACCGCGTTCCCCGGCCCGCTGCTGCTGACCCGCCCGGGCGCCACCGTCGAAGAACGCGCGGCCGACGTCGAAAGCGGCCTCGCCGACCTCGTCACCCTCGGCCGCCTGGCGCTGGCCAACCCCGACGTCGTCACGCGCCTGCGGACCGGCGCCGCCCTCACCGCCCCCGACCCCGCCACCTTCTACGGCGGCGGCGCCGAGGGCTACACGGACTACCCGACGCTCTGAACCAGCCCGGCGAGCTCCCGCCACTGCGGCAACGCCAACCCGTCGACGCCCACCACGTGCAGGGCCACGTGGTCCGCGCCCGCCTGGAGGTGTTCCGCCACACGCTTTCCGATCGCGTCGACCTCGCCCCACGCCAGGACGCTGTCCACGAGCCGGTCGCTGCCGCCGTCGGCGAGGTCGGCCTCGGTGAACCCCTGCGCCAGCAGGCTCTTGCGGTAGGCCGGCGCGCCGAAGAACCCGGCGAGGAATCCCCGCCCGGCCGCCCGGGCCTTCGCCGGGTCCCGCTCCAGCGCCACGGCCTGGTACGGCGCGAGCAGCGGCCCGGTACCCAGCAGTTCGCGTGCCGTCGCCGAGTAGTCCGGGGTGACGAGGAACGGATGCGTCCCGCCGGCCCGACGCCGCGCCAGGCCGATCATCTTCGGCCCCATCGCCGCGAGGATCAGCCGGCTCGCCGCGACCGGCTCCGGCTCGGCGTCGAGCTCGTCGAGGTAGGCGGCCATGTCGTGCAGCGGGCGGTAGTCGTGGCCGTGCTCGGCGGCGGTGCCCGGATCGCTCACGCCGAGACCGAGCAGCACCCGGTCGCCGTACGCGCCGCTGAGCCGCGCGTGGCCCGCGGCCAGCTCCTTCGCCGGGTGGCGCCAGATGCTCGACACCGCCGGCGAGACCGTGAGCCCACGGGTGGCTTCGAGCAGCCGCTCGAGGTCTCCCACCATGTCGCCGCCGCCCAAGCCGGGGATCCAGAGCGCGCCGAAGCCCAGCTCGTCGAGCTCGGCCGCGGCGTCGGCGATCTCGCCCGGCGCGGCCGTGCGCAGCTCGACGCTCCAGACGCCGACCCTGCCGATGTCGAGGGTCATACCTGGTTCGCCCCGCCGTCGGCGAAGAGCTCGGTACCGGTGACGAAGCTGCTTCCGTCGGTCGCCAGGAACAGCGCCACCGAAGCGATCTCCTCCGGCCGGCCCATCCGTCCCAAAGGGACGGTCGATGCCAGCGCGGACCCGAGCTGCACGGCCGCTTCACCACCGCCCACGAGCCCCGAGATCCCCGGCGTGTCGACCGGGCCCGGGCTGATCGAGTTGACGCGGATGCCGCGCCCGCTCAGCTCCTGCGCCCACGTGCGCGCGAACGAGCGCACGGCCGCCTTCGACGCGCCGTACACACCGAAAGCCTCGTTGCCCTTGGTGCCCGCGGTGGAAGCGGTCAGGATCACCGAAGCGCCGTCCACCAACAGAGGAAGCGCTTTCTGGACTGTGAACAGCGTGCCCTTCACGTTGGTGCCGAAGATGTCGTCGAAGTGCTTCTCGGTGACCTGCTCCAGCGTGGCGAACTCGCCGCCGCCCGCGTTGGCGAACAGCACGTCGATCGGCCCGCCGACGGTTTCGTACAGCCGGTCGAGGTCGGCCAGGTCGGAGCTGTCCACCTGGATCCCGGTCACGTCGCCGCCGATCTCGGCAACGGCGGCGTCGAGCACGTCCTTGCGCCGCCCGGTCACGAAGACGCGCGCGCCCTCGGCGGCGAACAGCCGGGCCGTCGCCAGCCCGATCCCGCTCGTGCCACCCGTGACGACGGCGGTCTTCCCCTGTAGTGCGTTCATCGCTGTGTTTCCCGTCCGTGTACTCACCCGGCCCAGGCGTGGTCGTTCCGCTCGGCCGGTCTCCGCGGGACAATGGGGCCCCTTCGCTCCACCGCCGACCACTACGACAGATTACGGGACATGTCACCTAAAAGCAAAGACAGCCCCTGGCTCGACGCACGGCAGCAGCGCGCCTGGCTCGCCTACATCCGCGTCCAGCTGCGGCTGAGCTACGAGATCAACCGGCAGCTGCAGACCGACAGCGAGCTGTCCATGCCGGACTACGACGTGCTCACCGCGCTCGCGAACGCCCCCGGCGAGCGGATGCAGATGACCGCGCTGGCCAACCAGATCGGCTGGGAACGCAGCCGCACCGGCCACCACGTGCGCCGCATGGCGACGCGGGGACTCGTCGACGCGCGCACGTCGAGCACCGACCGGCGCGCGACCGAGGTCACCTTGACCGCACAGGGCCGGGAGCTCGTGGAGAAGGCGGCGCCGGGCCACGTCGAGCTGGTGCGCAACCTCTTCTTCGACGGCCTCCCCGCCGAGCTGCTCACCCCGCTGACCGAGGCGATGGAGAACATCTACGCCAACATCCTGGAGCGCGGCACGCTGCCCCCACCGTGAGACTGCCGCTGCCGCAAGGAAAAGCCGTCCCTGCCAGTGGCACACGGGTTTTCCCGTCCGGTGGACCAGACCAACCGGCGTGAAGTAAATTCGGTTTTCACGCACGGTCCGCCAGCCTGCGCCCTGTTCTCAAAGTCGTGGACGAAGGGCAGCTCATGCACCGGAAGTTCGTTCGTTGCCTGGCGGCCGCGGCCGCCACCGCCGTGGTGATCGCCACCGGCCCGGCCGCCTCCGCCCAGCCGGCCACACCCGCGGCCCCGACCGCGCCGGCCACCTTCACACACCCCGGCGTGCTGGTGAGCCGGGCCCAGCTGGACACCATGCGCCAGCGCGTGCAGGCCGGCACGCAACCGCAGAAACAAGCATATGACTCGATGATGGGCTCGAAGTACGCGTCGCTGTCCTACACGCCGCACCCGCGGGCCGTGGTCGACTGCGGGCCCAGCTCGATGCCCAACAACGGCTGCACCGACGAGCGGGAAGACGCGATCGCGGCGTACACGCAGTCCCTGGCCTGGTACGTGACCCGCGACGTGCGGTACGCCGACAAGGCCATCCAGATCATGGACGCGTGGTCGGCGACCATCAAGGACCACACCAGCGACAACGCGCACCTGCAGACCGCGTGGTCGGCCTCGACGTGGCCGCGCGCGGCGGAGATCATCAAGTACGCCTACGGGACCTGGCCGAACTCCGGGCGATTCGCCACGATGCTGCGCAACGTGTACTACAACGAGATCCAGGGCAGCGACGGGCGCACCGGCAACTGGGAGCTCAGCATCGCCGAGGCGATCGTCGGCATCGGCGTGTTCCTCGAGGACAAGACGATCTACGACCGCGGCATGTCGATTTACCGCAACCGCGTGCCGGCGTTCATCTACCTCAGCTCCGACGGCGCCCTGCCCAAGACCGTGCCCGGCAGCGGCCTGAACACCCGTGACCAGATCGTCGGCTACTGGCAGGGCCAGTCCACCTTCGTCGACGGCCTCACCCAGGAAACCTGCCGCGACTTCGTCCACACCGGCTACGGCATCGCCGCGATCGCCGAGGTGGCCGAGACGTCCCGCATCCAGGGCCAGGATCTCTACGGCACCGACATCGGCGAGCGGCTGCGCCAGGCGCTGGGCTTCCAGACCAAGTACGAGCTCACCGCTCCCCCGTCGTGGCTGTGCGGCGGCACCGTCAAGCGCGGTCTCGGCCCCGTGACCGAGGTCGGGTACAACGCGCTGCACAACCGCCTCGGCATCGCCATGACCAACACCCAGGCCTACACGACGAGCCACCGCCCCCAGGGCAGCAACAACCTGTTCGTCTCGTGGGAGACCCTGACCCACGGCGACAACCCCGCCTGACCGGGCCCGGTTCCGGGGCCGCCTCGCCGGGCGCGGCGGCCCCGGAATCCGCGAAACTTCCGGCCGCCGGCCCGGCGAGGTGCTACCAAGAGCGCATGAGAAAAGCGCTCGCCTGCACGTTCTTGCTGCTCGCGGCGGGCTGCTCGATGCCGCCGCAACCACCTCCGCCGCCGCCCGAGCCGATCGTCACGCCGCCTTCCGTCTCGACGGTCCCGGCGGAGCCCACCACGACGACGTCGGCTGCACTGGCCGCGAAAGACGGGTCCGACCTCGCCGCGTGCCGCGACGGCTCGTGTGACGTCCTCATCCACGGTTCGGTGACCGTGCCGCTGGACGCGCGGTTCGGCACGCGCCGGCTGACCCTCACGTTGTCGCCGCCGGACCGGCTGGACTTCGCCGTCGACCGCACCGAGCTGCCCGACATCAAGGGCCACTTCCGCGGCGAGGGGTACGTGAGCCTGGCCAACCGGATCACCGTCACCGCGCTGGACGTCGACCCCACCGGGGCCGTGATCCGCGTGTCGCCGTCGAGTGAATCGTCGCAGGACAAGGTCTGGGGAGACGACTCGAGCTTCGACTGAGCGGCATATGTAGTCGTTGACTAGATTGTTGTCGGTGACTACATTGGCGGACGTCTACCGAAAGGACTCCGTCGTGCCTGCTCCCACCCAGACCTGGTTCGTCACCGGCGCCGGCTCCGGCTTCGGGCTCGAGGTCACCGCCCAGCTGCTGGCCGGCGGCCACCGCGTCGCCGGCACGAGCCGCGAACTGAGCCCGGCCTTGAAAGAGCTCGCCGGGCAGCACGGCGATCGGCTGTGGACCGCGGAGCTCGACGTCACCGACTCTCGGGTCGTCCACGCGGTCGTCGAGCAGGCCTTCACCGAGCTCGGCCGCATCGACGTCGTGTTCTCCAGCGCGGGCTTCGGTGCGCTCGGCGCCGCCGAGGAGCTGTCGGACGAGCTGCTGAACCGGCAGCTCGCCGTGAACCTGCTCGGGCCCATCCACCTCACGCGCGCGGTCACGCCGCGGCTGCGCGCGCAGGGCGGCGGGCGGATCATTCAGATGTCCAGCTCCGGCGGTCACGTGCCCGACCCGGGCATGAGCGTGTACAACGCGTCGAAGTTCGGCATCGAGGGGTTCTTCGAGTCGGCGGCGGTGGAGCTGGCGGCGTTCGGGATCTCGGTGACGCTGATCGCCCCGGGCGGCACGCGCACGGCGTTCAACGCGAACATCGCGCAGGCCGAACCGCTGCCCGCCTACGCGGACGGCGCGCTCGGCCAGGTGCGCGGCGCGCTCGCGGGCGGGATGGACGAGACCACGCTGCGCCACGCCGTCGCGGGCGATCCGGCGAAGATCGCGCGCGCGATCATCACCTCCGCGAGCACCACACCCGCGCCCCGGCGGCTGGTCTTCGGCGCTGCGGCCTACGAGGCCATCACCACAGCGTGGCGGCAACGCCTCGAAACGCTCACCGCCCAGCGCGACCTGGCGCTGAGCACCGACGCCGACGACGTGCTCGCCGACCGCACCTGACGCGTCAGTCTTCGAGAGCCCCCGGTCCGTTGCGGTAGGCGACCTTCGCCGAGTTGACGACGTGGCCGTCTTCGTCGACGAAAGCCAGGTGCACAGGCCGGTCGTCGGTGGTGTCGACGTAGACCGTCGCCGGGCCGTGGCCGGTCGGGAGGTACTCGTCACCCCACTCCGACAGCGCGGCCAGCACCGGCAGCAGGTCCTCGCCGACGGTCGTGAGCACGTACTCGACGCGGGCCCGCTGCCCCGGCTCCTGATACGGCCGCCGGGCCAGGATTCCAGCCTCGACCAGGGATTCCAGCCGCGACGCGAGCAGATCCGTCGGCACGCCGATCTTCTGGAACTCGGCGAAGCGGGTCCGCCCGCGGAACGCCTCGCGGACGATCAGCAGGCTCCACTTCTGCCCGAGCACCTCCAGGCTGCGCGCGATCGAGCAGCGGCTGTTGGTCGGGATCGCCATGGCCTTCATGACCCCATCGTACGTCACACTTGGCATTTCGGAGTCAGCTTGCTAGCTTGGAATTACCAAGCAAGAGATCCGGAGGAAGTCATGACACGTCTGCAGGATGCGGTTGTCCTGGTCACCGGGGCCAACGGCGGGCTCGGCATCGAGTTCGTCAACCAGGCGCTGGAGCGCGGGGCCCGGCGCGTGTACGCCACCGCGCGCACCCCGCGCCAGTGGGACGACGAGCGAGTGGTGCCGCTCGCCCTCGACGTCACCGACGAGGCCTCGGTCGCCGCCACGGCCGCGGCCGCCTCGGACACCACGGTGGTGGTGAACAACGCGGGTGTCAGCGGGCGGCAGAGCCTGCTCACCGTGCCGCTGGCCGAGGTGCGCGCGGTGTACGAGACGAACGTCTTCGGTGCACTGGCCGTCGCGCAGGCGTTCGCGCCCGTGCTGGCGGCCAACGGCGGCGGCGCGCTGGTCGACATCCACTCGGCGCTGAGCTGGCTGGCCAAGCCGGGCGCGTACTCGTCGAGCAAGGCGGCGCTGTGGCAGATCACCAACTCGCTGCGGCTCGACCTCGCCGGCCAGAAGACCCACGTGCTCGGCGCGCACCTCGGCTACACCGACACGCCGATGACCAAGGCGCTGACGGTCGAGAAGGAAGACCCGCGCGACATCGTGGCGGCGATCTACGACGGCCTGGAAGCGGGCGCGCTCGAGGTGCTGGCGGACCAGACGTCGCGGGACATCAAGGAGAACCTGTCCGGTCCGGTGGAGGCGCTGTACCCGGAGCTGACCGCGACGGTGTGAGCCGGCGGGTGTGCGTCCTGTTCGAATCCGCACACTGGTTCCCACACCCAGGGCCACGCTCCGAGTCCACTGTGGAGCGGGTGATGTTCTAGATGTTCGAGGTGTTCGCAATCGGACGTTCGGAATCGCACGTGCGCTGTGCAACAACTCCCGGTGCGCTGTGAAGCAAGTCACAGGCGGCCTCCGTGCCTACGTTCGGTCGGCAACAACCGGCACCACGTTCTCCGGAGGCCACCATGACCCACCACGAAACGGCGGGGTGACGCCGTGGAATCCTCGATCGCCGAGCACTTGCGGGTCGACCGGGTCCACCCGCGCCGCAAGCCGGACAGCTTCCACCCGCCGTACCCGTCGTTCTCCGCGCGCTTCGACCCGGCCGTCGACCAGGTGGTGATGGCGTACCTCGGTGTGCAGTACCGAACACCGGAGCCACCGCCGGTGGTGGTCGCCGCACTCGCGGCGCTCGATTCCGCACATTCGGGCGAGCACGCGCCCGATCACCACGACCGGGCGCGATTCGTGGACGAGGCCGGCTACGCGACCGTGCTCACCACGTTCTACTGGACCGACCCCGCCGAGTACGACCGCTGGGCGAAGGCCCGCGAAGCGTGGACCGGCCCGCAACACCGGTCCCCCGACGCCGGGTTCTTCAGCGAGGTCGTGCGCCCCACCGTGCGGCGGTTCGAGACGTTGTTCTCCAGCGACCGCACCGAAGGCGTGTCCGTGGCCGCCGAGAAGCTCAGCGGCGAGATCCACGAACACGGCTACTGGGGCGGCGCCCGCGACCGGCTGCCGGTCGCCCAGACCGACCGGCTCGAACCCGGCGCCCGGCCGGCCGCGGCGACCGATCCGGAGACCGGCGTCGTCACCGTGCGGCCGCAGGGCAACCTGTGCCTCATCCGCTCCGGGCAGGAGTGGACCGAAACCGAGGGCGACGAACGCGGGATGTACCTCGGCGACGTGGAACCCGTGCTGCGCGCGGGGATGGAGTTCCTGCGCGATGACGGGCTCGGCATCGGCTGCTACGCCAACCGGTACGTGCGCGTCACCGACGAAACCGGTGCCGAAACGGACAAGAGTTACGGGATGAGCTGGTGGCACAGCCTCGCCGAGCTCGAGGCGTGGGCCGAATCGCACCCGACCCACGTCGCGATCTTCCGCGCCGCCATGAAGTACCTGTCCACGATGGGACCGGCGGCGCGGCTGCGGCTCTACCACGAGGTCACCGTGACCGACGCCGACGAGCAGGAGTTCCGCTACCTCGGCTGCCACGACCGCACCGGCTTGCTTCGCGCCCTCCGGTGAGCGCTTCCGGTGCGCCGCCCCCGGCCGGGCGGCGCACCGCGCAGGCCGTCAGGCCGGGTCTTTGTGGAACCGGCCGTCCTTCATGATGGCGTGGAGCTTTTCCTTGTCCTGCAACACGGTGATGTCGGCGAGCGGGTCGCCGTCCACGAGCAGCAGGTCGGCGAGGTAGCCGGGCTGGACCTTGCCGAGCTCGTCGCCGCGCAGCATGATCTCGCCGCCCTGCGCGGTGGCGGCGATGATGGTCTCCATGGGCGTGAACTCGAAGCGCTCGACGAAGTGCTGCAGGTCGCGCGCGTAGGTGCCGTGCGGCGTCCAGGCGAAGCCGTAGTCACCGCCGGGCAGCACGCGGATGCCGCGCCGGTGCATCTCGATCATCGCCGCCGTCGCCTTCTCCAGCTCGCGCTTGTAGCCGACGGCTTCGGCCGCCTCCTGCGGGAACCCGAAGTCGGCGGCTTCGTACAGCGTCGCGACGAGCCAGTTGACGCCCGGCGCCACGAACACCCAGTCCTTGGCCTGCTCCAGCAGATCCATGCCCTCCGGGTCGGTGAAGCTGGCGTGGTAGACGATGTCGACGCCGTGGCGCACGCACATCTTCACGCTCTCGGCGCTGCGCGCGTGGGCGCACACCCGCTTGCCCCGCCGGTGCGCTTCGGTGACGGCCATCGCCACCTCCTCGTCGGACATGTAGGTGTCCTCGGCGCGCTGCGTGCCGGTGATCTCCTCGCCGGTCATCGACAGCTTGATCTGGTCGACCCCGATCTCGATGAGGCGCCGCACGGCTTTGCGCATCTCGTCGGGCCCGTCGGCGAACCAGGTGATGCCCTTCACGAGCTCGCCGCCCGTCACGGCGATCTCGGGTCCGTTGGCGAGGTAGCGCGGGCCGGGGATCCGCCCGGCGTTGATCGCGTCGCGGCACACGACGTCGAGCCGGTCTTTCGCCGACGCGGCGCCCAGGCACATCGTGTAGCCGGAGTCCAGATAGGACTTGGCCGACTCCACGGCGAACAGCAGGTGCTCCTCCACCGGCAGGGCGGCCAGGCCGTCGAGGTCGGCGCTGTTGTTCCAGGTGAAGTGGGTGTGGGCGTCGCACAGCCCCGACATGAGCGTGCGGCCGCGGCCCTCGATCACCCGCGAGCCCTCGGCGGCGCCCGGTTCGACGGTGCCGACGGCGGTGATGCGGTCGTGGTCCACGAGCACGTCGCCCCGGTAGGGCTGCGCACCCGTGGAGTCCAGAATGGACACGTCGCGGAACAGGGTTTTGTCGGCGGTGAGCGGCACGGTGGTTCCTCCTCGTCGTTGAGGCGCGAAACGGTGTGGTTACAGGAACTTCAGCAGCATCGAGGTGACGTCGGTGGCGGCTTCCAGCGCGGTCCAGTGCCCGACGTCCGGCAGCACCTCCACGTTCGCACTGCCGTGGGCGGCGGCGAGCGCCTCGCTCACGGCGGGCGGGCCGACCTTGTCGTCGGCGCCGGTGATCAGCAGCAGCGGCAACGCGGGGTCGACGGGCCCGGGGTCGGTCGCGGCCGCGAGCGCTTCGCAGTTGCGGGCGTAGCCCTCGGCGTCCTGGCGCATCACGAGCTCCCGCACGAACGCCGCCACCTCGGGCTTGTCGCGACGGGTGGCTTCCGACAACGCGTTGGCGACGACGCCCGGGGCCACCGCTGCGGTGCCTTCCGCGCGCAGCAGGGCCGCGCGGTCGTGCTGGGCCTTGCGGCCGGCCTCGGGCGGCTCCGCGACGGCGCCGAGCAGCGCCAGCGCGGTCACCTTGTCCCGGTGACGGGCCGCGAAGCTGCGGGCGACGAGCGTGCCCATCGAGTGCCCGACCACGGCCGCGGACGCGACGCCGACCTGGTCGAGCACGGCGGCCAGGTCGTCGGCGTGCGACTCGATGCCGATGCCCTCGCGCAGGCCGGAGCGCCCGGCGCCCGCGGAGTCGACGCGGATCACCTGGTGGCTCGAGGCCAGCGCGCCGGCCTGGACCTGGTAGAAGTTGCCGGTGCCGCCGAGGCCGTGCACGAGCAGCACGGCGGGGCCGCTGCCCTCGACCTCGACCGCGAGGTCCGTTCCGTTGATCTTCATGCGGGCTCCTTTCGGTACGGGATTCAGGCGACAGGGTTGGGGGCGACCCGGTTGCGCAGCACGCCGAGACCGGTGATGGTCACCTCGACGACGTCGCCGCCGGCCAGGAACTTCGGCGGGTCGAAGCCGATGCCGACGCCGGCGGGCGTGCCGGTGGCGATGACGTCGCCGGGCAGCAGCGTGATGCCGGCCGAGAGGGTGGCGATCAGCTCGGGGATGTCGAAGATGAGGTCCTTGACCCGGGCGTGCTGGCGGCGTTCGCCGTTGACGGTGGTTTCGACCTCCAGCGCGGTCACGTCGGGGATCTCGTCGGCGGTCACCGCGTACGGGCCCATCGGGCAGTGCGTGTCGAGCGACTTGCCGAGCAGCCACTGGCGGTGGTCGCGCTGCAGGTCGCGGGCGGTGACGTCGTCGAGGATCGTGTAGCCCCAGACGTGCTCCGCCGCGGCCTCGCGGGTGATGCCGCGGCCGCCGCGGCCGATGATCACGGCGAGCTCGCCCTCGTAGTCGAGCTCGGAGGTGAGGCCGGTGTGCGGGTCGATGTCGTCGTCAGGGCCGATCACGGCCGTGGTGGCCTTGGAGAACAGGATCGGCCGCGTCGGCAGGTCCTCCGAGCGGTCCGGGCTGTCGTAGCCGCTGCGGCCGAACTCCGCGGCGTGCTCGCGGTAGTTCTTGCCGACGCAGAAGATGTTGCGCCGAGGCGTGGGGAACGGCGCGCGGAGCCGCACGTCGGCGAGGGGTACCGGCGTGCGGTCCGCGGCCTGGTCGGTGAGGATGGTCCCGACCTCGCCCCAGCGTTCGACGGCGCCGAGGAGCGTTCCGCCCGGCGCGAGATCGGTGACGTCCTGGACCTCGCCTTCGCCGGTCACGACCCCGACGCGGTCGGCGTCGCCGGTGGAGTTCCGGGCGGAGAAGGTCACCAGCTTCATGTGAGACCAATCTGAACCAATGTGAACCAATGTGGACGTGATCGACCGTACGCGGTTCGGTACCTGTTGTCGATATGCAGGACTTGTTCTGGTCCCGACTGGGTTTATTGGTCTCGATTGGTCGCAAGTCGTCCGGTAGAGTGCGCCCATGACCACGGTGGAACACGCCCTGCGCGCGCTGCTCGACGAAGGCGCGGCCGACGGCAGCCTCGGCCCGGGCGCCAAGCTGCCCACGGAGCGCGACCTCGTGCAGCGGCTTTCCGCGCCGCGCAGTGCCGTGCGGCGCGCACTCGACTCGCTGGAGCGCGACGGGCTGGTGATCCGGCACGTCGGGCGCGGCACGTTCCTCACCGACATCGCGGCGCAGCACGTCGAGCCCGCGCCCGCCGACACGAGCCCGGCCGAGATCATGCAGGTGCGCCAGCTACTGGAACCGCAGGTCGCGACGCTGGCCGCGCGGGTGGCCACGCAGGCGGACCTCGACCGGATCGGGACCGCGCTCGGCGCGGGTGCGGCGGCCGGGGACTTCGAGGGCTTCGAGCGCGCGGACGCCGGGCTGCACCGCGCGATCGCCGTCGCCGCCCACAACGGGTTGCTGATGAACATGTTCGACGTGATGAACACCGCGCGCTCACTGCCGGTGTGGGGCAGCCTCAAGCGGCGTACGTCCACACCGGAGCTGCGGTCGTGTTACCACGACGAACACACGTTGATCGTCGAAGCGCTGCGGGACCGGGATCCGGTGAGCGCCGGCGAACACATGCGGCGTCATCTCCAGCACGTGGCCGACACGCTGCTGGGGCGCGACTGAGTTTTACCGGACCGAATTCCCACGTGTGAGTCCGTGTTCGCCGGGTATCCGCCTCGTGTTCGAATCCCACCACGAGGAGATGGCGAAATGACGCAGACGGAACGGACAACCACCGACGCCGGTATCCCGGTGGAAAGCGACGAACATTCGCTCACCTTGGGTCCGGGCGGACCGATCCTGCTGCAGGACCACTATCTCATCGAGCAGATGGCGCAGTTCAACCGCGAACGCGTGCCCGAGCGCCAGCCGCACGCGAAGGGCAGCGGCGCGTTCGGCCGGTTCGAGGTGACGGCCGACGTCAGCGCGTACACGAAGGCCGCGGTGTTCCAGCCGGGCACGAAAACGGAGATGGTGGCGCGGTTCTCGACGGTCGCCGGCGAACGCGGCAGCCCCGACACGTGGCGCGATCCGCGCGGGTTCGCACTGAAGTTCTACACGAGCGAAGGCGTGTACGACATGGTCGGCAACAACACGCCGGTGTTCTTCGTGAAGGACCCGTTGAAATTCCAGCACTTCATCCGTTCGCAGAAACGCCGGGCGGACAACAACCTGCGCGACCACGACATGCAGTGGGACTTCTGGACGCTGTCCCCTGAGTCCGCGCACCAGGTCACTTGGCTGATGGGAGACCGTGGTGTTCCGCGAACATGGCGGCACATGAACGGTTACAGTTCGCACACCTATCTGTGGGTGAACGCACAAGGCGAACGGTTCTGGGTGAAGTACCACTTCAAAACCGATCAGGGCGTGGAGTTCTTCACGCAGGACGAGGCCGACCAGATGGCGTCGGCGGACACCGACTACCACACGCGTGACCTGTTCGAGGCCATCGCGCGCGGCGACCACCCGAGCTGGACGCTGTCCGTGCAGGTGATGCCGTTCGACGACGCCGCCGACTACCGGTTCAACCCGTTCGACCTCACCAAGGTGTGGCCGCACGGCGACTACCCGCTGATCGAGGTCGGCCGCATGACACTCGACCGCAACCCCACCGACCACCACGCCGAGATCGAACAGGCGGCGTTCGAGCCCAGC
This sequence comes from Amycolatopsis sp. NPDC001319, assembly GCF_042896185.1. NCBI lineage: Bacteria > Bacillati > Actinomycetota > Actinomycetes > Pseudonocardiales > Pseudonocardiaceae > Amycolatopsis > Amycolatopsis sp. NPDC001319. The sequence goes on along the minus strand of NZ_JBIAWY010000010.1, from coordinate 64,125 downwards.
AACCTCGTGCCCGGCATCGGGCCGAGCCCGGACCGGATGCTGCTGGGCCGGCTGTTCGCCTACGCCGACGCGCACCGCTACCGCATCGGGCCGAACTACAAGCAGCTGCCGGTGAACGCGTCGACCTCGCCGGTGCACAGCTACAGCAAGGACGGCGCGATGCGCTACACCAAGGTGTCCGACCCGGTGTACGCGCCGAACTCGAAGGGCGGCCCGAGCGCCGACGTCGAGCGCTACGGCACCCCGGCCGGCTGGCACGCCGACGGCGAGATCACGCGCTCGGCCTACGTCGACCACTCCGAGGACGACGACTGGGGCCAGGCGGGCACGATGGTGCGCGAGGTCCTCGACGACGCGGCGCGGGAACGTTTGGTTTCCAACATCGTCGGTCACTTGCTGAACGGGGTGAGTGAGCCGGTGCTGCAGCGGGCGTTCGACTATTGGCACAACGTGGACAAGGACCTCGGCGACCGCATCGAGTCCGGCGTGCGCGCGAAGGCCGACGAGAAGGACCCGAAGGCGGCGGAGCAGGGCAACCCGGCGCGCCGGACCATGCAGCGGAAGGCGTGAGTCCGTCCACTTCGGACTCGTGAGGTTCACGGGGCCCGGCGGAAAATCGGACGGGGTCCGCCGGGCCCGCCGGTAGAGTGCGCGTCCATGGGTCACCTGGAGGTCGCGCACCTCGACTACTCGCTGCCCGACGGGCGGCCGCTGCTCGGTGATGTGTCGTTCCGGGTTGCCGACGGTGCCGTCGTTGCGCTGGTCGGCCCCAACGGCGCCGGGAAGACGACACTGCTGCGCCTGCTCTCCGGTGAGCTGAAGCCGCACGGCGGCACGGTGACGGTGTCCGGCGGGCTGGGTGTGATGGGTCAGTTCGTCGGCTCGGTCCGCGACGAGCGAACCGTGCGCGACCTGCTCGTGTCGATCTCGCCCGAGCGTATCCGCACCGCCGCGGCGGCCGTGGACGCGGCCGAGGAGCGGCTGCTGACCGTCGACGACGAGGCCGCGCAGATGAAGTACGCGCAGGCGCTGAGCGACTGGGCCGAGGTGCGCGGCTACGAGTCGGAGACGACCTGGGACGTGTGCACCACGGCCGCGCTCGGCGTGCCGTACGAGAAGGCGCAGTGGCGGCTCGTGCGCACGTTGAGCGGTGGCGAGCAGAAGCGGCTCGTGCTGGAGGCGCTGCTGCGCGGCCCGGACGAGGTGCTGCTGCTCGACGAGCCCGACAACTACCTCGACGTGCCCGGCAAGCGCTGGCTCGAGGCGCGCCTGGCGGAGACGCGCAAGACGGTGCTGTTCGTCTCGCACGACCGCGAGCTGCTCGCGCGGGCGGCGGAGAAGATCGTGAGCGTGGAACCCGGCCCGGCCGGCAGCGACGCGTGGGTGCACGGCGGCGGGTTCGCCACCTACCACGAGGCGCGCGACGATCGCTTCGCCCGCTACGAAGAGCTGAAGCGGCGCTGGGCCGAGAAGTACGCGCAGCTGAAGAAGCTCGTCCTCGACATGCAGCAGTACGCCGCCCGCAGCGACGAGATGGCGTCCCGCTACAAGGCCGCGAAGACGCGCCTGCGGAAGTTCGAGGAGGCCGGGCCGCCGCCGGAGCCGCCGCGCCGGCAGGACATCCGCATGCGGCTACGCGGCGGACGCACCGGCCTGCGCGCCGTGACGTGCGAAAACCTTGAGCTCACGGGCCTGATGAAGCCGTTCTCGCTGGAGATCTTCTTCGGCGAACGCGTGGCCGTGCTCGGCTCCAACGGCTCCGGCAAGTCGCACTTCCTGCGCCTGCTCGCGGGCGGCGACGTCGCGCACACGGGCCGGTGGAAGACCGGCGCCCGCGTGGTGCCGGGCCACTTCGCCCAGACGCACGCCCACCCGGAGCTCACCGGCCACACCCTCGTCGACATCCTCTGGACCACCCACGCCAAGGACCGCGGCGGCGCCATGGCCGTGCTGCGGCGCTACGAGCTCGAACGCCAGGGCGACCAGCCCTTCGACCGCCTGTCGGGCGGCCAGCAGGCCCGCTTCCAGATCCTCCTCCTTGAACTCGGCGGCGCCACCGCCCTCCTCCTGGACGAGCCGACGGACAACCTGGACCTCGAATCGGCCGAAGCCCTGCAGGCCGGCCTCGAAGCCTACGAAGGCACCGTCCTCGCGGTCACCCACGACCGCTGGTTCGCGCGCTCCTTCGACCGCTACCTGGTCTTCGGCTCCGACGGCGTGGTGCGCGAAACCCCGGAACCGGTGTGGGACGAACGGCGGGTGGACCGGGCCCGCTGATCAGCGCGGCAGCGGCGGCGCTGGGGCGGCGCCGAGGCCAAGCAGCCGACGTGGCAGCGACTTGCGGCCGGCAGTGCAGCCCGCCGACCTGAAGCGCAGAGGCGACCGGCGGGCGGAGGCAAAGCCGGCCGCGCAGACCACGAGACCGAGCCAGAGTCGTGGCTCGGCTGGCGGCGCGGCGGCCGAACGAACGGTGGGCGGAACCGGCCCGCTGGTCGGCGTGGCGAAGGCGACCGGTGGGCAGGCCAGACCGAGCCTCACAGGTCACGAGATCGAACCGAGGGTGCGGATCCGACGCCCAGACCCGCGGCGCTCGGCCATACCCGCGCTTCGGCGGGTGGACCGGGCCCGCTGATCAGCGCGGCAGTGGCAGAGCCAGCTCGGCGCGGGTCACCGAGATGGAGCCCAGCGTGTGGGACCACCAGGTCGACGCGAGTTCCTCCAGGAGGAAGCGGCCTTCGACGCGTTCCGGGGACATCCCCGTGGTGCTGGGCTCGTCGGGTTCGTCGCGTTCGACGTCGATGCGGAGGCGGGGCGGGTGGGCGGCCAGGCCGAGGCGCAGGGCGCGGAAGGAGGCGCCGTCGCGGGTGGCGTCGGTGACGAGTTCGTCCATGAGCTGCACGGCGTCGCCCACCACGGGAGCGGGTACGTGGGCCAGCATGGCCCTGAGCGTGACCCGGGCGGCCTCCGCGGTGTCCGGGCCGTTGAACACGGCCGTGGCGGCGCCGGGCGGCCGCGAGTCCTCCGTCATGGTGGTGCCCCTCCCCTGTCGGGCGATGATCGAGCGCAGTGCAGGTACCCAGAGCCTCCAGGGTTCAACCGTCCGAGTTCAGACGCGGCCATATGCTGGAACGGACGACCGGAGGTGAGCAGGTGCCAGACAGGCCACGAAGCACCTGGTCGGCCGCGGAAAAGGCCGCTTACCGGGAGTTCGTGCGCGCCCACCACCCCGACGCGGGCGGTGACGCGGAGGCGTTCCGGGAGGGGCTGGCCCGGTTCCACCAGGTGGACAGGCCCACCAGGCAGCCCGAGTCCCGGCCGGCCGAGTCCGTGAGTTTCGTCGTGCGCAGGCGCGGGCTGACGCGGGTGCTCGCCGCGCTCGCCGCCCGCCGCAGGCGCAAGCGGCGGACGCGCGTGCGCTGAAGCGGGACCGCACGGCGCGGTCCCGCCGGCTGTAATACTCAACCGGCGAGACCTGGGGCTCGACAGCCGGGCCCTGCCGCCGATGCCATGGGAACCGGATAGACCCCATTACCAGCCCGTAAACATCGGATCCGCGAAAAGTCCACCACCGGCCACAGTGGACCCCCGCGCGTCACCGCAGCGGGCCGCGCGCCCGTTCGAAGGCCTCGGCCGCTCCCAGCAGCACGTCTTCCCGCCACGGCGCGGCGCTGAGCTGCACGCCCACCGGCATCCCGGACGACGGGTGCACCCCGCCCGGCACGCTCAGCGACGGCCCGCCGTACGCCGACCACGCGTAGGTGAACCGGGCGATCTCCCGCGTCGACGCCGCGAGGTCCACCCCCTCGCGCAGTGGTACGTCCACCGGGATCGTCGGGGTCAGGACCACGTCGAACTCGGTGAACACCGCGTCCACGCGCGAGCGGAACCCGGTCAGCCACGCCCGCGCCGCCTCGGTCCGCGCCGGGGGCACCTCGAGCCCGAGCAGCAACCGCCGCCGGACGTCGGGGTCGATGCTCTCCGGCGCGTCGCGCAGCCGAGCCGCGTGCACGGCCGCCGCCTCCGGGTACATCACGTCGAGCATCCGCCCCTGCGCCTCCGCGGCCGACGGCACCTCGACCGGCACCACCTGCGCCCCGAGTCCGCGGAACACACCCACGGCCGCGAGCAGCACCGAAGCCACGCCGGGATCGACGTCCGCGGCGAAAAACCCGCCCGCCACGCCGATCCGCGGCAGGGCACCCGACCCGGGCAGCGGCTCCGCTCCGGTGAGCGCCGCCAGCACCGCCGCGGCCGTACGGACGTCGCGAGCCATCGGCGTCACCGTGTCGAACGACGGGCTCACCGGCAGCACGCCGCGGTTCGAGACCCGGCCGAGCGTCGGCCGCACGCCCACGATCCCGTTCACCGACGCGGGAATCCGGCCCGAACCGCCGGTGTCCGTGCCCAACGACACGTCCGACAGCCCCGCCGCGACGGCCACCGCCGAGCCGCTGCTGGAGCCGCCGGCGATGCGCGCCGGGTCCCACGCGTTGAGGCAGTCGCCGAACGCGGCGTTGCGGCCGGTCGCGCCCATCGCGAACTCCGCCAGGTTGGTCTTGCCCACCACCGCGTACCCGGCCTCGCGCAGCGACCGCACGACGTCGGCGTCGGCCTCGGCCGGACCCGTCGCGAAGGACGCGGAACCGGCCGTGGTCGCCACGCCCGCGACGTCGATGTTGTCCTTCACCGTCGCGGTCGGGCCGCCGGCCGGGCCCGGGAGCACGGTGATGAGGGCGCGCAGCCGCCGCGCGAGGTCGGTGTCCACCGTCAGCCTCCCGTCCGCGCCCCGCGCACGCGGGCCGTCGCCTCCTCGTCGAGCGCCAGTGTCCGCGCGTCGAGCACCACGCCGTAGTGCTCGCGGGCGTCGGCGGCCGAGAGGTAGTCGTCGAGCACGTCCTCGCGCACGTCGCGCGCGTCCCGCTCGAACGGGTCGCCGTAGCCGCCGCCGGAGGGCAGCTTGATCTCCAGCGTGTCGCCCGCGGCGCACTTCTCCTGGGTCACCTTCGAGTACAGCAGTTCCTCACGCTCGGTGCCCGCGTTGCGCACGAACGACCCCGCGACGCCGTCGTGCCCACCCGCGAGACCCCGCGGCGGGTCGGTGCGGTTGTCCGCCTCCGAGCCGATGAACGTGTCGGTGAGCATCTTCCACTTGCGGATGCTGCCGATGCCCCCGCGGTACCGGCCGGGTGCGGGCGGCTCGTCGCGCAGCTCGTAACGCTCCGCGATCATCGCGTGGTTGAGCTCGAGCTCTTCGATGGGGTTGTTGCGGGTGTTGGCCATCAGCGCGTCGACGCAGTCGAGGCCGTCCTTGCCGTTGCGCGCGCCGTAGGAGCCCTCGTTGATCTCGATGTAGACCCAGTACGACTGCCCGTCGGCGGCCAGGCCGGAGTACGCGATCGCGCACAGCGCCGCCGACGAGCCCGCGACGGCCCGGTCCGGCAGCACGTCGGCCAGCGCCAGGTTGATCGAGTCGAAGATCCGGTTGATCTGCGAGAACCGCGCGAAGCACGAAGCCGGGAAGTCCGGGTTGAACAGCGTGCCCTCCGGCGCGTACGCCTTGGCCGGGCGGAAACAGCCGTCGTTCTGCGGCACGAACTCCTCGGTCAGCGCCTCGTCGAGCAGCAGCGTGCGCACGGCGGACGCGACGGTCGGGAGCACCGAACCCTCGAACGGCACGTTGAACGCGGTCGGCACCTGCTCGTGGGAACCCGTGAGGTCGACGACGATGTCGCTGCCCTCGACCTTCACCGTCACCGCGACCTTGAGCGGGACGTCGCGGTTCTTGCCGTCGTCGTCCAAAAAGGACAACGGTGCTTCGTAGCTGCCGTCCGGGATCTCCTGGATGCGGCGGCGCAGCATGTCCTCGGAGTAGTCCATCCACTTGTCGGCCGCCGACATCACCACGTCGAGGCCGTAGCGCTCCAGCAGTTCGAGGAAGCGCCGCTCCCCCAGCCGAGCGCACGCGATGAGCGCTTCGAGGTCACCGGCGTTCTGTTCGGGGGTGCGCACGTTGTCGAGGATGTGCTGGATCAGGGCTTCGTTGCGCACGCCGCCGTCGTAGATCTTCACCGCGTCCATGAGCTTGCCCTCGGCCCAGACGTCGACCACGTCCATGCACAGGCCGGGGAAGTTGCCGCCGATGTCGGACACGTGCCCGGTGCAGCCCGCGAAGCCGATGTGCTTGCCGCCGAAGAAGATCGGGATCATGATCCCGTAGTCCGGCGAGTGCGCCGCGCCGTGGTACGGGTGGTTGTGCAGCACCACGTCACCGGGCCGGTAGGTGCCGGCCAGCTTGCGGTTGATGCCGCGGATGTAGGCCGGGATCGAGCCGCAGTGCATCGGCGTGGAGTCGGATTCGCACAGCTCGCGCCCGTTGGCGTCGAAGATGCCGGCGCCGAGGTCCTCCGATTCCCGGATGAGGCTGGAGTACGCCATCCGGTAGAGGATCTGGGCCATCTCCTTGGCGATGGAGTTGAGCGCGCCGCCGATCACGCGCAGGGTGATCGGGTCGACGTCGACGGTGGTGAAGTCGCCGGGGGCGACTCCGGCGAGCGAAACGCCGGCGGGGTCGAGAGCGGTCACCGCTGGCCTCCTTCGATGGCTCGGCCGGGCTGGGCCGCGGCGGTGTCGATGACGAGGTGGCCGACGCGGTCGACAGTGGCGCGCTGACCGGGGCCGATGATGGTCGTGGAGTCGAACTGCTCGACGATCGCGGGACCTTCGAGCACGTTGCCCGCCTTGAGCCGCGCACGGTCGTAGACCTTGGTGGGAAACGGCGTGGCTTCGCCGGCGCCGGACCAGAACACCGCGTCGGTGGTGGTCTTCACCGCGGCCGACGGGTCGGTGCCGCCCGCCTCGACGTCGGCCAGCGGCACGTGCCCGACCTTGCCCACGGCGGTCACGCGCACGTTCACCAGGTGAACCGGTTTGTCGTCGAACCGCTGCAGATACGTTCGTTCGTGAACATCGTGGAACGCCGCGGCCGCCCGGGCCACCCAGTCGGCGTCGATCTCCCCGGACGGGGCGGGCACGCGCAGCTCGTAACCCTGGCCGATGTAGCGGCAGTCGAGGCTGCGCTCGATCACGACGTCCTCGGGCGAGAGGCCGTCGGCGCCGAGCTGCTCCACGGCGTGCGCGGTGAGCCGGTCGAACTCCGCGGTGATGCGCGCCAGGTCGGGGTCGGCCGAGGAGGTCCACACCGTCGCCGGGGTCTCGCTGCGGATGTCGGTGGCCAGCAGGCCCATCGCCGACGCGATGCCCGGGTGGTGCGGCACGATCACGCGTGGGATGCCGAGCTGTTCGGCGATGTGCCACGCGTACAGCGGCCCCGCGCCACCCTCGGCGACGAGCGAGAAGTCGCGCGGGTCGTAGCCCTTGCGCACCGAGTGCAGGCTGATCGCCTCGGTCATCGCGTGGGCGGCGATCTGGAAGATGCCGATGGCGGCGTGGCTCACGGACGTGCCGAGCTTCTCGGCGATGTGCTCGTCGATCGCCTTCACCGCGAGCTGCGGTTCGACCTCCATGGTGCCGGACAGGAAGCTGTCGGCACGCAGCCAGCCGAGCGCGACCATGGCGTCGGTGCTCGTGGGCTCGGTGCCGCCGCGGCCGTAACACGCGGGGCCGGGCGTCGCGCCGGCGCTGCGCGGGCCGACGCGGAACATGCCGCCTTCGTCGATGAACGCGATCGAGCCGCCGCCGGCGCCGATGGTGTCGACCTCGGCCATCGGGACCATGGCGTGGTAGTCGCCGATCCGCGTGTCGAGCAGGTGTTTCATGCGCAGCTTGCCGTCGGGCGCCACGCCGATGTCGGCCGAGGTGCCGCCGACGTCGAGCGTGATCACGCTCGGGAAGCCCGACGCCTCACCGATCGCGCAGCCGCCGAGCAGCCCGGCGACGACGCCGCTGGTGAGCAGCAGCACCGGGTTGTCCACGGCGCCGCGCGCGGTGATCAGGCCGCCGGCCGACGTCATCAGGCCGACCTCGCCGCGCACGCCGGCCGCACGGGTCGTGTTCGCGAGGTTGTCGACATAGCGCGAAACCTTGGGGCCGACGAACGCGTTGAGCGCAGTGGTGGAGAAGCGCTCGTACTCGCGGTACTGCGGCGCGACCTCGCTCGAGAGCGAGATGAACACGTCGGGGTACTCCTGCTCGATGATCCGCTTCACCGCCTGCTCGTGGGCGGGGTTGCGGTAGGAGTGCAGGAAACAGACCGCGATGGCCTGCACGCCGTTGTCGCGCAGCACCCGGACCTGCTCGCGCACGGCGTCCTCGTCGAGCGGCACGAGGACCGCGCCCGAGGAGTCGATGCGCTCGGGCACCACGCGGCGGTTGCGGCGGCGCACGAGCTGCCACTTCTGCCACGGCAGGTCCTGGTAGGACGAGTAGTTCAGCGGCCGCTTCTTGCGGGCGATGTGCAGGATGTCGCGGAAGCCCTCGGTGGTGATGAGGCCGACGTCCGCGCCGTTGTGCTCCAGCACGATGTTGGTGGCCACGGTGGTGCCGTGCAGGAACTGGTCCAGGTCCGAGACCGCGATGCCGAGGCGCTCACTCAGCTGCCGGACCCCGTCCATGGTGGCCAGTGCGGGATCGTGCGGGGTGGACGGGACCTTGTGCACCGCGACGGCACCGTCCTCGTCCCAGTACATCAGGTCGGTGAACGTGCCACCGACGTCGACTCCGATGCGTTTCACTGCTGGTCCTCCTCGATCAGCTGATCGGCTGCTTCGGCCAGGGCGAGCACGCGGCGGGCACGGCGGACGACGGCCGCGTCGACCATCCGTCCCGCGACCACGGCGACCCCGGTGTTCCCGGTGTTCCCGGTGTTCTTGGCGTTTTCGGTGTTTTCCAGCGCACGCAGGACGTCCTGCGCATGCGTGACTTCCTCGGTGGTGGGGACGAGGACTTCGTGGGTGAGGGCGACCTGCGCGGGGTGGACGCACAGGCGGCCGAAGAACCCGGCGCGCTGCTGCGCCAGGGTGTCGGCGCGGAACCCGGTGGGGTCGTCGAGTTCCGCGCTCACGGCGGCGGGTGGCGGGGCGAGACCGGCCGCGGCCGAGGCCACCACGACCTGGGCCCGCGCCCAGGCGAGTGGTCCGGTGTTCTCGGTGAGGCTCGGGGCGGCGGTGCCGAGCTCCGCGGCGAGGTCGTACTCGCCCAGCCCGAGCCGGGTCACGGCCGGGTGGCGGGCGAGTTCAGGCAGCTCCTGCAGGCCGTTCGCCGTCTCCACCAGGGCGAAGACGGGGACCTCGGTGCGCGCGGTGACCTCGGCGACGGCCGCCAGCTCGGCTTTCGGCAGGACGACACCGGCGATGCCCAGCGTGGTGACGGCGTCGAGGTCGGCTTCGAGGTGGTGGTCGTTGTTGACCCGCACCCACGTCCGCGGCGCGAGGTCCGGCCGTTCGCGCAGCCAGGCCGCCACCGCCGTCCGCGCGCCGGCTTTCGCTTGCGGTGCAACGGCGTCTTCGAGGTCGGCGATCACCGCATCGGCCACCGCGGCCGCCTTCGTGAGGCGGTCGGGGCGGTCGCCGGGGCAGAACAGCCCGCTGCGGGTCACCACCCGACCCGGCCCTTGCCCGCGATGAGCGACTTCGCGATGACAGTGCGCATCACGTCGCTGGTGCCCTCGCCGATCGTCATGAGGATCGAGTCGCGGTAGAGGCGTTCGATTTCGAACTCCGTGGAGTAGGAATAACCACCGTGCACGCGCATGGAGTCCTGCGCGGCCTGCAGGGCGACCTCGGAGGCGAACAGCTTGGCCATGCCCGTCTGCAGGTCGGAGCGTTCGCCGCGGTCCAAAGAGGACGCCGACCAGTAGGTGAGCAGCCGGGCGGCCTGCAGCTGCGTCGCCATCTCGGCGAGGCGGATCTGCGTGGCCTGGAACTCGGCGATCGGCTTGCCGAACGCCTTGCGCTGCGCGGAGTACGCGAGGGCCTCGTCGTACGCGCGCTGAGCGATGCCGAGGCTGCGGCCGGCGATGTTGAGGCGGCCGACCTCCAGCGCCGAGAGCACCTGCTGCAGCCCACGGCCTTCCACGCCGCCGAGCAGGTTCGCCGCCGGCACGCGGACCTCGTCGAGCACGACCTCACACGATTCGGTGCCCTTGTAGCCGAGCTTGGGGATGTCCCGGGTCACCTGGAAGCCGGGCGAATCGGCGTCCACGAGCAGCACGCTCATGCCCTTGTGCGCCGGTGTGGTGGTGCGATCGGTTTTCACCAGCACGGGCAACGGGTCGGCGTGGCGGGCGTTGGTGATCCACATCTTGGTGCCGCTGACCACGTAGCTTTCGCCGTCGCGGGTCGCGGTGGTGCGGATGCCCTGCAGGTCGGTGCCGGCGTCGGGCTCGGTCAGCGCGATGCCGGTGCGACGCTGCCCGGTCGCCAGTTCCGGCAGGTAGCGCTGCTTCTGCTCGGCGGTGCCGTGCCGGGCGAGCATCCAGCACGCGAGCGAATGGCTGCCCAGGATCCCGGCGATGCCCATCCAGCCGCGTGAGATCTCCTCGAACATCAGCGTGAACGAGACGAAGTCGGCTTCGCCGCCGCCGTAGGTGTCGGGGATCATCAGCCCGAACAGGCCGAGGTCGGCCATCTTCGCGACGATCTCGGCCGGGTAGCGGCCTTCGTGTTCCCAGTCGCGGGCCACCGGCACGATCTCCGTGTCGACGAAGTCGCGCAGGATCGCGCGGAACTGCTCCTGGTCGGGGCTCAGCGTGAAATCCACGGCGCGCTCCTGTCCGTTCCGAAGGCGCCTCGGCTCGCGAGCGCCTGGTAGTCCGCTTCGGAGGTGCCGAGCAGCTCGCTCAGCACTGCGGCGGTGTGTTCGCCCAGCAACGGAGCCCGGTGGTGCTCCGTCCGCGGCTCGCCGGCGCGCACGGGCGAGGCGACCTGGTGTACGGAACCGAACCGCGGATGTTCGGTTGTCACCACGAGACCCCGGGCCGCGGTGTGTTCTTCCACCAGCGCCTGCGGGATCGTGTTGATCGGCGCACACGGCACGCCGGCCGGTTCGAGCACGGACAGCCATTCGGCCGTGGTGCGCGTGAGGAGCTCCTTCTCCAGGTGCCCCAGGCATTCCGCCGAGTTGGCGTAGCGGCCGGCGGGCGTCGAGAACCGCTCGTCGGCCGCCCACGCCGGGGAGCCGACGGCCGCCACCAGGCGATCCCAGAACTTCTGCTTCGCGCAGCCGATGACGACCCACGAGTCGGCCGTCTCGAAGTTCTGGAACGGCACCAGGCTCGGGTGCGCGGAGTGGTGCGTGCGCCCGGGTTCGAAGCCGCGGTTGAGGTGCCAGGTCGCGAGGTAGGTGAGCATGCCGACCGCGGTGTCGTAGAGGCTCACGTCGCAGTCGGTGCCGACGCCGTCGCGGCGGGCGGCGTGGATGGCCGTGACCATCGAGAGCGCGGCCACGATCCCGCCGGTGTAGTCCACCATGGACAGTCCCGATTTGGTGGGCGGGCCGTCGGGCTCACCCGTCACGGACATCCAGCCGGCCAGGCCCTGCAACAGGTAGTCGTACCCGGGCTGGGCGCTGCGCGGGCCGGTCATGCCGTAACCCGAGAGCGAGCAGCAGACGATCTTCGGGTTGAGGTGCTTGAGATCCTCGTAGCGGATGCGCATCTTCGCCGGCACGTCGCCGCGCAGGTTCGAGTACACGGCGTCGCTGACCTTCACGAGCTCCTCGAAGACCTCGCGGCCGGCGGGGTCGGTGAGGTCGAGGACCACGGACCGTTTATTGCGGTTGAAGGCTTCGAAGAACAGCGAATCGCCGTCCTCGGCGTAGGGCGGGGTGTGGCGGCCGACGTCGCCGCCGGTGCCGGGGTCCTCGATCTTCACGATCTCGGCGCCGAGGTCGGCCAGGTGCACGGAGCCGAACGGGCCGGCACCGTACTGCTCCACGGCGAGCACTCGGACGTCGGCGAGCGGCAGGGGGCGGGTCATGCGCGGTCCCCCAGCGTCAGCGGTCCCGACTTCGCGGTGGGGAACGAGTCGATGGCGTCGGCCTCGGATCGCTTGTACACCAGCACAGTGCGGTCGAACGACAGGCATTCGTCACCGTCGCCGTTGAGGCCGCGGGTGTGCACGGACACGAGCCCCGCGTAGGGCTTCGAGGCCGACTCGCGCTTCGCGGTGCAGATCGACTCGCCGTAGAGCGTGTCGCCGACGAAGACCGGATGCGTGAGCCGCACGTCGGTCATCGCGAGGTTCGCGATCGCCCGCTGGCTGATGTCCGAGACGCTCTGGCCCAGCAGCATCGCGATCGTGAGCCCCGAGTTGACCAGGATCCGGCCGAACGGCGTGCGCTCGGCGTAGTGCGCGTCGAAGTGCGCGGGGTGGGTGTTCATGGTGAGCAAGGTGAACCACGTGTTGTCCGCTTCGCTGATCGTGCGACCCAGCGGGTGGCGGTAGACGTCGCCCACGGCGAAGTCCTCGTAGTAGCGCCCTTGCCGGCCGTCGTGCACCGTCAAAACGGCACCTCCGGGGAGTCGGCGGGTGGGAATCTGCGCTGAAGTATGCGCATCGGACCTGCGGTTGGCAATACCTCAGACATTTAAATCGCTCAGCTGGTGCCACGCTCGTTCCCGATGTCCTACGCTTCGAGGACCACGCTTTTTCCGACCGAGGGGGAACCGATGACCGAGACCGCCGGCCCACAGGCCGGCCTGCGGGTGCGCCGCGTCCAGGCGGCGTACCGCCAGGTGGCCGACCAGCTCAAGGACCAGATCCTGACCGGTGAGCTGACCGCCGGCACGCGGCTGCCCAACGAGGCCGAGCTTGCGCGGCTGTTCGGCGTCAGCCGCAGTACCGTGCGCGAGGCGCTGCGGCTGCTCGCGAGCCAGCACCTGGTGGACACCACGCGCGGCGCGACCGGCGGGACCTTCGTGTCGAGCCCGGACGCGCTGAGCGTCGCCGAGAACCTCGGCGGGGCGCTGGGGCTACTGGTGAACGCGCAGGGCATGACCGTGGAGAACCTGCTCGAGGCGCGGCTGATCCTGGAGCCGCTGGCCGCGCGGCTGGCGGCTTCCCGGGCCGACGCCGCGGGCCTGGAGTCCTTGGCGGGGGCGACGACGAGCACGTCCGCGCTGGCCCCGTCGAGCGGGTTCGTCGTGCACTGGGACTTCCACACGACGCTGGTCGCCATCACCGGCAACCCGCTGCTGCACCTGATGTGCCGCCCGATCAACGACGTGCTGCGCGGCCGGCTGCACCGCGACCGCATCCCGCGCGACGTGTGGGACCAGGTCGACGCCGACCACGTCGACATCCACCGCGCCGTGGCCGATGCCGACGCCGACGCGGCCGAGCGGCTCACGCGCGAGCACCTGCACAGCCTGCGGCCGCTGTACGAGAAGATGGAAGACTAAACGTCCGACATATGCCTTGCGGTGGGGCGGCGGGCACTGCACACTGCTGGGCATGCACCCGACCACCACGCTCGCCGGCCGGCTCGGGGAGTTCGCCGCCGGCGTCCGGTTCGAAGACCTGCCCGCCGCCGTCGTCGAGCAGGCGCGCCACCTCGCCCTCGACGCGGTGGGGCTCGCGTTCTGCGCGGCGGACGAACCGTTCGCGCGCAAGGCCCGCGAGGCGTTCTCGTTCCTGGGCTCCGGCGACCAGCCCGTGCTCGCGCTCCCCGACCGCCTGCCCGCGCGCGACGCCGCGATGTTGGGCGGGATCCTCGTGCACGGCCACGACTTCGACGACACGCACATCGGCTCGATCGTGCACGTGTCGGCTTCGGCGTTGCCCGCTTCGCTGGCCGCCGCGATCGCGTCCGGGCGCACCGCGCGGGAGCTGCTGGTGGCGTACGTGCTGGCGATCGAGGTGAGCGCCCGCGTCGGACTGGCGGCGCACGGCGGTTTCCACGACGCGGGCTTCCACCCGACCGGTGTCGCGGGCGCGTTCGGCGCCGCGGTGGCCGCGGCGAAGCTCGGCGGCCTCGACGCCGCCGGGATCGCGGGCGCGCAGGAGATCGTGGGCTCGATGGCGTCGGGAATCCTGGAGTTCCTGGAGGACGGCGCGTGGACGAAACGCCTGCACCCGGGCTGGGCCGCCGCGTCGGGCCTGACGGCGGCGGCGTTCGCCCGCGCGGGGTGGCCGGGCCCGGGCCGGGTGTACGAGGGCCGCTACGGGCTCTACGCCACGCATTTGGGCGCGCGTTCCTGGGATCCCGACGCGCTGACCGACGGCCTCGGCTCCCGCTGGGAACTCCTCACGACGGGCGTGAAGCCCTACCCGAGCTGCCACTTCAGCCACGGCTTCGCCGACGCGTTGCTCGCCCTGCGCGCAACCGAGGGCTTCACGGCCGACGACGTCGAGCACATCCGCTGCCTCGTCCACCCCACCGCCGCGGCGGCCGTCTTCGAGCCCGCGGAACGCAAACGCCGCCCCCGCGACCTGTACGACGCGAAGTTCAGCGTGCCCTACATCGCGGGCGCCTGCCTGACCCGCGGCCGGCTCACACTGGCGGAGTTCACGCCGGCCTCGCTCGACGACCCGGCCATCCACGCGGTCGCCGACCGGGTGGACTTCGCCGACGACCCGGAGTCGCGATTCCCGGACGCCTACTCGGCCGCGGTGGAAGTCACACTGCGAGACGGGCGCCGGTTGTTCCGGCGGGAACAGGTGAACCGCGGGCATGCCGAACGGCCACTGTCCAGTGAGGACATATCGGCCAAGTACGCCGAGAACATGGCCCTGGTGGTCGACGACGCCACTGCCGCACGGGTTCGCTCCGCCGTTCTGGCTCTGGGCACGGACGACACGACCTCGGCCCTGGAGTTCGGGGAGGCTTGCTCGCGCGTCGAATGACGGTGGATCAGTCCACGTGGGTGACTCGGGCGTAGATCTGGTGGTTGTCGTGCCGGTGCCCGAGGACCTCGCCGGTGACGTGAGCCGAAAGAACCGGAAGCTCACCGCCGTCCGGAAGACCGGTGACTTCGGCCAGGGCGAGGGCGCCAGGCACTTCGTCGACCGCGAAAAACACGCCGAAGGGCTGACGTGCGATGACCGAGCCCGTGATCCGGGCGCCGACGGGCAGTCGTGCGACAGCGACATCCCAAGTGGCGCGCGCCCACTCGGCCACGCGGTCTCCGTGCTCAGGCCACGAATAGTCGCTCACGAGCACAGTATGACCGGCGGATCGCGGTGATCGCGTAAGCGTCCTCACACGGCCGGAGGCTGCCTTCTAGATAGTGTCGACTGACACTATCTCACCAGATACCAAGGGGGGCGAGGCGATGAACGTCTACGAGGCAGTCACGAGCCGGTAGGCGGTGCGGGGCTTCACGGACGAGCCGGTGGCGCCGGAGGTGCTTCGGCGGGTGCTGGCGGCCGCCCGCGCGGCGCCGTCCGGGTCGAATCTGCAGCCGTGGCAGGTGTTCGTGGTGACGGGGGCGCCGCTGGCGGAGCTGAAGAAGCGCGCGGGCGAGCGGATCGCGACCCGGGACCCGTGGGACGCGGCCCAGTACGAGCAGTACCCGGCCACGCTGAAGTCGCCGTACGCCGAGCGGCGCGCCGCGTTCGGGAAGCAGCGTTACGGTGCGCTCGGTATCTCCCGCGAGGACGTCGAGGCGAGCCAGCGCGCCGCCGCCGCGAACTGGGACTGCTTCGGCGCCCCGGCCGCGTTGTTCTGCTACCTCGACCCCACCATGGGCCGGCCGCAGTGGTCCGACGCGGGGATGTTCCTGCAGACCGTCATGTTGCTGCTGCGCGCCGAAGGGCTGCACAGCTGCCCGCAGATGGCGTGGGCGAAGTTCCACAAGACCGTCGCCGAGATCGTCTCGCCGCCGGCGGACCTCATCCTGTTCTGCGGCATGTCCCTCGGCCACGAGGACATCACCGTCGACCTCGGCCGCACGGGGCGGGCGCCGCTCGAGGAGACGGTGACGTTCGTCGGCGGCTAGCGGGTTTCCGGCCGGCAATCGTCCGTTCGCAGTACCGGGCCGCAGCCGAACGCCCGACGCCGCCCGGCTGTCCACGCGGGGTCCACCGGATGTCTTCCTTTTCGCCGCAGGGGTTTGGTACTTCTTTTCACGGCCGGTGTCGTCCCGGCCGGAAAGGAACGGATGATGCGGTTCATTCCTCGTCGCGCCCTGGCGGTGGCCGTGCTGGTGCTGGGGGCCGCCGGCCTGGGGGTCGTGCCGGCGCAGGCGAGCGCGCAGAGCGGCAGCGGGACGCTGTCCGACCCGTGGGTGCCCACCCGGCCGGCGCACATCACGTGCGCGACCGCCACACTCTTCGGCAACTACACCTCGGGCCAGGGGCACTCGGACCCGATCGACACTTTGGTGCAGGGCAACTACATCGGCGTTCGCTACATCACCGCCGACCACTACTCGGCCGACGTTTTCTGGCACGGCAAGAGCAAGTGGGGCTTCCTGCTGCGCAGCTGCTTCAGCCTCGACTGAGCCGTCGCCCCCCGAATCCCCGGAACAGGAGAACCATGCCCATTCCCCGCCCCGCCCAGGTCCTGGCCGCCACCGCGCTCGCCGCGGCGGCCGCGGTCGGCCTCGCCCCGGCCGCCTCCGCCGGCACGGTGTACGAGATCTGCGCGACCGACCTCTACGTCCGCAACGAACCCGCCGGCGTCATCATCGGCACCCTCTACAGCGGCGACCACTTCGAACTCTCGCGCTACTCCCCCAGCGGCGGCTGGGCCGAAGGCTACGCCATGGGCCACGTCAACAAGCGCGGCTGGGTCCAGGCCGGGTGGTTCTGCTGACCGTCGGCGCACCGGGAGACCAAACACCTGGCCCGAGTCGCGCCAGTCGAGGTCGTGTGCCGTCCGGTCGTTGACGCGTGTCCGCCCACCCAGCCGCGCAGGTGGTAGGCATAGGCGGTGATCAGCCAACTACCTGTTGACGAACAACTCGACGCCTTCCGAAAGGTGCTCTCCCGCAACGAGGTGCTCACGGAGGTGCTGTCCCGGTCGGTGTCGCTGGGGCTGCCCGGCTGGTATCTCACGGCAGGCTGTCTGTTCCAGACCGTCTGGAACGCAGTCACCGACCGGGCGCCCGGCAACGGCATCAAAGACTACGACCTGTTCTACTTCGACGCCACCGACCTGTCGTGGGAGGCGGAGGACGCGGTGATCCAGTCGGCGAGGCAGGTCTTCGCCGACATCCCAGCCGAGGTGGAGATCCGCAACGAGGCACGCGTCCATCTCTGGTACGAGGAGAAGTTCGGGACGCCATGTCCTGCTCACACCTCCACCGAGGACGCGATCGACTCCTTCGCCGCGACCACCTGCTGCCTGGGGGTCCGCCTCGAACCAGGCGGGCACTGGCGCGTGTACGCGCCGCACGGGCTGTCCGACGTGTTCAACCTCATCGTCCGGCCCAACCCGATCCTGGCACCACGCGATGTCTTCGAGGCGAAGACCAGTCGTTGGCGCCGGCAGTGGCCAGAGCTCACGGTCCTGCCCTGGCCGAACGTCAGTCGTTCTGAGCCGGGTGAAGGATCGGGTTGATCCCGACGAGCATGACGGTCAGCGGTGGCGAGTGCGGTGGCGGCCACTGCGAGCCCAGCCGAGTCCTGGCGCCGGAGCAGCGCCTCCGCCGTCGCGAGGGTGACCAACGTGTCACCGGCGTCAAGCACGAGCCCGCACCAGTGGCCCACCTCGTTTCCGCGGGAACACCCGGCCTCACCTGAAGTCCCGTGACTTCTGGGCCAGGCCCGTCAAGTCCAGGGCCGCCAGGTGGTCCGCCACCACCGAGACGGTGCCCTGGCCGACCTGGGCGATGCCGCGCACCACGAGCACCGAGTGGTTCTGCAGGAGGCGGCGGTTGCGGCGCCACACGCCGACGGAGACGATGACGTTGGTCATGCCCGTCTCGTCTTCCAGGTTGAGGAACGTGATGCCGCCGGCGGTGGCGGGGCGTTGTTTGTGCGTGACGGCGCCGCCGACCTGGATGCGGGTGCCGTCGGGGACCGACAGGAGTGAGGCGGCCGGGAGGGCGCCCAGGGCGTCGAGGTGGCTGCGCAGGAACGAGACGGGGTGGCGGTCGGGCGTGATGCCCGTGGCCCAGAGGTCGGCGGTGGCCAGTTCGAACGCCGTCATGCCGGGCAGCGGGGGCGCGTGGTGACCGAGCGACAGGCCGGGCAGGTGGTCGGGCCGCGTGGCCGACGCGGGGCCGGCGGCCCACAGCGCCGAGCGGCGGTCGCCGAAAACGCCTGCCGTGGCGAGGGATTCGACGACCGGGCGGGCGAGCTGGACGCGTTCGGTCAGGTCGCCGATGGACGCGAACGGCCCGCCGGCGTCGCGTTCGGCGACGATGCGGTCGGCCACGTCCTGGCCCACCGAGCGGACGCCGGCGAGACCCAGCCGGATCGCGACGCCGCCGGTACTGTCCGAACAGGACTCCAGTGTCGCGTGCGACAGGGAGAGGTTGAGGTCCGGCGAGCGCGTGACCACGCCGTGGTGGCGCGCGTCGGCGACGAGTGACTGCGGGCTGTAGAAACCCATGGGCTGCGCGCGCAGCAGGCCGGCGCAGAACGCGGCCGGGTAGTAGCGCTTGAACCACGCCGACGCGTACACCAGCAGCGCGAACGACATCGAGTGCGCCTCGGGGAAACCGTAGCCGGAGAAGGCGTGGATCTGCTCGAAGATCCGGGCGGCGAGGTCGGGCGCCACGCCGTTGGCCGCGGCGCCTTCGAAGAAGCGGCCCGCCAGCCGGCGCATCTTCTCGCTGGAACGCTTGGCCCCCATGGCCCGGCGCAGCTGGTCGGCCTCGGCCGCGGTGAACGACGCGACGTCACGCGCCATCTGCATCACCTGTTCCTGGAACAGCGGCACGCCCAGGGTCCGCTCCAGCGCCGGCGCCAGCAACGGGTGCGCGTGCGACCACTCCTCCTCACCTCGCCGGCGCCGGATGTACGGATGCACCGAACCGCCCTGGATCGGCCCCGGCCGGATGAGCGCGACCTCCACCACGAGGTCGTAGAACCTCCGCGGCCGCAGGCGGGGCAGGGTACCGAGCTGCGCCCGGGACTCCACTTGGAACACCCCGACCGCGTCGGCCTCGCACAGCATGTCGTACACGGCCGGGTCGGCGAGGTCGAGGTCGTGCAGTCCGATGTGGACGTCGTGGTGCTCGGCGACGAGGTCGATCATGTAGTGCAGCGCCGACAACATGCCCAGACCCAGCAGGTCGAACTTCGTGAGCCCGATCGCGGCGCAGTCGTCCTTGTCCCACTGCAGCACGCTGCGGTCGGCCGCCGTCGCCCACTCCACCGGCACGATCTCGGAGACGGGCGTCTTCGCGATCACCATGCCGCCCGAGTGCACGCCCAGGTGCCGCGGCGTGTCCTCCAGCCAGGCGGCGCACTCCAGCACGTCGTCGGGGATCTCGTGGCCCTGCTCCCCCGGCGTCGAGCCGCTCGCGACGGACGACCAGCGGTCCACCCGCTTGCCGAACGCGTCCTGCTGGCCGGTCGAGTAGCCGAGCGCCTTGGCGGCGTCTCGGATGGCAGAACGCGAACGATAAGTGATGACATTCGCAACCTGGGCCGCGTGAAAACGACCATGTTTCGCATAGACGTACTGGATCACCTCCTCGCGCCGGTCGGACTCGATGTCGACGTCGATGTCCGGTGGGCCGTCGCGCTCGGGGGCGAGAAACCGTTCGAACAGCAACCCCCACTTCACGGGGTCGGCGTGGCTGATCCGCAACGCGAAGCACACCGCGGAGTTCGCGGCCGAACCCCGGCCCTGGGCGAGGATGTTCGATTTCCGACAGAACCTGACGATGTCCCACACCACGAGGAAGTAGCCGGGGAACCCGAGCTGCCGGATGACCGCGAGCTCGTGGTCGAGCTGGGCGTAGGCCTTCGGGTTGTCCGCGCGGCCGCCGTAGCGCGCGGCGGCGCCCTCGAACGTCAGGTGGCGCAGGTAGTCGTCCTCGTCGGCGAACCCCTCGGGCACGGCGAACGGCGGCAGTTCCGGGGCCACCAAAGCGAGGTCGAACGCGCACTCCACCCCGAGCAGCGCGGCCCGCTGCACCGCGCCCGGGTACCGCGCGAAGCGGCCGGCCTGTTCGGCGCCGCTGCGCAGGAACGCCGTGCCGTCGGCGGGCAGCCAGCCCTCCAGCTCGTCGACGGACCGGCGCGCCCGGATCGCCGCCACGGCCGCGGCGTGGCGCGCCTGCTCGGGGCGCGCGTAGTGGACGTTGTTCGACGCCACCGTCGGCAGCCGCAGCTCGCGCGCCAGCTCGTCGAGCCGGTCGTTGTGCACGGCGTCGAGCGGCAGGCCCTCCTCCAGCAGCTCGACGGCCACGTTCTCCCGGCCGAACCGCTCGGCCAGCGTCCGCAGCGCCGTGGCCGCCCCCGCGTCGTCGCCCCGCGCGAGCGCGCTGCGGACCGCGCCCTTGCGGCAGCCGCTGAGCACGAGGACGTGGCCGCGCAGCTCGTCGGCGACGTCGTCGAGCGCGAGCACCGGACGGCCCTTCTCCCCCGCCAGCTGCCCGCGCGAGATCACCGAGCACAGCCGCCGGTACCCCTCGAGGTCACGCGCGATCACCTGCAGGTGCGTGCCGACGGGGTCGGCCACCCCGCCCTGCGGCGCCGGCAGGCCGAGCGACAGCTCCGCGCCGTAGCCCGTGCGCACCCCGACCTCGCGCGCGGCCTCGGCGAACCGGACAGCGCCGTACATCCCGTCGCGGTCGGTGAGCACCAGCGCGTCGAGCCCCAGCCGCACGGCCTCCTCGACGAGCGCCTCCGGCGACGCGACACCGTCGAGGAACGAGAAGTACGAATGCAGGTGCAGCTCCGCGTACGGCACCCGCCGCACGTCGGCCTCCACGTCCGCCCACGGCCGCAACCGCTCGGGCGCCCGGTACCCCTCCCGCTTGCGCGACCACGCCGGCGAGTCCCCGCCGTCACCCCGCACGGGCGCCCGCCCCGCCGCGATCCGCTCCAGTTCCGCCCACCGCATGAGGGGGTTGTTGAAGCCGCCTCGCCGGTGTTGCTGGTCCTGCTGGTCCACCGCACTGTCCTCGCTCGCGTGAAACCGCCGCGGGGAGACAGCGTGTCCGGACCCGAACCCGGGATGGGAACAGGTGTTCGAATGCCACCATACCTCGACTCGTGGCGAGGACCGGTCCCCCGGTGCCGCTTCGAGGCCCTCAGGTGAGCGGGCGGACCAGCGCGGTCAGCAGCCGCTCCAGTTCCGCGGCCGGGTCGGCGGCGAAGCCCGTGTGGACGGGGCCCGCGCGGACGACCGTGCTGCGGGGCGCGGTGAGCCAGCGGAAGTGGCGGCCCGCGTCGGGGGCATCGGTGCAGCCGGCGGCGATGGCGGTGAGCAGTGCACGCACGATGTCCGCGTCGGCGGCGGGGTCGAGGGCGTGCAGGCGCCGCTCGGTGCGCGCGTTCCCCGTTGACGCGCAGTTCGCGAGTCGCGTGCTGTGGTTCGACGCGCTGGTCAACAACGTCGACCGGTCGTGGCGCAAGCCGAACCTGCTGTGGTGGCACCGCAAACCCGTGCTCATCGACCACGGCGCCGCGCTCACGTTCCACCACAACCGTGCGGGCGCGGGTGCTTTCCCGACGCGGCCGTACGCTGCGGGTGAGCACGTGCTGGTCGGCTTCGCCTGGCGAAGTGGACTAGTCGAACGCGCCCGGCAGGAAGTCGACGCCGAGGTTCGGCCCGGTGCTCGCGCGCAGCAGCTCCTGCACCTCCGGGTCGCCCTCGAGCCGGCCGAACGCCGCGTCCAGCTCGGCCTCGACCAGCCGCGGCACCGGCAGCCCGAGCAGCCCGGCGATCCCGGCGCACAGCACCTCGGCCACCAGCACCTTCGGCCCCTGCCCGGCGCCGCGGAACTTGACCACGTAGGTGCCCTCGTCGTCGGCCTCCATCAGGCCGGGCAGCGAACCGCCCTCCCGGAACGGCGAGACGTAGCGCGTGAGCCGCACCCGCTCGATCATGCGTCCTCCTCACGGACCGCGTAGCCCAGCACCCGCTCGCCGAGCAGGCCTTCGACGGTGTCCAGCAGCTCCTCGACCACACCGGCGACGACGTCGGGTGCCTCGCCCGCGACGGTGCGCGCGCCGATCTCCCCGAACACGAGCGAGTGCAGCCAGCCGATCTGGCTCGCGACCAGCCGCGGCACCGGATCCCCCGCCGCCGCGCCGGTCTCCGTGGCGAGCAGGTCGGCGAGCTCGCCGACCATCTGCCCCGCGAGGTCCCCGAGCCGCGCGGCCAGCGACGGCGTCGCCAGCATCAGCGCCAGCACGCGCCCGAACCCGGGCGTGAGCCCGACGGTCCGCTCGCGACCGCGGACCTCTTCCCGCAGCCGCGCGAGCACCGCGTGGGCGGCCGACTGGCCGGCAGCGCGACCGGCCACGATGTCGGCCAGCCGCTTCGGCAACGCCTCGTCGGGCGGCAGCACCAGGTCTTCCTTGGTGCGGAAGTAGTTGTAGACGGTGCCTTCCGAGACGTCCGCCGCCTCGGCCACCTCGGCGATCGTCACCTCGCCGAAGCCGCGCTCGACGAACAGCCCGATCGCGACGTCGGAGATCCGGCGCGCGGTCTGCTGCTTCTTGCGTTCCCTCAGCCCGGCCACGAGCTCGAGTATGGCACGCTCTAAATTTGGAGTCGACTTCAATAACGAGGGGCGCGAGGCGGGCCACAGAACCAGGCCGCGCACCCCGCACCTCGGCTACAGTCCGCCCTGGAACCGAAGCCAGCACTACAGCAGACCGCGAGGAGACCGAGCATGCCCCAGCTCCAGGTGATCGCCCGCTACACCGTGTCCGCCGGCAAGGAGGACGAGGTCGCCGCGCTGGTGCCGCAGCTGGCGAAGGCGGCGCGCACCGAGCCGGGCAACCTCGCGTTCGACGTCTACCGCTCGTTCGACGACCCGCGCTCGGTGGTGCTGCTGGAGCGCTACGTCTCGCGGGAGGCGTTCGCCGAGCACCGCGAGACGGAGCACTTCAAGCGGCTCGTCCTCGACGGCATCGTGCCCCTGCTGGACGATCGCGCCGTGGAGCTCTTCGACGTCGCCGAGTAGGTCCACAGTGGACCTCGACGGCCCACTGTGGACAGACCGTCACTCCTCGGTCGAGGCGTATCGCCCCTGCACCGCTTCGGCCGCCCGGTGCCGGTCGGCGTCGGACCATTCGCCGAGCTCGTAACCGTGCCACGGTTCGGCCAGCGACAGCTCCGGCAGGCCGAGTTCCTGCCACAGGTCCTGCGCCCGGTCCATGAACTCCTTGGCCGGCAACGAGGTCGGCGGGTACGGGCGCTTGCGCGTGGCGTCGATCAGCAGCGCCGAGGACAGGCTGCCGTCCTCGGCGGCCGACGGGTCGAGGCGCGGCAGCTTGCCCGGCAGGATGGTGACGTCGCGGGCCGGCTGCATGCGGAAGCTCATCGCCCACACCACGGCGCTGAGGTCCTCGGGGTCGACGTCGTCGTCCACGGCGATGATCGTCTTGCCCATCGAGGCCTCGTACCCGGACGCGGCGTAGAGCGCCTGCCGAGCCTGGCCGGGCGTCGGGTTCTTCAGCTGGATCACGAAGAACATGTTGCACGTGCCGCTCTCGTGCGTGACGAAGCGCTGCACCGCGTTGATGTTGCACGCCTGCTTCAGGAACCGCAGGTACACGTTCTCGAACGCGATCTTGCGCATCAGGGTCGACTCGCTCGGCGGGAACTCGCTGATGAACGCCTGCACCACCGGCGCCGTGCGGTGGGTGATGCAGCGGACGCGGAACACCGGCGACGTCGTCTTCGCGCCCATGTAGCCGCTCGCCTCGCCGAAGGGACCCTCCGACTCGAGGTGCTCCGGGTCGATCTCGCCCTCGAGCACGATCTCCGCGTGCGCGGGCACCTCGAGGTCCACCGTCTCGCAGCGCACCACCTCGAGCGGCCGGCCCATGAGGCCACCGGCCACGGCGTACTCGCTGACGCCGAACGGGATCTTCTGCGCGCCGGCGAAGCCGACCGCGGGCACCGCGCCGAGCACGATCGCGGCCTCGAGCTTCTTGCCCATGCGCTTGGCCTTGGCGAGGTGGATCGCGATGTGCTGCGTTGGCGTGTCCATCTGCAGCCCGATCCGGTCCGGGCCCTTCACCATGCCGCGGTAGATACCGACGTTGTAGGTGCCGTCCTCCGGGTCCTTCGTGACCCAGTACGGCGCGGTGAGGAACGGCGCCGGGTCGAAGCCGGGCGTCGAGATCGGGTGCGGGAAGCCGTCGACGCCGCCGGCGTCCAGGAGGGACTGTCCCGTGAGGACGTTCTCCTTGCACGGTCCCGTCTCGACCACCACCGGCTCGACGGGGTTGCTCAGCGCCGCGGCCCAGCGCCCGGCCACCTCGTCGGGCTTCGCGGCCAGCGCCGTCGTGTAGACCGCCCGCGAGGACGCGAACGCCCCCATCACCACGGTGCCGTCGTAGCGCCGCCCGGACCCGTCGGTCACGTTCTCGAAGAGGAACGCCTTGCGCTCGGCCTCCGGCAGCCCGCGGAACTGCAGGCGCACCAACGGAACCAGCTCGGTGTCCTTGTCGACGGGCCGGCTCACGCGCACCAGCAGCCCGCGGCGGTCCAGCTCGGCCAGGTACTCCCGGAGGTCACCGTAGGGATAGTCGTTCACGGCTGTCGGTTCCTCTTTCGTCGACGGGAAGAACTCACGGACTCCTTGTTACAGAGGCCGTTAACAAACGCGTGCCGCGCCACTGGACCGCAGGGGTCCGGACACGGCGAGGTCACGATTTTCCTTGCCAGGAACGGTTTCCGGGCCGGTGGGAGTCCACATGATCGGCGAGTACTCCCGTAGTTCGGCGTTGACACATCCCTGGGCGCGACCTATCGTCTCCCGCATCATTTACGGCTGTCAAGTCAGGTACTAAAGTTAAATAAATCCCCCGTCAACCCGCGGCACCCGTCCCCCGCCCGCACTCGCCGGTGAGTGTCGTGGTGCTGGGTGCCGCCCGGGCCGAGGAGCGCGGATGCGACCCGCTGCCACGTTCGACCAGATCCTCACCGAAACCCCGATGCCCCGCCGGGTCCTCGCGATAGCCGCGATCGGCGGCAGCGCGGTGATCTTCGACGGCTACGACCTGCAGTCCCTTTCCTACGCGCTCCCCAAGATCGTCGCCGAGTGGCACATCTCGCCCGTGCAGGCGGGGTGGCTGGCGTCGTTCACCTTCATCGGCCTGTTCCTCGGGGCCGTCGGCCTCGGCGCGCTCGGCGACCGCTTCGGGCGCAAGCGCATGCTCGTGCTCGGTGTGTCCGTGTTCGCCGTTTTCATGGGCACGGCCGGGTTCGCGGGCGACTACACGCAGTTCGCGATCCTGCGGTTCTGCGCCGCCATCGGCATGGGCGGCGTGCTGCCCGCGACGATCGCCATGCTGGGCGAGTACGTGCCCCTGCGCCGGCGCGGCCGGATGACCGCCGTGTCGGCCGGCTGCTTCACGTTCGGCTTCGTGCTCGCCGCCATCGCCGCCACGCTGCTGGTGCCCGACTTCGGCTGGCGCCCGCTGTTCCACATCTCCTACGCGGCTCTGATCGTCGCGGCCCTGATCGCCTGGTTCGTGCCCGAAACGCCGCAGTTCCTCGCGACGCGCAGCCGGTACGACGAAGCGCTCGCGACCGTCAAGCAGGTCTTCCCGACGATCTGGCCGGCGGCGCGAGACGCCGACCCCGCCACCTTCTTCACCGGCCCGCGCACCGAGAACGGCAAGATCCAGCTGCGCACGCTGTGGGCGCCGCACTACCGCAACTCCACCCTCACGCTCTCGCTGCTCTACCTGTTCCTGCAGTTCGTGGTCTACGCGCTCGACTTCTGGATGGTGTCGCTGCTCGTGAAGCACGGCCTGTCGCTGGTCGGCAGCTACTCCTACGCGATCGAGCAGGCCGCCGCGGCCACGATCGGCGGGTTCGTGCTCGGCTGGGTGCTCGACCGCATGAACCAGTACGTGGCGCTCTCCATCGCGTTCGCCGCGGGCGGCGTGTGCCTCGTGCTCTTCGGGTTCGCTTCGTCGGTCGTCGCGCTGTACATCCTCAACGCACTGGCCGGCGCGTTCATCATCGGCGGCCAGAACGTGGTGCACACGCTGGTGATGGCCACCTACGGTCCGGAGGCCCGCGCGACGGGCCTGGGCTGGGCGCTGGGCATCGGCCGCCTCGGCGGGCTGCTCGGTCCGCTCATCGGCGGTTACCTGCTCGCCGCTTCGCTGCCCTTCCCGGTGTACTTCCTGGTCTTCGCGGTGCCGGCGGTGCTGTGTGCGATCACCGTGGTGGTCCTGCGGGCCGTCAAGAAGCCGCAGCCGGCGCCCCTGGCGCGCCAGCTTGACCCAAAATACTAAGCTAAGTACATTACTTGAGTACTGTTAATTTCTTGACCAGGAAGGCCACCATGCGCCTTGCCGTGCCCGACCTCGTCTCGAACTCCTACTTCCCCGCCATCGCGGCCGTGGAGCTCGGGTACCTTCGCGACGAGGGTCTCGACGTGGAATGGGAACTCCTGTTCCCCGTCACCGACGCAGCAATCGCCCTCCGCGAGGGGCGGATCGACTACCTCGCCGGGTGCGCCCACGCCCCGCTCTACGCCGACTCCACCTGGGGCGAGCAGAAGCTGCTGGCCGCGCTCGCGCAGAACATGTACTGGTTCCTCGTGGTGCGGCCCGACCTCGACGTCACCCGCGAGACGCTCGCCAAGCTCCACGACGTCCGCATCGGTGCCGCGCCCGGGCCCGACCTCGGCCTGCGACGGCTGCTCGAGGCCGAAGGCGTGGACCTGACCGGGGCGGGCGTCACCATCGCCCCGGTCGCGGGTGTCGCCGGCGACGTCTCCTTCGGCGTCACGGCCGCCCGGGCCCTGGAAGAAGGCCGGATCGACGCCTTCTGGGCCAACGGCATGGGCACTGAGGTCGCCGTGCGGCGCGGGGTCGGCAAGGTCGTGGTGGACGCCCGCCGCGACGGCTCCGCCCACTCGCTGTACACGTTCCCGGCGCTCATGACCACGGACCGCACGGTCGCGGAACGCCCGGACGAGGCGGCCGCCGTCACCCGCGGCGTGCTGCGGGCCCAGCGCGAGCTGCGCCGGGACCCGTCGCTGGCCACCAAGGTCGGCACCGCGCTGTTCCCGGAGATGGAGGCCGGCCTCATCGCCGGCCTGATCGAGCGGGACGGGCCGTTCTACGAGCCGGCGATCTCCCCCGAGGCCGCCGCCGGGCTCGCCGGGTTCGCCCGCGCGACCGGGCTCACCGACCGCGAGCTGTCCTACGACGACATCGTCGCCGCGGGCGCCCGCGAGCTGTGGCAGGCCTCGTGAAGATCGCCCTCGTCCAGATCGGCAGCCCCGAGGACGAGCCCGTCGCCGCCCGGTTCGACCGGGTGGCCGGGCTCGTCCGCTCCGCGGCCGAGGCCGATCTGATCGTGCTGCCCGAGCTGTGGGCCACCGGGTACTTCGCGTTCGACGACTACGCCCGCGACGCCGAGCCGGCCGACGGACCGTCGCTGGCGCGGCTCGGCGAGCTCGCCCGCGAGACCGGCGCGTACCTGCACGGCGGCAGCTTCGTCGAGCGACTGCCCGACGGCGCCTTGCGTAACACCGCCGTGCTGTTCGACCCGGCCGGCGAGCTCGTGCACAGCTACAGCAAGGTGCACGTGTTCGGCTACCAGTCGAAGGAAGCGCAGCTGCTCAAGCCCGGTGACCACGTGTCCGCGGTGGCGACGCCGTTCGGCGCGGTCGCCGGCACCACGTGCTACGACCTGCGCTTCCCCGAGCTGTGGCGCTGCCTCGTCGACGCCGGCGCGGAGATCGTGATCGTGCCGGCCGCCTGGCCCGCGGCGCGGCTCGCGCACTGGCGCCTGTTCACCACCGCGCGGGCGGTGGAGGACCAGGTGCTCGTGGTGGCGTGCAACGCCACCGGGACCCAGGGCGGGGTCGAGCTCGGCGGGCACAGCCGCGTCGTCGACCCCTGGGGCACCGTGCTCGCCGAAGCCGGCACCGAAGAGGGGATCACCTGGTGCGACGTCGATCCCGGCGTCGTCCCCGCCACGCGCGAGCAGTTCCCCGTGCTCGACGACCGGCTCCCCAGCTACCGCGAACTGACCATCCGAGGAGCGCACGCATGACCGCACTCACCTTCACCGTGGCCGGGACGGGCGAAACCGTCGCGGTCGCCGACTTCGACCTCGTGGTCGCGGGCTACACCGGCCGCGACGAGGCCGCCGTGAAGCACCACATCGACGAGCTCGCCGCCATCGGCGTGCCGCCGCCCGACTCCGTCCCGGCGTTCTACGAGCTCGACGCGGCGCTGGCGACGCAGGCCGCGACCATCTCCGTGGCCGGCACCAACACCTCCGGCGAGGTCGAGCCCGTGCTCGTGCGCGCGGGCGGCAAGCTCTACCTCACCGTGGGCTCCGACCACACCGACCGCGACATCGAGACCTCCAGCGTCAAGGACTCGAAGGCGGCCTGCCCCAAGCCGCTGGGCACCACCGTGGTCCCGGTCGAGAACCCCGACTGGGACGCGATCGTCGCCGAATCCACTGTGGACGGCGTGCGCTACCAGTACGGCCCGCTCAGCGCCCTGCGCATCCCCACCGACGTGCTGGCCCTGCTCGACCGCCCGGCCGAGCGCGACCTGGTGATGTTCTGCGGCACCCTGACGCTGCTCGACGGCAAGTTCGTCCCCGGGAAGGCGTGGACGCTGTCGCTGGCCCTGCCCGGCGGCCCCGCGCTCACCCACGCCTACTCGGTGTCCTGACCCCTCGCACCTGGAGAGAGAAACCCCCATGGCCAAACCGGAACACGAGTTCTTCCCCGCCAAGACGGTGGAGTTCACGCCCTGCGCGGGCGTCGTGCCGCAGCTGACCGAACGCATCCTCGCCGCCGACGGCGACAGCGGCGTCGCGACGCGCATCCTGCGCTTCGAGCCCGGCACCGACACCACCCCCAACGGCGTGCAGGTGCACGACTTCTGGGAAGAGGTCTACATCCTCGAAGGCTCGTTCCACGACACGCGCCTCGGCAAGACCTTCTCCGCCGGCGACTACGCCTGCCGCCCGCCGGGCATGGAGCACGGCCCGTGGACGAGCGAGGAAGGCTGCCTCACGTTCGAGGTGCGCTACCGCGCGAGCTGAACCGTCCACAGCGGACACACGAGAAAGGGCGCCCGGTCCCGGCCGGGCGCCCTTTCTCGTGTTCACGGTCCAGTGAGCACCATCGTCATGCGGGCATGGAAACGGGGCGCCCGGCGTTCGCCGAGCACCCCGCGGTCTGTCTGCCTCGCTTACGCCTGCACGGTCTCCGTGCGGCCACCGAGGTCGTAGCCGGCCAGCGCGCCGTCCACGAGGGCCTCCGCGCGGGCGAAGTCGTAGATCTGGCTCATGCGCGACTTCACCAGGAAGGGCGCGCCGGCGTAGAACATCTCGTACTGCTGGTGGCGGCTCGCGAACTCCGAACCGACGAGGTCCCACACGAGCTTGAGCAGCTTCACGCGCTCGATCGTCGGGTGGCCCGGCGACTGCACGTACCGCTCGAAGTCGGCACGCGCCTCGGGGTTCTCGAAGTCGGCGGCCGAAGACGGCAGCTGGATCACACCACCGCCGACGAGGTCACGCACCAGGTGCAGCAGCTTCGGGTAGAAGTCCGACTGCAGCGTCATGGTCGCGTAGCACTCCTCGCGACCCGGCCACGCCACGCCCTTCTCGTCGAGCTCGCAGTTCTGCTCCTGCGCGTAGACGAGACCGGACACCATGGCCGCGTGGGCGGCCAGCTCACCGAGCACGCCGCGCACCGGCGGGAACTTGTCCGAGCCGTTCATGCGCGCCACGCGCAGCGCCAGGCCCGCCAGCAGGTCCAGCTTCACGGAGAAGCGGATCTGGGCCTGGTTGTTGCCCAGCAGGTGGGCCGGCGTGCGGCTCCACTGGTCGCTGGTGATCTGGCGGTCGCGGAACACGAACACGTGCTCCCACGGCACGAAGACGTCGTCGAACACGATGAGCGAGTCGGTCTCGTCGAAGCGCGTGGCGAGCGGGTAGTCGTACACGCTCGTGGCGGCTTCGGCGTAGCTGCGGCGCGAGTAGATCTTCAGGCCCTCGGCACCGATCGGGACGGCGACGGAGATCGCCTGGTCCTCGTCACCCGGCTGCAGCGGCACGATGCAGCTGAGGATCAGGTAGTCGGAGATCGCCGCGCCCGTGCCGAGCATCTGCGCGCCGGCGATGACGATGCCGTCCTCGCGCTCTTCCTTGACCCCCGCGTACAGGTGCGGGTCGGCCTGCTGGTGCGCCGGCTTGCTGCGATCGATCTGCGGCGGCACGATCGCGTACGAGCAGTAGAGATCGTTGTCGCGCACGTACTCGTAGAACTTCGTGACGTTGTCGGCGAAGCGCTGCCCGCCTGCCGCGAAGACGTCCGAGCGGCCCGCCCAGCCGGCCAGGAAGCCCGCGACGTGCTCGGGGCCGCGGCCCATGAGGCCGAAGGTCGCCTCGGCCGTCCTGCGCAGCGCGACCCGGCGGCGGCGCAGGTCGTCCTCGCCGCGCGGGATGAGGTACGACAGGTTCACCGGGGCGCCGGTGGTCGGGGACGGGAACGTCATCTCCGCGGCGTTGGCCGGGTCGTGCGCGAGGTCGTACACGCGCGCGATGGACTCGACGGCCCCCTTGAACGCGGGGTGCGCGGCGACGTCGGAGACGTATTCGCCGTCGACGAACACCCGCCGGTTGTCGCGCAGTCCTTCGACGTAGTCCTTGCCGGAACGCGTCACGCCGATTCCTCCAAAGCGATCGGTAGCGGCCGGGGCCGCGGGTGGTGGACTCCTGCTTGCAACTGCCGGTATCTGCCCCGGAAGTGCAGGAGCGGTTCGTGGTGCGGCAGCGCCGAGCTGAGCCCGATGCCGCCGACGGTTGCGATGAGCACGGCGTGCGTGCCCGCGTGCACGTCCTGGTCGATTTCGCAGTCCAGGAACGCGAGGGCGCCGGAGAGGGCCGGGCTGTGCCAGCCTTCGCGGCGGGTGAGCCATTCCTCGGGCAGGGCCTTGTCCGCGCCCGGGCGGGCGCAGTGGTCCGAGATCTCGCGCGCCGGCGAGCCGAGGATGTTCACGCCGAACCGACGGGTTTCGGCGATCCGCTCGTACGTGCGGGTGGAACGGTTGACACAGACCAGGATCATCAGCGGATCGACCGACACCGACGAGAACGCGGTGGCGGTCATGCCGAGCGGGCGACCGGCCGCGTCCCAGAGGGTGATGACGTTGACGCTGGCCGCGAAAGAACCGAGCGCCGCCTTGAATCCGCTGGGATCACTGTCCGCGGGGTGCAGAGCCATGGGGTGACCTCCTGGGCCAGAAGGCTAACAAGAATACCTTACTTTAGTCAACTAAAATGGTGCGACGTATGATCGCCGGGTTCGCTCGCCGCCGCGCTCGTCCGAGAGGCCGTGCTCGTCCGAAAGGAAGCCGCTCCCCCATGAACGACGCAATGCGCGCCTACACGAAGTGGGCCGACATCGGCGACGCCAAGCGAAGCCGCGAGTTCCAGGCGTACGTGAAGAACATCGCCGACGCGCGCTACGTGACCCGCCGCGTACTGCGGATCGTCGACGAGCAGGCGAAGACCCACGGCCTGGAACCCCTGCTGCACCAGGCACTCCTGCAGGTGTACGGATCCAACGAGGCCCGCGGCATCACCGTGAGCACGCTGGCGGCCAGGCTCGACGTGGCCGCCGCCTTCGCGTCACGCATGGTGCGCCGCCTGGAGGAGCTCGGCCTGGTGACCCGCGAGGCGTCGGAGAGCGACCGCCGCGCGACCAACGTCGTCGCCACTGACGCCGGCGCGGAGAAGCTCGCGGAGATCGACGACGAGGTGCACCACAGCGTCGCTTTCCTGCAGCACCAGCTGACCGAGGACGAACGTCTGTCGGCGTTGTCGATCTTCGCGTTCTACGTGGGCCTCGACCCCGACTCGGCCATCGCCGAAGCCATCCGCGCAGCTGCCGATTCCTGAGCCCTTCCCTGATATAGTGTCCTCAGGTCATTGACTTGGTGATGTTTTCGAGTGCCGACGTCATCATCGAGCGGGCCGGGGACACGGGGAGGAACACGGTGGAGGACGGGACCGCGGAGCTGCTCGCCCTGTGGGGCAAGGGCGCGGTCGCGTCGAGCGACCTCGACTTCGCCAACCACGTCAAGGCGATCGCGCACGCGCGGTTCGTGCTGCGCAAGATCCTGCGGCTGCTCGACGAGCAGGCCATCGCGGGCGGGCTGCAGCCGCTGCAGCACCAGGCGCTGCTGCAGATCTTCGGCGCCGAAGGACCCCTGCCGGTGAACAAGGTCGCCGAGCGGCTCGACATCGCCCCCGCGCTCGCGTCGCGCCTGATCCGCCAGCTCGAGGAGAAGGGGCTCGTGCACCGCGCCCGCATCCCCGACGACCGCCGGGTCATCGCCGTGCACGCGTCCGAGGCCGGCGTCGAGGTGCTGCGCACCATCGACAACGCCGTGCACCACCACGTGAACCACTTCCAGCGCCAGCTCACCGACGAGGGCAAGTTCGGCGCGCTGGCGACGTTCTCGTTCTACCTGGGGCTGGACTCCGACCCGCGGCTGGCACTGCTGCTCACCGCGGCCGGGCACCACGCGCACGCGCACCACCACTGACACCCCGCCGAACTGCGAACCGCCGAACCGCGGACGTGGAAAGAGGCTCCGGCCCGGGTGCGTCCACACCGGACCGGAGCCTCCCGGCCTTCGTCAGTTCTGCGGGCGGTACCGCAGCAGGAAACCTTCGATCCCCGACACGAGCATGTTGATCACGAGCGCCACCAGCCCGACCACGACCACGAGCCCGTAGACCTGGGCCGACTGGAAGTTCTGCTGCGCGGTCTCCATGAGCTTGCCCAGCCCGGACACCTGCGTGCTGATCTCGACCACGAGCACCAGCACCAGCGTGAGCGGCGCCGCGATCTTCACGCCCAGCAGCAGGCCCGGCACGATCGCGGGCAGGTGGATCTTGCGGAACGCCGCGAACTTCCCGAGCCGCAGCGTCGAAGCCACGTCGGAGAGCACGACGTCGGCCGACTTCGCCGACTGGCGCACCTGCAGCAGCACGGGCCACAGAGCGCCGAAGACCACCACGTACAGCTTCATCGACTCGGTGTAGCCCACGAGCAGCACGGCCAGCGGCACGAGCGCGACGCCCGGCAGGAACCGGAAGTACTCCAGGATCGGGCCGAGCAGGCGTTCGGCCAGCGGGACGTGGCCGATCAGCAGGCCGAGCACCGCGCCGAGCACGGTGGCGGCCAGCAGCGAGATCACGAACGTCTCGAGCGTGGCGAGCAGCCCGTCGACCAGCGCGCCGCCGGAAGTGAGCTCCCACGTCTGGCTGAACCAGGCGGCCGGCGGCGGGAAGAACGTGCTCGAACTGTCGCCGATCACCTGCCACAGCACGAGCAGCAGCGCGAGCGGAAGCAGGCCGCGCAGGGGCGCGACGCCGGACTTGCGGGTTCTACGCGGCATCGTCGGCCCCCAGCGCGGCTTGACGGGCACCCGGCACGAACCGGAGTGTCCACACGAGAATGAAGTTGAGCAGGATGCCGAGCACGCCGGTCAGCAGGATGTAGGAGAACATCGCCGCCGGGCGCAACGACTGCTGCTGCTCCACGAGCGCGTAGCCGATGCCCTGGGGGTCGCCGACGATCTCGGCGACGATGGCGAGCACCAGCGCGGCCGAAAGGCTCAGCCGCAGCGCCACCACGATCTTCGGCAGGGCCGTGGGCAGCGCGAACTTCACGACCTTGGCCACCGGCGAGAGGCCGAGGCTGCGCGCGAGGTCCTGGTGCACCGGGTTCACGCCGCGCACGCCGTCGATCGTGCTGATCGCGACGGGCCAGATCGCGACCCACGCGGCGATCACGATCTCCATCTCCACCGTCTGCGCCAGCAGGATCACCACGATCGGCACGAACGAGATCGCCGGCAGCGCGCGCAGCACCTCCACCGACGCCATACCGTACGTCCACGCGGGACGGACGAGCCCGAGCAACAGCCCGAGCAGCAGGCCCAGCACGGAACCGAGCGCCCAGCCGCCGAGGCAGGCGGCGAGCGTGTGCGCGGTGTTCGTGAGCAGCTCACCGGAGGAGGCGAGATCCACTGTGGACGACCAGATGTCCGACGGGGCCGGGATGTTGTCGTAAGGCAGTAGCCCGGCCGATTTCACCAGCTGCCACAACAGGATCACGGCCACCGGCACCGCGAACCCGATCAAGCGCCTCATTCGGCCGCCGCCTCGGATTCCGCCCGCAGCGCCTCGTACACGCGGTGACGGGCGGCGAGGTAGGCCGGGAGCTCCTTGGTGGCCACCTGGTCGCGCGGGCGCGGCAGGTCGATGCGCAGCTCGCGCCCGACGGTGGCCGGGCGGCCGGCGAGCACGAGCACGCGGTCGGACAGGTACACGGCCTCGTCGATGTCGTGGGTCACGAACACCACGGTCGCACCGGTGACCGCGGCGACCTTGAGCAGCTCGTCCTGCAGCTGCGCCTTGGTCATCGCGTCGAGCGCGCCGAAGGGCTCGTCCATCAGCAGGACCTCGGGGCGCATCACGAGCGAGCGCGCGATCTGCACGCGCTGCTGCATGCCGCCCGAGAGCTGCCACGGGTAGTCCTTGCCGCGGTCGGCGAGACCGACCAGGTCGAGCGCCTCGCGGACGCGTTCGTCGCGTTCGGCCTTGCTCGTGCGGCCTTCCAGGCCCAGCGCGACGTTGCGCTCCACCGTGCGCCACTGCAGCAGCGACGCGGCGTAGTTCTGGAACACGATGCCGACGCCGGCGGGCGGGCCGGTGATCTCCTTCCCGCGGAACCGCACGGACGAGCCTTCGCCCGGGGAGAGGAGCCCGGCGAGGATCCGCAGCAAGGTCGTCTTCCCGGTGCCGGACGGCCCGAGAATGCTGAGGAACTCCCCTTGGGCACAGGAAAAGCCGACGTCCTCGAGCACCCGCAGCACCTTGTTGCGCGTGCGGTACTCGACGAACAGCTTCGAACAGGAAAACGCATCCGCCGTCTCGGTGGCCGGCGCGGTGGCTTCTACGGTCACGGGATCGGGACCTCCTTCAGGGCTGGCGTTGGCCATGATGGGCGCCTAACCTTCCACACGTCAATGACTTGAGTAGTGCTTTTTGGTCTGCGATCCAGGCTTAACAAGGCCGTTACCAACGTTCTGAGCTGGACCATTGAGAGATTAGCTAACTTGAGTTACTGTCTCTGCTCAACTACTCCGGATAGTGAATCTCTCCCCGGATCCCCATCCCCATCCCCCCACTCCTACGGAGGCGCCATGAGGGGCACCCGCATCACCACGCTGGCCACCGCACTCCTGGCGGCCGCACTCGCCGTGTCCGCCTGTGGCGGCTCCAGCGGCTCGACGTCCTCGGCCGACGGCAAGATCCGCATCGCGCTGAACAACACCAACGACTCGCTCGCGGTGCTGGTGGCCGACCAACAAGGATTTTTCGCCAAGCACGGCGTGAAGGGCGTTTCCACCACGACGCTCAACGACATCACGCTGGTGCCCTCGTTGCTGGGCAAGCAGTACGACCTCGGGTTCAGCGTCGCGCCGATCATGCTGCGCGCGTCCTCGTCCGGCGTGCCGCTCGTGGCCGTGTCGGGCAACAACGGCGACTCGCCCGAGGACCAGAGCGTGCAGATCTTCGTGCGCCCGGACATCACGGACGTGAAACAGCTGCAGGGCAAGCGCATCGGCTCGCCGACGCTCACCGGCAACATCAACATCGCCACGAAGGCGTGGCTGTCGAAGAACGGCGTGAACCCCGCGGCCGAGCAGTTCGTGCAGGTGCCGACGCCGAACATGATCGACGAGCTGAAGGCCGGCCAGGTCGACGCCGTCGAGGTGATCAACCCGTTCATCACCGTCGGCAAGCAGGCCGGGATGCGCAGCCTCGGCGACCCGGAGCGGGCGCTGAGCCCGAACTACCTCGGTGGCACGTACTGGATCGCCTCGAAGGACTGGACCGCGGCGAACCCCCAGCTCGCCGACGGGTTCAAGGCGGCGCTGCAGGACGCGGCGCAGTGGATCAAGGCCAACAACGACAAGGCCTACACCGCCTTGGCCGCCTACACCAAGGTCACGCCCGAGCAGGCGAAGAAGTCCCCGCTGGGCGAGTTCACCACCGAGGTCTCACAGGACGACCTGAAGATCTGGGGCGACGCCATGAAGCAGTTCGGCGGCTTCGGCGGCACGGTCGACTACAGCAAGCTCGTCTACACCGGTTCGAAGTGACGGGAGCACGACAAGTGTCCACTGAGGACAAAACGGCCGCGGCGGTCACCTACCGCCCCGCGGAGACACCGGCGTCCCTGCTCGACTTCCACGCACCCGACGGCGTTTCGCTGCAGTACTACGAGATCACCTCGCTCGACGGGCGGTCCGGGCCGGCCGCGCACCTGGTGCCGGCCGAGCCGTTGCCCGACGCGCCGCTCGTGCTGAGCGTGCACGGCAGCGGTGGCAGCATCGGCAGCCTGCCGGTGCGCACGCTCGCCCTCGGCCTCAGCGGCCGCGGCGTGCCGGTGCTCGCGATCAACACCCGCCAGTCGGGCGATGCCGTGAACACCGACAACTTCTACGCGACCGTGCGCGACATCGAGGCCGCGTACTGGACGGCGCGTTCGCTGGGCTACTCGAAGATCGTGCTGCACGGGCACAGCCTCGGCACGTCGCAGGTGTCGTACTTCGCGGCCACGCACTGGCACCCGGAGACGGCGGGCATCGCGCTGACCGGGATGTTCGCGGACCTGCCGTGGAAGTCGCGCCACCTGCTGATCAACGACGAGGCCACCTACCGCGCGCTGACCGAGGAGGCCGTGGCCGCGGCGCAGGCCGGCGACTTCGGCCGCACGCTGTCCACGCAGATGTCGTGGCTCGGCGGGCGCACGGTTCCGGTGACCGCGCAGCACTTCCTCACCTACCGGCGCACGGGCACCGCGGGCGCGCGCAGCATCGAGTGGATCGCCCGCGTGCCCAACCCGATCCTCATGGTGCGCGACCAGCACGACACCGTGATCCACGACTTCGAGCCCGGCTGGCTGGAGGCGGCGCTGGAGCAGGGCATCTCGCCGTCGGTCACGTCGGTGTCGCTGCCGTCGCCGGAAGGCACGGAGGGGCACCGCTTCGACGGCTCGGGCGAGTCGCTGGTGGACACCGTGGCCGGCTGGCTCGCGAAACTCGGCTGAAAGGAACTGACGAAGACATGGGACAGAGCGTGGTGGTCGTGGGCGCGGGTCCGGTGGGCGCGGTGTTCGCGCTCGCGGCCGCCCGGCGGGGGTTCGACGTGACGCTGCTGGAAGCGGAGCAGGCCGTCGAGGACGCCCCGCGAGCCGCGACAGTGCACCCCTCCACCCTGGCGATGCTCGGCGAGCTGGGCCTGATGGACGACGTCGTCGCCCGCGGGCTCGTCGCGCGGTACTTCGACTTCTGGGACCGGCCGGAGCGTTCCCTCATCGCGCGGCTCGACCACGACGTGCTGCGCGACGTGACGCCTTATCCGTTCGTGGTCCAGATCGAGCAGCACAAGATCGTGAACATGGTGCTGGAGCGGCTGTCCGGAGTGGACGTCCGCTTCGGCGCCGCGGTGACGGGCGTGACGCAGGACGCGGACTCCGCCACCGTGCACACGGCCGAGGGCCCGGTGACCGCCGACTACGTGGTCGGCGCCGACGGCGGGCGCAGCACCGTGCGCAAGGCGCTGGGGATCGAGTTCGAGGGCTACACGTGGCCCGAGCGGTTCCTGGTCCTCACCACGCTGTTCGACTTCCAGTCCGAACTGGACTGCAGCTACCGCAACTACTGGGCCGACCCGCGCGAGTGGGTCAACCTGTTCAAGGTCGCCGGCGACGACGGCAAGGGCCGCTGGCGCGCCGTCTTCCCCACCACCGTGGGCGAAACCGACGACGAAGCCGTGGGCGACGAGGGCGCGCGGGCCCGGCTTTCGGGCCTGGCGCTCTCGGCGAACCCCGCGGACCAGCTCGTGCACCGCAAGCTGTACAACGTCCACCAGCGCGTGGCGGCCAGCTTCCGCTCCGGCCGCGTCTTCCTCGCCGGCGACGCCGCCCACGTCAACAACCCCATCGGCGGCCTGGGCCTGAACTGCGGCATCCACGACGCCGTCGAGCTGGCCTCCTCGCTGCACGCGTTCGCCTCCACGGCCGACGAGAAGGTTCTCGACCGCTACGACCTGCGCCGCCGCACGGTGAACATCGAGTTCGTGCAGCAGCAGACCGTGACGAACAAGCGCCGCCTGGAGGAAAAGGACCCCGTGCGGCGCAAGGAACGCCTGGCCGAACTCGCGGCGCTGGGCGACGACGCGGAGCTGGAGTTCAAGTTCCTGATGAACTCGTCCCTGCTCAACAGCGTGGCTCGGGCCGAGTCCCTCGGCTGACCCCCGCTCTCTCCCCCTCCCCCAGGCGCCCCCATGCGGCGTTGGGTGCGTCCATCGCACCGAACGCCGCATGGGGTGCGTCGTCCGCACCCCATGCCGTAAGGGGAAGTGCTAGAGGCGGATGCCGGCGAGCTGGGTGCCCTGGGCGACCAGTTTGCCGGTGCTGTCCCAGATGTGGCAGGACTCGTCGACGCGGCTGTCGGTGATGAGGTGGGCGCGGTGGAGGACGCGGAGCGGGCCGGGGGCCGGGCGGGCGCGGACATAGGCCGTCAGCTCGAGGGTGGGCACCCAGCCCGACGGGGCGAGGTCGAAGGTGGCGGGCGGGAAGGCGTCGACGGCGAACAGGAGGCTCACCGGGTCGAACGGTTCGCCGCCGGGGAGGGTGAGGCGGCCGAGGAGCTCGCCGCGGCCGGAGGGGCCGTCGGTGAAGACGCGGGCGCTGGCGGGGTCGAGGAGGACCTCGATCTCGTCCATGATGGCCACCGGCAGGCCGAGCGGTGTGGCGCCCGGGACGCGGAACGCGGACTCGACGTCGAAGCGCGGGTCAGGCAGGCCGTCCTGCCAGTACGGCTCGCCCTCCGTGAGCGTGCCGACGGTGAAGAGGGCCTCGACCGCGGTCTTGCCGTTCTGGACGAGGCGGCCGCGCACCTGGCTGGAACCGCGGCCGGTGCGCAGCGTCTCGATCTCGACCTCGGCCGGGCCCGGGTCGGGCGGGCGCAGGTAGTGGGCGCTGGCGGCGAGCACGTCGGGGTGCTCGCGCTCGGCGACAGCGGCGCGCGCGATCAACGAGAGCAGGTAGCCGCCGTTCGGCTTGCCACCGATTGTCCACTGCGGGCTGATGTCCGCGTCGAAACCACCGGGCGACCGCCGTTTGACGGCGGACACCGCGGCGAAGGTCGTCGTGCTCACCGGGACCGCCTCCTCGCCGGGCAGAGGGTTGTTCCGCGCAACTTAGCTCGCCCGTCCCGTGCGCGCCCGTCGAGTGAGACGGACACCACCCCCTTCAGAACCCGTACAACCCGACCGGGTTGTCGACCAGGATCCGCCGGCCCACCTCCGGGCCGGTCCAGTCGAGCAGCCGGGCCAGTGCCCGCGCGTCGTCGACCGGCTCGAACGGCTCGACGCTCAGGCGGTTGCCCGGAGTACGCGGCCGGCCACCGGTGTGGGGCCAGTCGGTGCCCCACAGCAACCGGTCCGGCGCGGCGGCGACCAAAGCGTCCACGAGCGGCCCGACGTCCGCGTGGTCGGCAGCCGTGGAAATCCGGTGCGGCGCAGAGAGCTTGACGTACGCCGCACCGGATCGCAGGAGGTCGGTCAGCTCCGGCAGGCCCGGCTGACCGAGGTCGGGCGAAGCGAGCGCGAAGTGGTCGAGGACGACGGGCACCGGCAGTCGCGCGAGGTCGTCGGCCAGCGCCGCGACCACGGACAGCTCCGTGAACACCTGCAGGTGCCAGCCGAGGTCCGCGATGGCCGCCGCGGTCGCGCGCAGTGGCGCCAGGGCCACGGCCGGGTCGTCGACCGCGAACGTCGCCAGGTTCACCCGCGCCCCGCGCACCCCCAGGGCGTGCCACTCCCCCAGCGGCGCCGGGGCAGCGGGGTCGAACACCACCACACCCCGCGCCCGGTCGCCCCGGACGCGCAGCTGCGCGAGCAGGCACGAGTTGTCCGTGCCGTACGGGCTCGGCTGCACGAGCACCGCCCGGCTCACACCGAGCCGCCAGTGCAGCTCGTCCAGCTGCTCACCGCTCGCCGGGCCGGGGGTGTAGGCCCGGTCCGCGGCGTAGGGGAACCGCGGGTCGAAGACGTGCACGTGACAGTCGCACGAACCGGAGGGCACCGTCGTCACCGCACGGCGCCCGCGAACTCGGACAGCCGGGCCAGCACCCCGTCGTCCACGGGGACGCCGTCACGCAGCTGCCGGTGGTAGCGCGCGAGCTCGAACTCACCCGGCAGCCGCACGGGCTGCGCCGGGTCCGCGGGCGGCGTGGTGTGCAGGACGGAAGCGAAATCGTCCATCCGGGACGTCAGCTCGGCAGCGGGCACGAGCTTCGCCGTGTCGATCAGGAAGAACACGTGGCCCAGGTTCTGCGGCCGCTCCGGATCGACGCTCCACGAGCTGATGCGCGTGAGATAGCCCGCGCCTGAGAGCACCCCGGCGAACAGGTCGACCATCACCGACAGGCCGTACCCCTTGTGCCCGCCCAGCGGCTGCAGGAAGCCGTCCAGCGCGGCCGCGGGATCCGTCGTCGGCTTGCCGTCGCGGTCGGTGGCCCAGGTGTCCGGAATGGACTCCCCCGCCGCCGCGGCCGCGCGGATCTTCGCCCGCGCCGCCACGCTCATCGCGATGTCCAGCAGCACCGGGTCCCCGCCGGGGGTGGGCACGCCGATGCCGAGCGGGTTATTGCCCAGCCGCGCCTCGCGGCCGCCCCACGGGGCGATGGTGGTGGTCGCGTTGCTCGCGATGATCGCCGCGAACCCCTGCTCCGCCGCGCGGAACAGGTACGGCATCACCGGACCGAAGTGGTTGCTGCCGCGCACGAAGGCCGCGCCGAGACCGGTCGCCCGGGCCGAGGCCAGCGCCGCGTCCAGCGCGTGCGAACCGACGAGTGGCCCGATGCCGTTGGCACCGTCCACCCGGGACAACGCCGGCGCGACCTGGTCCACCGCCACCTTCGCGTGGAGGTCGACGCCGCCGAGGCGCGCGCGGTCGAGGTACTGCGGGATCCGCGCGACGCCGTGCGTGCGGATGCCGAAGAGGTCGGCGAGCACCAGCACGTCGGCGACGCGCGCGGAGTCCTCTTCGGACATCCCGTTCCCCGCCAGCGCGCGAGCCGCCAGCCCGCGCAGGTCCTCGGCGGTGATCTGGGTGTCGCCGGTCATCGGTGTCCTTCTCCTTCGGTCAGGTCGAACTCGGTGGTCGCGGCGAGGTCTTCGCCGAACCACGAACGGATCCCGGCTCGCCGGGTGTCCGTGTAAACAGGGCCGTCGTGCCACAGCATCGGCACGTCGTGGCCCGGCACGAGCAGCGTGTCCGGGTGTTCCCGCCACAGGGTGAGGATCTTGTGCACGGACGCGCGGCTCGCCTCGCGGTCGAGCGTCATGTCGACATCACCGCCCAGCAGCTCCGCGCGGTTCTTCGCGGCGTCGCCGCTGAACAGCACGGAACCGGCCACTCGGAACACCAGCGAGCCCGGCGTGTGCCCGGCCGCGGCGAACGCCTCCACGCCGGGGAAGATCTCGCCGTCTTCGCTCACCCGCCGGGTGCGCGGATTACGAGCGAGATCGGCGGCGTACAGCTCCGGCAACGGGTCGAACCCCGGCTCGCGCCCGGCCGCCCACTCCAGCTCCGCCGCGCCCACCCACACGGTGGCCGACGGGAAGAGCAGGTAGTTCGCGGCGTGGTCGTAGTGCGCGTGCGTGAGCAGGATGTCGGTGACCTCACCCGGTTCCACGCCGTGTTCGGCCAGCCGCTGCGCGAGCAGAGAGCGCATTCCGAACGAGCCCGTGTCGGCCAGGATCAGCCGTTCGCCGTGGCGCACGAGGGTGACGCTGCTCCAGCCGAGCCCGCCGTGCTGCGTGCTTTTCCCGGGGTAGCCCTGGGTCAGCGGAAGGATGTTCACCGCGCCTCCGGGGAAACCGTGTCGGCGACGGGGACCACGGCCTCGTCGTGGTCGAAGGTCCGCCGGGCGTAGAACGAGACGACCGCCGTGATCAGGCCGAGCACCGCCAGGTACACACCGAGGCCGTACGGGCCGCCGGTCACGTCGTTGAGCCACACGCCGATGATCGGGCCGGTGCCGCCGAACACGGCCTGCGCCACGTTGTAGGCGAGCGCCCCCGCCGTGACGCGCACGGCCGTCGGGAAGATCTGGCTGATCGCGAGCAGCGCCGGCAGTGCGAGCAGGCCCTTGCAGGCACCGATGAGCGCGCCGCCGGTGAACGCGCCGACCCCGCCACCCGCGGCGAGCGCCAGCGACGGCACCGCGAGGATCGCGACCACGAGCCCGGTGAGGCTCAACGCCTTGCGCAGCCCGATCTTGTCCGCCACCGGCCCCATCACGAGCGTGCCGATGATGACGAGCACGTTGCTCACGATCGTCGCGTTGTAGGCCTCGGTGCTGTCGAGCTTGCCGACGTTGATGAGGAACGTGGTGAGGAACGACGTGATGGTGGTGCTCAGCAGCGCGTAGCTCGCGGTGCAGACGATGAAGACGACGATCGGCACCCAGTGCAGGCGCAGGGCGTCGCGCAGCGGCGTGGCGGCGGCCTTCGCCTTCTCACGCGCCTTGACCAGCAGCTCGAACTCCGGGCTCTCCTCGACCTTCGAGCGCAGGTACACACCGAACGCGGCCAGCGGCAGGCCGACGAGGAACAGGATGCGCCAGCCGAACGTCTGGTACTCGTCCTTGGTCAGGATGCTCGAGAACACGCGCGCGAGGAGTGATCCACAAAGGATCCCGATGAACGTGGTGGCGATCAGCGTGCTCACGTTGCGAGCGCGTTTGGCGGCCGGGCTGTGCTCGAACACGAAGCTGATCGCGCTCGCGTACTCGCCGCCCGCGCCCATCGACTGCGCGAGCCGGCACACGAGCAGCAGCACCGGCGCCAGCAGGCCGATCTGCGCATAGGTGGGCAGCACGCCCATGAGCGCGGTGCCGAAGCACGTGAACAGGATCGAGATCGACAGCGCGCGGCGGCGGCCGTACTTGTCGCCGATCCAGCCGAAGAAGATGCCGCCGATGGGGCGGGCGATGTAGCCGAGCGCGAACACGGCGTAAGTGTTGAGCAGCGCCACGGCGGGGTCGTTGCCGGGGAAGAACTTCGCGGCGATGATCGTGGCGACCACGCCGTAGACGCCCCAGTCGTACCACTCGGCGAAGTTGCCCGCCGAGGCCGCGATGATGATGCGGCGCCGGCGGGCGCCGGTGAACTCGAGCTCCGTGTTCATGACGGGTGTTTCCGTTCTCTTCATCGGGAAAGGAGTCAGGTGAGCCGCGCCGCGACCGCTTCGGCGACGGCCGCGGGACCGCCCGTCGCCGAGCCGTCCGGCCGGATGCGGATGTCGCCGGCCTCGAGCGCGCCGGCGACGGCCGCGCGCACGAGGTCACCCTCGGCGGTGTGGTGCAGGTGGTCGAGCATCATCGCGGCGGCGAGGATCTGCCCGATCGGGTTCGCGAGGCCCTTGCCCGCGATCGAGGGCGCGCTGCCGTGGATGGGTTCGAAGTACGCGCTGACGTCGCCGATGTTGCCGGAGCCGCACAGCGAGATGCCGCCGACGGTCGCGCCGCCGAGGTCGCTGAGCACGTCGCCGAGGAAGTTCTCCATCACCAGCACGTCGAAGTCGCCGGGGCGCAGCACCAGGGCCTGGGCCGCGGCGTCGGCGTAGAGGACCTCGGTCTCGATGTCCGGGAAGTCGGCGGCGACTTCGAAGAA
This sequence comes from Amycolatopsis sp. NPDC001319, assembly GCF_042896185.1. Lineage (NCBI taxonomy): Bacteria > Bacillati > Actinomycetota > Actinomycetes > Pseudonocardiales > Pseudonocardiaceae > Amycolatopsis > Amycolatopsis sp. NPDC001319. The sequence continues at coordinate 20,313 of NZ_JBIAWY010000010.1, read as the reverse complement.
GATCTCGCGGAACAGCGCGTGGCTGCGCAGCACGTTGCTCTTGTCCACGCAGGTCACGCGGTGCTTGCCGTCGCTGGGTGCGCCGCCGCGGGCGGCCGCGAGCTCGAAGGCGCGCCGGCAGATGCGCAGCGTGCCCTCACGGGTGGTCATGAGCGTGTCGGACACGGCCCAGCGGTTGCCGACGCCCTTGCCGCGCGAAGCGTAGAGCCCTTCGGTGTTCTCGCGGACGATGACGTAGTCGATGCCTCCGGCCGCCACCCCGCCCAGCGCCGACGTGACGCCGGGCAGCAGCAGCGCGGGGCGGACGTTGGCGTACGCGTCGAGCCCGATGCGCAGGATGCCGCCGAGCAGGCCGGCCTCGGTGCCGTCGGGGAAGCGCACGTCGGGCAGGCCGACCGGGCCCTTGAGCGTGGCCGCGACAGCGGTGCGCAGGTATTCGAGGTCTTCGGGTGAGCAGGCCACGCCGGTGCGGCGGTAGGTGTCGGCGCCGGCGTCGACGTCGGTGTAGCGCAGCTCGAAGCCGCCCTTGGCCGTGACCGCGCCCAGCACGGTGAGCGCGGCGTCGACCAGCTCGGGACCGATCCCGTCCCCTCGGATGACGGCGATGTCGTGAACCTGCACTGGCGTTCCACCTCGAAAATCAATATAATCAACATTGAGCATCAACATTGACGAGAACGACGAGACCGTAGGCCGGTCCGGAATCCGTTGTCAACCCGATGTTTCTGTTCCGTGACAAGCATTGGCGGTCACTAGACTCGCCGCGAATCGTCACCGCGGCACGAGATCGCCGACAGAGGAGGGGGCACCAGTCGTGAGCACCGACACTGAGGTGCTGTCGATCGCCGAGGCAGCCGACGTCCTCGGGGTCAAGCAGAGCACGGTGTACGCCTACATCAGCCGGGGCCTGCTGAAGCGCCACCGGCTCCCCCGCGACCGGCGCAGCTGGCTCTCGCGCAGCGAGGTCGAAGGCTTCGGACAGCGGAAGGGCACCCGCACGCTCCTGCACGACGACGAGCCGGCGGTCTCGGCCGACACCAGCCAGGTCGCGCGCCTCGACGGCGACACGCTGCTCTACCGCGAGCGCGACGCCGTGGAGCTCGCGCGCACGGCGTCGTACGAAGAGGTGGCCGAGCTGCTGTGGGAGCAGCCCGACGTGGCGCCCGCACGGGACCTCGAACCGGAGCTGGTCTCGGCCATCCACCGGCTGCAGGACACCATGCCGGCGAGCAGCCTGCCGCTCGACCGGCTCAAGGTCACCGCGACGCTGCTCGGCGCGCGCGACTCGTTCCGCTACGACCTGTCCGTGCCCTCGGTGCTCTCCGCGGCGCGCACGATGGCGCCCGCGTTCGTGGAGTCGCTGCCGCAGCCGGGCGCGGTGTGCGAGGGCGGCCGGCCCATCGCCGAGCGGCTGTGGGGCCGGCTCACCGCGGAACCCGCGACACCGGAACGGCTCGCGGTGCTCTCGGCCGCCCTGGTCCTGCTGGCCGACCACGGTCTCGGCCCGTCGACGCGCGCGGTGCGCGAGGCCGCGGCCAAGGCGGCGGACCCGTACTCGGCCGTGCTCGCGGGCATGAGTGTCGCGAGTGGACTGTTGCTGGGCGGTGGGTCGTCACTGGCCGTGCAGGCGTGGCTGAACGACATCGCTTCGCCCGCTTCGGTTTCCCGGGTGCTCGAACAACGCCTGCTGCGCGGCGACCGGCTGTCCGGCTTCGGGCAACCGCGCTACCGCAGTGCCGATCCCCGCGCCTCGGAGCTGCTGCGCCTGCTGGCCGAGGCGCCTGCCGACCCCGAACGGCTCGCGATCGTCGAAGGGGCCATCGACCTCGTGCGCCGCCGCCGCGATCTCGAGCCGAACGTCGAGTTCGCGTTGGGCGCCTTGTGTTTCGTCCACGGCATGGCCGAAGGCGCCGGGGAGGCGGTGTTCGTGATCGCCCGCACGGCCGGGTGGATCGCGCACTCACTGGAGACCTACACCGTCCAGTGAGGACACTCAGCCGAGGCGGCTGCGGCGGTGGGCGGCCATGCGGACGGGGGCGTTGCCGGCACCGTAGCCCGCGTAGCCGTCGATGCGTTGCAGGACCTCGAAGAACACGCGCCCGCCGAGGATCTCGGTGAAGAAGTGCAGCAGGACGCCGCCGTGGTCGTCGCGGTCGTAGAGGATCGAGTGGGCCCGCAGGGCGTCGAGCAGGTCCGGCGGCGGGGCGAGGCGGGCGTCGAGGTCGTCGTAGTAGTTGCCGGGGATCGGCAGGAGCGGGGCGCCGAGTTCGAGCATCACGCGGGCGCTGGCGAGCGCGTCGGCCGTGGTGAAGGCGATGTGCTGCGGTTCGCGTACGCCCGGGGCCCAGTCGCCGCGGCGCAGCAGGGCGGAGTCCAGGGCCAGGCGCACGGTGCCGCGCTCGGTTCCGCCGCTCACCGTGCGGCTGCGCACGAGACCGAACGGCGCGGCGAACTCCGTGACCGGGTCGGGTTCGAGGCCGAGCACCGCGCGGTAGAACAGCGCGGCCTCGTCGAAGTGGTCGAACGGCTGCGTCAGCGAGACGTGGTCGACGCCCGTGACTCCGGCGTCCGCGGCTTTTCCCGCCACGGCGGCGAAATCGTCCAGCCAGCTGTCGCCGGGACCGGTACGGCAGAAGAACACCGAGGTGCCGTCGGGCGCGGCGACCGCGGACAGGTCGGCCTCCCCCGCGCTGTGCGTGCGCGGCAGCACCGGCGCGAGCAGCCGCTGCGCGCGGTCGGCCGAGGCCACCGGGTCGGCGCTCTCCACCGCCAGCGCGGCCACGGAGGCCCCCGGGTCGGATCCGGCCGAGTTCACGAGGATCCGCGCTTCGCCCTGCTGCCACAGCGCGACGGGTTTGGTCCGGTGCTGCCCGGCGTGCGCGAAGCCGAGCGCCGCCAACGCCTGCTCGACGTCGGTGCCGGCCGTGGCGATCTCCGTGAACGCGTGGCCGCTCAGCGCCGGGGCGGGCGGCAGCGTCGTCGCGCCGAGCGATTCCTCCAGTGCCAGCAGCGATCGCATGGCGTCGACGGCGGCCGGGCCGGGGTCGGCCTGGCGGAACACGTCGTTGAACACCTCCAGCGACAGGGGCCCGTCATAGCCGGCCGCGCGCACGTGGCCGGTGAAAGCCGTGAGGTCGAACGCGCCCTGGCCCGGGAAGAGCCGGTGGTGGCGGCTCCACTGCAGCACGTCCATCTCCAGCCGCGGCGCGTCGGCCAGCTGGAGGAAGAACAGCTTCTCGCCCGGGATCGTGCGGATCGCCGCGGGATCGCTGCCCCGGGACAGGATGTGGAAGCTGTCGAGGCACAGCCCCAGCGCGGGGTGCGCGGCGCGGCGCACGATCCGCCACGAGTGCTCGTAGGTGTTCACGAACCGGCCCCACGCCAGGGCTTCGTACGCGATCCGCAGCCCGCGCGCGGCGGCGCGCTCGGCCAGGGTGTGCAGCTGTTCGGCGGCGAGATCGTCGTCGTCGACGGCGTCCGGGGACACCGAGGAGCACACGAGCATCGTGTCGGCGCCGAGCTGTTCCATCACGTCGAACTTGAGCTCCGCGCGGCGCAGGTTCGCCGCGAGCACGGTGGGCGCCACGGCCTCGAAGTCGCGGAACGGCTGGTAGAGGTCCACCGTCAGGCCGAGGTCCGCGCAGTGCTCGCGCACCTGTTTCGGCGACCACGGCGAGGCGATCAGGTCGTTCTCGAAGATCTCCACGCCGTCGAACCCGGCAGCCGCGGCGGCGGTGAGCTTGTCCTCGAGCGTGCCGGACAGGCAGACGGTGGCGATCGCGCGGCGGTTTTCGAGGGCGCGATTTTCGAGGGCGCGGGTTTCAGTCGAGGACATCGGCGGGTTCCCTTTCCCCTGGGGCGGCGAGGCGGTCGAAGTGCCGCCGCATGCGGGCGGCGTCGGGTTCGGCGCCGGTGAACAGCGCGAGTGCGTCGGCAGCCTGGAACACGGCCATCCGGCCGCCGTCGAGCACGCGGCAGCCGCGCGCGGCGGCGACGCGCACGAGCTCCGTCTCCAGTGGCCGGTACACGACCTCCGCGACCCACAGCCGCGGATCGAGCAGCTCGGCCGGCAGCGGCAGGCCCGGGTGCGCGGCCATGCCGACGGGGGTGGCGTGGACCAGACCGTCGGCGCCGGCCAGCGCCGACGCCACCGACCCGCCGGCCGAAGCCCGCTGCGCACCGAACCGCTCCTGCAATGCGAGGGCGAGCGTCTCGGCCCGCATGGTGTCCAGGTCGAGCACGCGCACCCGGCCCGCGCCGAGCGTCAGCAGGCCGTGGGCGACGGCCGCTCCGGCGCCGCCCGCGCCCAGCAGCACGACGGACTCCAGCGGCACCCCCGGCAGCCCCGTTTCGAGGCCGCGGGCGAAGCCGGACCAGTCGGTGTTGTGCCCGGCCGCCGTGCCTTCGCGGAACACCACGGTGTTCACGGCGGCCAGTGCGGCGGCGTCGGCCGACAGCTCGTCGAGGTGGTCCAGCACGACCTGCTTGCACGGGTGCGTCACGTTGAGCCCGGCGTAACCCGCGGCGCGCGCGGCCGCCACCACCTCGCCGGCGGCGCTCGCGGGCAGGCCCCAGTCGTCGAGGTCGAAGCGGCCGTACGCGAGCCGCACGCCGAGCCGGGCGGCCTCGGCCTCGTGCAGCGGCGGGCTCAGCGACGGGCCGATGCCCGAACCGACGAGCCCGGCGAGCACGGTGCCCGGGCCGGAGCGGCGGGCGTGCTCGCGGACCGCGTCCACGACCGTGGCTGGGTACACAGGTTTCCTTTCGACGGGCCGGTGGCGCCGGGCGGGTTTGTCGCGAAACGGCCTACAGTGGGGCGAGATCCATCCGGAGGGAGAAGGGACGTCCGTGGCCGCACCGTCGCCGGAAGACGCCGCCGGGAAAGACCGCACCCGCGACGCCGAGCGGACCAAGGCCGAGATCCTCGACGTCGCCGCCACGGAGTTCGCCGAGAAGGGCTACGACGGCGCCCGCGTGGAGGAGATCGCGGCGAAGACCCGCACCACCAAGCGGATGATCTACTACTATTTCACCAGCAAGGACCAGCTCTTCGTCACGGTGCTGGAGCGGGCCTACACGGTGATCCGGTCGCTGGAGCAGGAGCTCGACGTCGACCACCTCGACCCGGTCGACGCGATCCGCCAGCTCGCCGAGCTCACCTTCGACCACCACGAATCCCACCCCGGCTTCGTGCGGCTGGTGAGCATCGAGAACATCCACCGCGCCGAGCACATCGCGCGCTCCACCACGCTGTCGACGCTCGCCAACCCCGCGCTCGACGTGCTCACCCGCATCCTCGAACGCGGCCGCGCGGCCGAGCTCTTCCGCGACGACGTGGACGCGCTCGACGTGCACATGGCCATCAGCGCGTTCTGCGTGTTCCGCACCGCGAACCGCTACACGTTCAACGCGATCTTCGGCCGCGACCTGCTCGACCCGGCCACGCGCGAACACCACCGGCGCATGCTCGGCGACCTGCTCGTGAGCTACCTGACCGCGAGCTGAGGCCCTCACGCGATCCTCGCGATCCGGCCCGACGGGTCTGCCGGGTAGCGGTCGAGCACGCGCGGGTCGTGGCCGGGCAGGAAGATCCCCGACGGCCCGGCCAGCTCCCGGATGCGGTCGAACGCGCCGTACACGTCGGTGGTCGAGTGCAGCAGCGGCGCCGGGTGGTCGGCTTCGAGGTTCTCGTAGAAGTGGCTGGCGTCGGAGGCGACCACGAGCGGGCCGGCCGCGGTGGCGATCCGCACCACCTGCGTGCCGGCGGTGTGCCCGCCGACGAGGTGGACGCTGAGGCCGGGCACGACGTCGGCGTCGCCGTCGACGAGCCGCAGCCGGTCGCCGGCCTGGAGCCGGTGCAGCTCGACCTCGTCCAGCAGCCACTTCTCCCGCGTGATGCGCCGGGCCCACGGACCGGTCCAATAGTCCATTTCGGACTGCTGGACGACGTGGGTCGCGTCCGGGAAGGCGCTCGCCCGGCCGGCGTGGTCGTAGTGCAGATGGGTGAGCACCACGTGGTCCACGCCCGTGGGCTCGACGCCGAGCTCCGCGAGCAGCTCCACCGGGTCGGTGTAGTCCAGCCCGGGCACCTCCGCCGCGCGTTCCGGACGCATCCCGGCGTCGACGAGCACCGTGTGCTGCGGGGAGACGGCGAGCCACACGTAGTACGCCGTCGGGTGCGGCTCGGCGGAATCCTTGCTGTGGCCCAGGAAGTGGTCTCCGCGGACGCCGTCGCGCCGGGCGTAGCACAGGGCGTGGACCTCGAACGTGCTCACTGCTGGACGCCGACCTCACTCGCCTGCCGCGCCGGCGTGTTCTTCAGGCCCAGCAACGCGGTCGGGACGCGGTAAGTCTCGCGGCCGGTGGCCACGGCGATCGCGTTGACCACACACAGCCCGGCGGTGAAGATCGCGACGCCGAGCCACGCGCCCCGCCCGTCCCCGGCGACGGCCGCCGCCACGCTCGGCAGGAAACCGCTGATGGCGAAGCCGATCTGCGTGCCGATCGCGGTGCCCGACAGGCGCACGCGGGCCGGGAACATCTCGCCGTAGAACGAGGGCCAGATGGCGCTCGTGGCCGTGTAGACGATGCCGAACATGCCGATGCCGAGCACGAAGATCCACACGTAGCTGCCGGCGGCGATCGCGCCGAGGTAGCCGAAGATGAGGACCGCGCAGCCGAGCGAGCCCGCGATGAAGATCTTCTTGCGGCCCTTGCGGTCGGACAGCTTGGCCCACAGCGGGATCGAGATCACCGCCGCGACGTTGGCGAGCACCCCGACCCACAGCATCGGCGTTTTGCTCAGCCCCACCGTGTTCACGGCGTAACTCAAAGCGTAGACGGTGAAGATCGTGCTGACCGAGGCGATGAGCGCGGCGACGATCACGCGCAGGACGTCGGCCCAGTGGTCGCGCAGCAGCACCGCCAGCGGCAGCCGGACGACCTCGCCGGCGGCGACCTCCTCGCGGAACACCGGCGTCTCCTCCACCGAGCGGCGGATGAAGTACCCGACCGCGACCATCACGGCGCTGAGCCAGAACGGCACGCGCCAGCCCCACGACAGCAGCGCGTCCTGCGGCAGCGCGGCGACGGGCAGGAACACGGCCGTGGCCACGATCTGCCCGGCCTGCGTGCCGCTGAGGGTGAAGCTCGTGTAGTACGCGCGGCGGTTCTCCGGCGCGTGTTCGAGGCTCATGGAGTTGGCGCTGGCCTGCTCGCCACCCGCGGAAAGTCCTTGCAGCAGCCGAAGAACGACGAGCAGCACGGGCGACGCGACGCCGAGTGCCTCGTAGCTGGGCAGGCAGCCGACGAGCACCGTGGACAGGCCCATGAGCAGCAGAGTCGCGATGAGCACGCGTTTGCGGCCGAACCGGTCGCCGAGGTGGCCGAGCAGCAACGCGCCGAGCGGGCGCGTGACGTAGCCGACGCCGAACGTCGAGAGCGCGAGCAGCGTGCCCGCGGCCGGTGAGGACGCCGGGAAGAAGATCTTGCCGAAGACCAGCGCGGCGGCGGTGCCGTAGATGAAGAAGTCGTAGTACTCGAGCGCGCTGCCGATCCAGGCGGCGAGCGCCGCTTTCGCGGGCCGGCCCGCGGCGGGCGCCGCTCGATCTGCTCGACCGTTCACGTTTGTCTCCTTCTGCGGTGCGCCGTTGCCTCGCCCGACGGCTAATGTACCGTGCGGTTAATTAGAGAGGGTGAAGGGCGCACCCGAGGTTGTCAAGGACGAGTTTCGGCGCGGGATCGGCGGCGGCCGGGTTCCACGGATCGCGGATCGATCCTTTGTGGAGGGTACGCGAAACGCCCACGAACCCGTGGTGGCCAGGGGTTTCCGGGGCGTGCTCGGGCTCGCGCTAGAGGTTCTCGACCTCGACCGGCTCGATGTCCTCGCCCTCGGGGAGGTCGAAGCCGAGGATCTGGCTGTAGAAGCTCAGCTCCGCGTCGAGTGACCGGTGGATGTTCTCCGCGCGGCGGAAGCCGTGCTGCTCGCCTTCGAAGAGGAGGTAGGCGACGGGCACCTTGCGCGAGCGCAGGGCGTCGACGATGAGCTCCGACTGGTTGGGCGGCACCACGGGGTCGTCGGCGCCCTGGAGGACGAGCAGGGGCCGGGTGAAGGCGTCGATGTGCTGGATCGGCGAGCGGTCGAGGTACACGTCGCGCATCTCGGGGTACGGGCCGATCAGGCGGTCGAGGTAGCGGCTCTCGAACTTGTGCGTGTCGGCCGCGAGCGCCTGGAGGTCCGCGACGCCGAAGAGATCGGTGCCCGCGGCGAACGGCGTGTCGGCGCGCGAGAGGGCGGCCAGCACCGTGTACCCGCCGGCCGAGCCGCCGCGGATGAGGAGCTTGCCGCCGTCGACGCGGCCTTCGGCGGCGAGCCAGCGGACGGCCGCGATGCAGTCGGCGACGTCGAGGATGCCCCACGTGCCGTGGAGTTCCTCGCGGTAGGCGCGGCCGAAACCGGTGGAACCCGCGTAGTTCACGTCCACGACGCCGAAGCCGCGGCTGGTCCAGTACTGGATTCCGAGCGACAGCACGGGAACCGCGTGCGACGTCGGTCCACCGTGGACGACCACCACTACCGGCGGCTTCGACCCCGCGGGCCCCTCGAAGTCCGGGTTCGCGGGCGGGTAGAACAGCGCGTGGGACACGCGGTCACCCGACGGGAAGTCGATCGCCTCGGGCGCGGACACGTATTCGGCGCCGATGCCGGTGTCGCGGGGCTCGCGCACGGTGGCGACCTTGCCGTCGGCGGTCAGCGTGTACACGCTCGGCTCGGCGGTGGGTGAACCGGCGAGGAGGAGCAGCTCGTCGTCGCCGGCCGGCCGCAGCGCGCTGATCGTGGTGAACGGGGTGTCGAGGTCGGTCACGGTGCCGTCCGGGCTCGCGATCGCGAGCCCGTCGATGCCGCCGGACCAGCGGGCGAACACCACCCGGTGGTCGGCCAGCACCACGTACCGGCCCGTGCCCAGGCCCCAGGCCGGCACGCCGATCTCGGCGTCGAGCACGACCACCGGCTCGACGATGCCGCTCTGGCCGAGCCGGTAGAGGTTCCACCAGCCGGTGCGGTCGGACAGGAAGTACAGCGTGCCGTCGGCGTGCCAGCGCGGTTCGGACACCGACTCCCCCGGCCCGCCCGCGACCACGGTCTCCTCGCCGGTGGCCAGGTCGCGCACCCGCAGCTCGGTCGAGTCCCACGGCATGTCCGGGTGGTTCCACGCGACCCACGCGAGCTTCCCCGCGTCGGGAGAGAACCGCGGGCTCGCGACGAAGTCCGGGCCGGAAACGAGCACCTCGGGCTCGGCGTTTTCGGTGAGCAGCACGATCTCGTTGCGCACATCGGCCGCGCCCTGGCCGGTTTCGGGATGGTGCTCCCGCACCACGGCCAGGCGCGTCCCGTCGGCGGTCAGGTCGCCGTCGGCGTACCGGTCACCGCGCGGCACCTCGGGCTCGGGGGTGACGGCTTCCGGCTCGCCATCGCGGCCGAGACGGTAGAGCCGCTGGTCGGCCCAGTTGGCGAACCACACCACGCCGTCGCGCACCCACCAGTCGGCCCCGCCGTACTCGTGCACGCTCGTGCGCGCCCCGAACCCGTCCGGCAGCAGGTCGGTGGTGCTCCCGTCGGCTTCGCGCCGCACGAGCTGCACCCGCCCGCCCTCGCCCGGCCGCGCCTCCGACCACACCACGGCGCCGGCGTCCGCCCGCACATCCGTGACGCGCACGGCGCTCTGCGTGATCAGGCTCGCGGTGAACGGCGTGGCCCAGGAACCGAACTCGGAGATCTGCACGGCGCCACGCTAGCCGATCTCCCGCACGCCGGGGGCCACGTTGCACCCGTTGCCCCGCGGCGTTGCCGGATCGAACACAGCCGGATCGAACACAGCCGGTCGCACACTGCCGGATCGCGCATCGCCTCACACGGCGTACGTGTAATCCGGCACGTCGGTGACGAACATGTACCCCGGCGCGTGCGTGATCGCGAACGGCGGCTTCGACTGCATGATCGCGGCCTGCGGGGTGACGCCGCACGCCCAGAACACCGGAACCTCGCCCTCGCGGATCTCCACCGGGTCACCGAAGTCGGGCTTCGACAGGTCCTCGATGCCGAGCGCCTCGGGTGCTCCGATGTGGACCGGCGCGCCGTGCACGGCGGGGAACTGGCCGGAGATGCGCACGGCGTCGGCGACGCGGTCGGCGGCGATCGGGCGCATCGAGACGACCATGGGGCCGCTCAGGCGGCCGGCGGGGGCGCACTCGCGGGTCGTCTTGTACATCGAGACGTTCTGGCCCTTGCTGATGTGGCGGACCTCGATACCCGCGGCGACCATGGGCGTCTCGAACGTGTAGCTGCAGCCGATGAGGAACGAGACGAGGTCGTCGTTCCAGTACTCCAGCACGTCGTCCGGCTCGTCGACCAGCTCGCCGTCGCGCCAGACGCGGTAGGCGCCGAGGTCGGTGCGCAGGTCGGCGCCGGGCGCGAGGTCGGTGTGGGGGCTGCCGGTGTCGGTGACGCCGATGATCGGGCACGGCTTGGGGTTGCGCTGGCCGAACAGGAGCGCGTCGTAGGCGTACTCGCGCGGCACGATGATCATGTTCGCCTGGGCATAGCCGGGCGCCCAGCCGGCGGTGGGCACGCGCAGGCCGCCGCGGAAGGCTTCGCGGGATTCGGCCGGGCTCAGGGCGGGGGTGACAGTCATCAGCAGCTCCTCAGGAGAAGATCGAACCGAGTGAGGTGAGGGATTCGACGGCGGCGTACGCGGTGAACAGCCAGGCGGCGATGCCGACGCCGAGCAGCACCTTCGGGTAGCGGTAGCCCGCGATCAGGTCGCGGCGGCGCAGCGCCACCCACAGGATGATGGCCAGGCCGATGGGCAGCACGAGCCCGTTGATCGCGCCGGCGAACACCAGCATCGACTGCGGCGTCTGGCCCGCGGCGATGAACACGATCGTCGCGAGGCCGATCAGCACGATCACCGCGCGGTTGAAGTGCGTGCGCACGGGCTTGACGTAGGACTGCAGGAACGTGGCGGTGGTGTAGGAGTTGCCGATCACGCTCGTCATCCCGGCGGCCCAGAACACCAGGCCGAACAGGTGCAGCCCCACCGTGCCGAACGCCGACAGGAAGGCCGAGCCCGCGGCGTCGTTCTTGTTCGCCAGCGTCGCGCCGGTCGCGACCACGCCGAAGAAGCCGAGGAACAGCACGATCCGCAGCACGCAGGCCACGAGGATGCCGGTCCACGCGCCGCGGTTGATGCGCTTGAGGTTCGCCACGCCGGTGATGCCGGCGTCGATCAGGCGGTGCGCGCCGGAGTAGGTGATGAACCCGCCGACGGTGCCGCCGATCAGCGTGAGGATCGGCAGGAACGGCAGGCCCTTCGGGTCGACGGTGCCGACCGCGGCCTGGCCCACCGGCGGCGCCGTGGCCACGACCAGCGCGATGATCAGCGCGATCTTCACGAAGCCGAGCACCACCATCACGCGGTCCACAGCCGTGAGCACCGAGCGGACCAGGAAGATCGCGATGGCGAGGATGCCGCTGATCGCGGCGCCGATCCGCGGGTCGATGCCCAGCAGGTTGTGCAGGCCGAGACCGGTGCCGGCGATGTTGCCGATGTTGAACACGACCGCGCCCAGCACCACGAACACCGTGAGCACCTGGCCGGCGCCCGGGAACACCTTGCTCGCGATGTCCTGCGCGCGCTGCCCCGAGATGCCGAGGATGCGCCACACGTTGAGCTGCACGGCGACGTCGATGATCATCGAGACCACCACCGCGCACGCGAACGAGGCCCCGTAGAGCACGGTGAACGAGGCGGTCTGGGTAATGAACCCCGGTCCGGCCGCGCTCATGGCCATCAGCAGCGCCGCGCCGAACAACGGCGGCACGCGCAGCCGGCCCGGCCGGGCCTGCTGCGTGTCGGTACTGGTCACGCTGTCCATCCCACTCCTTGGTCCCGATTGGCGGGGGTTGCCGCGCAGCTTAAGTTAGACGTCTGACGTCTTACGACCTGTATCACCATTTGGGAGGCACCGTGGCGGAGAACCTGCCGTCGGTCTGGATCCAGGACCTGACCTGGGAAGAAGTGAGCTCGTACCTGGAAACCGAGCGGATCGTGATCGTGCCGATCGGCAGCACCGAGCAGCACGGCCCGGCCGGTGTGCTGGGGGTCGACTCGTACGTGGCCATCACGTTGGCCGAGGACGTGGCCGAGCGCAAGGGTGTGCTGGTCGCGCCCCCGATCTGGTACGGCGACTCGTCGCACCACGGCGCGTTCCCCGGCACCATCACGGTGCGCCCGGACACGCTGACGCTGCTGATCCGCGACGTCGCCCGCAGCCTCGCGCGCCACGGCTTCACCCGCATCATCCTGCTCAACGGCCACAAGGGCTCGAACCTGCCCGCGCTCAACAGCGCCGTGCGCGTCCTGCACGACGAGGAGCTGCCCGAGGTGCTCTTCGCCGTCGCGGACCCGCTGCACCTGGCGCGGTCGGCCTCGCCGACGATCAAGGAGACCAACGAGCACCACGCCGGTGAGCTCGAGCTCTCCCACGTGCACTATCGCTACCCGGGCAAGATCCGCACCGACCGCCTCACCGACGCCTCCGTCGACTTCGACGCGGTCTTCGGCGGCTTCGTCGGCAACGACCTGTTCGGCCCGGCGCCCGACGGCGTCGAGATCATCTGGTCGGGCGACGAGCAGCGGGCGTTCACCCCGACCGGCTCGTTCAGCTCGTCGAAGGGCCTCTCGGAGGACAAGGGCAAGCGTTACCACGACCACATCGTCGGGCGCCTGGGCGAGCTGGTCGACTGGCTGCGCACGTACGACGGCCCCATCGGCCGCCGCGAGGACTGACCCGTGGTCACGCGGATCCACCCCGAACCGGCTCTGCCGGCCGACCTCACGGCGATCACGTCCGACGCGTACCGGCAGGTCAAGGACCGGCTGCGCGAAGTGATCACGCGGCTCGGCGAGGCGGGCCGGCTGCGGCTGCCGTCGGAGGCGGAGCTGTCGGCCGCGCTCGGCGTGAGCCGGGCCACGCTGCGCTCGGCGCTGCAGTCGCTGCAGAAGGAGGGGCGGATCCGCCGGCTGCACGGCCACGGCACGTTCATCAACCGCCACGCGCTGGGCCTCGGCGCCAACCTCGCGGAGGCGGGCGCGTTCCTGGACCTGCTCGCCAAGGCGGGTCACGAGGCGTCGGTGCGCACGGCCGACCGGCGCCTGGTGGCACTCGAGGCGGACGTCGCGACGTCGCTGGAGATCCCGGCCGGCGAGCAGGCGCTGCGGATCGAGCGCGTCTTCGCCGCTTCGGGCGAGCCGGCGGTGCACAGCGTGGACCACTTCCCGGCCCGCCTGCTCGGCGCGGACCCGCGGGCGCTGGACCCCGCGCAGTCGACGTTCGAGTTCGTGGAACGTCACCTCGGCCCGCCGGTGTGCTACTCCGTCGCCCAGGTGCGGCCGGTGCTGCCGCCGCCGGAAGTCGCCGCGGCGCTGAACATCCCGGCGACGCAGCCGCTGCTTCGGTTGCGCCACACCCACATCCGGGCCGACGAGCAGCCCGTCGCCGTCACGGTCGCGCACGTCAACGACGAATACCTGCGTTTTTCGGTGATCCGGACCTACCTCGATGAGTGAGAGATGACCACACTGGCCAACCCGCCGCGGCTTGACCGCAAGGCGTGGGGCGTGCTGGCGCTGACCCTGGTGTTCTGGGTCGCCGACGGCTACGACACGTTCGTGCTGCTGATCACCGCGCGGCCGACGCTCACCGAGCTGCTGCCGCACGACCAGCTGCCGCACCTCACGACGTACCAGGGTTACCTGGTCGCCATCACGCTCGCGGGCTGGGCCACGGGCGGGATCGTCGGCGGCGTGCTCGGCGACCGGCTGGGCCGGCGGCGGACCATGATCGTGGCCGTCGCCGTGTACAGCGTCTTCACGGCGTGCTCGGCGTTGTCCGGGAACTGGTGGGTCTTCGGGCTCACGCGGTTCCTGACCGGGCTCGGGATCGGCGCCGAGTGGGGCGTGGGCACCTCGCTGCTGCAGGAGGTGTGGCCGGAGCGGTGGCGGGCCCGGGGCGCCGGCCTGCTGCAGGCCGGGTTCTCCGTCGGCGGCGTGCTCGTGTCGGGCCTGTGGGTGCTGCTCGGCTCGACGCTCGGGCTGTCGTGGCGCTGGATGTACCTGTTCGGCGTGATTCCGCTCGTCGTAGTGCTGCTGGTGCGCCGCAGCATCCCCGAGTCCCCGCGCTGGGCGGCGCAACGCAAGCGAAAAGTCGGGATCGGCGAGCTGCTGGCGCCCGGCGTGCGGCGCAATTTCCTGGGCGCGCTGGCGGTTTCGATCGCGATCACCGGCGGCTGGTGGGCGGTGAGCTCGTTCCTGCCCAGCTTCGTCGGCGGGCTCGTCGACGATCCGAAGCGCATCGCGTTCTACACGGGCTGGGCCGGCGCCCTGTACAACCTCGGCGAGATCGTGGGCTGCATCCTGCTCGGGTTCCTCGCCGAGAGCTGGGGCCGCAAGCTCTCGATCCAGGTGTACTTCGCCGGGTGCGTGGCGATCGTGCCCATCGTGTTCCTGCTGGTGCACGACGCGGCGACCGCCACGTGGCTGCAGCTGATCGCCGGGTTCCTCACCGGCGGCGTGTACAGCTGGTACACCGTGCACACGCCGGAGCTGTTCTCCACGTCGATCCGCGCGACCGCGATCAGCGTGGTGTTCAGCGGTTCGCGTTATCTGGCCATGGCCGGCGCCGTGCTGATCGGCCCGCTGGCCTCGGCCGTGGGCGGGTTCGGCCACGCCGCCGCGATCTTCGCCCCGATCTACCTGCTCGGCATGCTCGCCGTGCTGTTCCTGCCCGAGACCAAGGGCAAACCCCTGCCGGACTGAGTGTTTCCCACCGGACCGAGTGCCTGTCGCTGGAAGAAAGGACCACCCATGACCGTGAAGGTCGACATCCGGGTTCCCGTCGGCCGCCCGCTGCCCGAGCTGACGAAGTTCATCGTGTCGTGTGAAGAGGCCGGGTTCAACGGCGTCGGCGTGCACGACCACCACCACTCGGGCCGCGACGTCTACTCCGCCCTGACGCTGGCCGCGGCTGCGACGTCGAAGCTGCAGCTGTACCCGGCCACCACCAACACGGTCACGCGCCACCCGCTCGTGCTCGCCGCGATCGCCAACTCGCTGGCCGAGATCGGCCCGGGCCGCGTGCTGCTCACGCTCGCGCCGGGGTTCCTCTCCGTCGAGAAGGCGGGACGGCCGCAGGGGCGGCGCGAGCAGCTGAGCGAGGCGGTCACGGCGATCCGCAAGCTCGTGGCCGGCGAGACGGCCACTGTGGACGGTCACGAGATCAAGATGAACAACGTCGCCAAGCCCGCACCCGGGATCTTCGTGCTCGCGGCCGGGCCGAAGATGCTGGAGCTGGCCGGCGAGGTCGCCGACGGCGTGGTGATGCTCGCGGGCCTGCACCCGGACAGCATCGAAGCGGCGCGCTCGCACGTGCGCGCGGGTGCCCAGCGCGCGGGCCGCGCGCCGGAGTCGGTGCAGGAGATCCTCATCGTGCCCACGGCGATCGAGCCGTTCGACACCGCGCGCGAGTGGGTGCGGCGCTACTTCCGGCCGGACAAGCCGTTCCTCAACTACCCGAGCACCGCCAACCTGCGCTGGCTGCGCGCGGCCGGCCTCGACATCCCCGAGGACCACGACCCCACCGCGTTCACCTCGGCGCAGGCCAAGGAGATCAGCGAGGCGTTCGGCCTGTTCGGGCCCGCGGAGTACTGCGCGGAGCGGCTGCTGCAGGCTCAGTCGGAATCCGGAGTGGAGCACGTGTTCTTCTTCCCTTCGCACACGGCCGAAAGCGGCTACGACCTGCCGGAGGCCGACGTCGCCGCCTTCGCCGACGTCATCGGCCCGCGTCTGGCTGCGGGCTAGTCCCGCTTACGGGAACCGCTTCGCCCAGCGCCTGGACCACCGCGAGCGAGTCGAGGTAGTCGCGCCAGCGCACGACCTTGCCGTTCGCGACGGTGACGATGGAGACGAAGCGGTTCTCGTAGGGCCGGCCGGTTTCGACGACGCGGCCGTGCACTCCGTATTCGAGCGTGATCACGGACTTCTCGCGGTCGTGGTGCACGGCCAGGTCACCTGCCCCTTCGAGCACGATGGCTTCGCCGTAGCCGCGATAGAGCTCGGCCAGCGCCCCGCGCCCCTCGACCCGCCTCGGATAGCCGGGCACCGTCACGACGAACTCGGTGACGACGTCTTCGGCGAGCAGGTCGAAGAAGTGCTCGCCTTCGACGTGGCCGGCGAGACCTTCTTTGACGACACCGAAAAACGGTTCGAGGGCGGCGAAATCTTCGAGGTGTTCCACGGTCATGGGCTGAGTTCCTGTTCTCGATCCGGGTTTGTCCGGTGTCGAGAACGGTAGGACCCGGCACCGACAGTTCCGGCTGCCGTGGCGTCCCTCGATCCGGTGAATGGGCCGCTGATTTTCGCTGGGCTCGGCGGCGTTTCGCTTCGGTGTTCGGTTCCTCGCGGCCGTGTCGACACCGGCGCCGGTAACCGCGGCCGGGAACCTGGCCCTGCCACTCCCAGGAAAACCGGGACCGTCCCTGCCGCCGGCCGGGCGGCGCATCGTGGAGGAGAGCACGGAAGACCCAGCAGGAAAGGCATCCGACCATGGCCGACAGCGTTCCCGGCGGCACCCTCACCCTCGCCGACGACCTCACCCTCAGCCGCATGGGCTACGGCGCCATGCAGCTGGCCGGCCCCGGCGTCTTCGGTCCGCCGAAGGACCACGACGAGGCGATCGCGGTGCTGCGCGAAGCGGTCGAGCGCGGCATCACCCACATCGACACCAGCGACTTCTACGGCCCGGTCGTCACGAACGAGCTCATCAAGGAAGCACTGCACCCCTACCCGGCCGGCCTGCACATCGTCACGAAGGTCGGGGCGCGCCGCGGCCCGGACGGCTCGTGGAACCCGTCGCTGGAGCCGGAAGACCTCAAGGCGCAGGTGCGCGAGAACCTGCAGCACCTCGGCCTCGACGCGCTCGACGTGGTGAACCTGCGCGTCGGCTCCCACGAGGGCACGGACGACACCCCGCTGAGCGGACAGTTCGGCGCGCTGGCCGAGCTGCGTGAGCAGGGCCTGATCCGCCACCTCGGGCTCAGCGGCGTCTCCGACGCGCAGCTCACCGAGGCGCAGGCCATCGCGCCCGTGGTCACCGTGCAGAACCTGTACAACCTGGTCACCCGCGCCGACGACGCCCTGGTGGCGCGCTGCGCCGAGGAGAACATCGCGTTCGCGGCGTTCTTCCCGCTCGGCGGGTTCAGCCCGCTGCAGTCGGAGACGCTGGCCAAGGTCGCCGCGAACCTCGACGCGTCGCCGCAGCAGGTCGCGCTCGCGTGGCTGCTGCAGCACTCCGCCACGACCGTGCTGATCCCCGGCACGTCGTCACGCGGGCACCTGCGCGAGAACATCGCTTCGGCCGACCTCGTGCTGCCGGCCGAAGCGGTGGCGGAGCTGGACGCCATCGGCGCCTGAACGTCCACTGTGGACTCGGACGCGATCGCGGGGTTAGGCTCACCGGCGTGATCACCACGGACGGATACCTGTACCTCGTCGACCGCGCGCTCGACGGGATGGCGGCCACGCTCACCGAGCTGGGCGACGAGCTCGCGAACGTCCGCCCCGAGGCGGCCGGGACGAACTCGCCGTACGCGATCGTCACGCACTGTCTCGGGGTGATGGCGTTCTGGGGCGGCCAGGTCGTGGCGGGCCGCGACGTGGCGCGCGACCGGGCGGCGGAGTTCGAGGCTGCGGGACCGATCGCGCCGCTGGTGGAGCGGATGCGGGCGGTCCGGGAGCGGTTCGGCGCCGACGTCGCCGGGTGCACCCCGGCCGCGCCGCCGAAGGGCGAGGTCCCGCCGAAGTACCGCGGCACTCCGATCGGCGCAGCTCAGGGCCTCGCGCTGCTGCACGTGTACGAGGAGCTGGCCCAGCACCGCGGCCACCTCGACCTCACCCGCGACGTAGTGCTCGGACCCCGCGACGAAACCGTGTAGAGGACACGGGGCCGGCTCCGTCCTTACAGTGAGCGTGCCGACGCGCGGCACGCCGGAAGGGCGGAGGACCCACGATGACGAAGTACATGGTGATGCAGACGTACTCGGGCGGCGAGGCCTGCGACGCGCCGATGAGCGAGTGGTCCCCCGAGGACATCCGGGTGCACATCGCGTTCCAGCGGGCGCTCAACGAGGAGCTCACCGACAAGGGCGAGCTGGTGGACGCGCAGGGGCTGGCCGGGCCGGAGGCCGCGAAGAAGGTCGTGTCCGGTGGTGCGGGCGGGACCGTGGTGACCGACGGGCCGTTCACGGAGAGCAAGGAACTGCTCGCGGGGTACCGGATCATCGACGTCGACTCGGAGGAGCGGGCGCTGGAGATCGCCGCGCGGCTCTCGGCGGCGCCCGGACTCGGGGGCACGCCGATCCGCCAGCCGATCGAGGTCCGCCAGGTGATGAGCGCTCCGGCCTGATGGCGGCCGAGAGCGTCGAGGACCTGCTGCGCACGCTCGCGCCGCAGGTCCTCGGCGTGCTGGCCCGGCGGTTCGGCGACTTCGACGCGGCCGAGGACGCCGTGCAGGAGGCCCTGCTCGCCGCGGCGCTGCACTGGCCGGACGAGGGCGTGCCGGGCAACCCGCGCGGCTGGCTGATCCAGGCGGCGGCGCGGCGGCTGACCGACGCGTACCGCAGCGACGAAGCCCGCGCGCGGCGTGAGCTGGCGGTGTTCGCCGAGCCGGTGGGCGCCGAGGTCCCGGACGAGGACGACACGCTCACGCTGCTGTTCCTGTGCTGCCACCCCGCTTTGACGTCGGCCTCGGCCATCGCGCTCACGCTCCGGGCCGTCGGCGGCCTGACCACGGCGGAGATCGCGGGCGCGTTCCTCGTGCCCGAGGCGACGATGGCGCAGCGGATCAGCCGGGCGAAGGGGAAGATCAAGGCTTCGGGCGTGCCGTTCCGGCTGCCGGCCGACGACGAGCGCGCACCGCGGCTGAAATCGGTGCTGCACGTGCTCTACCTGGTGTTCAACGAGGGCTACACCAGCAGCGCCGGGACGAGCCTGCACCGCACGGAGCTCTCGGGTGAGGCGATCCGGCTCGCGCGGCTGCTGCACGGGGTGCTGCCGGAAGACGGCGAGGTCACTGGCCTGCTGGCCCTCATGCTGCTCGTCGACGCGCGCCGCCCCGCGCGGACCGGGCCCGACGGTGACCTGGTGCCGCTGGAGGACCAGGACCGGACGCGGTGGGACCGGTCGCTGATCAGGGAAGGCGTCTCGCTCGCCACGGCCGCGCTTTCCGGCGGGCCAGCCGGCGAGTACGCGCTGCAGGCGGCGATCGCGGCGAGCCACGACATCGCGTTGCGCGCGCAGGACACTGACTGGCCCCGGATCCTGGCCCTCTACGAGCGGCTCGACACCTCGGCGGACAACCCGATGGTCACGCTGAACCGCGCGATCGCGACGGCGATGGTGCACGGCCCGGCTACAGGTCTGGACCTGCTCGCGACGCTCGACGGGCGGCTCGCCGGCCATTACCGCCTCGACGCCGTGCGCGCCCACCTGCTGGAACGCGCGGGCGAAACCCCGGCCGCGATCGGCTGTTACGAGGCCGCCGCGGCGCGCACCACGAACGCCCCGGAACGCCGCTACCTCACGGTTCGCGCCGCGCGGTTGCGGGCGGACCACCGCTGACCGTCCTCTTCGGACAGTGAGTCGATGTTCCACACTTCGCTCTCACAACGCGGCCCAGTAGGATCAGCACCGATCCTCACGGAAAGCGGAGCGGACCATGGCCACCACGGGTGATCGGCGGACGGGGTACGACATCACGAGCGTCCCCGCCGAGACGGTGCTCGCCGCGCTGCGGGCAGCCGTGCCGCCGTCGGCCACCTCGGGGGTCGTCTGGTGGATCTACGCCGGTCAGGGCCCTGGGACACCCCACCTCGTCGTCGGCCTGCGGGGTGACCGCGGCGCACTGGTGTGGCAGGAGAACGGCGCCGCGCACCTGCCCGCCGACGGCGCCGGCGCCGCGTCCGCCGACTACTTCAGCCTGCAGGGCGGCCACTTCCCGCAGCCCGCGGGCAGCGAGGTGCCGGCCGAACTCGTGCTCCGCGCGGTGGCGGAGTTCGCGGCGACCCGGGTCCGGCCGGAGTGCGTCTCCTGGAAGCTGCCCTAGCTGTATTCGGCCGTCAGGTTGGTGGCAGTCGACTGGTGGGTGGATGCCCGCCGAGTGCGCTGTGGCGGCGTTGAGTGTTGTAGTGCTGGAGCCAGG